>DAOUPZ010000010.1 GCA_030625885.1 Clostridia bacterium
TTGCCAGAGCCATTCTAAATATAAAATAACCCTAAATCTATGCCGAGTAGTGTGAAAATTTTGGTAATTCTAAATATTCTGAAGAGTATACAATGTACAAAAAGATATAGAATATGCAAATGATATTAAAGAAAAGGAGGAAAGAGGATGAAATACAGGGGTGCACAGGTATTAATAGAGTGTTTGCAAGAAGAGCAGGTTGAGACGATTTTTGGATATCCGGGTGGGGCAGTTATTGATATTTATGATACCCTTTATGATGCTGACATTCAGCATATTTTAACCCGGCATGAGCAGGGGGCGATTCACGCAGCTGACGGTTATGCCCGAGCATCAGGAAGGCCAGGTGTTGTTCTGGCAACGTCAGGTCCGGGGGCAACCAATTTAATTACGGGGCTGGCCACAGCGTATTCAGATTCTGTACCGTTGGTTGTATTTACGGGTCAGGTACCACGAGCGCTTTTAGGACGTGATGCTTTTCAAGAAGCGGATATGGTAGGGATTACCATACCTGTTACCAAACATAACTATATGGTTACGGAGCTAAAAGAGCTGCCCAGTGTTATTAAAGAAGCTTTTCATATTGCCTCAAGCGGGAGGCCCGGACCAGTATTAATTGATTTGCCTAAAAATATTTGGCAGGAAGAAATTGAATTTTCATATCCGAAAGCTGTTCATTTGCCCGGTTATAAACCAACCCTAATGGGGCATCATAAACAAATCAAGTTGGCAGCCAAGGCGATCATAGAAGCAAAACAACCCGTTATTTTTGCCGGTGGCGGGGTGACACATGGGCAGGGTGAAGAAGAATTACGGGGGTTGGCGGAAAAACAACAGATCCCGGTATGTACCAGTTTAATGGGCGTGAGTGCTTTTCCGCTAAGACATCCACTGGCTTTAGGGATGTTGGGTATGCACGGTACCAGTTACGCCAATACGGCGGTTACGGAATGTGATTTATTAATAACGGTAGGTGCACGATTTTCGGACCGTGTAACGGGGAAAATTGAACGATTTGCACCCAAGGCCCAGATCATTCATATTGATATTGATCCGGCAGAAATCGGAAAAAACATCAGAGTAGATATTCCCATTGTGGGGGACGTTAAAAACATATTGGCGATGCTGTTGAGTGAATTAGATTTACCAAAATATCGTTTAATAACAGATAAAAGCCCGTGGCAAGAAAAAATAACCGGCTGGAAGAAATTATTCCCGCTGCAATACGAAAAAGAAGGTACGCTCAAACCGCAGCATGTGATAGAAGAAATTAGTCGTATCACAGGGGGTGAAGCCATTGTTACAACGGAGGTAGGGCAGCATCAGATGTGGGCCGCACAATATTATGGTTGTAAACACCCGCGCAGCTTTTTAACTTCCGGAGGCCTGGGGACGATGGGATTTGGTTTTCCGGCAGCAATTGGTGCCCAGTTAGCACAGCCTGAACGTACTGTTTTTTGTATCGCAGGAGATGGCAGTTTCCAAATGAACATCCAGGAATTAGGAACCATCATGACTTATGATTTGCCGATCAAAATTGCCTTGCTCAATAATAACGCTTTAGGGATGGTAAGGCAGTGGCAAGAGATTATTTATCAGGAGCGATACTCACATACCATCTGGGAAAAAGCGCCTGATTTTATCAAAATAGCTGACGCTTATCATATCAAGGGCATTCGGGTAGAGGAACCAGGCGCCGTATCTGGCGCAATAGAAGAAGCGATTGCCCACCCGGGATCGGTATTCATGGAGTTTGTAGTGGCGCAGGAGGAAAATGTTTTCCCCATGGTGTTGCCTGGGAAACCGATTGAAGAGATGCTTTTAAGCGAGGTGAAAACAATATGAGACACACGCTTGCCGTATTAGTAGAAAACAAACCGGGTGTATTAGCTCGTATTGCCGGTTTGTTTAACAGACGTCATTTCAATATTCAAAGTCTTTCTGTAGGTGAAACAGAAAAGCCGGAAATTTCACGGATGACCATCGTCGTAGAAGGTGATGATGCAACGATTGAACAGGTAAAAAAACAACTCAACAAACTCATTAATGTATTAAAGGTTACAGATTTAACATGGGAAGAAACGGTAGAACGGGAACTGGTATTGATTAAGGTACAGGCAGACCCGACTCAGCGGGCAGAAATCATGCAAATCGCAACGACATTCCGAGGGAATGTGGTTGATGTGGGGCAGCGCTCCTTAACCATTGAAATTACAGGGGACAGCGGCAAAACAAGTGCATTAGAAGAGCTATTGCGTCCATTTGGTATTGTAGAGCTGATGCGAACGGGACAGATTACCATGGCGCGCGGCCCCAAGGCATTGATTAAGCAGATCGAGCAGGATGAGAAGGCGGCAAGCTGTTAGCAGATAGCAGGTAGGACGCTCCCTTCGGTTGCTGTAGCAGGTAGCAGGTAGGGCAAGACTAGATAGTTTGAGGATTTACAATAAAGGGTGATAGGAGCTTGAAGGCGTGATAGATGTAAAAAAGCAGAGCGTATCAAATTAAAGCCTACCTGCTACCTGCTGTTCGCTACCTGCTATCATTTTTGCCTGTCGAAGGCTGTAAATGAATAAGTATAGTATTTCTTAAGTCGATAAACAAAAAAACGAGGAGGAACAAAAAATGGCAAAAATGTATTATGATCATGATGCGGATTTAAAGTACTTAGAAGGGAAAACGGTTGCGGTGATTGGATATGGAAGTCAAGGGCATGCGCAAGCGCAAAACTTGAAAGAAAGCGGTGTAGATGTTGTTGTGGGATTGGCGAAAATCCCCGCTTGCCAGAAAGATTGGGCACAAGCAGAGGCTGACGGATTAACCGTTATGGAAACGGCTGAAGCGGCAAAGCAGGCAGATGTGATTCAAATGTTAACACCGGATGAAACGCAGGCAAAAATTTATGCAGGTGAAGTTGTAAAGCATTTAACAGCAGGAAAAACGTTAATGTTTTCACATGGCTTTAATATTCACTTTCATCAAATTTTACCCCCGGCAGATGTCGATGTGATCATGGTTGCGCCCAAAAGCCCCGGCCATTTGGTACGACGCATGTATGCTGAAGGGAAAGGAGTACCCGCATTAATTGCTGTTTATCAGGATTATAGCGGAAAGGCAAAAGATACCGCTTTAGCTTACGCCAAAGGGATCGGTTCGACGCGGGCGGGCGTCATCGAAACCACATTTAAAGAAGAAACAGAAACCGATTTATTTGGAGAGCAAGCGGTTCTGTGCGGCGGCGTTTCTGAATTGATAAAGGCTGGCTTTGAAACATTAACACAAGCAGGATATCAGCCTGAAATTGCGTATTTTGAATGTTTGCACGAATTAAAACTCATCATTGATCTGATCTATGAAGGCGGCTTAAGCTTAATGCGCTACTCTGTCAGTGACACAGCTCAGTACGGAGATATGATGGTAGGTAAGCAAATTGTTACCGATGATACCAGAAAAGCGATGGAAAAGGTATTATCACGTATTCAAAACGGTGAATTCGCCAGAGATTGGATTCTAGAAAATCAGGCTAATCGTCCCGTCTTTAACGCTAGAGCCAGACAAGAAGCAGAGCACCCGATTGAGCAGGTCGGAAAAGAGCTTAGGGAAATGATGCCATGGTTGAAGAAATAAGCCATTGACAAGGGTAAAAAACCTATATATAATAAGTTTGGAAGTATAGATGATGTATATATTTTTCCTCTCACTATAGACGGTTACAATAATATGGTATTGTCATAGCTGAGAGGATTTTTTTCTACAAAATAAGCTTAAATTTTGGAGAAAAAAAGAGGGATTTTATTGTTTGAAGCGAATATAGCTTTAATATTTAAAAAGGTATGGATCCATAGGCATATATGGTCTGTGGTAAGTGCTGGTGCCGTTTTACCTTTGGCAGTTAGTGACCCTAACTGCATTTAAATAGGTAAGACAAGGTTAAAAATGTCATAGATTTTGATGGTATCAAAGCCCTGTCTTATCTATATAAATTTTTCGACAATACTAGGGGGAGCAAAAGGAGGTGTATGGAGAGGAAACTTTTGCTTAAAGGCTAGCATGAAGAATTTATAATTGAAGAGGGGGCTTATTTTTATGTCAATGCAACTTGTTATTATTCTTATCTATTTTGGAATCACCATTTTTATTGGGGTTAGAGCTATGAAACAAGCAACGGGGGCGGATGCTTTTCATGGTTCAGGTATGGGGGTTGCAGCTTGTGTGGCTGCTGGTGTTGGTGAGTGGTTAGGTGGAACGTCGACTATCGGTGTTTCTTCTTATGGTTATGATTACGGTCTTTCTGGTGCATGGTATACTTTTGCTAATGGTATTGGGATTATTTTCTTAGCAATTTTGTTTGCAAAGTTATACCGCAGCTTAGACACGGTAACTGTTCCTGGTATTATTGAACATTTTATTGGTGTTAAACCACGTGTCGTTTCATCTGTGATCTTGACTTTTGTTATGATCGCTGTTGGTGGCGCGCAAATCGTTGCTGCTGGTTCTTTGGGTGTTACAGTTATGGGCTTGCCATATACTGTATCCATTATCGTTCTGGGTATTGGTTTTATCATCTACACACTATGTGGTGGTATGGCGGCAGTTGCTAATACCAATATGATGCATTTGGTTGCGATGTATGGTGGTATGATATTAGCACTTATTCTTGTAAGAGGCGATTTTGGTGGTATGGATGCATTAAGAACCGCTTTACCGGCCGTTCCCTATTTTAGTTGGTTTGGTATTGGTATGCCAAAAGTATCATCCTGGATTGTGGCTTCTATTCTTGGTGCTTGTACAGCACAAGCGGGTATTCAACCTATCTTGGCAGCAAAAGATGTGGAAACAGCAAGAAAAGCGGCTTTTTCAACAGCATGTGTTGTTGCACCTTTTGGAGTTTTTTCCGTAATTTTGGGGATATATGCACAAGCAAAATTCCCGGGTCTTGAAAGTGGGAAATTAGCATTACCAACGTTAATGATGAACATGAACCCATTTGCAGGTGGTATTATATTAGCTTCTATTTTAGCTGCTATTTTGTCAACAGTATCACCGATCATTCTAGCTTCCGGTACGATGGTAACCAAAGATATCTATCATCGTGTGTTACGTCCGAATGCGACTGATGCACAGGTGTTAAAAATGTCACGGATCACAACGGCAGCAGCAGGTATTGTTTGTATCATTTTAGCAATGGTTCCAAACTTGAAAATACTTGATCTTGTATATTTTGCCTATACACTACGTGGTTCACTATTTGTCGTATTATTATTCGCAATTTATTGGAAAAAAGTATCCAACAAAGGTGCTGTTTGGGCTATGATTTGTACAGCAGCAATGGGCTTTATTTGGGTAGCAATTAAGAGTAAAACAGGGGCTTATCCAATTTCCCCTTATTTCACAGAAACATATGCAGCAGTTCTTACTGCAGCAATTTTAACACCACTGTTTAGTACGATTTTCCCTAAAGATAAGGAAAATAATACTGCTAGTATGTAATCAGATATTTGAAGCGAGGGATTCTTGTCAATCCCTCGTTTTTTATTTACACTATTTATCTCGACTCAAACGCAACGATTTTAACCACAGACATATATCATTTTCTATTATAACATGAAAATAAATATGTTTAAACCACAAACGTGATTATTTTTACGTTATAATAGATTTCCAAGCTGATAACTTAAATTATAGATTCCTTAATCTTTTATTTCCAACTAACCAACTGCCCCCTGATATTAAACTCTATGAAAAATATTTAATACGTTCTCAATAATAATTTTAATTTTGATATTGGATATTTATAGATTTCTTGTATAAGCATGCTAAATTTTCTGTTTTTATTTCTTAATATATTTGATCTGTCGACTAAAAGGTACCCAAAGGATGTCTTTCTTAAAATGCTTGTACCCTTGTCCTAAATAGCGTATAATACTTAATAGTTTCAGAAAAGTTAGGGGATATTAAAGTTAAGTTTGTATTAAAGCCAAAAGGTAAAAGGGGAGATACGATGTTAAAATTAAAAAAAATGGGCATATGGTTATTATTATTGATTATAACCTTAACAATGGTTACGGGTTGTACTAAGAAAAATGAGGATAAAACCTTTAAGGGGCGGGTTCGTCTAACCAATGAATATATGGATATATTAAGTGTCTATAACGGTACATCCAGAGAATTTACGGAAACAGTAAAACCTTTAGAGGATGAAAAGAAGAATGATAAAATTGTGCTTAACGAGAAATTTTGGTCGGGTTTTGATAAAGATAAAGCTAAAACTGAAGAAAAAATGGGTAAGTTAAAGCATTATGAGTATGAATTTGAAGGATTTGAAGTATTAGCGCCTTCCTTTGCCTCATATGTAGAAAAAATGGAGAACTATTTTAAAGTGATTGATGAAAAGCGCCAGAATACTAGTGAATGGACATCAGGAGATAAGGAAGCATTAATTGCAGAATTGTATCCAATATATGATGAAATACTTGAGCAGAGTAAAGATATTGTTCATGAGTTGGATGTTGTTTATAACCAAGTATTTGTTGAAGAAGAAGAAAAAGAAAATAATCAATAAGAAATACACCTTAACTGTCATTCGGCAGGTAGCGGGTAGGAAAAGATTAAACTATAAAAATCCTTTCAGTTGTCCAAAAAAGAGACAAAACTGGAAGGATTTTTTCATTATAGATAGAAGACTTAATGGCAAATGTTTCAAGATTCATTTTTCTTGGTGCAAGGGGCATTGGAAGAGTGGTTTTTGTGAGTTATGTAACAATTTAAATATATTAAAGTTTTATATTTCAAAAGGGGGTTTTATAGATGGAATGGGATCATGTTTTTGCAGATCGGGTCACGCAACTTCCGGAATCTGATATGGGTTTGATTCTAAAAGTAGCTGGCATGAAGGATGTTATTACCTTTGCAGGGGGATTGCCTCCTGCTAATGCTTTTCCCGTAGAAGATATTAAACGCGCTGCAAGTGATGTTTTAACGGAAAACGCACCGGCTGCGTTGCAATATGGAGCCGCGGCCGGTTATCAACCTTTACGAGAAATCATTGCAGGCAGAATGAAAACGCGTGGTGTGAAGGCATCAGCAGATCATGTTTTAATTACATGTGGTTCTCAGCAGGGGTTAGCTTTTTTGGCACATATGTTCATTAATCCCGGTGATATTGTAATGATTGAAGAACCAGGTTATATTGGGGGGATTCAGGCCTTTGTGAGCTATGGTGCTCAATTTGTAGGAATTCCAATGGATGATCAAGGAATGCGCATGGATATTTTGGAAGCAAAGATAAAAGAGTTACATCAGAATGGAAAGTATCCAAAATTTATTTATACCGTGCCAACTTTTCAAAATCCGACGAGCATTACCATGTCTTTAAAACGTCGGGAAGCGCTAATCAATATTTCAAAAAAATATAATATTCTTATTATTGAAGATAATGCTTATGGAGAATTACGTTATGATGGGGAGGAACTACCCCTCTTAAAGGCGTTAGATGATGAGGAACGGGTGATTCATTTGGGGAGTTTCTCGAAAATTTTAGCACCTGGGATGAGAACAGCCTGGACTGTTGCTCATAAAGATCTCATAGCGCGTATGGTGGATATTAGACAAAATTTGGATTTAGGACCTAATATTTTTGCGCAAACCATTATTGCTCAATATTGTGATATGGGATTACTTGAATCTCATGTTCAAGAGTCAAAAACCATCTATAAGCCGAAGCGAGATGCTATGATGCATGCGATTAAAGAATATTTCCCTGTGGAAGTAAAAGTAAATTATCCCCGGGGTGGTTTCTTTACCTGGGCTGAATTACCTCAAGGAATGGATACGGGTGCTATGTTTGATGAAGTATTAAAAGAAAAAGTAGCCTATTTGCCAGGTGCTGATTTTTATACCAGTTCCAACGTGAAGAATACCATGCGCTTGTGCTATAGTAATTCTACATTGGAACAGATTGAAGAAGGGATTAAAAGGTTGGGGACGGCAATTAAGAAACAAATGGATAAGTAGAAAAAAGCAACTCGCTATAGCGAGTTGCTTTTTTGTTCTAATATAAGGAAGTACGAAAGCTAGTGCTCAGGCATGGTTATACCTCCAGCCAATTTCTGAAGCTAAAGAAGGTTGTACAAGAGAGAAAGTTAGCGTACTGCATATAAGTAGAAAAATTGAGTAATGTGTTATCCCACCGACGCCAGAAAAATTGTCTTCCGGTATAACCATGCCCCGCATTATATTCTTTTTCTTCCCTCTTTACTCTTCTCTCGAAAGATCCTGAAAGGGTTTTTGTTATTAAAAATATTTTGCAATTGAGCTCTGACAGCCGGGTTTTTAACAAACTGGTATATTGCAGGAATACCAATAATAATGATAAACAGAATTATTCCCTTATAAAACTGTGGGGAACCGATATCCAGTAAAGCGTCTCCTATATAATTATAAACATAGGCATGTGGCGCTAGGCCTAAAAGAGTAGCAAGGGCGAAATCACAAAACTTGATTTGGGAAAGACCGGCACCATAGTTTACTGCATCAAAGGGAAGGACAGGAACTAAGCGTGTAAAAAGAATCACTTGGAAGCCTTTTTCAGATGCTTTTTGGTCAAAATGAGCCAAGCGGCCATGAAGTAGACGGGTAACGGTTGTTCTTCCCAGCAGTCGGGCGATTCCAAATGCTACAAAAGTACCCAGACTGGCCCCGATTACAGTATACAAGGTACCTAAGAAAGGACCAAAAGTGATGCCGCTGGCAAAACAGAGCAAGGAGCTTGGAAAGAAAATTAATGGTCTTAGTGTGTAAAACGCAATAAAAATAAGTGGCGCATAAATACCGAATGAAATCAGATAAAGTTGTATATCTTCAGGATTAAGATGAGAAAATAACCCTTTTTGCCAGGCTATCCATGTAAAAACAGACAATATAAATATCAATAAAAAAACTTTAATCAAATCGAAATTTGAAAAACGCCTCATTTTTTATCTCCTTTGGGGATAAGAAAAAATAATTTTCTGATTATCCCTTAGCATTTTAAGAAATATTTACTGCTTATATTTTATACGATATGTGTGAAAAATAAAATAGATTTTAAATTTAGTTAAATGAAGAGGGAAGAGGGAAGAACTGATAGCTGATAACCAGTAAAAAGGAGGGTTTTTATGCCAAACAATAAAGATATTTACCGTAATAAAAAAGATTTTGCCCGAGAAGAATTTGCGACTGAGCTTTATAAACCGGACGGTAGACCGCGTCCCCGCGAAAAAACATCCCAAGAATCCCAACTCCATAGTGAGCATCAGCATGGTACCCGCAAAGATATGAAACGTGGCATGACGAAGAAAATTAAATAGCTTTTTAATAAAGAAGACTCCAATAATTATTATTGGAGTCTTCTTTATCTCTTAAGTCCCTGCATAAAACGGCTTATATTCGGAAATTAATAAAGTAATCTCATACTTGAAGAGAAAGGGGATTCATATGACTTGGGAAGAAATCTTGCACAGCGCTTTAAGGATTATTCAAAAGCCTTCTTTTATTTTTCTATTAATAGGGTGCGGATTGTTTTCATATTTTATTGATCGTCCTGAATTAATTCGAAAAAGCTTGGATAAGGAAGCTAAAATTACAAAATATATTGGCGTTACTTACATAATTGGAGGTATAGCAATATTTGTGATTACAAAGCTTTTTTTATAAGAGTTAAAGATTAAAAGAGGTTGAAAGCTCAAGGCTTAAGGTAAAAAATAATACAAAAGATTTTTTAATTTTCAGCCTTCAGCTTTTAGCTTTTAGCCAATATCTTTATCTTTATAAATTGGAGGAAATGCTATGTTTGAATTTTTAAAGGGCCTTCGAAAGCCTGGGAGTAGAAATAAAAAAGTTAACTTACCTATTGGACGTCCAGTTAATGAATGGACTAATAATAGTCATTTTAAAAAAAATCTGGGTGACAATCTAGAATTGATCCGGAAGATTTATCATGGTAGTAGTGATATTGTCTTTCGAGAATTTAGCGGGGGTACTAATAAAGAATTCAAAATGGCCATTATTTATGTTGATGGGTTGGTAGACAAAACCATTATACATGAAGAAATATTAAAATCAATTATGTTGGAAGCACGAGCAGTAAAACCAAATTCGGGTATTTCAAAGCGGGAAATATACCAACAGATATTGAGTCGGACTTTAACAGCAGCCGATATTTATGAAGAGGAAGATTTTAAAAGAGTACTTCTGGCAATAGCCTCCGGGGATGCTGTTCTTTTAATAGATGGGCATGATACAGCGATCTGTGTGAGTGCGCGGGGTTGGGAAAATCGGGGGGTACAGGAACCCGTTACTGAGGCTGTTGTGCGAGGACCAAGGGATGGATTTACAGAAACGCTGCGGACCAATACCGCGCTGCTGCGGCGTCGACTGCGAGATCCCAATTTAGTGATTAAAAGTCATGTTATTGGGCGACGGACACAAACGGATGTGGTTGTGGCTTATCTTCAGGATCTTGCCAGCCCGCAAATTGTTAAAGAGGTAGAAAAGCGATTAGGATTGATTGATGTAGATGGGATACTTGAAAGCGGCTTCATTGAACAACTTATTGAAGATGATTGGATGACACCTTTTCCTCAAATTCAATATACGGAGAGACCGGATGCCGTTGCGGGTCAGTTATTGGAAGGGAAGGTGGTCATTATGGTTGATAATACGCCTTTTGTATTGGTTGTACCTGCGCCATTTATGTCCTTTTTCCAATCTCCTGAGGACTATTATCAGCGTTGGATGTTTGCTACGTTTAGTCGTTGGATACGGGTATTATCCACCCTTATTACATTGACATTACCCGGGTTGTATATTGCATTATCTTCTTTTCATCCGGGGATGATACCGGCTCGTTTGGTGAGTTCTATGGCTGCCGCTCATGAAGGTGTACCCTTCCCCGCATTTATTGAAGCGTTGCTTATGACGATTACCTTAGAATTGCTAATGGAAGCCGGGATCCGTTTGCCCGGACCCATCGGTCAGACGGTCAGTATCGTTGGTGGTTTAGTTATTGGTGATGCAGCAGTTTCTGCCAATCTGGTCAGTCCATTGATGGTTATTGTGGTGGCTTTGACGGCGATTTCTTCTTTTACAATTCCTAACTATAACATGAACTTTGCGATTCGTGTTATGCGATTTGTGGTAATTTTTGCAGCTGCCATTTTAGGTCTTTTAGGCATTGTTCTAATGATGTTATTGATTCTTACGCATCTCGTTAATCTAAAATCATTTGGGGTAGGTTATATGGAGCCTTTTGCACCTTTTAAAACGCGCGCACCTTTTGATACTTTTATCCGTGCGCCGTTACCCTTTCTAAAAACCCGGCCACTCTATTCACGACCACAGCAAACATATCGCGGCATTGATCATCGGAATGATACTGAACAGGGGGAAGTGATGGAAAAGTCAGACGATATGATGCCGAAACTTTCTAAACAAGCAAGAGCATATCAGGATGATATGGATGCCAAGCGAAATCGCCAGGGTGATATGGATGAAGGACATGAAGAAGAGTAATAAGTGACGGCATAATTCTGTTTATGATTGCTATACTCAAAAAGAAGGGTGAACTGAATGGATTTCAAGCGATGCATTAGTATGATTTTGTGTATGATCATGGCATTATGTTTGATGGGATGCTGGGATCAAAAAGAGATTGAACATCGTGGTATGGTGTTTTCTACTGGTATCGATAAGCTGATAGAAACTGAAGATGAACAGAAAAAATATCTTATATCATTTGAAATGCCCATATTATCAGGAGGGGGTGAGACGGGTGGTGGCGTATTGGAAAAGCCGTGGATTCTTGCTACCACAGGGAATACGGTTTTTGAAGCGGTTCGTCAGGCTGATATCCGAAGTGAACGGCCTTTGTTTTTTGCACAGAATAAAGTACTGGTGATTGGTGAAGAAATAGCGCAACAGGAAGATATCAGGATGATGCTGGATTTTTTTCTGCGTGATCATGAATTGACTCGAAATATGAATGTCTTTATTGTCAAAGGGACAGCGCTTGAGGTTCTTAATGTCGTACCTTATTTTTCTGATTCCGTAGGAGATTATTTAAGAACTCTGAGCCGTGTTAAATATAAATCTTCTCGTTTTAGAGCAACGGAGCTTTCGTGTTTGGTTGAAGATTTGAAACGTAATGGGAGTGCATTGGTATCACGGGTTATTCCTTCATCAGCAGGTGATGAAGTAAAGTTGGCTGGTGCTGCTGTTATTAAAAATAATCGTTTAGTGGGCTGGCTGGGGGAAATTGAAAATAGGGGGACATTGTTTATTCAAGATAAGGTTGAAGGTGGATCGATTGTTGTATCTTGTCCCATTTGTTCTGAATTAGGTGAGCGGGCAGAAACCATTACTTTTGAAATAAACAATGTTTCTTCTAAGAAAGAAGTCGATATTAGAGGTGGAAAAATTAAGTTTGGGATTGTAATAAATGTGGAAGGAACGATTCAGGAGCACTCTGGATGGCAGTATCATGATCTTTTAGAACAGGAATATATACGAAGGATGGAAAAGGTGGTAGCAACAGAGATTACAAGGGAAGTTCAAGCTGCTAATAATAAATTGCAACAGGAATTTGCCGTAGATGTGTTGGGATATGGTTCCTATCTGAAAAAAACCCATCCTGACTTTTGGGAGGAAATTGAAGAACAGTGGAATGAGACATTTTTTCCACAGGTAGAAGTTGATATTCATTCTAACGTTATGATTCGACGTATTGGAACGGCAACGTAAGCTGGAGGGGAGTTATGTGAGAATAAGGTATAAAAATATGATTATATTTATTATTTTATCGTTACTGCTGTTCCAGTTTAGTGGTTGTTACGATTCTAAAGAGATTGATACGAAGGCGTTTGTGCTGGCTGTGGGTATTGATACGATAGAAGGAAAAGAAAGCGGGCAAAAAGAAACGGAAACTATAAAGGGAGTACCTGACCGATTTACAGTTACCTTTGAATTACCTCTTTTTAGTCAACAACTTGCGGCGGGAGAAACAGAAAAATTTTGGATGCTTTCCACAAGGGGAGCTTCGATTATAGAGGCAATTCGTAATTCTGATCTAAGGTCTGATAGGGTTCTAACTTTTGGACATTTGAAAGTAGTTGCAATTAGTGAAGAAATGGCGAGAAAGGGTTTGTTTCCCATTCTTGATTTTTTTCATCGTGAGCCAGTGGTTCCTCGGAAAACCAATATTATTATTACAGAGGGTAAAGCTGGGGATGCGATTAGTATCATACCCTATCAAGAACAGCTATATGGTATATATCAGGAGGATTTGCTGGAAAGTGAGCGCAGCTCTTTGCCTAGGACAGCGCATCAATTACGGCAAACTTTTATCAATTTGAATAAAATGCTTTATGGTGTGAAAGAAAAAAGGAATGCTTTTATTCCTTATGTTAAGAAAAGTAAAGATAACAAGGAAACGATTATTTCGGGCCTTGCCATTATTAAAGATGGTAAAATGGTAGGAAAGCTAAGCAATGCGGAATCTTATGCGTTAGCGTTACTTTTAAATTTAACTAATGATCGGGTTACAATTATTGCCCCTAGCCTTATATTCCCTGGATGTGATCTGGTATTTGAAGCACATGATACACATTCTCAGCTTAAGTACTTGGGCGATAAAGAAAATATATCTTTTGGTTATCATGTTAATGTTGATGGATATTTTGCGGAATGTCCCAGCAGTTTAATAAAAGAAGAAACGGGTAAGGATATTGATGCAATCAATAAATCGGTGGAAAAACAGTTGAAGCAGGATATTGAACGGACTATTAAAAAAATGCAGGTACTCAATGTAGATCTATTAGGTCTGGATAGCTATCTTTTCCAGAAACATCCTAAGGTTTGGAAGCAAGTGGCGGCAAATTGGGATGAGCTATTTCCCGAGGCTGATATTGATGTGCAGGTAACGGTTCATACACGCCATTTAGGGACTTCGAAATAAGAAAGATATTTGCTGGAAGACCCCGGAGGGTTTTTCTCAGTAAGATTGCTGATTAAGAGGGTGGGGCATATGCGTATTAATGACAATGATCAAATTACCTCCTGGGGACTGATGATATTAATTTTTTCTTACATGGTAGGTTTTGGTATTTTGCGATTACCCCATACAGTTGTAAAATTTGCGGGACATAACGGGTGGTTGGCCATTATTGCTGCTGGGGGAATTGCAGCTTTAGGGATCTATTTATACACATATTTAGGACAAATGTTTCCTGAAAAAACCTTTATTAGTTACAGTAGGGAATTAGTTGGCCCTCTTTTTGGGGGGATATTGGTTCTAATATTGGTAGGAAACTGGTTGATCGTTGCTTCATATGAGGTTTGGGCAACGATTGAATTCTCTCGCGTATATCTTTTAAAACGAACACCAGATGCATTATTGGCATTTGGGGTGATCATTTTATTTATTCCTTTTCTTCGTAGTGGGATAGAACCCTTAACACGATCAGTTAGTATTATATTTGTTATTACTACTGGTATTATTTTTAGCCTGATTATTACGGCAGCTTTTTGGGGGGATTATACTCAAATTCAACCTATAGGGCAATTTATAGAATTTAAAAGCTTTATAAAAGCCATACGAGGTGCCAGTTTGCCTTTTTTAGGTTTTGAACTGATTGGAATATTTTTTCCCTACGTTAATCACAAAAATCACAAAAAAAGAATTTTTAAAAAAAACCTACTCGTTGTTGCCTTTGTTATTACTTTGTATACTGTCTTAACCATAGTTTGTATTGCTTACTTTGGTGCGGGAGAGATGAGTTATCTTACATGGCCTACTGTAGCACTTTTCCGCAGTATAGACATGCCTATCAAAATATTGGAACGAATAGAAATGCCATTTATTGGGATTTGGGTACTAGCTGCTTTTACGACTTTTGCAATTGGGATAGAGGCTAGTATTATTGCCTTAACAGAACTTTTTAAATTTCGTGAAATGAAGTTTTGGGTAGTGATAATAATACCTTTTATTTTTATTATGGTATTGCTTAGAGAAAATATCGTTGTCGGTATAAAATTAACAAAGAAGTTAACGGAAATATTCTTTGCTTATGCGATTGTTGTACCGCTCTTCTTGTTGCTTGTGGCTAAAATAAGGGGAAAGGGGCAAAAAATTGACAATTGACAATTCACAATTCACAATTGATAATCATGAAAGAGAAGGGTAAGGGAAAGGGAAGATTAAAAAATGGTAAGTGGTTAGTGGTAAGTAGTAAGTGGTAAGTAGTAAGTGGGGAAGGACTAAGAGACGAGGAATGAAGAGGGAAGAAAAATATTAAGAGATGCTAGAGGCTGAAGGCTGAAAGTTTAAGGCGAAAGATAAAAAGACGTTGAATGAGGAGCGAATATTGAAGAACAAGAAGGGGAGAAAAAGATTAAAAATTATAAATTAATGATAAATAGGGAAAATAATACATAGGGTGGTATATTAAGGCTATAGACATCAATGACGAAGGGAGGAGTAGAATATGCCGGTTGTTTTTGGAGGGATTACGCCTCATCCGCCGATTATTATACCGGAGGTGGGGGGGAGTCATTTGCAGGAAGTAGAAAAAACGGTAGATGCTATGAAACAATTAGCAGCAGATTTGCAGGATGTGCAGCCCGATGTTGTGGTAATGGTCAGTCCTCATGCGCCTGCACTGCGGGAAGGGGTGGGGATTTTTACACAATTAGAGCTAAGTGGTAATTTGGCATCGTTCGGTGTGCCGGAGATTAGCTTGAATTTACACAATGATCTGGAATTAACGAAAGTCATTTTGGCAGCTGCTCGTGAAAAGGGATATACAATGCTCGAATTAAAGCGTTCGTTGGGATCAACTTTAGATCATGGTGCGATAGTACCATTGTATTATCTGATGTATAAGAAACCAACTCCAATGGTACTATTGAGTTTAGGACTTTTGCCTCGGGAAGATTTGTATGCTTTTGGTAAAGTATTGCAGGAAATTTTTGCGGCTTCTGAAAAGCGGGTAGCGTTTATTGCCAGCGGGGATTTATCTCACCGCTTAACACCGGAGGCACCGGCAGGTTTTGATCCACAAGGGAAAGTTTTTGATGCCCAAATAGTAGAGGCTATTGCAAAATGGTACCCGGATGAGATTGTTAATATGAATCATCTTTTAATTCAGAAGGCAGGGGAATGTGGGTTACGCCCTATTATTATGCTTTTAGGTGTTTTTGCTGATATGATAACGAAGTCCAGTATACTATCTTATGAAGGTCCTTTTGGAGTTGGGTATATGGTAGCAAAAGTGGAGGTGGGGGATTGATGATGACACCGGTTCAACTGGCAAAAGAAAGTTTGGAGATATATGTAAAAGAAAGGCATATCATATCCGCACCTGAAAAATTACCCTCGGAAATGCAAGGGGAAGCGGGTGTTTTTGTTTCTCTTAAGGAAATGGGACAATTGCGGGGATGTATCGGGACTTTTATGCCCACTCGTGACAATATTGCACAGGAAATCATCTATAATGCGATAGCAGCGGGTACAGAAGACCCACGTTTTTATCCCATATCTGTAGATGAATTGGAGAAACTTGTTTATTCTGTTGATATTTTATCACCTCCGGAATCAGTAGACAGTGAGGGTGATTTAGACCCGCAGCAATACGGGGTGATTGTTCAAAATGGATCGCGGCGTGGTTTACTGCTTCCCATGCTGGAAGGAGTTGATACTGTAGAAGAACAGGTATCTATTGCAAAACAAAAAGCAGGCATTGGTACGGATGAAGTTGTTAAGTTGATGCGGTTTAAGGTCGTGCGATATAAGGTGTAAACGGGCAGGTAGCGAACAGCAGGTAGGAAAAGATAAAAGAACAGCTATTAGTTATCAGCTAAAAGGAAAAGATAAAAGACAAGTGGGAGAGGGACGAGGAATGATAAAAACCCTAATGCAAAAATGGGGACATTCCGTAAGGTACGAGCGGTGTGTCCCCGTTATTGCATGAAAGGGGAAAGTAGAAATATCAAATTAAAGCCTACCTACTACCTGCTAAAAGTGACCGAAGGGAACGTGCTACCTGCTCTTATTATCGAGAAGCGAGAACAATTAAGGAGATGAAAAACATGGGTGATTTAAGCGGCTTACATGAAGCTATGTATTATGAGACGAAACGAGATAATAATGTTCAATGTACGCTTTGTCCTCATTTTTGCTATCTCAAGATGGATGAAATTGGGAGATGTCGAGTTAGGAAGAATATTGGCGGAAAGCTTTATACTTTGAATTATGGGTTGTGCTCTAGCATGGCGATGGACCCGATTGAAAAAAAGCCGCTTTATCATTTTTACCCGGGGAGTGGGGTTTTTTCCATTGGGACAGTAGGATGTAACTTTACCTGTGATTTTTGTCAAAACTGGCAGATTGCGCAGCAAACGGACGTTCAAACTCAGTTCTATTCCCCTGAACAAATCGTTAGGATGGCTTTAAAAGAACGAAATTGTATTGGTATTGCTTATACTTATTCTGAACCCGGTATGTGGTATGAGTTTGTACTGGATACAGCGCAGATTGCCCATAAGGAAGGGTTGAAGAATGTTTATGTTACCAATGGTTATTTGAATCCTGAACCGTTGAAATCGCTCTTGCCTTACATTGATGCGGTAAACTTGGATGTAAAAGCATTTACAGAAGCATATTATGAGAAGATATGCAGTGGTAAATTGGATTCTGTGCTGAAGTCGGCAGAGATTATGGCTAGGGAAAAATGTCACCTGGAGTTAACAACTTTACTGGTTACGGAATTGAATGACAGTGAAGCCGAAGTACAGCGCTTGGTAGAGTGGGCAGCTGGTTTAGGAAAAGATACGCCATTGCATTTTTCCCGTTATGTCCCTCAGTATAAAATGGAGTGCCCTGCTACGCCTATTCGTGTTTTGAAAGATGCGTATAAAATTGCTAAAAAGAAATTAAATTATGTTTATTTAGGTAATATTTTTGATCCTCATACCAGCAATACGTATTGCCCTTATTGTGGAAAACTTTTAATAGACCGCAGTGGCTATCATGTGGAGAATGATGGTTTAGTAGAAGGTAAATGCTTGCAGTGTAAAGCGAGGATTGCGATTTGCGGCACAGAATTTTTTTCTCTTTCAACTTTACTCTAAGTTAGTCATATTTTCCCTATCTATCTCATATAAAATATTGATATAGAGAAAAAGCGGATAGGGAGGCGGAATGGTTGGAACGTAAAATGGAACTAAAAAATATTAATGTGGTTTCTATTTTTAAATTTATGCTTGTTATTGGGATGATCTTAGGTTTGTTATTTGGTCTTGGAGCAGGTCTTGTGGGTGGATTTGGTATTTCTCGTATGTCTTTTGGTACCTGTGTAGGGATCGGTGTCGTTTGGGGGATATTATCTGCAGTTGTATGGGGAATTTGTGCGGCAATATACAACCTAATTGCCGGACTAATTGGCGGTATAAAAATCTCATTGCACCAACCAACAGGGGTAGAAGATGAGATATAGGAGGTGCTTTCGATGAAACGGAAAGGATCTTTTTCTTTAGTTATTGATCGCAAAGCTATTCTGATTTTTTTAGTGATTATGCTTAGCGTTGGGATTGGCGTAGCTTACCCAAAAGTAAGAGGGGCAGTAGATGGGATAAAGCATGAATCCTCATCGTTAGATAAGGAAATATTTACGCAAGGCATTACTTTATATTTTTCTGATGCAGAGGCGATGTATCTGATCCCTCAGAAACGCCAGATTCCACAACGGGATAATATTTGGAAAGCAGCTATGAATGAATTGATTGTTGGGCCAACCCCCGGAAGCGGCCTTACGAAAACCATTCCTGAGGGAACAAAAGTATTAGATGTTTTTATCAAGGGGAATATAGCGTATGTTGATTTTTCCCGTGAATTGCAATCAAAACACTGGGGAGGAAGTACCGGTGAAACACATACGATTTATTCTATTGTGAATACCCTAACAGATTTTCCAGGTATAGATTACGTACAGATCCTCATTGAAGGTCAAGCAGGGGAAACAATTGCCGAGCATATTTTGTTAGATGAACCGATTGCCAGGGATGAAGCCATTATTAAATATCCCGATAGAAAGGGATAATAAACTTTTTGAATATGAGCCTACAAAGGAAACTGTAGGTTCTTTTTTGTTTGCTCTCTCCATTAAAAGCATTTATACTCTATAAAAAATATGGTATAATCCTATACAATAAGCAAATAAGGGGGAGCATGTTTATGAAAAAAATTGAAGAGGTTTTTGAGTATTGTAGAAAGAACAAAATTGATTTGAATTTAGATAATAGAATTGAGCATTATACTCGTTTTGCAAGTGATATTATTGAAAATTATACTGCAATGATGGGTAAGGTAAGTATAGAAGAATTGGTTGAAGTTCTTAAAGGCGCAGAGGAAGGTATGTGTGACCAATAAATAACGGTTCAATCTTGATTTAGAATATATCAGCTTATTGTAAAAGTAGAAGGATTATGCCTTCTACTTTTACCTTTCACATCCTTTGGTTTTTTTCATAACCCTAAAACTGCTCTAATACCTCTTGTGTCAAGAAATGAAATGTTTCCAGTTAAGCTTGTTAAATGTTCAATGGAAGAGAAAGAAACTTCCATTGAAGGTAAGAAAACTATTCATTCTCTACTAGAAAATATGTTATAATTTTATATAATGGTGGATAATATCCTTTGTATTTGTTACAATAATGCAAATGTATAAGACTAAATGAAAATCTATGAATGGAGGAAGTAACATGTTGGGGGTTAATTTTCCTCAGATTCGATTGTGGGATCTGGTAGATGTTTTAATAGTTGCCTTTGTTTTATATAAGTTAATTATCTTAATCCGGCAGACTAAAGCGGTTCAACTCATTAAAGGTCTGGTTATTCTGTTTCTAGCCTCAACATTGACCAGTTTTTTAGGTTTGCATACCATGGATTGGCTTTTGCGGAGTTCTATGACGATTATCATGGTAGCATTACCTATTGTTTTTCAGCCGGAACTGAGACGTGCCTTGGAGCAATTAGGACGGGGTAAATTTTTTGGTAAAATGATTCCTTTTAAAGTAAAAGCAGAATATGAACGATTTTTAAACGAATTTTGTATAGCCATGGAGCAGCTTGCGAATAAAAAAATTGGTGTTTTGGTGGTTATTGAACGGGAGACGGGTCTAAACGAATATATTGAAACAGGGATAGAAATTAATGGTAGAATCAGCAAAGAATTAATTGGTAATATTTTCATTCCTAATACACCGCTTCATGATGGGGCCGTTATTATTCGTGGACAAAAAATAATGGCAGCAGGGTGCTATTTGCCTTTGTCGGAAAGTTTTTCGATTTCCAAGGAACTGGGAACACGTCACCGGGCTGGAATTGGGGTGACAGAGCAAACAGATAGTGTCGCCGTTATTGTATCGGAAGAAACCGGCGTCATTTCTCTTTCTGTAAATGGTCGTTTGAAGCGTAACTTGGATAAGAATACGCTGCGTAAGACGTTGGGAATTTTATTGAACCCACAATTGGAAAAATCATTAACCCTGATAGAAAGGACGGATGATGTCCAATGAATGATTGGCTTAAGAATAATACAGCTGTAAAAGTTCTGTCCCTTTTTATTTCTGTGATTTTATGGATCTATGTTTTGAATGTTCAGAATCCACCTATAGAGCGTATGATTTATGTAACACCTCAAGATCAGAACTTAAAAGATACATATATTTTGGAAACTAAATTACCTAATATTAAAATTAAGATTAGAGGATTACGGGAAAGTATTAATTCGGTTGAACAGCGTGAACAAGTGGAAGCAACGATGGATTTAAAGACAGCACGGCTGGGAACGAATACAGCACTTGTAAAAGTAACTGTACCTACCGGAATGGAATTGGTAGATTATGAACCTCGTTCTGTCAATATCGTCATTGATACAATTTTAGAACGTGAATTTCCGTTAGATATTATGATCGACGGTGAGGCGATGGAAGGGTATATTCTGGGTGAAGTGAATATGGAAAGTAAAGTCATTTCGGTAAAAGGAAGAACTAAAAAACTGAACCTTGTCAAAAAAGGTTTGGTTCATGTTAATGTTACAAGTGCGCAACAAGATATCACGTCTACCTTTTCAATAGATCCAATCGATAGTCATGGAAATATTGTGGAGGATGTGGAGGTTATTCCGCATAAAGTACAGGTATATGTACCTATTCATAAACTTGAACCTTTGGAACCGGAAGAAAATATTTCTGAAGATGGTGAGCAACAGGTTCCGCAAGGAACCGATGCCCAAAATGAGCAAGAATTGGGAATACCATTAAAAGAGGAAACCAATGAACAAAGTGAATAGAATATAACTAATTTAGGAATAAGAAAATTTTTTTTGATATTTTTAAAGTGTTTTTTGACTATTCTTTAGTATTGGAGAAAGGGAGAAATAATATGAAAAAGCTGTTTGGAACAGATGGAGTAAGAGGAATTGCCAATCAGGCGTTAACACCTCAATTGGCTTTTGACATGGGTCGTGCAGGGGCTTATTGCTTAACGCAGGGAATGAGCAAACCTAAAATTATTATTGGTAAGGATACCCGAATATCAGGAGATTTATTGGAAGCGGCAATGACGGCAGGTATTTGTTCTGTAGGAGTAGATGTTTTGACGGTAGGGATTGTATCTACCCCTGCATTAGCTTTCTTAACGCGTACTTTACAATGTGGTGCAGGGGTTATGATTTCTGCTTCCCATAATCCGGTAATAGATAATGGTATTAAATTTTTTTCTCAAAAGGGTTTTAAGTTGCCTGATGAGAAAGAAATTGAGATTGAACAATGTATTTTTGAGGGGCTTGATTCGTTGCCTCAGCCTATCAGCGAGCAAGTGGGCCGTGTGATTCATATGGAAAATGCCGTGGATACCTACGTTGAGTTTGCAATGAAGAGTATTCAAACGCCTTTGTCAGGGCTCAAAGTTGTTCTGGACTGTGCAAATGGTGCTGCTTATGATATTGCGCCGCGAGTTCTGAAAGGGTTGGGTGCATGTGTTATTCCGATGAACCATGAACCGGATGGGGTAAACATCAATGTTCAGTGCGGCTCTACGCATCCTGAAGGATTACAACAGGCCGTAATCCAGCATCATGCAGATATCGGGATTGCGCATGATGGTGATGCGGATCGGGTTATCATCGTAGATGAAAAAGGGAATATTTTAGATGGGGATTTTATTATGGCAATTTGTGCGCATCATTTAGCGCAAAAAGATGAGCTGCCAAATCGAGCGATTGTCGCAACGGTAATGAGTAATTTGGGATTAGATATTGCTTTCGATACTCAAATTAAGGGTGAAATTTTTAAAACAAAAGTTGGCGATCGTTATGTTTTGGAAGAGATGTTGAAAAGAGATATTATTTTAGGTGGGGAACAATCAGGTCACATTATTTTCCTCAATCATAATACGACAGGTGATGGCGTCATTACGGCACTTCAATTGTTGCAGGTGATGAAAGAAACAGGAAAACCCCTTTCGGAATTAGCTCAGATTATGAAGCGATTACCCCAGGTATTGATTAATGCCCAGGTAAAACAAAAAGATGGATGGGATCGAAATGAAGCGATCCAAAAAGCCATAGATGCAGTAGAGCAACAATTAGGAAAGACAGGACGTGTTTTAGTAAGACCTTCAGGGACAGAACCCTTAATCCGGGTTATGGTTGAGGGTCAAGACGAAGGACAATTGCATACAATGGCAGAAGATATTGTAAAAGTGATTAAGAAAGAGTTAGGGTAATAAAAGTAGGTAGCGAACAGCAGGTAGCAGGTAGGGTACCATGACCAAGTGTTGTAGGAATGAAGATGGGAATGTGTAACATGAATAAGCCTACCTGCCACCGCTACAAGCGACTGAAAGGATCGTGCTACCTGCCTGCTTTGTGGGGAGGCGATGAATATCGAGTAAGAAGAAAATAAATAAGTAATAATAAAATTAACTTATTATAAAAATAAGCGCCTGGACTTGAGAAATAGCTCAAGTTGACGAGGAAGAGGTTCATCGAAGTTTCGGCGGATGCCTCTCGGTGTTTCACCACCGTCAGAATCCCAACAAAACCAGAGGGTAACTTCAGGGACAAAGGGGATTCAGTGATAAAAGATAGCAGTTAGCGAACAGGAGTTAGCAGTTAGGAAAAAATTGAAAGATATTTTGTTTTCGCTAACTACTAACTCCTAAGAGTTTAATTTCTACTAGTCAATTACATTATCTTATTAAAAATATATCTCTAGAAATTGAATATTGGGAGGAAAAATATATGTGTGGTATTGTTGGATATATTGGACATCAAAAAGCAGTACCGGTATTATTAGAAGGATTACAACGATTGGAATATCGTGGTTATGATTCTGCCGGGGTTGCTATTTTACAAGATGGAAAAATTCGGGTTGAGAAAACCGTGGGAAAATTAGAAGCATTGAAGGAAACGTTAGAAGGTAAAGATTTGGATACGTATGTTGGTATCGGCCATACGCGTTGGGCAACGCATGGTGCGCCTTCAACGGCAAATGCGCATCCTCATATGGATTGTACTGGTAAATTTGTCATTGTACATAACGGAATTATTGAAAATTACTTAGCATTACGAGAAGAGCTGCAGCATTTGGGTCATGAGTTTAAATCTGAAACAGATACTGAGATACTGGCACATCTTATAGAACAATATGATGACGGTGACTTAGAATCAACAGTCAAGAAGGCACTGAAACGGGTTGACGGTTCATTTGCTTTAGGGGTTTTGGATCGTGAAGAGCCTAATCGGTTGATTGCAGTACGTAAAGACAGCCCATTGGTTATTGGGATAGGTCAAGGTGAGAATTTTATTGCATCTGATATTCCGGCTATTTTAAAATACACCAAGAAAGCGTATATACTTAATGATTATGAAATGGCGATCGTAACAAAAGATCATGTAGAAATTAAAACACTTGATGGTGAGCAAATAGAGAACAAAGAAGTATTTGAAGTGAAATGGGATGCTGCAGCTGCCGAAAAAGGCGGCTATGAACACTTTATGCTCAAGGAAATTCATGAGCAGCCTAAAGCGATTAAAGATACTTTAAGCGGTCGTTTGGATCTAGATAATGGGCAAGTTGTTTTGGATGAAGTTAAATTGCCGGTAGAGCAAATAAAAAACATTAAAAAAGTCTTTATTACGGCATGTGGTACAGCTTATCATGCAGGTCTGATGGGTAAGTATATGATTGAAGATTTAGTACGTGTTCCCGTAGAAGTAGATATCGCCTCTGAGTTCCGCTATCGTAATCCCATCATTGATAATGAAACACTCATTATAGTGGTGAGCCAATCCGGGGAAACAGCAGATACGCTGGCAGCGATGCGGGAAGCCAAACAGAAAGGGGCGCGTGTTGTTGCCGTAACCAATGTCGTAGGCAGTTCCGTTGCCCGGGAAGCGGATGATGTGATTTATACCTGGGCGGGACCGGAAATAGCAGTTGCTTCCACTAAGGCCTATACCACCCAATTGATTGCCATGTATCTTTTAAGCTTGTATTTTGCGCAAGTACGTGAAACGTTATCAAAGCAAGAAATTAAAGGATATCTGGAAGCATTGAATCAATTACCGGAGCAAGCAGAAGCTGCATTGAAGCAGGATGAAGATATCTTACAATTAGTGAAAGCCTATGCGAAATCCGAAAACGCGTTCTTCTTAGGGCGCAGCCTAGATGCCGCAGTTGCGATGGAAGGGGCTTTAAAGCTTAAAGAAATTTCTTATATTCATGCCGAAGCGTATGCGGCCGGGGAATTGAAACACGGCACGCTGGCCTTGATTACTGAAGGTATTCCGGTCATTACGCTGGCTACTCAGCAGGACGTTTATGATAAGACGATCAGCAACATCAAAGAAGTGACAGCCCGTGGGGCGGATGTTATTGCCGTCGCATTTGATACGGATACACAAATCCAAAAATCAGTGAACCATGTGCTGACTATTCCACTGACGGAAAAATATTTTACGCCGGTACTGTCTGTTATTCCTTTGCAAATGCTGGCATACTATATGGCGATCGAACGAGGATGCGATGTAGATAAACCGCGGAATTTGGCTAAGAGTGTGACGGTGGAGTAAATAAGCTTAAAACTAGAGGGAAAATTGTTCTTGTTTAATAAAGTTGAACTGTTTGTAAAAAAGATGAATTGTTTGAAATAAAGTTGAATTGAAATCACCTCTTGTGGTAAAATTTTCATAAGAGGTGATTTTTATTTTTAAGAGAAAAAGAAATTAAATTAATTTGTTCTAGTTGAATATTATGATGATATTTATTATTCAGATAATTAAATAGGTGTATTAGCAAAAAAATCACTTTCGCTGTAAAAAAAACTCTTCGGAGTAAAATAAAGTTGTTCGTTAAGGACACGTAATTCAGATTAAAAATCGAGTTATGTGTCTTTTTTATTTTCACGATATCGGGGAGAAAAAATGGAAATAAAATAGAAAGAAAAGTAGAAAACATAAATGGATAGAACCCTCTTGAAACATTGATTTCAAAGGCGTACAGCCTCTACATATTGAGGGATAAGGGGAGAAATTTAAGAGATAAGGTGAAAAGATAAAAACAAAAATGGAACCAATCTTGAGCCTTAATTCCTGCTCCATGGCACTCAAAAGCGAACGACTTTTTTTAACGAATTGAAGATAAAATGGATAAAAAGTGGAGGGAAAAAGGGCTGAAAAACGAAAGACTTTTTTTGACTGGAAAAATTAATGATAAAAACAAAAATGGATGAAAAGATAGATGGAATAAGGGCTTGAGGGATTTGGAGGGAGTGGGGGAAAGCGAAAGAGATTTTTTGCGGATACATTAAGAATTTTTAATTTCATATTTTATAAGTATACCGTATTATGCTGCCATATTACGGTAAGAGTGATATAATTAGATTAGCAAAATTTTCCGGAAGGGGTGTTTTCTAAAGAATTAGTTCAGCTCATAAAATATATGGATAATATTATTGAATTTAAAAGAGGAATACAGAGAATGAATTATAAGTATTATATGGTTTGCATTATGGCACTTACACAGGAATGGGTATTGGAGAAATTATTTCCGTAAAGGTGCCGGATGTAAAAAATAAAACGCATATTGCTATTAGAGAAGAAAAAAAGAACAACACAAAATTTTTTCCTATTAATGCACAGTTAAGACAGGAAATTAACAGTTACATTGATGTAAAGAAAGATAAAGATTACTTATTCCCAAGCAGACAAAGAAATCGTGATGGAATAAAAATGCATATAAACAAGGGTACAAGCCTATAGGTATATTAAAAAAGCAGCAAAAGAATTAGAAATAGAGAATTTTGGTATGCACTCGTTTAGAAAATTATTTACTTTTATTATTAGCAAACAAAAGATCTTGCAAAATTAATGCAAATTTTCAATCACAGTTCACAAGAGGTAACAAAAAGGTATATTAGATTATCACAAGAATAAATTGATGAGAGTTTGCACAATTTCTTTTTGTAATAAAATTTTATTACAAAAGGGGGATACACTATGGAAAAGAGTCCTATAGTATTTATAATTACAGTTGGGTTAGAAAGGAGCATATGGGATGTGTTGCAAATTTAGTGAACTTGTTACGGGGTAAGGGCGTAGATGTTTCAGCATATGTTTTCGAAACTCAAAAAGGTACAACAAATCTATACAATATGATGGTTAAAAATATTATAAGCTAAAAAATAATTATAGTTTGGAAGTGATAAAATTGAGTAAATGTATTAAAGACAAAATAAATTGGTTACTAAAATACTGTTCAGAGTATCCAGGACATGAGTTCATGTATGATGAAAGATTAGATAATACTAATGTTTTCAATATTGATTTAGGTGTAGAAAAATATATATTACAAAATATTGATAATGTTCATCTTGTATTGCTTACAGGAGATGCAGGAGATGGGAAGAGTAGAATTTTATTTAATTTAAAGAAGGAATTAGATAATTCATGGATTTATATTAATGATTTTTCAGAATTTGATCAATTAAAACAAAGAGAATGTATAGAAAATATTTATAATGCGATTGAATACAAAAAAAGAAAATATATTGTGGCTGGAAATAGCGGGATATTTATAAATGCAGTAGTACAGTTTAAATATGGATTGTTAGGTAAACTAAAAAATAGAGAAAATTGTTTGGTATTAAATTTTAAGAATAGGAATGTGGCTGAATCATCTGCTATGTTTTCAAAAGTTGTTAAAGAGTTTCTTAATTATTATGATTTTGAAAAATGCAGTGATTGTAAATTGTGTAATAATTGTCCGTTTTTATATAATTTAGAGAAAATGAACAATTCAAAAACGATTGAGCGTATACGTATTATATTTGATACTCTTTTTTTGATAGGGATACATGTTACTTTTAGAGATTTGCTATCATTATTATCTTATTTTGTAACAAAAGGGATGGATTGCAATCAGTTAATAAGGCAAAATACAGATCTTAAAGAAATTTATTTTTATAATAATATATTCTCATATAATGATTATACCAATATCATACTATCAGAACTTTCGGAAATAGATATAGCGAAAACAGATATAAATGATTTTGACTATAATGAATTTAACGGTAATTATAATGAGGAGGAATTAGGGGTTGATAGTTTAGATTATAATAAGTTGAAAGAGTTAAAGATGCTAAAAAGACATTATTATTTTACTAATCCTGAAAAATTACGAAATTATAATTCATTATATAGTTTGCTTCCAGTAGAGTATTTATCTCAATATAAAGAATTACTTAGAAAAATAAAAGAAATAGGATATATTGATAGTATGGATGATGACTATGATGTTTTAAGAAAGTTTGAATTGGGTTTAAATAAAATTTCTAATCCGAATCGTAGTAATGCACAGTTAGTATTATTTGATTCACCACCTATTACATCTAAAGATGTTAGATTAGAGTATTCTTCTGGAGAGCAATTAAGATTGATATTTTGTACTCCACAATTTTACTTTACGAATGGAGAATGTAATAGTTATGAAGAGAGTTGTTTGGAAGATTTAAATAGCTTTTATTGTTTTGTGTATTATGAAAGCGAAACATTTGAAAATTTACCTATTATTAAAATAGATTATAGTTTATTTAACCAAATAATGTTAGCACAAGAAAATATTTTTACAGATAAAAATGTAAAATTATCAGATAATGTCCATATACAGTCATTTACTAAAGCGATATTTGATAATATTAATTCAAATCCTAGTGTTACTGTAACATGGACTGGTGCTAGGACTAAGGATATAATAGACTTCAATATGGCATTTGTAAAACCTTCAGGTTTAGGCATGAATAGAAATAAAAAAAATAGAATTTTAATTTCAAGTACAGGTAGGTGATTGATTTTGCGTAAAAAAAATAATAATTATGCTAGATATTTTGGTGTTAATAGACCAATTAAGCCTGGTATAAGGGTACTTGTCGATTTTTTAAATAATTATTTTGGTACAACTATAAAGTTACGGAGACTTGAAGAATTAGTTGATATTGAAAAAGTTAAAGATTTGGAAAATTTAGTATGTAAAGAAACAGATGAAAAAATGAAAAACATGTTATATAAATCATTTGCTAAATGGATAGAAAGTTATGGTTTTTTTTATTCATATATTAATAAAAATGATAAAAAATATCTTCTACCACTTACTAAAAATATGTTATATTTTGATACTTTAACAAGGGATAGGCTTAAAAATGTTTTATTTAGATTATTATATGCAAATTATGAAGAAGATAAATCAGAATATAAAGATCAAGATAAGAAAAAGATTGAAAAATTTTTGTTTGACTGTTTAGATGATAATGATATATATACTAATATCGTTAAAATCTTAGATGATGTAATTGGAAAAAAATCTTCGGATACTAAAAATCAAGAAGATAATAGCGATATTACATTTAAGTATAGAAAGAAATTAGCATATAATTTAAGAGAAGATTTTGATTTGCTTTTAACACATCAAGTGTTTTCTAAGTTAGATATTTATAGAAAAATACATTTATTTACATTGCTATTAAATTTTTATGTTACATTATACGTGATATATAGAGCGTATGATGATGATGATGTTTTTATTTTGGTTAAAGGATCTCCAGATTTTACAACTGAGAATGGTGGATTTCATTCAGCAACTTTGGGAAATTTTTCGAATATTAGAGAAAGAATATTTAAAGTAAGTGAAAAATTCTACGAGGATAAAATTGGATATTACAGTGATAATAATAAAATGCTTAAAATAAGGCGGAATAGTGAAAATAAAATAGAAATTATGTATAAAGAAAAAAACATATGGCCTAAATTAAAAGAACAATTATTTGATAATAAATCACAAAAGAATGATGATTCTATAGATAGTATCATAATAGAATATTTAGAAGTGCATGAGGAGTTTAAGAGTATTCGAAGAAAAGATATTGCGAGGGCACTTGTTGAATCAAGTAAAAAGAGATCGTCATCTGTACGAATGATATCAACTATGTTTAGTGGACAAGGTAAAGAAGCACGGATGGTCTATCCTATAACTACTGCTAGGCACAAGTACTATGCTATGTCTAGTGAATTAACAGAATTACTTTTAAAGCTTTTTCTTGGTTGTGAACAAAAAGAATATGCTACACTTGATATGTTTTTATCGTGGTTAGAAGATAGATATGGTATATATATAGCTTTTTCAGATAGGTTAATGAATTATTTATCTGAAAGTTCTATTAAAGAACCTTCAAATGAAGAATTTTCTCAAAATGTAAAAGCTTTTATTGCTACATTGGAAAGTATAAGTGCAATAGAAAAGCTTTCTGATAACAGCTATATTGTGTATGATAGCGGAAGTATAGGAGGTGTGTCATGGTTAATATAACAACTATAGATGAAAAGATATATAATATTTTATTGAAATATATAAAGGGAAGGTATCTAGGAGATACTCTTTTTTGTTGTATATCAGGCTGCAATAATAGGGTGATAAAGTATATAAAAGACAATTTATCAATACTTCAAAGTATAGAGAAAGAATATCATATCATGCCTATTTTTGAAGAAAAAACCAATTTTTCGTTTAATGAAATTGTGAGAATAAGAAATGATAAGGATATTAAGAAAATAATTATTTTTACAAATGGAAGTATAAGTAATATAGATTCACTTAAGGATTTTGCCCAAGTTGACATTAAAAAAATTCCATTTATGGATTTATGGGGTATTATTCAAGAAGAGTGTGAAATTTATTGGAATGAAAATGATAAGTATAATGCGATTGAAAAATTTTTAAAGGATTTAACAGATATAATACAGCCTGAAATATATAATTTAATAGAGTATTTAGAGAAAGTAAATAAAGATAGTGTAATATATGATGATTTAATTTTAGCATTGAATACAGATTTGTATATGTTTAATATCTGGGCATCTTCATGTAATACGGTGTTACGAAAAAGCAAATTACAGACTATATATCATAATTCTGATCCTATTCAAATTCATAAGAAGATAACATCACCAAAAGATATCGAAAAAATACAAAAGAGCAAAGATATTGACAAAGCCATACGAGGAAGATTCGGCAATATACGAAAGCAAAAAACAATACTAAGAGAGATGTTTTATGAGCGAAAATATAGCCAAGCATACAGAGAAATTTATTATGAAATTATTGAAAATATTCTTAAAGGAAGTGGAAAAAAGAAGAAAAGGAAAACTCATGAAGAAGAGGATTCTTATAGTTACACTAATATATATAGTCTAGCATTAGGTGCATTAGCAGATTTAGACAATGATGTCACAGTAAGTGTTGATGAAATTAAAAGAGTTACAAGTTTTAATGATATAGATTTTGAGAATGATGCTGAAGAAGATTATCATTATAAGGTTGATATACCGTATTACTCAAATGAACAAAGTAATAATGAAGATATATTCGTAAATTTGGAAGATGCTAAAGTGAAGTGGAGTCAGTTTCAAAATAACTTTGCAGATAAAGATTATAGAGAAGATATTGTAGAATTATGTGATAATTTAAATATACATAATAAAGATAAAATAATTTTAAAAAATAAGTTGGAAAGGTATCTTAATGCTAGAGATTATTTTATAAAACAAAACAATAATCCAATTAACCTCAATGGTCTATTAAATAATTCCATAAAGTATGTAACATCTTTTTTCGAACTAATAAAAGAATTATATAATTTTAGACAAGCTACAATAAAAAATATTTCTATGAATGGTTTAATTAATAAACTTGTTAACATTGATATCAAAATAAAAAATAATGAAATATATGTACCATTCTATAGTCCATTATTAATATTTCATTTGCATAATATGAGAAGTAGATATGAAAAATGTTTATCAATTATTAATAAAATGAATACATATAGAGTTGAGATATTAGAACAAATAAATACTAAAATTTTAAATGAATATATAGTTTATGATAATAAAACCTATTTATTATCTCAAGATAATAGTAAATTTCCTTATTACATTAAATATATATGTGAAGAATATGTAGATAGTATTATTACAATTAATTTTAATGTTATTTCACCATATATAATTAAATATATTAAGAAATATCCTTATAAAAATATAATTAAATTATGTCTAATAGGTGAAGTAGATTTAAAATCATTAAAAAATACCCTGTTAAAAATATTAGAAAAGATAGATTATTCAAACTTAACACGTTTTAGGCTTAAAATTATTACAAAATCACCCAATGATGTTAGAGAAGTTCTTATTTCATTGTTTGAACAAAAAGAAAGCTTAAATAAAAAAATTGAATGTACTATAGAAAGGATGAAGTTAAATATTAATCTAGAAAAATATGTGGAGAATTTAATTATTGAAAATGATATAACACTATTTTTGGATAGCAGTATAATGTATTTAAAAACACGTTTTAATAAAAAGAATGATAGTTATATTGAGAGGGTGGTTAGCTATAGAGATATATCTAGTGAAATTAATAGTATTTCTTATGTTTTAGAAGGTAAAAAAGACAGTATGCCTATTATACCTAATGTTATAAATGTATTACAGAACTCTATTGAAAATGAAAACTTACAGAATGGAGAACTAGATAAATATAACTTAAATAATAATTTGATTTCTTGTATAAATAAGACTTTAAGTGATCTGAAGAATGAAGATAAAGAAGTTATACTTCTTTCAAGTGATAGCAAAATAGATGAACAAATTTTAGATAATCGAAATCTTAGTGAAATTGACGAGGCTGTCAATAAAAATGACAAAATAAAAGTGTTGACATTTTGTAAATGCACTAAAAATAAAGATGAATATACATTTAAAGAAAGCAATCATTACATTGAGTTTAATGCAAGTAATTTGTTAGATAGTTTTTTAATTGATAGTAAGCTGGGTTTTTCTTTTATGGACATAGATTTTGAAGATATAATTATACGTATGTCATATGGAAATTTTCCACAAGCAATTGATATAGCCTATTATTTTATTAAAGAGTATGATGATGAAATCAGTAAAAAGATTGAAATTGAAGTAGAATGTAAAAAAATGTTTGATACATTTATTAAAGTATCTATTAAACCTGAGTTATTTTTAGATAATTATAACAAAGAAAATTTTGTTAAACTATTGTTAAGGAGTGCTAAAACAGAGGAAGATGTAGTTTTTATATATTCATTTGAAAATATTTATAATGATATTAAAATTAATTATATAGGAAATATAGATTATAAAGATAAATCAAATATTACTAAAATATCTTCAATTAATAGAAATACAGTGTATAGAATATTAAAAATTTTAGGTGAAGAAGCTATTTCTGAACAAGCAATAAATAATTTTTCAGAAATGCTCAAAGTTAATAATTTTAGTATTAGCAATTTACCAATGTTACAAATATTAATTTCAAAATATAACCACAATTATAATAACATGAAATATTTATATGAGAATATAGGTGCCGTGATTAAAAATATGGAGGTGAAATAAATGAATAATGAAACTGAAAAGAAAAGTAATATAATTTGTATAAATTCTATTAAAGGTGGAGCTGGAAAGACAACTATTGCATTATCATTAGCATATTCTTTGCTTTCAGAGTTAGAAGTTAAATATGATAGTGATAGATTGCAAGGAGAAGATGAGAATGTTACAGAAATACAAGAGCCAAAAGTTTGTTATATTGATTTAGATATATTGGGTACGGGGGCTAAACACATAATTTATGGAGAAAATTATATTGAAGATGATATAAAGTATTTAAATGATATGAAATCTACCGATAAAGATTTTAAACAATACATAAACTACTTAATAATAGAAGGTAAAAAATTTTGTGTTGATTGTATTATATTGAATGATGCTCCTGAAGAAAAAAATAAGTTTATTAATAATGCACGTTCACATACATCTACAGTTAATATAAATATGTTTCAAGGTAGGGCAAAAAAATTATTAGCTGAAATAGTTAAAGAAAATATTTATGACTATATTATTATTGACTGTGCTCCAGGTTACGAAGGATTTTCGCGAAATATATATGATTATTTAAAAAAAGAAATCAAGCTAAGGTATAATCATGTGAGAAATGTATATAATTTATTTATAACCACTTTGGATAAAGCGCATGTAATGAATACAATTTCTTTTGTATATAATATTATAACTGCCACTGATAATAACCTAAATATTAAAATAGTTCTAAATGATACTTTGAATTACTTTGATAATGAAGGCAAAAAAGAGGAGTTTATTAGTAATGTGATTGATAAATTCTCATTATTAAGTAAGAAAGAGATGGAGGAGTGTGGGGACAACCATAATCCTTCAATAATTAGTTTTAATATTGAATCTATAGTTGTAAAAAAATATAGTGATATAGCATTAAATATGTTTTTTGGAAATGGCAAACAATTACATGGTACTAGACTTTGTGAGAACATAGATGATCGAGAGCTAGTTAAAACATTAAAAATATTATCATTTGGAGGTAATGATATTGTGGATTATTGATGATAATAATATGCAAAATTTTTTTTCTGAGTGGTACGATAAATCAAATAAGATATTTAGTGATGAATTATCGAATGATATAGAACAAATGAACAAAAACATATTTTTATCACAAAATATAGATTTGAATTATGCAACTATGCAAAAAAACTTACACATGATTTTTGGTGAAAATACAAATGTAGAAAAACAGGTTTGTTTATTTGATGGTGTATTAGAATTTTTACAGCATGTTGTTCAAGTAGATGGAGCTGATAGATTATTTAGTAAACATTTTTATGATATTGAATGGAATATGTTTTTAGAAGCAGATTTTGAAAAAAGTGAGATGAAAGTATATAGAGATCATTTTGTACATCAAATTAGAAATGCTTATTTAGGATATTACCTAATATGGGAAATAGGATTATATAAAAATATTGAATATGCAGTTCATAAATATGGTTCAACAGGATTCTCACAATATATAAATATATATAAATCAAAAGAATTAAATTCTGATGATAGAAAAATTTTTTATCAAAAAGTAATAATGAAAACTTGGTTTTTATCAGCTCTTTTTCATGATATAGGATATCCATTAGCATATCACCAAAGATATTCAGCAAGAATGGACAAATATATGCCATATCTTAGAGTTTTGGATAACAGAAGACAGATGGATTTTATAGAACTATCGGCATTATTATCAGATACTTACTTGTTTAAAATGGTTGATTATGAAGAATTGAAATTAAAATATGAAAGATTTGATCATGGAATGTTGTCAGCAATATGCTTGCTCTTAAACTATTATCATACCGGTGCTATACACAGATTGTCAAATTCGGATAGATGTTCAATTGAACTAGCTGCTTATGCAATATTTGTTCATACAAGAAATTATTCTATACAAGGAAATTTAGAAAAAAATATAAGACCTATTTTTGTTGAAGATCCTATTGCATATCTGCTACGATTATGTGATGATTTACAAGAATGGGCAAGAGTATATTTTATAGTAGGAGAAAATAGTAATGTTTTAATATGTGATAAATGTAAAAAAACAGTTGAGAAACAGGAAAATAGTGATATATATAGATGTAAATGTGGTAATACCTTCAAGAAAATTACTTCCATTAATTATAGAAAGATTAATCTAGTTGAAGTATGTAAAAAACTAACAATTGAAGATGATGGTAAAAAAATTATCTTTAAATTGGATTATGATTTGTTAAAATTAATGGAAGTTATAAAAATAGATGAACAATATGCAAAATATAGGGTAAAAGAACTTTCCAATTTAAAGAAATTATTAACAGATCAAGCGTTATTACCAGAAATTGATATTAATTACTTTATAAGTAATAATCATATGGAAATAAAAGTTGAAATATTCTTGAGATATATAGAAAAATATTTTAAAGAAAAATATATTAAAATAGCGTCTAAAGATTCAAATAGAATTAAACATGAATTTATGTTAGAAAATCAGAAAGAAATAGAAACATCTATTATTCGCAATTTACACTTGGAGTGTGATGATAATATAAAAGAATCTCTACGATGTGAGATGGAGAGTATTATTGAATATTTATGCAATAATAAACAAAGAGAACTAATATGCAAAAATCCTCCATGTGAAAATTATATGGAAAATATATATCTATATACATTAATAGACGGTGTTTGTCAATAAAGTTGTCATAAAAACCTAGAATTTCAGATTAATATTTTTCGGTATTTGTTGATCAGGTTTTTCCTCAGTTTGTTTTTCAGGATTAAGCCATACTTGATCTTCAAGTGACCAGTCACGAATGCCTTTGACGCTCTGTCAAAGGGACGGGGTTGTTGACAACACCCCTAATTTGGGATAACCTAGATTAGGGGTGTTTTTTATGCCGAGAAAAGCAAGAAACAAAATTGAGAGGCTAACAGGTATCAACAGGGTGATTGTTTTAAAAGCAAAACAGCATCTTTTGTGGTATAATTATCCACAAAAGATGCTGTTTTTAGTATAGAGAGGAAGGATATGATGGAAAAAATAAATTTAAGCGCTGCCAATGTGAAAAATGCTAAAAAAAATATCAAGAGGAACATTGATTTGCAAAAACCTTTTACTGTCGTGCTTCAAGGAAGAAAAGCGCAATCAATAATTAGAAAAATTAATACCTCTTCCCTTAAGGAGGATTTTGTAACCGCAAAAGGGGCATTATTAGATAGTGATTCTGATTTAAAATTTTATATCGTTGCAGCGATCGGGTTAATTACAATGGTAACTTCATTAGAAGGTTATAGACTATTTGTAAAAACAAATATAGATAATAGTGAGGAAGTAATAATCATATTTAAGAGAGAGAAATAAATTTTCCTCTTTCCTTCGCTTTTTCTGCAAACCTGTAATGTAAGTTTTTTATTGCGTTACGTATACTTAAAAAATAAAAGAGGAATACAATTTGTCAATCAGACAAATTAAGGGGTTAACGGGTATCAGCAATCTTGTTCCCCCTGCTAGATTGGAGGAAAACTTATGCGGGATAATGTTTTAGATGAAATAAGAGAAATTGCTATGAAGTATAATATTCAAAAGGTTATACTGTTTGGCTCTCGTGCAAGGGGAGATTATTTACCTACTAGCGATTATGATTTTGCAATCATTGCAGAGGATTTATCTGTTTTGGATAAAGCTATTTTTTGTGCCGACGTTGAGGAAATTAACACACTCAAAAAAATTGATATTGTATTTGTTGACTCAAATACTAGTAATGATTTGATGAAGAATATCAAGAGGGATGGTGTGATCATATATGAGTAAGTTAGAAACAAAATTAAATAATTTTACTAATGCATTACAGAGATTAAAAGAAGCCGCAATAGAGCTTGAAAAAGATGATGCGAGTGATGTTGTGCGTGATGGTCTTATTCAAAGATTTGAGTTTACTTATGAACTTGCATGGAAGACCACAAAGCAATATTTGGAAGAGGTCGGTATTGTAGACAATAATTCTCCAAAAGCTGTTATAAAAGCAGCATATGCTCAGAATCTTATTTTTAATGAGCAAAACTGGTTACTTATGCTAAATGATAGAAATCTGACTTCTCATGTATATAAGGAAGAAATAGCAGAAGAAATAGCTGAGAGAATAACCGATTATTATATTAATGAATTTGAGAAATTGCTAAGCAAACTACAAGTATAAATAAGTCTGTTACCAGACAAAAACGGAAGGAGACGACTATGAAGAAATTAATTGTTTATGTTTCAGTACATCATAACAATACTAAGAAAGTAGCGGAGCGGATGGCAGCTGTTTTAGGTGCGGATTGCCTAGCAGCTAAAGATGTTGATCATGCGTTGCTTTTGGAATATGATGTGATTGGTTTGGGTTCGGGTATCTTTTTTGGTAGACATCATAATCGTTTGATTCAACTGGTTAAGGAAGCTGCTGTTTTAAAGGGGAAAAAGGTTTTTGTTTTTTCCACGGCTGGTTTTGAAAAAATAGCGTTTCATAATCACTTAAAACGATTACTTGATAATATAGGTGCAGAAATTATAGGTGAATTTATTTGCTCTGGTTGGGATACTTATGGTCCTTTTAAATTAGTAGGTGGTATCAAAAAGAATAGACCGAATAATCATGATTTAGAGCGGGCTGTTCAGTTTGCGGAGGAACTTAAAAAGGGAATATAAAGAAAGTATGGACTATATTTATGTATTGATAGTTTTTTATTTTATTATATACTTTTTAGGGGTTGGGAAACAATTAGGCATATTGTATTCATACAATATGCCTAATTGTTTTTTAATTATATTAAAAATAAACATTGAACTGTTATATGTAATGGTATATAATATAATTAAATAAAACATAATATAATATATATGCGGTATAAGCAAAATGAATCGATACAATAAAAGTATATAACAAGACAATTTATAAAAAATTTTTTAAAATATATAAAGGAGGCTTGGAATGATGAAAGTTTTTGGACCAGTTCCTTCAAGGCGGTTAGGGCAAAGTTTGGGTATTAATAATATTCCACCAAAATTTTGTACTTATTCCTGTGCATATTGTCAACTGGGGCACACTAAAAAAGTGCAAATTGAACGTCGTGAATTTTATAAACCAGCGGAGCTTGTAGCGGAGGTAGAAGAAAAAATAAAAAAAGCGGCAAAAGTAGGTGAGAAAATCGATTACATGACTTTCGTTGCAGATGGTGAACCCACTTTAGATATTAATTTAGGTGCGATTATAGACGGTTTAAAACCGCTTGGTATTAAAATAGCCGTGATTAATAATAGTTCACTTATCTGGCGTGAAGATGTCAGAAACGACCTTTTGAAAGCAGATTGGGTTTCTCTGAAAGTAGATAGCCTGAGAGAAGAAATATGGCGTAAGATAGATCGTCCTCATCGTGCTTTAAAGCTGGATTCTATATTAGAAGGGATTCTGGCGTTTGCGAAAGTTTATAAAGGACAACTGATGACAGAAACGATGCTTGTAAAAGGTATTAACGATGAAGAAGAATATATTAAGGAAATTGCTGACTTTTTAGCAAAACTCAACCCCAACACATCCTACTTATCTATTCCAATCAGACCACCAGCTGAAGCGTGTATACAAGCGGCAGATGAAACATTTATCAATCAAGCTTATCAGATCATCAGTGAAAAAGTTAGCAATGTAGAATATCTGATCGGCTACGAAGGTAATGCCTTTGCTTTTACGGGAAATGTAAAAGAAGATATCCTCAGTATTACTGCGGTACATCCAATGCGCCAAGATGCGATTGACGACTTTTTAGTTAAGGCAAATGCGACTTGGAATGTTATAAATGATTTACTTAAAGAAGAAAAAATTTTCGAAATTAAACACGACAAAAATACTTTTTATATGCGAAATATTGGTTTAAGACGTTAGATGCGAACGGGATGTCAAGGGGGCAGGGTTATTGACAGTATCTCTAATCTAGGATAATCTAGATTAGAGATACTTTTTTATGCCAAGAAAAGCAAGAAGAAAGAGAGGCACAGGTAATATGGTAGTAATTATGATGTGTTTGATAATTATACTATTTGCCAGTGGTATTCAAGGGCTTACCAGTTTTGGATTTGCTATGATCGCAATACCCTTATTAACGCTGTTTTTGCCTTTGAAAATTGTAACACCACTGCTTATTATCTATAGTTTGCTGGTTAATGTCATCATTATTTATAAGATAAAAGAATATATACAAATTCAGAAAATGGTATATTTGATTATATCCGGGATAATAGGTACGCCTTTGGGGATTTATCTGTTATTAGTAATAGAGGAAGATATATTAAAAGCCGGTGTGGGAATTGTTATCTTGTTAGCTGCGGGGGCATTATATTATGGGTGTAAGGCAAATATTAAAAATCAAAAACTAGCGAACATCATAACAGGATTATTAAGTGGCATATTAAATGGTAGTTTAGCAATGAGTGGCCCGCCGGTCATTTTATTTTTGAAAAATGAAGATGTTGAAAAGCAAATTTTTCGAGCAAATCTTGCGTTCTACTTTGCTATTATTGACCTATTAACCATACCCATATTGATTTATGGAGGATTGATCACACAGGAGGTCTTAAGATATACGTTGTTTTTATTACCGGGACTTATTATAGGCGCATGGCTTGGAATGTATTTTAGTAATAAGGTGAACAATGAGATATTTAAAAGATTTACTTTATACCTAATAGCTGTTATGGGTGTTTTATCAATTGTGTCTTCAGTTATTAAATGATTTTTATTCCCTCCCAAAATGCTTCTGCAAATTTCGGCATATTTTCCTAAAAGAATCTACAATAGAAAACATCACTATTGAGCTATAATGATGATGAAGTATTGCCAAGTCTTAATTGGGATTTTCCCGACACATGGATTTTTAACGGAGAAGATGCAATAAGACCGACTCTTAAAAATGTAGGGGATGATAACGGGCAATAATTAATCCTAAACTCATTTCCTTGTGTCAAGATGAGGGGTTAAAGTTAAAAATTACTATTGACAAATGCATGATGAACAGGTATCATATTTAGAAATAACAATTAAATATTAATCATGATCAATTGATCTCTTATCGAGAGATGGCGGAGGGACTGGCCCAATGAAGCCCGGCAACCGATCTTTGCACATTTGTAGAGACACGGTGCCAATTCCAGCAGAATACATTTATTCTGACAGATAAGGGGAGGCGTGTTTTTTGTGTACTTTAAAACCTCTTCTTATTGGAGAGGTTTTTTGTTTTGTGTAAGAAGTGATAAATTTGATTGAGAAAAAGAAAACGACTTAATGAGAATGACGTATGTTGTAATTGTGAAATTATTTTGAGAAGGGAATGAGTGATATGAGGCGTTTAAGACAGTGTGGTAAAGAACATCCGTATATTTCTGTAGGAATATTTAAGCTTAGGATCCCATTTGTGCATTATGGATGGGAATGGCCTGAAGCTTTGCAAGGTATGATATTAGTTGCCGTGGCATTAGGTGCAATACCTATATTACAGGAAACGTTAGGCGTTTCTTTTGATTTGGCGCTAACCATAGTTGCTTTGAATGGGATTTTATATGTTCTACATCCTACCTTTGGCGATCCGGTATTTCCGGGTTGGATTACGCCTGCTATTCCTCTTGTATTAGGTTATACGGCTGGATTTTCCCAAGGCATTGATCGAATTCATGCTATTATTGCTTTGCAGTTATCTATGGCCATCGTTTTTACTTTTATGGGGGTAACAGGTTTAGCTAAAAAAATGGTATCTATTGTACCGGTTTCCATGAGGGCGGGTATTATACTGGGAGCCGGTATTGCGGCCGTAGTAAGCGTTATTAAACCAGATGGCCGTATGGCCGGTCAAGAAACAACGATCTTAATCGGGAGTGTGATCTGTTATATTATTTTGTTTTCCTATCGTTTCAGTTGTGTGAAAGAAAAAGTGGGGTTTTTGAAATATTTATCTAAATACGGTATGCTCCCTGGCATGATTATCGCCGCAATTATTGGCCCAATAGTGGGGGAGATTACATTTCCGCAAATAGAGATGGGGATGATCAGTTTTAGATTGGGTGAAGTGATTAAAGGGTATTCCGTTTTTGGTATTCCTGGTTTCCCGCCGCTTACGTATTTTCTCAAGGCGATTCCCCTGGCCATTACGGCTTATATTATAGCTTTTGGCGATTTTGTTGTCGCTGAGGTGGTAGCCAAGGATTCTAATAAGGTTCGTGGTGATGAACAGATTGATTTTAATGCCAATCGCTCCAATATTATTGCAGGTATAAGAAATTTAATCATGGGATTATTTGCACCATTTGCACCGTTATGCGGCCCGTTATGGGCCGGTGGTACCCTATCGATATATGAACGTTATAAAAGTGGTAGAAGGGATATGGATACCATATTTGGAGGAGCGGGTTCATATGTTATTACCATGGCGATTGCCGCATTTTTCTTACCCATTATTTCATTAGTAAAACCTGTGCTTCCTGCTGCTTTATCATTAACATTAATTGTTCAAGGGTTTGCATGTATCTATATCTCAATGGACATGATTAATACAAAGGAAGAACGTGGCACAGCAGGGATCATGGCTATTTTCTTAGCTTTTAGGGGTGCCTCATGGGGATTAGCAGCGGGTATTGTGCTTTGTTTGATTATTGGTTATAAGAAAGAGGTCATTGAATTGACTCCAAAATCTAAGGCGAAACGGTTAGCATAAAAAAGATGCCCCTTTTGAGGGCATCTTTTTTTATTCTGCAAAAAACTCTTTGACAAATTCGGGCATATCTTCTTCAAAAAATCCGCCATAGAAAGTATCGCCGTTGTTAAGGTAAAAGCCAATGGTATAAGGGGTGTTACCCTTATACTTATAACGACGCAAGCAGACTTCCAGTTGTTCGGGATCTTTGATTTCTAACCGTTTGATATTAGAATCTTTTGGTGCTTCTGTTTCCTGATAAGCTATTTGTTTTTTTTCATATGTTATTTCATTGTTATCAAGATTTCTTTCCACAATCGCATATTTAATATCTTGAGCTGGGATAATCCGAGCATTATCAAATTCATTAATTTCTTTCAGCCACTGTTCAAAGTTGATGAATGATTTATTCCAGTTAAGATGAATGCGTTCTTCATTATTCATTAATATATTGATATCTGCCCATGCTGGTTTATTATCTGTCATTGATTCATAGGTTTGGTCTTTTACATCGTTTTGCAGCGCGTTGATTGCTTGTTTAATCAGGGTTGGGTCAGTAATTTTCACGCTTTTATTGATTTCATGGGCGTTAACTTCAATCTTATCAACAGGTTCAGGGGTAATATTTAATATGTCATAATGCAATTTTTTGTATTCTAATGATTCGTATAGGGGCTTGAGGTACGCCATATATTTATTGGTATCTATTTCATAATGGCGATAAAGCATCCGACCATTTTTTAATTTATAGGCTAGGCAAATATTTCGATTATGTGAGTTATAGTTTGATTGAATCTGATTTTTTTCCTCCTCTATATTATTAATAATTTGCTTATGCAGTCGATAAATATTGACGATATTATAGGGATCTGAATAAATCATTTTAATATTATTTCTAGTGTATAATTTGGTTTGCAATTCATGTGTATCAGAAGCGTAAGGGATATCCGGATTGGTTAAATTATAAAAAGAATGATTAAAATAGACGCTTTCTACATTCTTTAATTCGGGTATCGTTTTTTCATAACCGGTTAAGTCAAAGTTTATACCGGTTATGAGTACCGTCGTAATGACAGCATAGATCACATACCCTTTAAGATTTCTTACTTTAAAAATAGACAGTGATTTGTTAATGATAATTTCGATAATTACGTAACCCAATAGTGATCCGAGAAAGTAGCCAAAGATCGTCCAGCCCAGACCATCTTGTACTTCATTAAAATAACTGCCAACTAGCAGCATACTACAAAAAGTGACACCGTATTTGAAAATCGGGCGCAGTGTACTGAAAGAAATTGAACAGGTAGCGGTTTCCAGCTGGCGTCGGTTGTACAAGATTCTGGCAATAAAATACAGGGTAATACTTATGCCGACGTAAGTTAATATGTCAATTGTCGTAAAGGGATTATGATATAATTCGGGAATCCGCATGAGCGGGGAAATAATAATATTTTCCAGATAATAATCATACGCAAACCCATAAACGAACACTCTGATATTATGTAACAGTAAAAAAGACAAACCGGTGGGTAAAAATAGTAATATATACGTTAAAACGCCCTGCACAGAAGTCATTCCGGTCATCATACCCACGGTTACAGTGCTGATAAAAAGAATTAGGTTGAAGATCAGGTTGATACCGATCCAGGTAATGATATCTTGATTAGTAAAATAATGGATACCCAGCGCTGTTTTTATGATCCATGAGGTCAATCCAGTCACAATGATGGGAAGGTATAATAAGATGATGCCCGCTATTAAATGAGTATTATACAGCGTTTCCCGTTTGATAGGCAGGGTATGAATCATATTGGCGGATCGATTGACCTGTAAATAACGGAAGAGCAGAATAGCGACTATTACCGGGATTGTGAGAATGAGAATAATCTGCATTCCGGAATCAAACTGAAAAATATCCCTAAATTGGTTTTGAAGCAGGTCGTATTGCGGCACGTATTCACCACCGAATTTTTTTTGTTCGCTGTAAAGCATCAGTATTTGCAGCGGGGTACTGAAAAGCAATCCTAAAAGATAGACGACGCCAATCCAGCTGAAGCCTTTAAAATCATTGAGCAGTATCCCAGGATTAATAAATGATATTTTTGATTTCATAGCCATGATCCCCCATTTCGTAAATAAATATTTCTTCTAGTGTCAGAGGCAGGACATCGAGAATAGCGGGTTGATATTGTTTAAACTGTTCAAGTATCTCTTCACGATCACCCCGAACGATTAATATGAACACACTGCCTCTTTTTTCCTGGTAAAGGGGTTTCATATCAGTTATCAGAGACGGTGGGATTTCTTTTGAAAAGGCAATCTGAATTTTATGGACATCGGCTTTTAAGTCATCCAGTTCTTTTTCGATAATCAATGTACCTTGATGCATAATACCAATGTAATCACAAATGTCTTCCAATTCTCGTAAATGATGGGAAGAAATGATGACGGTCATTTGGCGGTTGGCAACATCCTGAATAATAAGATTCTTAACTTCCTGACGCATAACGGGATCTAAGCCGTCCAAAGGCTCATCTAAAATCATGACCTCCGGCATAATTGCAAAACTCAGCCAGAAAGCGACCTGGCGCTGCATGCCCTTAGATAGGGTTTTAATACGCTGATTGATATCCATATTAAAGACAGCCTGAAGCTTCAGAAATCGTTCGTTATTCCAGGTGGGATATACCCTTTGATAAAAACGTGCCATGTCTTTAATGGTATAGTTCATAAAAAAGTAAAGCAAATCTGGAATAAAGACGATTTTTGATTTCACAGCATTGTTCTCGAAGACAGGGGCAGAATCAATCTGTATTTTGCCTGTTTTCTGGCGGTAGATGCCGGCTAAAAGTTTGAGCAGTGTTGTTTTACCAGCACCGTTAGAGCCCACTAAACCATAAATTGATCCTTTGTGAACGGTTAAATTAATATCTTTTAGTGCTTCAAAATCGTCAAAATATTTACTGGTATTTTTAACTTCAATCATTTTCCCGGCCTCCTTTGTCAGTTAATGGTATGTTCTTAATGAGATGAATGATTTCTTCTTGATTCATTCCCAAATAAAGCATTTCTGAAATGATTTTTAATAATTCTGTCCTTAAGTCGTCAAGTTTCTCGGTATTTATACTTTGAGTTGAGGGCATCACAAAATTCCCCTTTCCCGGAATGGAATAAATGTACTTTTGATGTTCCAGTTCTCGATAAGCTTTTTGAATGGTATTGGGGTTAACGGTTAATTCTTGAGCCAGCATACGAACAGATGGTAACTTTTCATCAGGCTTTAAAATATTTTTAATGATTAATTCTTTAAATTTAGTGACCAGTTGTTCATAAATGGGGAGACGACTCCGAAAATCAAGTTCAAACATCAAACCCCTCCTTTCGTGTATAGTGTACTATCACTAGTAATACAGTTAATACAGATGTATTATAACAAGTAAATACCCCCTTTGTAAATATTTAATTATAATTTTGTTTTGTCATTACGTTAAATGTACCTACTTAAAAACGCCATATGTGGTATAATTAACCATAAATGGCGTTTTGCGTAAAATATTAAGGCGCGTTATTATTTAGCAAAGGGAGGATAAAATGTGAAAAAAATGTGGGTTGTTTTATTTATCATAATGCTTCTATGCAGCGGTTGTTCCGGTATATCAATAACTACTTGTAGTGGAGAACCGCAAAATGATGGCAGTGATAATAAACAGGAAGAAATAACATCTGAGCCTGAATCTAGCGATCATAATACGGTTCCCGGCAGTGTATGTCCCATAATTTCTGGTGCAGGTTGTGTAGTAGGGGGCGTAAAAGATGGGGAATGGCTTGAAGTGGGTGATGAGCTTCAGGAATTAATAAAAGGCGAGAAAAAATATAACATTTATTCATTAACAGGAAAGGTTGGGGAAGTGACGGGAAGTCCGGCTGTTTGGGTACAGGAGGCTGTGGAATGGTTGCGAGTAGAGTTTGCGCCGGAGTATAACCTGACAGCAGAAAATGTTGCTATGGCTGCAAGTAGGACGGCTATGCCGCGCGTACCCGTCATGCAAAAAGATAATATTGAGGGATATGAACAGGAGGTAAAGCGAATTTTAGAGAAAAATGGAATTACGGATACTGTAATAAAGGTCAATCGGGTTATTCGTATTGATTTGGAAGGTGATGGTACGGAAGAAGTGATTGTAAATGCGTCTTCCTTAGAGGGTGAAACGCCTATTAAGGCCCAAAAAGGGGCATATTCCATGATTTTTTTGCGCAAATTAATTGATGGAAAAGTAAAGACGATGATGCTCAGGGAAGAATACTATACTGATTATTTAGAAGCACCAGTTATTAATAAAGTGGCTTCTGTTTTGGATGCAAATGGTGATGGGGTTATGGAAATCATGATCTGGGAAGCTTATTATGAGGGTGAGGCCATGTATGTTTATGAGATAAAAGACGATATGGCAAAAATTGTTTTAGGGTTTGCCATAGGGACTTAGGATTGTCATGAAGGGCTTTAATGGTTACCCCGCTAAGTAGATTCTACTTAGCGGGGCGATTGTTATTTTCCCATAAATCGTATTTCTCGCGGGCCTTTTATTAGTAAGTGATAATCTGGTATTTGAGGTAATGATGAAAGTGGCATATATAAGGTGTTTTCTTTTATGATGCCGTCTTTTTTAGCTGAAATAATTGTTTGTTGTTCTGACCATTTGATCTGGGCAGAAAACATTTCGGAATTCCAGGTTACAGTGCCGCCTAATTTGGTAAATAAATCGCGAACCGGTAAATAATAAGTGTTGTTTACCCGAAAAGGGCTGTGCTTAAACTCAATTAAATCATCATTTAGATAGATTTGAGGCGCAATTTTGGCAACCGGTGTTTGTTCTAAGGCCATTGCTTTAACAACTTTTAAAACAAATTCCTGACAATAGCCGCCTGCTTTTGGGTCCCATCCCTGGTTAAGGAGTTCACTGTTGGAAATGATACGAATACCTAAAAACGGAATACCATATGCTTCTGCTACCTGGGCCACAGAGGCAGTTTCCATTTCTTCAGCGGAAGTATTAAAGGTTTCATGAATCCAGTTAATGTGATCTATTTCTCGATTCCACTTGTTATCCGTTCCAATCGTTCCTAGAACAATGTTTCCGTGGGTATAAAGGTTTGCAATACTTTGAGCGGTTTTAATTAATTGCGGTGAACCCTCAAAACGATTAAAATCTTTTCTTTCTCCATTTATTAGTACCTGAGCAGCCATAGGCATCCAGCTTGTTGGTTCAATTCCCTCGCCTTTATCCTGATGGTTGCTTTTTAACATGCCTGTACTGATTGATTTTCCCCCTAATATGATGTCAAATTGATTTAAATTGGGATCATGGCCGCCTGAAGTACCTTGATTGATAATATAAAGCGGGTTGAATTTTTCAATACCTAAAACGGTAGCTGCAGCAGCATTGGTCATCCCTATTTCTGTTCTGGATACAACGACAGGCTGGCTCTCTATCGTTCCTTGCCAGAAAGTCCATCCGGCATAGGTTACTTCTTGGGGATTTTCCAGGGCATTAACCAGAGTTTGGATTTCCAAGTCCATGGCTCCCTGAATTAAAATGGGTTGAGTGCTTGACTGAGAAGCTAGAGCGCTGGAAAGGCAAGCTAAAAGCAATAGAAAGATCAAACCTGTAATAAATAATTTTCTTTTCATGAAGCACCTCCATGTATATGTTGATAAAAATAAAATTCAATATAAATTAGGGTTTCCCTTTTTATTTGTTTAAAAGAATGTAAAATGTATAATACCTAATGAGAGATTGTGTATAATAAATAGTGATGATTAAATGAAGGGGGATATAAATGAAATTTAAACAATTTGGTAATCGGTACGTCGTACGAATTGATAAAGGAGAAGAAATTGTTCAATCGTTAAAATGTTTTTGTGAAGATCAGAAAATAAAATTGGGCTGGGTTTCGGCAATAGGAGCAGCTAATCGAGTGACCATTGGGTGTTTTGAGACCGGCACGAAAAAGTATCATCAGAATGAATTAACTGGAGATTATGAAATCACCAGTTTAACGGGGAATATATCCCAGAAAGAGGGTGAAGTTTATTTACATCTGCATATTAATTTAGCAGATATGAATTCTCAAGCTTTTGGAGGACACTTAAATTCAGCCTGGATCAGTGGTACTTGTGAAATGATTGTTGATGTCATCGAAGGTGTGGTTGAAAGAGCGTTTAATGAAGAAGTAGGATTAAACCTTTATAAAATATGATGTTGTTGTGGCTCTCATTTGCTAATTATTTTCGGATGAGAGTTTTCTTTATGTTAGAATGATTTTCCAATAAAAATACGTTGATAAAATGCGTGCATTTAGTGTAAAATTAAAATGTAATGATTATAAATTGTCAATCATCACAACTAAATAATTGTTTTAATATGTGTTGCCCTTTCGAATAACAATAGAAAGAAGGGAGATCAATGGAACTTAGCAACTTAAATATTGAAAAATATTTGAAACAAAATGGTATTAAACCGTCCTATCAAAGAATAAAAATTTTTGAGTATTTGGTAAAGCATCGCAATCATCCCACGGTAGATATAATTTACCAGGAATTAGTCAAAAATATACCCACGCTTTCTAAAACCACTGTTTATAATACTTTAAAGTTGTTTTTAGAGAAAAGAATCATACAGTTAATTGTTATTGAAGAAAATGAAACGAGGTATGATGCGGATATTACAACACATGCGCACTTTAAATGTGAAAAGTGTGGTCGTGTTTATGATATTCGAGTGGATCTGACGGAAATGAAAATTGAAGGATTAAAGACGTTTCAAGTTAAAGAGAATCATATTTATTTTAAGGGTATTTGTGAAAAGTGTCTGAAAGAGAATAAGTAAAACTCCCAAGAGGTATTTTGGGAGTTTTTTTTGTGTTTAAGGGAGTTTCAAAAGAAGTATTTATCAAACATTAAATAATATATATTTGCGCATAATATGAAAGATATAGTTGAAAACCATTATTAATTTTATATTTTATCTTTAATTATGAAATGTGTTGAAAAAAGACGAAATATGCCGAAATATTAATCATTATTATCATAATTAAAACATTTTAGCCATAATAATAATTGATATAGTATAAGTTATTTTGTATAATGAAACTGTTGAAGATGTTGTAATTAAGATAATAGAAACATTGGCAGAGTATTCAAGAAGAATGCTATGGTAGATCTAAGAGAAACCTGAGGGTGGCTCAAAGGAAGACCAATATTTTTATAGCGAAGCTCATATTTTGAGTAGGCGCATAAAAGTATTGGTTATTTTTATTTCGTAAAAAATAGTAGCAATTGTAATTGTTGGAATCTGAGAGGATGTGAGATCATGACTGATTTTACCGATAAAATGGGAAAGACAGGGAAGTCTAACAATAAGCAAAAGCAAAATGGTAACAACTCAAGAGACATCAAGTTAAATAACCAACAGAGAAAACAAATGCAGCATGAATTAAAACTATATATGGAAAAATATTTTAAACAGAAATTAGGCAAAGGTGTTGATTATACTAAAATAGTAATCTGGGATGATATGCTTATCATTCGAGGAGAGAGTTTTTTAACGGAACCAGAAAAATACATTGTTCAAACACCTATGGGGCGGGATGTGGTTAAAGCAGCTCGGATGGAGGTCGCTAGACAGCATTCCATAGATAATCTGGCATATTTTGAAAAAAGGCTAGGTGCTACATGTATTCATCAAGTTTATGATATAGAATCAGAAAAGGATTATTGGATCCATGTGATGGTTTTTGATCGAGTGTTGACAGAAGTATAGAAAAGGGAATATTTTGGTGGTTTTAGGAAAAACCTGAGGGTGGTTCTGAGGAAGACCAATGTTTTTATGACGTACTCTATTCTGAGTGTGTGCATGAGAATATTGGTCTTTTTTTGTACTAGAATGATTTCTAAAAGGTTTTAAGGGTCAACAGGCCTTAAAATAAATAAAAAATAGGGGGAATTGAACATGAATCAAAAAACAATGAAAGCTGCAGTGTATCATGGACCGGGGGATATGAGATTGGATGAGGTGCCGGTACCTCAAATTATTGAACCAGATGATGCTATTGTTCGGGTAACGACATCGACTATTTGCGGAACTGATATTCACATTGAAGCAGGTGGTATGCCAGAAGTTGAACCTGGACGCGTTATAGGTCATGAATTTGTGGGAGAAGTTGTAGAAGTGGGTCCAAATGTAAGAAATGCTAAAGTAGGGGATAAAGTAGCTGTTTCTTGTGTCACACAATGTGGAGAATGCTTCTATTGTGTTCGTGGAGACTATTCCCACTGTACAACTGGAAGCTGGATTTTCGGTTATATGATTGATGGCTGTCAGGCTGAATATGTTCGTGTCCCACATGCTAACATGGGATTGCATCAAATTCCGGAAGGGCTAACCGAAGAAGATGTATTATTTGTGGGTGATATCTTATCTACAGGTTATTTTGGCGCAGAAAAAGCAAGAATTCAACCTGGTGACACAGTAGCAGTAATGGGTTGTGGTCCTGTTGGAATGTGTGCTATGGCAACAGCAAGATTATGGGGACCTTCACAAATTATTGCTGTGGATATGAATCAAGATCGATTGGATATTGCGGTAAAAGAAGGTATTGCAGATATTGCTATTAATCCTGCAAAAGAAAATGCTGCGGAAAAAATTAGAGAATTGACTCAAGGTCGTGGTGCTGATGTAACAATCGAAGCAGTAGGGGCAAAAGGAACTTATGAGTTAGCGCTAGACGCCGTAAGAGCAGGTGGAAATGTTTCAATTATAGGTGTATTTGAAAAACCACAAGAATTACCAATGAATAAATTATGGATTAAAAATATTAATATCAGCATGGGATTGGTTACTGCTAACCGTATTCCAGAATTAATTAAACTCATTCAGACTGGAAAAATTAACACCAATTTCTTAATTACACATCGGGCACCACTAAATGATATTCTTAAAGGTTACGATGTTTTTGGCAATAAGAAAGACAATTGCCTAAAATGGATTGTTACACCTTTTGAAAAATAAATAATCATATGAGTTATTGTACTTGGGGTTAACACTAGTAATAAATAACCTCAAGTACAAGATATAAATGAAAGAAAATATGAATGATTAAAGTTTATTAGTATTCTGTAATTAAGCTTGTGGTAAGTACCCCCAATATTTACCACATGATTCATGTTCAAAGAAGATATATAACCAGTGTAGTTACCAGTGTAAACAAGCAAAAACTTTCCTTTATTAAGGGAGGTTTTTTGCTGTATCAAAAAGAATGAGATAATAAAGAAAAACAAGATGAATAATAAAAATTACATGTTTTGATGTTGATTAGGTAACTTGCATGATAGGATAAATAACTAAGTTTGGAGAATTAAAAATGAACTATAAAAAGATATTTACTGATCCCTCAGGGGTATTATTTTTTTCTATAATTTGCTGTTTCTTGTGGGGGAGTGCCTTTCCTGTTTTGAAGATTAGTTTTGAAAAAATGGGATTCTTGCCAGAAAACAGTTTGGATAAGATGGCTTTTGCGGGAATGCGTTTTTTGTTAGCATCGATTATAATTTTCTTTTTTTATAGAATTGTGTTAAAGGGCAGTATTGCTATTCCAAAATCGTTAGGGTGGCAATTGTTGTTGTTAGGGATTTTTCAAACAAGCCTCCAATATTATTTTTTTTATAATGCATTAGCCTATATAACCGGAATGAAAGGTGCGATTTTAGAGTCGGTTGGTAGTTTTTTTGTTGTAATATTCGCCCATTTTTTGTACAAAAATGATCGGATAAATAACAGGAAAGTATGGGGGGTAATATGTGGCTTTGTTGGTATTTTACTTGTTAATTGGGGAAAAGAATTTTCGTGGACATTTTCTATTAAAGGAGAAGGTTATCTCATTTTTTCAGGGTTAGTCAGTGCACTGGGAATGTTGTTAGCAAAAGAGCTTTCTAAGCAGATTCATCCATTTTTGCTTACGGCATGGCAGATGTTTATTGGATCGCTAATTTTGTTATTATTGGGCATGTCTCGAATTGCGGCTGTTATGGTGCAATTTACACCAATAACAGAAATCCTTTTTATTTATGCAGCACTTCTATCTGCCATTGCTTTTTCCATTTGGCACTTGCTTTTAAAATATAATAAAGCGGGTGAAGTGGTACTTTATCAATTTATGATTCCGGTATCAGGAGCATTACTGTCAACAATTTTTATTCCCGGAGAAAAATTGACTTTGTTTATGATATTGGGGTTGATATTTGTAAGTTTAGGAATATTGATTGTTAATATACAAATAAAAGAGAAATAAATATTAATTATAAAAAATATGTATCTATTTTAGATACATATTTTTTTGAAAAATAATTCAAAAAAGATATTGACAAAACGATTAAATGTAATTATAATAAAATTGTAACTATTACAAATTATTATAAAAAGCTAAAGGAGGATTTACAATGAAAAAATTTGTTTGTTCTGTTTGTGGTTATGTACATATGGGAGATACTGCGCCAGAAAAATGTCCGCAATGTGGTGTAGCAGCAGATAAGTTTATTGAAAAAGTTGAAGGCGGAGATTTGAAATGGGCTGATGAACATAAAATTGGTATCGCAAAAGGGTTAGATCCGGAAGTGGTTCAATGTTTAAAAGATAATTTTATGGGTGAATGTACGGAAGTGGGGATGTACTTGGCAATGGGTCGTCAAGCGGATCGGGAAGGATATCCTGAGGTAGCAGAAGCTTATAAAAAAATTGCTTTTGAAGAGGCAGAACATGCCGCAAAATTTGCAGAGCTTTTAGGGGAAGTCGTTGCCGCAGATACCAAAACCAATTTACAAATGCGAGTGGATGCAGAACATGGTGCTTGTCAAGGTAAAAAGGATTTAGCAACAAAAGCAAAAGAACTCGGTTATGATGCTATTCATGATACGGTACACGAAATGTGCAAGGATGAAGCGCGTCATGGCTCCGCATTTGCTGGAATGTTAAAAAGATATTTTGGCTAGAGTAAACATAATAAGGTTAAGAAGTGCTTGTCGAAAATGATAGGCACTTTTTTTATGGGCTAAACAGATTATATTTAGTTATGAAACAGAAGGAAGAGAATCATTGATGTTGAAGTTTTAATTATATTACCCTTATTTGGAAATGTATGCTACGTATATATGAGGTTTTAGGATGAAAAAATAAAATGAGATATTATAAGCATCAAAGCTAAATATAAAGGGGAAATATAATGAAACAAATTTTATTGATTTTATTATTACAGCTGATTTACCTGCCGCTTTTGACACTAAGAACAATTTTTCTGGTTAGAAATAATAGTGTGTTGGCTTCAATTTTAGGCTTTATGGAAGCATTGGTTTATATATTTGGCTTAGCACTTGTTTTTAGCGGCGAACAAACCATGCTGGCTATGATTGTATATGCTGTTGGTTATGGCTTAGGGATTTTTGTAGGTGTCTATATTGAGCAAAAGTTAGCCATTGGGTATACAACGTTTGCAGTATGTTTAATAAACAAGAATGCAGAATTAATAGCGCATCTTAGAATTGAAGGATTTGGGGTCGCAGTTTTTGAAGGTGAAGGAATGGATGGGAAACGATACAGGTTGGAAATTTTAACAGAACGGAGTCGGGAAAAAGAGTTATTAGAATTCATTGAAGCACATGAGCCCGAAGCATTTATTGTTTCTTATGAGCCAAAGAAATTTAAGATAAGAAGAAATTTACTATTTAAATAGGAGCGATATCATTATGGGAAATAAACAGGAACTGTTTTGGGAATTTGAAAAACATTTAATGGAAGATTCCAAACCATCTAACTATTTCAATGAAATGCTTAAGTCAGGGCTGTTTTCCGAAACATATCCTTTTACATTATTAGGAGATTTAATGGATACATCGCAATCGGCCAAGTATCATCCAGAAGGGAGTGTTTGGAATCATACCATGCTGGTTGTGGATCAAGCTGCTCAAGTGAAGCAGCGCAGCCAAGCGCCACGAGTTTTTATGTGGGCAGCGTTATTACATGATTTAGGCAAAGCCCGTACAACCAGAGAGAAGAAGGGCAGGATTACTTCTTATGATCATGATAAATGTGGGGCAAAACTTGCTGCAGAATTTCTCGAAGTATTTAGCGATGATCAGGATTATATAAAAAAGGTAGCGAAAATGGTAAGATGGCATATGCAAACGCTTTTTGTGGTACGTGATTTGCCATTTGCAGAAATTAAGAAAATGCTTGATGAAGTTTCACTGGATGAAATTGCGTTATTGTCATTGTGCGACCGTTTAGGGAGAGGTGGGATGACACCGCAGAAAATCGCAGAAGAACGAGAAAATATCAGATGCTTTGTGGAAAAATGCCAGACTTACTAATCCATCATTTGCAATAGAGGTTTATGAGAAGGATGCTGGAAAAAAAGATCCGGCATCCTTCATGAAAGTATTAAATAGAGTGGAAGTTGCTTTTTATATATCTAAGATTTTCCTCAATTCTTTTGCTTGTCGGCGGCTGACCTGTATTTTGCTTTGGCTTTTATCTGTTAGAACAAGATTATAAGTACCTTTGAAAAAGGGAAGAACTTCTTTGATTTTACTAAGATTGACGATAAAGCTTCTGTGTGTTCTGAAAAATGTTTTCGAGTCCAATTTTTTTTCTAATGATGATAATGTATATCGAGTAATATATTGATCATTGGCGGTTTTGACATATACATAGCTTTGTTCAGTGTAAAAGTAGTAGATATCATCTGTACTTAATATAATGATTTTACCATTTTTTTCTGCGGATAGTCTGATCATATTGTCTGGTGGAATATTACTTTTTTCAATTGATTGATCAGATAAATCATCATTATTAATACTGATTTTAGAAATGGCTTTAGCTAACTTACTTTCTTCTATGGGTTTTAGTATATAATCTATAGCATTAACTTCAAAAGCTTTATAAGCATATTCTTCATATGCTGTTACATAAATAATCTTTGGCGGATTTTCCATGTTTGCGATTTCTTTTCCAACATCTATGCCATTTGAATTAGGAAATGATATATCTAAGAAAACGACGTCATAGTTTAGGGCGTTGATTAAAGTTAATGCTTCTTCAGCATTGGTTGCTTCTCCAACTATATTGATATGATGTAATTTATTTAGGCAATATCTTAATTCTTCTCTGGCGGGGTATTCGTCATCTACTATTAAAGCTCTAATTTTTATCATATTCCAACCTACTTTCACCTTCTAAACATATAGGTATTTTAAACCACGCTTTTGTTCCTTGATCATAAACACTTTCAATGTTTAATCCATAACGATCTCCATAGAGAAGCTTTAGTCTTTCATTAACATTAGGGATTCCGACGCCGCATCCTGTACCGTAACCTGGAAGAAAAACATGGTGAAGGTTTTCTTTTTTTATACCTATACCATTATCAGTGACTGAAATGATTATTTCGTCATAAATCTTTTTTGCTGATATTTTCACTAAGCCTTCATTTGATTTCGGGATAATTCCGTGTAGTATAGAATTTTGTACTAAGGGTTGAATCGTTAAAACAGGGATCATAATATGTTTTAAGTTTTCATCTATATCCAATATAACGCTTAGTTTATCTCCGAATCTAGCTTTTTCAATTAAGATATAGGTTTTTACATAGTTTAATTCTTCTTCTAAGGTGATATATCTATTATTATTATTAAGCATATATCTCAATAGAGAGGATAATTCGATGACGAGTTTTCTGGCATACTCAGGGTTTTTGTTGATATACATATTGATCGTATTCAGGGTATTAAACAAAAAATGTGGGTTAATTTGTGCTTGCAATGCATCAAGTTTAGCTTCTGTAACTAATTTTGCCTGTCTTTCTAATTCTGATAATTGTATTTGTACATTTAATAAATTAGCAAGACCGGTTGCTAACCTTACGGTATCATTTGATATTTTACCTTTTTCTGTATGATATAATTTTAAAGTGCCAATTACTTTATCTTTGTAAAATAAGGGTACGATGATGGCTGATTCGAGGGGGCAAATGCAATTTTTAACATGGCAATTAAATTCATTTTTGCTTTTAATAATTTTAGTTTTACCAGTCTTAATAGCATCCATGGTGGCCTGAGTTACAATTGGATTGCCCGGAGGATGATGTTCGCATCCTGTTCCTATGAATGCAAGCACTTTTGTGGTATCAGTAATGGCAACTGCAGGGACGTCGCTGATTGTTTTAATAATATTTGCAATAATTTTGGCTGTTTCTTCATTTAGACCATGTCTTAAATGAGGTAAAGTTTTATTTGCGATTAGCATGGTATTTTTTAGGGATTCGTAGTTGCTTTGAGTTTGATTTAATTTTTGTTTTGCAGGTATTTTGATGATTAGAATGCTCCCGACGAAGCATGATAGTGCAATTAACATGATTTGAAAATAAAATGTTTTATAAATATATGAAAAAATTGAAACAACACATATAAAGAATACAAACAGATACAAAATTCTAACAGTAAAAATAGAATGGATTATTTTATTCATACTGCTTAATGTGTATTTTATTCTTTTTGTTTTCATTATTGTTTCTCCTATATTTTTTATTTTATTATATCCTTATTAAACATCAGACGTCAAAAAAAATATAATGATCGGATATATAGACCTTTAAACGGTCTTTTTTTTATTTAAACGGTTATTATGCAATTTAATTTACCATTTATTTACCACTCATATATTCAAAATGACCATTTATGTACTGATTGATACCGTTGAAATGGAAAAACTATCTAATTGTGCTTGTACTCATATATGATAAATAAAAAAGGAGGAATGATTATGAGCGATTCAATGAAAAATAGTAAAAAAATATACGGACCAAATCCATCATTTGTGGAAAATGCTAATGTCAAAAAGATTGATGAAAATCTTAGTATAGAAAGATTTTGGGAAAAAGAGGCAGAAAGGCTACATTGGTTTAGGAAATGGGATTCTGTTTTAGAGGGAGAGATTCCTTTCACAAGATGGTTTACCAACGGCAAAATCAATGCGAGTTATAATTGTATTGATAGACACTTAAATAGCTGGAAAAAGAATAAAGCTGCGTTGATATTTGAAGGTGAACCGGGGGATAGAGCGGTCTATACGTATCAAGATTTGTATAGGGAAGTTACGAAATTTTCCAACGTCCTTAAAAAAATGGGAATTAATAAAGGGGATGTTGTAACCATTTATTTACCGATGATTCCTCAAGCGGTCATATCAATGTTGGCATGTTCTAGAATTGGTGCCGTTCATTCAGTTGTATTTGGCGGGTTTTCATCTCAAGCGCTTAGCGATAGAATCAATGATTCTGAAGCGAAACTGGTGATTACATCGGATGGGTATTGGCGAAGAGGAGGGATTGTACAAGCTAAAGATCGTGTAGATAAAGCGCTGTATGAGACAACCACAGTAGATCATGTTATCGTTATCCAACGATCTAAGAATCATATTCATATGGTTAAAGATAGAGATTATTGGTATCACGAATTAATGGATTGGGCGGAAATAGGTTGTGAAGCGGAGGCAATGGATGCTGAAGATGATTTGTTCATGCTTTATACGAGTGGGACGACGGGCAAGCCTAAAGGTGTGGTTCATTCAACAGGTGGTTATTTAACTGGCGTTAGTTCAACACATCATAATGTTTTTGATCATAAAGATGAAGATGTTTATTGGTGTGCAGCAGACATCGGTTGGATAACAGGTCACAGCTATATTGTTTATGGGCCATTGAGTAATGGCTCAACATTGTTGATATATGAAGGTGCGCCGGATTACCCAGCTAAAGATAGGACATGGGATATTGTGGAAAAATATAGCGTTTCCATACTATATACAGCACCTACTGCGATTAGAATGTTTATGAAATGGGGAGAAAAATGGTTAGAAAATAAAAACCTTTCTTCTCTTAGATTGCTTGGATCAGTTGGAGAACCTATAAATCCGGAAGCTTGGGAGTGGTATTATAAGAATGTAGGTAAAGGTAATTGCCCTATTGTTGATACCTGGTGGCAAACAGAAACAGGCAGTATTATGATTTCTTCATTACCAGGCATAAATAAGATGAAGCCGGGTTCCGTGTGTAAACCTTTACCGGGTATTTGTGCCGATGTTGTAGATGATAAAGGTGAATCTGTACCATATGGAAGAAATGGATATTTAGTTGTTAAAAGGCCGTGGCCTTCAATGTTAAGAAATGTATATAAGAATACACAAAGATATGTGGAGACGTATTGGAGTATGTTTGACGGGATGTTCTGTACGGGAGATGGGGCATTCAAAGATGAAGATGGATATATATGGGTTTCCGGTAGAGTGGATGATGTCATAGTTTGTGCGGGTCATAATATTGGTTCTGCAGAAGTAGAGAGTTCAATCGTTACACATAAAAGTGTTGCAGAAGCGGCTGCGATTGGTTGTAATAACGCAATAAAAGGTTTAGGGATTTGTATATTTGCGACACTAAAAGAAGGAGAATTTCCAAGTCGAGATTTGGAAAATGAATTGAGTGAAATTATCATTGCAGAAATAGGTAAATTTGCTAAGCCTGATAAATATTTCTTTGCTAAGGAGCTTCCCAAAACGAGAAGTGGTAAGATTATGAGGAGATTATTAAGAGATGTTGCAGAAGGCAGAGAGCTTGGAGATACGACAACATTACTAGATGTGAGTGTCATAGACGATTTTATGACCATGGATGATTAAGCGTGTAGGATCAAATATGTAAATGAACTAACATGAGAACGGTCGATGAGCTGTTCTCATGTTTTTTAGTATGCGGTAGATTATGTTAGAGCCGGTTACTTTTTTGTTTGAGATATAGATATCCAAGCTGATAACTTAAATTATAGATTTTTTTATCTTTTATTTCCAACTAACCAACTTTCCAACTAACCAACTGCCCTCTGAAATTAAGCTCTAAGAAAAATATTTGATGCGTTCAATATAATAATTTTAATTTTGACATTGGATATCTATAACAACGCCGTTTAATGGATATTAGCGCTCAAAAAGGGCTGATTTGAACCATTGAAAGCATAATGGTCGTTAAAGTTCAGGATACGTATTAGAATAAATAAAAAAGGGTGGTGTAGAAATGGATAATCAGAAACGATATCAAGCGTATTGGAAAAAGAATGTTTCAGTCATTAGAAATCTATTAATTGTTTGGGCAACAGTGTCTTTTGGAGTTGTAATATGTTTAGGTGATGTGTTGAGTGATATTAGATTTTTTGGTGTTAATCTATCCTTTTGGTTTGCGCATCAAGGTGCAATCATTGTGTTTGTACTATTGATACTATATTATGCATGGAAAATGGATAAGATTGATAAAGAATATGGTGTGGAGGAATAATGATAGACCCGATAAGCTGTGGTTAGATCGCGTTAAGTTAAACTTTATAAACAGAGATAGGAGGATTGCAAAATGAGTGTTGAAGTTTTAACTTTTGTCTTAATTTTAGTAACATTTGGGATTTATGCTTATATCGGATGGTGGGCGAAAGCAGTAGATACACAAAGCTTCTATGTAGCAGGTCATGGCATTCCAACCACTGCCAATGGAGCAGCAATAGCTGCAGATTGGATGTCAGCAGCATCTTTTATATCAATGGCAGGGCTTATATCTTTCCTGGGATATGACGGGACCATTTATTTGATGGGATGGACGGGTGGGTATGTTCTGCTTACATTATTGCTTGCGCCATATTTGAGGAAATTTGGCAGATATACGGTTCCTGACTTTATTGGAGATCGATTCTATTCTAATAAAGCGAGAGCAGTTGCAGCGATTGCCACAATATTTATTTCATTAACTTATGTGGCAGGGCAGATGCGTGGTGTCGGAATCGTTTTTAGTAGATATTTACAAGTGGATGTGAACGCAGGTGTTATCATTGGAATGGCCATTATTACTTTTTTTGCGGTGATTGGGGGCATGAAAGGGATCACATGGACACAGGTTGTACAGTATATCATTCTGATGATTGCGTTTTTAATACCTGCTATTGCGATTTCATTTAAACTGACAGGAATCCCTATTCCACAAGCGGCACTTACATTTTCAGATATTGCCACTCGATTAGGGGTTGCTCAGATTGAGATGGGGTTAGGGGAGTATATCATTCCATTTCAGAACATTAGCAAATTAAATGTATTTATGATGACATTAGCATTAATGGTAGGGACAGCAGGGTTACCGCATGTGATTACTAGATTCTATACCGTAAAAACGGTAAGAGCAGCAAGATGGTCGGGTGTATGGACATTGATTTTTATATCTATTTTATATACGACAGCACCAGCACTTGGCGCATTTGCAAAGTTTAATCTTATAGATACATTAAACCAAAAACCGATTGAAGCAGTTAGACAAATTGAATGGGTGGAAAAATGGGAAAACACAGGACTGCTTTCATTTGAAGATAAAGATGGCGATGATAATTTGCAGTTTTCTTCATCACCTAAAACAAATGAGGTTTTCATTGATAGAGATATTATTGTATTAAGTACGCCAGAAGTGGCAAATTTAAATCCAATCATTATTGCATTGTTATCAGTAGGGGGATTAGCAGCGGCTCTATCAACAGCAGCAGGATTGCTGTTAGCAATGTCTAGTGCAGTTTCTCATGATGTTTATTATCGAATTCTAAAACCAAATGCAACAGAAAAAGAAAGATTATGTGTTGCAAGGATGATGATCTTTGTTTCGGTAATAGCAGCAGGTTATTTTGGTATTAATCCACCGGGGTTTGTTGGAGAAGTTGTGGCATTTGCCTTTGGGTTGGCAGCAGCTAGTTTGTTTCCACAAATTTTCCTGGGGATATTTGATAAACGGAATAACCGGGAAGGTGCAACGGCAGGCATCATAGTCGGATTAGTATTTACATTGGTCATGATCACGCTTATGAAGTCCGTGCCATTATTAGGAACTAAATCCCCCATTATATCAGATTTGTTTGGGATAAATGCACAGGGTGTCAGTATAATAGGTATGATTCTTAATTTCGGTGTATCGTATATTGTATCAAGAAATACGGCGGAACCGCCTGTAGAGATCCAAGAGATGATTGAAAACATTAGAATACCGAAAGAGTATGCTTAATTGTTTTGTTAAATTTTAAACTTTTTTCAATATATTACTCGTAAAAGAAGCTTCTTTGGTGTACGTTATACATAGTAACCAAATTTGAAGCTTCTTTTTGGGTTTATAGATTATTCAGATTTTGGTTATAATATGACGAGAAAAAAGGTGATAAAAATGCATATCGGATGTCATTTAATGGTTTCTAAAGGATATGAAAACATGGGGAAAGTGGCATTAGAAATAGGTGCTAATGTATTTCAGTTTTTTACACGAAATCCGCGTGGAGGAAAGGCTAAAGCATTAGATCTGGAGGATGTTGAAAAATTACGAGTGCTAATGAAAGAAAATGATTTTGGTCCGCTGCTGGCGCATGCGCCTTATACAATGAACATGGCGTCCTATAAAGAAGATACTTGGGAATTTGCTAAAAGGACTTTAGCGGATGATTTAAAACGATTGGAAGACATTCCTTGTTCGTTATATACATTTCATCCGGGAAGTCACACCGGAAAAGGATATGATTACGGAATTGAAAGAATTGCAACAGGTTTAAATGAAGTGTTTACGGGCAATGAAAATACGCTGATTTTATTGGAGACGATGTCTGGCAAAGGAACGGAGATCGGGTATACCTTTGAGCAATTAAGAGCGATCATGGATAAAGTAAAGTATTCCGAAATGTTGGGGGTAACGCTGGATACCTGCCATGTTTTTTCCGCGGGTTATGATATTGTTAATGATTTAGACAACGTTTTGGAACAATTTGACAACATCATTGGGATAGATCAATTGAAAGCCATTCATCTGAATGATAGTATGAAAGAATTTAACAGCCGCAAGGATCGTCATGCGGGGATCGGCGAAGGTACCATTGGTCTTGAAGCCATTGTTAAAATTATCACTCACCCTCAGCTTAAGGATTTGCCTTTCTATTTAGAAACACCATATGATCCTGAAGGACATCGAAAAGAAATGGAACTGTTGAAAACGTTTAGATAATTTTAGGATTTTTTAACCAAACAGGAATAAAAGAAAAGGGTGGTACTTTGTTTCGAACGATATAAAGTACCATCCTTTGTTTTAAAGGTTATAAATTAACTCTGTTCGAGATGTTACGCCTGTTTTTGTAAAAATCCGCTTGATATAAGTTTTTACTGTGTTTTCACTGATAAAAAGAGCTTGGGATATTTCTTTGTTTGTTTTTCCTTCTACAATTAAGGTGATGACGTCCATCTCACGCTTCGTAAATTTAATGGCATTATTTTTTTTCCAGTCAGCTTTGTGAGGATTATAGTGCATATTGATAATGATAAGACAATGTGGTCTATGATTAATATTTTCATCTTCTAAGATTATGATTTTAAAATGAGCTTTTCCATCTTTGAAGTTTAGAGAACCTGTTTCAAAATATGGACCGGAAACGGAACGATTCTTATGTTCAGTGATAAGATGGCAGCAGATTTCTTTTAGATAGCTGTAAACGTTTTGGCCTGTTACAAGTTGAAGGGTTAATATGTTCTCAGCCAAAGGGTTGGAGCCCGTTATTTTACCATTGCTGTCGACTAAACAAAGCCCTGTTTTTTTATAACCGTTAGTATAACGCATGGTTTCCAAGGGGGAATGGTTGTTAAGTAAAGAAGCGTTATGAAAAGCATTGTTGATATGACCGTGTAATAATCTTAATATATCCATTTCTCTGTCACTAAAGTCTGGAGAATTTGCGCTGCGATGCAGAGATATTTCCCCTATTAAACGGTTGTCATTTAATATTTGTAGACAAGCAAGGTGATGCATTCCATGCGGGAGCAGGAAATCGGCGCGATGTTCATTTTTTGCCCATTTTTTGTAATCCATATAATCAGAACTACGGTCTATGATCGGAATAGAATTGCCGGAAAATACAGCTTTTTTGTATTCGTCTTTATCTTCATAATATAATTTGTACTGATGAAAAAGACTTGCATTCAGGTTAAGAATAAAGGGTTCTGAAAAGCAAAAGGTTTCCGGGTCAGCCGTGAAGAAAGCCCCACTATCGTAGGGAATAAGATGCGAAAGATGATTCATGATCAGTGGACGAATTTCTTCCACAACAGTGCTTTGATAAAGCTTTTTAATCATGGTGTCGTAAACTTTAAATTCATCCCAGCGAAGCATTTTTTTCCCTCCTTTTGCTTAAAGGATTTTTAACCGTAACGAAGAATTTACATAATAACAGTTAATATTACTTATTTCGACATAAGTCAAAGGTGTTCCTTTTTGAAGAAGTGGAAAATATTATAAGTGAGTAGAGGGATTAAATGATATGAAGATTGAAACCTATGGACTACAGCCTGTTCCCGAAATCGAGAGAAAATCCAACTGGTTTGATTTATTTGTCATTTGGGGAGGCGTAAGCTTTTGTCTGCCATCTTTTATCGTTGGGGCGTTGCTTATTCCTACATTTTCTTGGGGTGAGGCTGTTCTTATTAATTTTATAGGGAACCTGGCAGTGGGGATACTCATTGTGCTAGGCGGTTACTACGGAACGAAAACAGGCTATCCCGCTGTCATTTTTGGACGCTATGTATTTGGTTATCCGATTGGGCAATGGCTGCCTACCATTTCTTTACTCTTTTCAACACTAGGCTGGTATGCTGTTATGACAGCATTGACAGGCCAAATGTTAAACGTGACGCTTGAAAAATTTGTGGGTTTTTCCAATTTAACACTCGTAACGATCATAGTGGGTGTTTTGAATGCTTTTACGGCTGTGTTTGGGTATCAAAAGATTCGGTGGTTTAGTAAGCTGTCATTTCCTATACTCAGCTTTTTTTGTATTATTATAACCATAAAAATAGCTTCCTTTGGCCCCGTATCCATGGCGCTTGACTATCAACCCACTCGGCTGCTTACTTATGGAGAAGGGATAGACATCATAATTGGCAGCTTTATTTCAGGGGCATTTGCGGCCTCAGACTTTTCCCGATATGCAAAGAGTAATAGGCATAATTGGGTGGGGACATTATCGGGCACATTTTTTGTCTCATTTATACTGGGACATTTAGGAATGATATCTATGATCGTGACGGGAAATTCCAATCCTTTGCTTATGATACAAGATATGGGAATGGGCATACCAGTACTCATCTTTGTCCTGCTGGCAAATTGGACAACCAACGATAATATGCTCTATTCTTCCGGGTTGGCGATGACAAATGTGTTACCTTCGTTTGACCGTTGGAAAAGTACACTTCTGTGTGGTGGACTTGGAACAGTACTAGCTGTACTTGGTGTGACTCATTTTGTTAAATCATGGTTAATGATGATGGCATGTATTTTTTCACCACTTCTCGGGGTGGTGTTATCAGAATTTTTTATTATAAAAAGAGGCGCTGTTCATACTTCAATTAATGTGGAAGCTGTGATTGCTGTAGGAGGAGGAATTTTTTTAGCAAAAATTACGCCGCCGCAGTACATGGCTTCAGTAGTAGGATTATTGGCAAGCGGCTTAATTTATATTGGAGCAGTGAGATTGAATAAAAAAACGACAAAGGGAGCCTCTTAAGAGGCTCCCTTTGTCGTTTTTTTATTGCGTTACATATAGATATTCTATAAGTCGTAATACAACCCAAATTCTGCTGGGTGAGGAATTTGATTTAGTTCGGCAACCTCTTTGCGTTTTTTCTCAATCCAGATCTCAATTAAACGTTCAGGGAAGACGTTACCTTTTAGTAAGAAATCATGATCAGCTTCAAGGGCTTCTAAAGCTTCATCCAGTGATTTGGGTAATGATTTTAATTTGGCTTGTTCATCTTCAGAAAGATGATATAAATTGTAATCATAGGGGCCAAATCCCATTTCAACTGGATCCATTTTTTTATCAATACCGTCCAAACCAGCCATTAGGATGGCTGCATAAGCATAATATGGATTGCAGGTTGCATCTGGACATCTCATTTCAAAACGTTTTTTATCCGGTGCTTTGGCGTAAGCAGGGATACGGATAACAGCACTGCGATTAGCAGTCGCAAAACCGATCGTTACGGGTGCTTCATAACCGGGAACCAGACGTTTAAAGGAATTTGTACTTGGGTTTGTGAGTGCACACAGGGCAGGTGCGTGTTTTAACATGCCGCCAATAAAATAAAGCGCGGTTTGGCTGAGACCGGAATAACCTTTTTCGTCATAGAAAACAGGCTGACCTTCTTTAAAGAGGTGCATATGGACATGCATTCCATTACCAGCTTCCGCAAATAAAGGCTTAGGCATAAAGGTTGCGCTTTTTCCAGAAGCGAAAGCCGCATTTTTAACAATGTGTTTAATGAGCATGGTTTTATCAGCCATTTCACGCATGGGGCCGAATTCTACTTCGATTTCTACCTGACCCGGGCCGCCTACTTCATGATGATGGTATTTAACTGGAATATCGCGTTCTTCCATGAGCATACACATCTGGCTCCGCAGATCATAGAGGATATCCATCGGGGGAGCAATATGATATCCGGCCTTATTTGGAATCTTGTAGCCTAAATTCTGAAATTCTTGCTCACTACTATTCCATTCTGCTTGTTCAGCGTCAATTTTAAATCCGGTAGAATTTGGTTTGACTTCATAACTGATGTGATCAAAAACATGAAATTCAAATTCTGGACCAATTCTCATTTCATCTGCGATACCAGTAGATTTCATATATTCTTCCGCATGGTATGCGACATTACGAGGGTCTTGCTCAAAACGACGATTGGGATTTCCAATAACAAAAACATCGCCAATCATAGAAAGGGTAGGAACTTCAACAAAGGGATCTAAACAGGCTGTAGTGATATCGGGAATAAAAACCATATCACTTTTCTCTACTGGTGCAAAACCATAATTGGAGCCATCGAAGCCAATACCATTTTCCATGGTATCTTCATTAAATCGGCCAACTGGAATACTTAGATGACGCCATCTGCCAAAGAGATCGATCATTTTGAAGTCTACCATCTGGATATTTTGTTCTTTACAATACTTTTTTACCTCATCAAGCGTTTTGAACATTTCTTTCACTCTCCTCTAATAGATTGTTGGTAACGGATAATTCATGATGCTTGTTACCTATCATTGGAACATTTGTACATATTAATACAAATATAGTAGAATTATAACATAATTACATTATGAAGGAACATTTTATAATAAATTTCTACTAATTTTACGTTAATTTCTTTAATATATTCAGGTGATATTTACGTAATCGGAATATTGTTAATAAATGTAAATTATTTATTACATTATCTATAATTATAATTACATAACAGAAGCCTGGATGACACATATCAAAAAAATGTATCATCCAGGCTTCTGTATTTAATATTATCTTATTCTTGTGGATTCACAAGAATGTTCTTATGATGGTCATAGAGGACGAATCCCGGTTTAGCCCCTTTAGGCTTACGCACGTATTTGCGTAACGTATAGTCAACGGGTACTTTGGTATCATGTTTGGCTTTACTATGGCGTGCGGCCAAAATGGCAGCTTCTTTGATGGTGGAATAGGGAACCTCTTTTCCATGGGGAATTTTGATAATAACATGAGAACCAGGGATATCTTTTGTATGGAACCATAAATCATGAGGTTCTGCCAATTTAAACGTTAACATATCGTTTTGACGGTTATTTTTTCCTACATATATATCCCAATCGTTTTCAGATCGGATATGCAACGGGGGACTGGGTTTACTTAATTTTTCTGTATTCTTTTTATTTTTAGAAGAAACTTTTTTGATATAATTTCCTTTTATTAATTCTCTTTTAATCTCTGCTAATTCTTCTAAAGATTGAACGCCTTCAATATTGACTAATATACCATCTAAATAATCTATTTCTGATTTGGTTTCGGACATTAACTTTTCAGTTGCTGTAAGCGTATTTTTAGCTTTTGCGTAGCAGGCGAAATAACGTTGGGCATTTTCAATAGGTGATAGATTAGGATTCATGGCGATCGATATTTTCTTTTGTTGTGGATCATGGTAATCAATGACTTCAATGGATTCCAAACCCGTACTAATTTGATAAAGATTAGCGGTAATTAATTCGCCTAGTTTTTGGGTACTCAAATCTTGTTGTGCATGATTGAAAGCCTCTTCTTGTAATGTGTATTTTTTTACAAAACGGTTAAAGTGTTGCCTTACAATCTTTTCAATGGGGTGTTTAGCGCCTTGTAATTTTACAATCTGCTGTTTTTCATAGAAAAAATAATCTGTTGCCTGATTCATGCTAGGAAAGGAGCGGCTTTCAAGTCCTTCATATTGTTCTAAAGGAAAAGGGGAAAAGAATTTGGGTGCGCCTCGATCCATTACTATAATCGGTTCAAAATTTTTGTGATGTGCTTTTTGGGTGAAACCTTGTAAAACTTCCCACAAAGATGAAATATCTTGGCGACTCCAATTTTGTGATGAAGGTGAAAGATGGGCGCGATAAATGGCTTCCTTGATGAGTTGCGGGCTCATTCCTGCTACATGCTCTAAAAACACTTTCCATAATGCTTTAGGAGATTGAATATTAAAAAATATTTCCGTAAAAGTATTTTCCGATAGTAAAAAGGGATTGAATTTATTTTGCTCTGGCGGTGTTTCGTAGGGAATACCTGGAAGCACCTCGCGACGTCGACTGATGGCAGTCGTAATATATTTCATGCATCCTAAAATATTTTTATTTTCTTTGTCAATCAGTATCAAATTACTATGCCGTCCCATTATTTCTAAAATAAGCTCATAAGAGCGTAGATCACCTACTTCATCATTGTTTTCAATGTGAATGATAACCACCCGTTCAATACCGGGTTGAGAAACACCCGTTATTTTTCCATGGGATAAATATTTGCGCAACAGCATACAGAACATAGGCGCTGTTTGCGGGTTAATATACCGATGTTGGGTTGAATGAATACGGGAGGATTCGGGGTTTGCAGATAATAGCAGTGAAAATTTCTCTTTGTTAGAACGCATTTGTAAAATAACTTCATATTTATGAGGTTGATGTATTTTATCAATGCGAATGTGGGTCAGTTGATTGTTTAATTCATCGACTAGTGCCATAATGGCAAAACCGTCAAGGGACATAGGCAAACACTCCTATTCTGAAATTTAAAATGGAAAATTGAAAATGTAAAATAAAAGGAATAAAAGATAATGAAGTTTTATTATTTATTCTATATTCTATATTAGAAAGTATAACTTTTGATGTGAAAGTTTGTACTTAGACGGTTATGCTTCCAGTCAATTTATAACTTCTATCTTCTAGCATGACCATGTCCAAGTGGGTTTAATTTTTTTCTACCTGCTACCTGCTGGTTGCTACCTGCCCAAAAACGGTGAAAGCCGTTTTTCGCATTTCTAATTCAGTATACAGTCCTATAATTAATACGTCAATCTAACGCTAGTTTTTCCATTTTTTTTGTTTTAATTTTTAATTTACTATTATTAATTTTTAATTTCATTGACAAGACTTTTTCCACTATAATATAATAAGGTTTAATTGGTAATAATAAGGTGAAAAACGGCGCAATTTTTAAAAATCGAGAGGGAGGTTAAGAAAATTGAAGTTTGCTAAGATTCATGGACTAGGAAATGATTTTGTTATTGTTGACCATAAAGAATTGCCTCATGATGATTATAAAACATTAGCTATAAAAGTATGTGACCGTCATTTTGGTATCGGTGCGGATGGTCTTATTTTAGTGTTTCCTTCTGAAATAGCTGATTTTAAGATGAGAATTTTTAATGTGGATGGCAGTGAAGCAGAGATGTGTGGTAATGGTATTCGCTGTTTTGCCAAATATCTTTATGAACATGATTTGACTCATGAAAAGAAGATTACGATAGAAACCCTTGCGGGTATAATCATTCCTCATTTAGTGATTAATAATGGTAAAGTGGATCAGGTTCGAGTAGATATGGGGGAACCCCGCTTAAAGCGGAGCGAAATTCCAGCAACAGGAAATGAAGAGCGTGTGGTTGACGAGCCTTTGGATGTGAAAGGACAAATATATCGTATTACAGGTGTATCCATGGGAAATCCTCATTGTATTACCTTTGTTGATCATGTAGATGATATTGTTTTAGACGTTATAGGTCCTATGATAGAAAGTCATCCTCTTTTTCCTCAGAAAACGAACGTAGAGTTCATTGAGGTAGTGGATAGAAATGAAATTAAAATGCGAGTTTGGGAACGGGGCAGCGGGATTACGTTAGCTTGTGGTACAGGTGCTTGCGCCTCGGTTGTTGCATGTGCATTAAATAATAAAACTGAGCGTAAGGTTAAGGTACATTTGCCGGGTGGTGATTTATTGATCGAATGGGCTGAAAACAATCATGTTTATATGACAGGTTCTGCAACGGAAGTTTTTGTAGGCGAGATGGAAGAAGTTCATAATTCATAATTAATAATTTACAATAAAAAACAAAAGATTATGAAGAGCAGGCAGCCAACGGAATATAATTGACAACTGACGATTAATAATAATTTATAAAGGATAAAAACAATTTTAAAAATATATTTTTATCTAGAGTTTGCTACAAGAAATGGGTTAGAATTAGCTAAATGCTATTAATAGGAGCTGATGACATGGTTAAAAGCATGACAGGATATGGACGTGGAGAGAGTTATGGAGCAGGGTATCATATGACTGTAGAGATGCGTTCTGTTAATCATCGCTATAGTGAAACTGCGATACGACTTCCCAAGCAGTATGCGATGTTTGAAGATCCAATAAGACAGGATATTCTTTCTAAAGTGAAACGGGGACGCATAGATGTATACTTTACCTTTGAGGAAAATGAATCTCGCCATAAACAGATTTTTGTTGATCAGGAGCTTGCACAGAAATATTACCATGCGTTGAAAGATTTGGCAGAATCCTGCCATTTTCGAGATGATTTAGGCGTTAGCTTATTGACACATATTCCTGAATTAGTTCGTATCGAGGATGCTGGTACAGATCCAGAAGAATTATGGCCCTATCTGGAGGAAGCTTTGCAAAGTGCTTTAAAAGCGCTTGTGGTTATGAGAGAAAAAGAAGGCAATAAATTATGGGAAGATATTGAAGGTCGTTTGCAATACATTAGTAACCTTATTTCTCAAATTGAAACGCGTGCACCTAAAGTTGTCGATGAACATGCAGAAAAATTAGAACAACGTATTAATGATATTGCAGCGGGTGTTCAAATTGAAGAAAATCGGTTGGCAATGGAAGTCGCTTTTTTTGCTGATAAAAGTAATATTACAGAAGAGATTGTACGCTTTAAAAGTCACGTCGTGCAATTTTACGATACCATGAAAGTGACGGATAGTATTGGTAGAAAGTTAGATTTCTTAGTGCAAGAAATGAATCGAGAAATTAATACAATTGGTTCTAAAGCCAATGATTTAGAGATTACCCGCAATGTAGTAGAAGTTAAGAGTGAAATGGAAAAAATAAGAGAACAAGTGCAAAATCTAGAGTAAAATGCTGTATACTATGGATGGAGTAGAAAGCGTGAACAAGAAGATTTACTTGTCGTTGCTAGAGTTATACATTAACATAGTGGGAGGTTAAGTTACATGGACATTAAGCTAATTAATATTGGTTTTGGAAATATTGTGGCAGCTAACCGTATTGTTGCAATTGTCAGCCCAGAGTCTGCACCAATAAAGAGAATTATCCAAGAAGCGCGGGATCGAGGTATGTTAATAGATGCAACATATGGAAGAAGGACGCGTGCAGTTGTTGTTACGGATAGTGATCATATTATTCTATCTGCTGTACAGCCTGAAACGGTTGCGCATCGTCTTGGCAGTAAAGATTGTAGTAAATATATAAATGAAGAACCTGATGAATCTTAATAAAAGGTAGAGGGTGTGTTGGAATTGGAAGTGAAACAGCACAAAAAGGGGAGGCTGTTTGTTATCTCTGGTCCTTCAGGTGCTGGAAAGGGCACGTTATGTAGTGAAATACTAAAAGAAGAACAAGTAATGTTGTCAATTTCTGCTACCACGCGGGCACCACGAGAAGGAGAGATAGATGGTAAACATTATCATTTTCTTACTGCCCAAGTTTTTCGTAAAATGATTGAAGAAGATCAATTATTGGAATGGGCAGATGTCTTTGGAAATTATTACGGAACGCCTCGGAAATTTGTAGAAGAGAAATTAGAAAAGGGTCAAAATATTATCCTTGAAATAGATGTGCAAGGTGCTTTGCAGGTGAAAGAAAAGCTGCCTGAGGCCGTTCTTATTTTTGTAAAACCACCGTCTATGCAAGAGCTTAGGAGAAGAATTGAAAGTCGAGGGACGGAAAATAAAGAGGTCCGTGAGAAAAGATTGCAAGAGGCTGCACGAGAACTAGAATTTGCTAAAAAATATGATTATGTTATTATTAATGATGATTTAAAAAATGCGTTAAATGATTTAAAACAAATTTTATACCGCTAGATGATGCGGTAAGAGGAGGGGAAAAAAATAATATGATGCTTTATCCTTCTTTAGATACTTTAGTCCAAAAAGCGGATAGTCGTTATACATTGGTTATTGCCACTGCTAAACGAGCGCGCCAAATTATGGATGGTTCAGATGTTTTATTGGAAGCAGAGGCGTCTAAGCCGGTTACCAAAGCTTTGACAGAAATCAATGAGGATAAAATAAAGTATAAGATTTTATCTAAACCAAAAGAAGTATAAAATGAGGTGAAAGGATTGTCACAGCAAAATATTGTCGTTGGCGTGACGGGTGGGATTGCCGCTTACAAAATGGTTGATGTCGTGAGTCAATTAAGAAAAGCAGGATTTAATGTTCATGTTATCATGACGGCAAATGCAAGTCAATTTATTAATCCTCTAACCTTTCAAACAATTTCTCAAAATGCGGTCATGGTGGATCAGTTTCAAGCACCATCCCATTGGGATGTGCGACATATCTCAATGGCTGATAAAGCGGATTTATTTTTAATCGCCCCTGCATCTGCAAATATGATTGGCAAAATTGCTAATGGAATTGCAGATGATATGTTATCGACAACTGTCATGGCAACGACGGCGCCGGTACTTATTGCGCCAGCAATGAATGTGCATATGTACGAAAATGAAATTGTACAGCAAAATATTAATAGGCTAAAGGCGTTGGGGTATCAATTTATTGATCCGGAGTTTGGACGATTGGCTTGTGGATATGAAGGTAAAGGCCGTTTGGCGTCTAATGATGTCATTGTTAATACAATCCTGGAATTTAATTGTCTTAAAGACTTACAGGGACAGAAAGTATTAATTACAGCAGGGCCTACTCGTGAGCATCTTGATCCTGTACGTTTTTTTAGTAATCCATCTACAGGGAAAATGGGATATGCGCTTGCTTCTCAGGCCGGGAAGCGAGGGGCATCTGTAACATTGATATCGGGTCCTTCACATTTGCCTGATCCGAAGGATGTGAATACGGTTCGTGTACAAACAGCCCAGCAAATGTACGAAGCTGTTTTAGAGCATGAATGTGATGCTGATATTATCATTGGAGCAGCAGCGGTGGCAGATTATCGCCCCGTTCAGCAAGCTGCCCAAAAAATAAAAAAGGCACAGGATGAATTGACATTAACACTGGTGAAGAATCCTGATATTTTAAGAGAAATCGGTAAGCACAAGAATAATCGTATTCTAGTAGGATTTGCAGCAGAAACGCATGAACCCCTAAAATATGGCCTAGAAAAACTGGTTAAAAAGAATCTTGATCTAATAGTAATTAATAATGTGAGCGATTCTGATGCGGGATTTGCTGTTGATACAAATCGGGTGGTACTAATGGATGTTGAAGGAAACGAGGAAAAAATCGAATTAACTTCTAAGCAGCAGATTGCCATTGCCATATGGGATTATATTGTCAAACATTTGATAAATAAGGAGGCATGATGGTTGAATGAAAAGTAAGCGTTATTTATTTACATCGGAATCAGTGACAGAAGGGCATCCTGATAAAATTGCAGATCAAATTTCTGATGCTGTACTAGATGCTATTTTAAAAGAAGATCAAACGGCACGAGTTGCTTGTGAGACGATGGTTACCACAGGGATGGTTATGGTAACGGGCGAAATTACGACGCATTGTTATGCAGATATTCCTAAGATTGTACGACAAACAATTAGAGAGATTGGTTACACACGTGCCAAATATGGTTTTGATTGTGATACTTGTGCTGTGCTGACTTCAATTGACGAACAATCCGGTGATATTGCTATGGGTGTTGATAAAGCGCTGGAAGCAAGAACCGGGGAAATGACAGAAGAGAATATTGAAGCCACTGGAGCCGGAGATCAAGGCCTTGTATTTGGTTATGCAACCAAGGAAACATCGGAACTGATGCCTTTGCCGATTTCACTGGCTCATAAATTAGTACAAACTTTAGCTAAAGTACGTAAATCAGGAGAAATTGAATATTTGCTGCCTGATGGTAAAAGCCAGGTTACAGTAGAATACGAAGGGGATAAGCCAATTCGGGTTGATACAGTTGTTATTTCCACTCAGCATATGCCTTCCGTCTCTCATCAACAAATTGAGCAGGATATTATTGAAAAAGTTATTAAAGTTACAATCCCTGCGGAATTGTTAGATGATCAAACTAAGTATTATGTGAATCCTACCGGACGTTTTGTTATTGGCGGGCCGCAAGGCGATGCTGGATTGACTGGAAGAAAGATTATTGTGGATACTTATGGGGGAATGAGTCGTCACGGCGGGGGTGCATTTTCCGGAAAAGATCCGACAAAAGTTGATCGTTCTGCTAGTTATGCGGCTCGATATGTGGCCAAGAATATTGTTGCTGCTGGGCTGGCTGATCGCTGTGAAGTCCAAATCGCTTATGCAATTGGCGTAGCGCAGCCTGTTTCTATTATGATAGAATCATTTGATACCCATCATGTATCACAGGAAAAGATTTTAGAATTGGTGCAAAAACATTTTGATTTAAGACCTGCAGCCATTATACGGGATTTAGATTTGCAACGTCCCTTATATCGGCAGGTAGCAGCATATGGTCATTTTGGGCGAAATGATTTGGATTTACCCTGGGAAAGAACAGATAAAGCAGATGTTTTACGTAAAGGAGCAGGCTTAGAATAACCTATTTCCTCTACTCATTAATGAGTAGAGGATTTTTTTCGTTTTTGTCGAATTACTCTTATTCAGATTTATCTTACTACCGGAGGAATTCGAATGAAACCAATGAAAAATATAGTAGAAGTTATTATAGATATTGGAAGTTCAGCTTTAAATCAAACATTTTACTATCATGTTCCAGAGTCTTTGCAACAAGAGATTGAGATTGGCCACGCAGTCTTGGTCCCTTTGCGTAATCGCACTCAAGTGGGTTATGTTGTAGGGTATGTTGAACAAACGACAATGAATAATATGAAAGATATTAAGGAAATATTAGGAGAGCGTCCCTGGTTCGATGCTGATATGTTGGATTTAGCGCGGTGGATGGAACAATACTATATGTGCTCACTGATGGATGCTTTAAACAGTATTTTACCTACTGGAATCAAAAATCGTGTCAAGAAAACGGAGCTTCTTCCCCCAAAAGTTCAGGTTCGCTATGAAAAATGGGCGTGTTTAAAAATAACGAGTGACAAAATGGCTGAATTATTACCTTCTTTAGTGCATCGGGCACCCAAGCAAGCTACTATGCTTTCAATTTTGCAGCATGAAAAAGAAATGCCGGTTCGTTTGTTGCTAAAACAAGCTGCAACTACCCATAGTACACTAACAGCACTAAACCAAAAAGGGTGTATTGAAATAAAAGAAAAGGAGTTTCGGCGAGATCCGTTTACAGCGATTCAGGTTGAGCCTGACTCTCCCATGTCCCCTACTGTCGAACAGCACTTAGCTTTAGAAAAGATTGATAAAGAATGGAAACAAAAACAGAAGCATCCTCTTTTACTTCATGGGGTAACGGGAAGCGGAAAAACAGAAATATATCTTCAAACCATTAATCAAGTGATTAAGGAAGGGAAACAGGCCATTGTGCTTGTGCCTGAAATTTCTCTAACACCTCAGATGGTAAAACGATTTAAAGCACGATTTGGTAATGATGTTGCTGTTCTTCATAGTGGACTGTCATTAGGAGAACGGTATGATGAATGGCGCCGTATTAAAGAGAATAAGGTGAAGATTGTTGTTGGAGCACGTTCAGCTATCTTTGCGCCCTTTAAGAAGCTTGGGCTCATTATTATTGATGAAGAACATGAAAATACTTATAAACAATCTTGTCACCCCCGTTATCATGCGCGTGAGGTAGCTATTAGGCGTAGTATGAAGGAAGATGCGCTGGTTATTTTGGGGAGCGCTACCCCTTCTTTGGAGAGCTATCAAAAGGCATTAAAAGGGGAATATTTGCTCGTTGAAATGAAAAAAAGGATAGATGGCCGAGCCTTGCCTCCCGTTAAATTGGTTGATTTACGGGAAGAGATTAAGAAAGGCAATAAGAGTATATTAAGTTATTCTTTGCAGCAAGCTATTAATGAAAGGTTGGAAAAACAGGAACAAATCATCTTATTTTTAAATAGAAGGGGATTTTCTACCTTTGTTTTATGTCGGGAGTGTGGTTTGGTACTTCGGTGTCATCATTGTGATGTTTCTTTAACCTATCACGCGGATCACCATAAAATGCACTGTCATTTTTGTGATCACCAAGAATCAGTACCTGATCGGTGTCCTAGTTGTCAGAGTCCATATATTAAATATTTTGGTATTGGAACCCAAAAAGTAGAGGAAGTCGTAAAAAGTACTTTCCCAGAAGCAAGGGTACTACGGATGGATATGGATACGACTTCCCGTAAAGGTGATCATGAGCGCTTATTGTCTGCTTTTGAGCATCACGAAGCTGATATTCTAATAGGCACGCAAATGATTGCCAAAGGATTAGATTTTGGAAATGTGACGCTGGTGGGGGTTATTTCTGCAGATACATCGCTTCATCTGGCTGATTTTCGCGCGGGGGAAAGAACATTTCAACTGATGACGCAGGTGGCTGGTCGAGCGGGGAGAGGTACTTTAGGAGGAGAAGTGATTGTGCAGACGTATTCTCCACAGCATTACAGTTTGATTGCTGCTGAGCATCATAATTATCAGGCATTTTACGAAGATGAAATAAAAGCGCGGCAGGAACTGGATTATCCGCCTTTTTCTCATATTATCCGGCTTTTGATTACGAGTATCCAAGAGAAGCAGACGATACAAGGTGCAGAAACGTTAGGAAATCATTTGCAAATTTTTGCGAATGAAAGGGGTTGTCACGTATTAGGTCCTGTTCAAGCTCCAATTTCCAAGATTAAGAACGCTTATCGCTGGCATATTATTTTAAAAGGTGAAAATATGATGGCTTTACAAGATACCGTTCATCAAGCATTGGCAGCTTTTAAAAGTGCAGCGCGGACATTACACGTCGATATTCATATTGATGTTGATCCCCTGTCAATGTTATAATAAAGTGTTAATTAATATTGGATTATCATAAAATTGTTGTGGGTTACAGAATAGATAAATACTAAATTAATAAGGGAGGAATTTGAGTCATGCGTCTTAAAATATATCGGATTGGTGTAGAAGAAGAGGAAAAAGTGCTACGGAAAAAGGCAAAACCTTTGCAAAGAGTTGATACGGCAGTGCAAAAATTCGTAGCGGATATGTTTGAAACAATGTATGAAGCACCTGGCGTTGGTTTGGCAGCACCGCAAGTAGGACGTTCTCGGAGAATTATTGTCGTAGATGTCGGTGAGGATCCTATAGCGCTCATTAATCCGGTCATTAAAAAATTTGAAGGAGAAGAATGGGATACAGAAGGATGTCTAAGTGTTCCTGGTAAAGCAGGAGAAGTGTGTCGTGCAAAGCGCGTTGAAGTAGAAGGTTATGATTTAAAGGGAAAAAAAGTCAGAATAAAGGCAGAAGGTTTTCAAGCCCGTGCATTACAGCATGAGATTGATCATCTTGATGGAACGCTCTATATCGATAAAGCTGAAGATATTAAAGATGTATAAATAAGAAAACAAGGGTGTGTTGCGTAATAAGAAAAAGTTGTTGCTTTGTTTTTGGTGTAGAAATTTCTGGCGCTTAGTTCTCAGTTCTCGGAAAAATAAAAAGACGTTGAAGGTAGAAGGAAAAAGATTAAAGCTTTATTTTAGCTTGTTTAATTTATCTTTTGCTGAGAACTGATAACTAATAACTGATAACAGTACTTAAAGTAAAGAAGGTGAAAAATATGCGAATTATTTTTATGGGAACTCCAGATTTTTCTGTTCCTACGCTTGAGGCACTAATCAAAAGTAGGGAAGAGGTCATTGGCGTGGTGACGCAACCCGATCGTCCAAAGGGAAGGGGTAAGAAGCTGGCACTTTCCCCAGTAAAAGAAGCGGCATTAGCTGCTGGCCTTCCTGTGTTTCAACCTAAAAAAGTAAAAACGCCGGAATTTATTGCTCAGTTAAAATCACTAAATCCAGACTTGATTGTGGTAGTTGCCTTTGGGCAAATTCTATCCCAAGAAATACTCTCATTGCCACAGTATGGCTGTATTAATGTGCATGCTTCTCTGTTACCTTACTATCGGGGTGCTGCTCCGATTCACTGGGCAGTGATTAATGGTGAAACAGAAACAGGTATTACAACCATGCACATGGATGCAGGATTAGATACAGGAGATATGTTGATCCAGGAAAAAATATCCATTAGACCTGAAGATACAACTGTACAAATTCATGATCAATTGGCCGTTTTAGGTGCAAAAGTACTAATAGATACATTGCAAGCGTTAAAGGCTGGAACGTTAAAATCTACTAAACAGAATGATGCTGTATCAACGTATGCGCCGCTGCTGAAGAAAGAGCATGAAATAATTAATTGGGTTGAGGATGCTGCTGTCATTCATAATAAGATAAGGGGCTTAAATTCTTGGCCAGGTGCGTATACCTATTATAAAGGCAAACGACTAAAAATATGGCAAAGTCGGATATATAGCGAGCAAGATACAAATAATGTACCTGGAGAGGTAATTAATATAGAGCAGCAAGACGGATTTATTCTACAAACTGGAAAAGGAACATTATTAATTTTAGAGGTTCAGCCTGAGGGGAAACAGAGAATGAAAGCGGAAGCTTTTGCAAGGGGTTATCATCTTGGAGCTGGCGACAAAATGGAAGAGGCATAAATAATGGCACAAATAATAGAAGAGGCAAAGAAGCGCTTGTTTTTAGAAATGTTGTTACTAGGACTAGCATTTTTAATGCTTATTGCAGTCGGATTCTGGTATTTGGTATTTCGTCCTCAGCATCAGCTGTATCAAACTATAACAACGATTATGGGATCACTTCTGTTTATAGTTATTATATTCTTAGGTTTGGGAATAATAGGAACGGTGTATGCCATTATCAAAGGGCATACTTTTCCCTTTTTACAAAATTCAATTCGATTTGCTGTTTATTTATTATATCCCATGGCGATTTATGTGGGTAAAATGTTGGATATTGAAAAAGAGGCAGTGGAACGTTCTTTTATAGCAGTGAACAATCAATTGGTGAAGGCTAAAGTGAAAGGTATACCACCCCAAAACATTCTTATTTTGACACCTCATTGTTTGCAAAAGAGTGATTGTCCCCATAAGATTACCGTGAATGCTTGGAATTGTAAGCAGTGTGGGCGTTGTTCAATTAATGGATTACTGGATCTATCTTGCAAATATGGTGTGCAAGTAGCAGTGGTAACAGGGGGGACATTAGCACGGATTATGATTAAAAAGATGAGACCGAAAGCCATCGTAGCAGTGGCTTGTGAACGTGATTTAACGGCAGGTATTCAGGATGCTTACCCTATTCCTGTATTGGGTGTTTTAAATATGCGTCCTGAAGGTCCTTGTATGAATACCAGTGTGAATCTCGATTTAGTAGAGGAAAAAATTTTGGAGTTAGTGCAGCCTTTGGCTGCGGCAAGTGGGAAAAGATAAGTGGAAAGACAAAATAAAGCAGTTAGCTCTTAGCAGTTAGGGAAAGATTAACGGCCAACCCTTAAAAGCTAGTAAATAAAGGAGGCAACGAACATGTTTTATTGGGGAGACTTTACATATATTTTGCTGATACCCGGGATGATATTGGCTTTTTACGCTCAGAGTAAAGTTAAGTCTACTTTTGCAAAGTTTTCGCGCGTATCGACATCTGGAGGTCTTAGCGGGGCTCAGGTGGCTCGGGCGTTGCTGGATGATGGCGGGTTGCAGGACGTTGCAATTGAACAAGTAGCTGGGCGTCTTTCCGATCATTATGACCCACGGATAAAAAAGCTGCGTCTTTCTTCCGAGGTATATCACGGGACTTCAGTCGCTTCAGTAGGCGTAGCGGCGCATGAGACAGGGCATGCCCTGCAGCATGCAAATCATTATGTTCCCCTTAGTTTACGTAATACCATTGTACCGGTAGCGCAACTGGGATCAACCGCTGCGTTTCCCTTGTTTTTTATTGGTCTTTTAATGAGAAGCGGCTTTTTTATGGATTTAGGGATTATCTTTTTTATGGGTGCTCTGGTTTTTCAATTGGTTACTTTGCCTGTAGAATTTAATGCAAGCCGACGTGCTGTTTATCTTTTGGAAAAACGCCATTTTTTAACAGCACGTGAATTAGATGGGGCTAAGCATGTGCTTAGTGCAGCGGCTTTGACCTACGTTGCGGCAGCAGCTATGGCGGCGCTTCAACTGGTAAGGCTATTAATTTTAAGAGGAAATAGAGATTAATTCCCTATTATGGAGGTTAAACATGACTGCAACAAAGAAACGCAGCGCACGTGAATGGGCGTTAATTATTTTAAAACGAGTCACAGAGGAACAAGCTTATGCACATATTGTTCTGGATCAATCCTTGGAGAAGAGTAACCTTTTGGATTTGGATAAGTCCTTGGTGACCGAATTGGTATATGGAACACTACAGTATCTTAATCAAATGGATTGGATTATTGGACAATTTTCTTCACAGAAGGTTAAAAAAATAGCACCGTGGATTAAAAATATATTGCGTATGGGTATATATCAATTGATATATCTAGATCATATTCCTTCCCATGCAGCCGTTCATGAAGCGGTGGAACTGGCTAAAAAGTATGGACATGCCGGGACGGTTCGCTTTGTAAATGGGGTATTGCGTAGTATATTGCGTCAAAAGGATAATATTTCATATCCTGACATTAAACAGGATCCGATTGCACATATTACCTATAAATATGCGCATCCGGAGTGGCTTGTAAAAGCTTGGGTTAAGGAACTGGGTGTTGATGAAACGATTTTGCTTTGTAAAGAAAATAATGATAAAGCACCGATGGTACTACGAACTAATACATTGTGCATGACACGAGATATGTTAAAAGAACAATTAGAAGCAGAAGGTGTCGAGACAATTGAAAGCAAATGGACGCCAGAAGCGCTGAAGGTCATGTCCAGATTTAACGTGAGGCGTTCTGAGGCCTTTGATAAGGGGTTCTTTCAGGTGCAAGATGAGAGTTCACAATTGGTGGCGAGATTGTTGGATCCACGTCCAGATGAATTTATTATTGACAGTTGTAGTGCACCTGGCGGAAAAACAACCCATATTGCTCAGTTAATGGAAAATACTGGGCGTATTCTGGCTTGTGATATCCAAAATAATAAATTATCATTGGTTGCACAAAGCACCGCACGATTGGGTATTACTATTGTGGAGACGAAACGTATGGATGCGAGAGATTTACAGCATGATTTTTCTGCAAAAGCAGATCGTGTGTTAGTCGATGCGCCTTGTTCAGGTTTGGGAATTATTCGTCGCAAGCCAGATATAAAATGGCAAAAAGGTTTGGAACAATTGGAAAAATTGCCTGAATTACAATTAGAAATATTAAGCCAAGCAGCCCAGTGTGTTCGAACAGGAGGGTATTTAGTGTACAGTACGTGTACATTAAATCCTGCCGAGAATCAAGGCGTAATCAAATCATTTCTAAGCATTAACCCTGATTTTCAATTGGTGCCATTAGCAGAAGAATGGCCCCAAAAAGAGGGGATGGTACACTTATTTCCGCATCGTCATGGCACGGATGGTTTTTTTATGGCGAAAATGAGACGCAAAGAAGATTGAAAGGTGAAGTATATTGAGAGAGAAAAAGATAGCTTTAAAAGGTTTGTTGTTCAGTGAAATGCAGCATTTCGTAAAAGATATAGGGGAACCAAAGTTTCGTGCTCAGCAATTAATGGATTGGATATATAAAAAGAATGCAGTTGATTTTGAGGAGATGACTAATCTTTCCAAAACATTGCGGGAAAAATTAAATAAGTGTGCAACAATTAATGATTTACAGAATAAAAATTGTTCTGTTTCAAAAATTGATGGAACCATGAAGTTTTTATTTGCTTTAGAAGATCATCATACGATTGAAAGTGTGATCATGTTTCATCCTGACCGAGTGTCCGCAAAGCGGGTTACAGCCTGTATATCAACCCAAGTAGGGTGTGCTATGGGATGTTCATTTTGTGCGACGGGGAAAAGTGGTTTAGTGCGCAATTTAACATCATCTGAAATTGTGAATCAAGTGGCTACTTTAAATCATGTGCTGGCTGCTAGTAATGAAGGTCCTATTAATAATGTTGTTATTATGGGAATGGGAGAGCCGCTGGCAAATTACGAATCAACATTAAAAGCGATCCATATTTTTAATATGAAAGAGGGCTTTCAAGTTGGAGCACGGCATATCACTTTATCCACCTGTGGTTTAGTGCCCCAAATTTTAAGGTTAGCAAAAGAGGAATTACAAATTGTTTTGGCAATTTCGCTTCATGCGCCTAATGATACATTAAGAAATCAGCTGATACCGATTAATCGTAAGTATCCCTTGGCACAATTAATAGATGCTTGTCAGCAATATATCCATGATACTGGAAGGCGAATCACTTTTGAGTACAGCTTGATGAGTGGTGTGAACGATACATCTCATGATGCCAAGGAATTAGCTGCGTTATTAAAAGGATTGTTATGTCATGTTAATTTAATACCCATAAATCCCGTGGAAGACACCAATTATAAACGAGCAACGGAAGTTCACATTGCAAAATTCAAAGAAATTCTTGAAGAGAAAGGAATTCCGGTGTCTCGTAGAGAAGAAAAAGGAGCAGATATTGAAGCTGCCTGTGGGCAACTACGTCGACGTCAAATGACGTAGGTTGGGAGGTAAAGAAATGGAAATGGGTATTTGTTCTCATGTAGGATGTGTCCGCGAAATGAATCAGGACAGTTTTGGCTATTCATTACAAGCGCCAATCTTTATTGCTGTTGCTGATGGAATGGGAGGACACAAGGCAGGAGAGGTAGCTAGCGCACTGGCTATTCGAACGACAGAGGAAAAGGTTTCTAAAACCAGTCATCTCGATATACGAGATATCTTTAACAGCGCGAACGAAAAAATTATCAACCATGCCAACCTACATGATAAAATATGTTCAGGAATGGGAACAACCTTGAGTTTAGGGGTTTTGAGGCGAGAACGACTATACATAGGTCATATTGGGGATAGTCGTATCTATCTTATTCGTGATGGTGACATTAAGCTTTTGACCAAAGACCATTCATTGGTTGCTGAGTTAGTGGAAAAAGGAGAAATTAAGCCGGAACAAGCCGAAAGTCATCCTCAGCGACATATTATCACGCGGGCGTTAGGGATCGATGAGCAAGTCTTACTGGACGAAAGCGAGGCGATGATATTAGTGCAGGATATTCTCGTTTTTTGTACAGATGGATTAACGAATTTGGTGAATAATCAAGAAATTAAAGAAACCTTGCTTTCTGCTGCAAATTTACAAGATGGCGCGGAATGTCTGGTTAATTTAGCGAATCAGCGTGGCGGACATGATAACATTACGATTGTATGTGGGATGGTTGAAGCCTGTGATATTGAGAAGAGGTGAAATAATGGTTGGAACAGTGTTGAGTGGTCGATACGAAATATTAGAGAAAGTCGGAGAAGGTGGCATGTCTGTTGTATATAAGGCGCGTGATCGAGTGTTAAATCGCATCGTGGCCGTTAAAATATTGCGTGAACAGTTGACCGGTGATGAAAATTTCATTCGTGCTTTTCATCGTGAAGCTCAGGCAGCTGCTAGTTTATCCCATCCTAATATTGTTAGTATTTATGATGTGGGTCAAGATGCAGATAAACATTTTATCGTCATGGAGCTTATTGAGGGTAAACATTTAAAGGATATTATTCGTCAAGAAGCCCCCTTTCCGATAAAGCAGTCTTTAATAATCACACGTCAAATATGTGATGCTTTAAGCCATGCTCATCAAAAGAACATCATTCATTGTGACATTAAACCCCACAATATTTTGATTAATGAAGATGGGCGAGTGAAAGTAGCGGATTTTGGTATTGCAAGGGCAGTTAATTCTGTTACGATGAATCTTTCTGATGGGATTATGGGTTCGGTACTTTACTTTTCACCGGAACAAGCCCAACAGGAAACATTGAATCGGACATCTGATATTTACTCCCTTGGTATTGTCTTATATGAAATGCTGATGGGAAATGTTCCGTTTTCCGGGGAAAATCCTATTGCCATAGCGCTTAAGCACGTGCGGGAAGATATTCCTATTACGGATGAAATGGCAAATCGGTGGCCTAAAGAATTGATTAACATATTACATAGAGCATTGGAAAAAAACCCTGATGATCGTTATCAATCTGCACAACAAATGGCACGGGATGTCAGTACTTGTCTGGATAAAATTGCGCGGAATCCTAAATGGGATGATGAAGCAAACCAAACAGCTGTTTTTGCGGGGTTAAATCCTAATGAAACGGAAGAAGAGGAATTAGCGTTACGGCGTCATCGGAGGGAAAAATCAGTGAAAAAAACAGGTTCTCGTAAACATAAAATCGGTATTGCCGCAATTCTTTTAATAGCAATGTCCTTAGGCATATTTATTGGATTATGGAAATTTGCTCCAGCACAGAGTGTTGAAATGCCAAAGTTAATCGGAGAAACCGTTAAGGATGCACAAGGAACATTGGAGGATATTGGATTAGAAGTGAACGACATCAAAGAAAAAGAAGATCAAGATTTTCCACCAGGTGTTATTGTTGATCAAGAACCCTCAGAAGGGACAAAGATTGGCAAAGGAAAGGGTGTTACGCTCTTTGTGAATAAAAGTGATGGTGGTTTAGTCCAAGTACCTAGCGTCGTTGGAAAAACGTTAGAAGATGCAGAACGTTTGTTAGAAGAGGCAGGATTCCAGATTGGAAATGAGACAAATGCCTATTCGGAAGATATTCCTGAAGATGAAGTGATGGCACAAAATCCTCGTGGCAGGACACAAGTAGGGTATGGGGAAAAGATTGATTTAGTGATTAGCATGGGCAAAGAAATTGAAACCGTTGTTGTTCCGGATTTTACAGATCAAACAGTAGAACAGGCAAAACAACGTTTGGCGTCATTAAATTTAGAACTAGGTAAAGTAGAAGAACAGGAAAACGATCATGTGAATTCCGGACTTATATTCAAACAGCGTCCTGGTAAAGAGATGATCGTAGAAGCGGGTTCAACAGTTGATTTTGTTGTTTCTGCTGATCGTGAGCAGGAGCAGGAGAATAGAGTACGGACATATACAGTGAAATATAAACTTCCTGAAAGTGCAGTAGAATCGAAAGTGGATATCATTCTTAAAGATTTAAGAGGAACACGTACGGTATATACGGGAAGTCATAGTCCCGGTGATGTTCTTGAAGAAACCATAAAATGGGAAGGACAACAGGCTTTAGTTCAAGTTTTAGTCAATGGCAGTGTAGTGGCGGAAGAAATTATTACGCCTTAGAGAGGAATGTGACAATGCAAGAAGGTAAAATCATAAAGGCATATGGTGGTTTTTATTATGTACAAACGGGGACGGACATTGTTCCATGTTTTTTGCGGAAACGCATCAAAAGGGAAGTGAATGTTCTCGTGGGTGATGAAGTAAAAATACAAATGGCAGATCAGGAAAAAGGGGTTATTGAGGCGCTTTTACCGCGTCGGAATGAACTTCTGCGTCCTCCTGTGGCCAACGTGGATCAGATGGTGATTGTATTTGCTGCCTCAGAACCAGAACCTAACTTTATGCTATTAGATCGGTTCCTCTTTCTAGGGGAGAAGGCAGGTCTTCATATCATCATTTGTTTTAACAAGATGGATTTGGTAGATTTGCCTGATTTTCAAGCGAAGACAGCGTTATATCATAAAATAGGTTATCCAGTGCGGTACTTAAGTGCCAAAAAAGAGTTAGGGATAGATGCTTTCAAGGAAGTATTAAGCCAAAAGATTTCTGTTTTTTGCGGCCCTTCAGGTGTTGGTAAATCGGCATTATTAAATGTTGTTCAACCTGGAATGCAACTTAAGACAGGTGAACTCAGTGAAAAGATAAAGCGGGGCAAGCATACAACTCGCCATGTGGAATTGCTTCCTTTCAAACAAGGCGGATACGTTGTAGATACACCTGGTTTTAGTTATTTGACTTTTGAAGATATGAAACCAGAACAGGTTATTGATTATTTTCCTGATTTGAAACCGTATCAAAAAAACTGTCAATATGGTGAGTGCCTACACCAACAACAAACGGGTTGTGGTGTTTATGAAGCGCTTTTAGCAGGAAACATTAGTATAGAGCGTTACGAGCGTTACTTGGAGTTTCTAACAGAAATTAGTGGGGAGGAAAAATGATGATTCAAATTGCACCATCCTTATTAGCAGCAGACTTTGGGGCTTTAGGGGAAGAAATTATACGTGCTCAAAAAGCGGGAGCAGATATGATTCATATTGATGTCATGGATGGCCATTTTGTACCTAACATTACGATAGGCCCTCCTATTATTAAAACACTTAGAAAAGTTTCGCAGCTGACTTTTGATGTTCACCTCATGATTGAAAATCCGGAAAATTATATTAAAGCTTTTGCAGAAGCAGGTAGTGATATCATTTCCGTGCATGTGGAAACGTGTCCTCATTTACATCGTGTTGTACAATTGATAAAGTCTTACGGGGTGAAAGCTGCCGTAGCGCTTAATCCTGCTACACCAGTCGTTCTTTTGGAGGATATTCTGGAAGAGATTGATATGGTTTTAATCATGTCTGTGAATCCTGGTTTTGGTGGGCAGCAGTTTATTCCAGCTGCAACTTCTAAAATAAAGCGTCTAAAAGAGATGATTGACCAGAAAGGGTTAGATGTGGATATTCAGGTAGATGGAGGCGTAAACGAAAAGATAGCCTCATTGGTTGCTGAAGCGGGTGCGAATATTCTGGTGGCTGGATCTGCTGTTTACGGTAAATCAGATGTCAAACAGGCGATTGAGGGAATACGAAGAAGTGCGGAAAAGGCAATTCACAATTCATAATTATTAATTCATAATTAAAAGGCTAAAGGCTAAAGGCTAAAGGCTAAAGGCTAAAGGCTAAAGGCTAAAGGCTAAAGGCTAAAGGCTAAAGGCTAAAGGCGTAAAAGGTTGAAGGGAAAAGATAAAGGCTGAAAGTTAATGCAAAAATGGGGATATTCCGTGAGGTACGAGCGGTGTGTCCCCACTTTTTGCATATGGAGTAGATAAAAGAATTGCTAACTCCTTTTTACAAATGTCTTGACTTTTGTAAAAATATCGGTAATACTATTGATAGACAATTAAATAATATGTCTCTTCGGGGTGGGTGCAAGTCCCAACCGGCGGTTAAAGCCCGCGAGCCACATCATGTGGTTGATTCAGTGTAATTCTGAAGCCGACAGTTAAAGTCTGGATGGGAGAAGAGGATTTAGAATAATTTTGTAGTGATATGTATACCCTGAGGATAAGAATAGCCTCAGGGTTTTTTATTTGTATGAAAATGAGAATTTTAGCAAGAAATATAAACAAATCGTTCGCTGACAAAGTTTTTTGAGTGGTTCTAACAGCTTGTTACGCCAAAAATCCTAAATTTTTGATTCAAAAATTTTTAACGGATTTCCGGCGTCCCTTCGCTGAGAACCACATACAAAAAACTTTGAATGCTTACTCATTTGTTTATATTTCTTAGGTTTTTAATTATGAATTATGAATTGAAAGCTTGTGCTTAGACAAGGTTATGCTTCCAGATAATTTCTGAAGCTAAAGAATGTTGTACAAGGAGACAACTTGCTTACTGTAGATCATTTGCAGAAGATCGTAAGGTGTTAGGTCACCGACGCCATAAATTGTCTTTCAGCATAACCATGTCTAAAACGGTAATCTTTTTCTACCGGCTGGTTGCTATCTGCCAAAAAGCTTTGAATGCTCACGCATTTGTTTATATTTCTTAGACTTTTAATCTTTTAATTATGAATTATGAATTATGAATTATGAATTGAAGGACGGTGGTGAAAGCAGTGAATCATGAACAATATATGGAAATGGCTTTGGGTTTAGCACAAAAAGCGTTGGGAAGAACCAGTCCCAACCCAATTGTGGGTGCCTTAATCGTTAAGGATGGGAAAGTAATTGGGCGTGGCTATCATCAGAAAGCGGGAACACCCCATGCGGAGATTCATGCACTGAAGGAAGCGGGTGAAGCGGCAAGAGGAGCAATAATGTATGTTACACTGGAACCCTGTTCGCATTATGGTAGAACGCCCCCTTGTGTAGATGCAATCATTAAAGCAGGTCTTTCTGAAGTGATTATTGCGATGGAAGATCCCAATCCATTAGTTGCGGGAAAGGGAATTGAGATGCTTAAGGTGGCAGGAATTAGAACGGTTACCGGTATTTTAGAAGAAAAGGCAAGACGAAGTAACGAAGTTTTTTATATGTATATGACGACTGGAAAACCATTTGTGGCGCTGAAAACGGCCATGACCTTGGATGGGAAAATTGCCACACCGCAAGGTGACTCTAAATGGATTACTGGAGAGGTGGCACGCCAGGCTGTGCATCAATTGCGTAATAGGTATGACGCTGTTATGGTAGGGCTGGGTACGGTGATAAAAGATGATCCGCAATTGACCACCCGTTTAGATACTCAGTCAGGGCGGGATGCCCATCGAATTATTGTTGATTCTCGGGGAGAAATACCATTGGAATCACGTGTTTTATCTTTAAATTCGGCTGCGGATACCCTTATTGCGGTGACACATTTGGCTTCAGGTGATAAACTTCGGTTAATCCAAGAAAAGGGAGCCAAAGTACTGAACTGTCCTGTTTGTGATGGTGAAGTGGATTTGGTTTATTTGATGAATAAATTAGGAGAACAAGGTATCACCAGTATTTTGTTAGAAGGTGGTGGTACCTTAAACGCTGCAGCTTTAAGAACCGGTATTATAGATAAAGTGTATGCTTTTATTGCACCTAAGATTCTAGGCGGGGTTGATTCGTTAACCCCGGTAGAAGGCGTAGGAATGGAATGGGTCAAAGATGCGATTAGCATTACTGATACGCAGGTAACGCGATATGGAGAGGATGTTTTGATAGAAGGATATGTAAACAGTTGAAAGTTTACAGTGGACAGTTGACAGTTAAAAGAAGGAGTGAAGAAAAGGAGTTAGCAGTTAGGTCTTAGCAGTTAGGAAAAGATAAAAGATAGAGTGAAGAGGAACGAGATAATAAAAGATAGAGGGAAAAGGGGGAAGGGAAGGGTGTTCACAGGCATTGTAGAAGAAATTGGTACGGTTCAAGAGATACAGTGGGGGGCTAATTCTTGTCGGTTAACGATTATAGCTCAGGTTGTTTTAAAAGATGTAAAAGTAGGCGATAGTATTGCTGTTAATGGTATTTGCCTAACCGTAACAACTTTTTCAGCCACTTCATTTACAGTAGATGTGATGCCAGAGACACTCCGTAAAACCAGCCTGCATCATTTACGGAGTGGAGGAAGGGTAAATTTAGAGCGGGCACTACAGGTAGGGGGTCGTTTGGGCGGGCATTTTGTCAGCGGGCATATTGACGGGGTAGGGGAAATAATGGCTTTAACCCAGGAGGATAATGCACTTCTTATTACCATAGATGCGCCGCTTCAGGTGATGCGATATATTCTTCCTAAAGGTTCTGTAGCCATTGATGGAACCAGCCTCACTGTTGTCTCTTGTAGGGATCAATCTTTTGTGATTTCTTTGATTCCCCATACCCGCAGTGTAACCATACTAGGTGCAAAACGTGTGGGAGAATCGGTTAATTTGGAAGGCGATATGATTGGTAAATATGTTGAGAAGTTGCTTCATTCTAAGCAAGAAGATAGTGTAGAACCTAGTGGTTTAAGTATGGAGAAACTAGTAGATAGTGGATTCCTATAAGGGCAGTTGACAGTTGACAATGGACAGTTGACAGTTAAAAAGATAAAAGATCAAATAAGGTAAGTAGTAAGTAGTAAGTAGTAAGTAGTAAGTAGTAACCGTAGGGCATGTACCACTTACTACTTACCCTATTATAATAAAAGGAGATGAGCATATGGGTCAATTTAACACCATTCCTGAAGCCTTGGAGGATATTAAGGCGGGGAAGATGATTATCGTTGTAGATGATGAAAATCGAGAAAATGAAGGCGATTTAGTGATGGCTGCAGAAAAGGTTACGCCTGAAGCAATTAATTTTATGACAAAGGCTGGGAGAGGGTTGATTTGTGTACCGCTTATTGAAGAAAGACTTGAAGCTTTAATGCTGCCGCAGATGGTAAGTCAAAATTCAGACAGTCACGAAACGGCTTTTACGGTTTCGGTGGATGCAAAATATAAAACGACAACGGGGATTTCGGCTCCGGAGAGAGCCGTAACCATTCAAACGTTAATCGATCCGTCAACTCAGCCTGATGAATTAGCTCGGCCTGGGCATATTTTTCCACTACGCGCTAAAGAGGGTGGTGTTTTGCAGCGGTCAGGCCATACGGAAGCAGCTGTTGATTTAGCAAAATTAGCAGGTTTTTATCCCGGAGGGGTTATTTGTGAAATAATGAATGAGGATGGGACAATGTCCCGTGTACCACAATTGTTTGAAGCCGCCAAAAAATATGGTTTAAAAATGATTACAATTGCAGATTTAATAGCTTATCGAATGCTTAATGAAAAGTTGATCAAACGTGTATCGGAGGCAAATTTGCCAACCAAATATGGTGTGTTTAAAGTGATTGCTTATGAAAATAAGTTGGACAAACATGAGCATATTGCTTTGGTCAAAGGTGATATTGATACTGCAGATAAAGCTTTAGTCCGGGTTCACTCAGAATGCTTAACTGGAGATGTATTTGGTTCTTTAAGATGTGATTGTGGTGATCAATTAGCAAGTGCGTTACGGCAAATAGAAGAAAACGGTACGGGTGTTTTGTTGTATATGCGGCAGGAGGGAAGAGGAATTGGTCTTGCCAATAAGATAAAGGCGTATGCCTTGCAGGATCAAGGTAAAGATACGGTGGAAGCAAATATCCTGCTAGGATTTCCCGATGATTTACGAAATTATGGCATTGGTGCACAAATTTTGGTGGATTTAGGGATAAAGAAAATGAGTCTAATGACTAATAATCCTAAAAAAATGATTGGTCTAGAGGGATATGGATTAGAAATAACGGAACGCGTACAGATTGAAATAGAGCCTAATGAAATTAACAAAACCTATTTGCAGACAAAGAAAGAGAAGATGGGACACTTGCTCCATAAAGCATAAAGGGTATTTATGCTTTATGGGATTTAAAATTGAAAGTTGATACAACAAGGAGGCATATTGATGACAAAAACATACGAAGGTCATTTGATTGGTGAAAATTTGAAATTTGGGATTGTGGTTAGCCGTTTTAACGAATTTATTACGGGTAAATTACTAGCAGGTGCTTTGGATGCATTAAAGCGTCATGGCGTAGATGAACAACATATAGAAATTGCCTGGGTACCAGGTGCATTTGAGATTCCATTAGCAGCACAAAAGATGGTAGCATTGAAAAAATATCATGCAGTGATTTGTCTTGGTGCGGTCATACGAGGTGCTACACCCCATTTTGATTATGTATGCAGTGAAGTATCCAAAGGCGTGGCACATATTTCTCTGCAATCCGGTTTGCCAGTTATTTTTGGTGTTGTCACAACTGATACCATTGAACAAGCGGTAGAACGTGCGGGTACAAAGGCAGGTAATAAAGGCTATGATGCTGCGTTATCAGCCATTGAAATGGCAAATTTGTTAACAGATATAAAAGGTTAATTTATTTAACAAGGCATCTTAATCTCTTTATGATTAAGATGCCTTGTTTTTGTAATACTAGGAGTAAAGAGATGCAGGTAGCGAACAGCAGGTAGCAGGTAGGTTTAATTTGATGTTCTCTACTTTTTTAATAGTGTTTGTTACTAGACCATTAATAGGTTATAAAAGCTTTTTTAATAATCTATAACTTGTATTTAAAAAGTAAAAATCCACAAAACTTTTTAGCCCTAACCAACATTTATTGCAAATCCTAAAATGATCTAATTTAGTCCTACCTGCTGGTTGCTACCTGCTACCTGCAAAAATAGTCGTAGACTATTTTTTATCATATTATTCCTACCAATGGCATATATATCAATAAGAGGAAAATAGTGATAAGTAGAGGGAGACGAGCATGAAAAAGTTAAAACGTTTGATGATAAAGATGATTTGTATACTTGGTTTATGCGGGGTGATCTGGTTTGTTTTATTGCAGAATCCTAAATTTATTGTGCAAAATGAGTATTATCAAAAGGCTTACAACGGGTTAGCCTATCATTGGACGGTTCATCAGGATCTTGTTAAGATAGATGATGAACAAGAGCAAAACCTAATTCAGTGTTATGAAAATTTTTTAACCCCCCATGAAATGGGTTTGCTTCAACAAAAAAAAATAATAGTTCTGCAGCCTGATGAGGTGCTATTACGGGAGGCACTGGGGGAAGAAATAGCTGAGGATATTTTTCCAATATTAGTTTATACACCGCACGAAAAGAAAGAAAATAATATTTGTGAAGAGATGAAAAAGCTATCTGATGTGGTTAGAGCAGCTCATAACTTACATATCAAGGTAATTGTGGATTGCTCATATTCTGATCGGTTAAGACGTATGCCAGAGGGATTTAATAGCGTTCTTCTTTGTAAACAATATGGTATCCGACGGATTGTTGTTTTTGATGGAGGGCATCATTTGGCTTCATTACCTTTGAATCCGGATTTTATTTTACTCCCTTTAACAGCTGTTGGTAACCATATGAGATATGTTAATCACGCCTTTATGCGGGATGCGATACCTCTTAATAATGTAAGTGAGATTGTTAATCATTTGGAATTAGATACAGTGATGATGCATACTTCGCGAATTCGTACGATTGCTAAGACCAAAGGGTCTATGGGTGAATTGGCTCGTCAAATTCTCATAAAAGGGGATAAAGCAAGAGAAGATTTATCAGTTATGGCAGGAGAATATCAGACTGAATGGTCATCATATGCTATGGATCAAGTGCAGGCCAGAGATTGTATGGTAATTGCGCCCAAACAAACGGCAATGATTTATATTTCTCAATGGCAAGAAGATGCTGAACATATTTTAGGGCAAATAGAAAAGCAGGTTACAGAAGCATTAAGCGAAAATCCCATAAAAACATTTTATATTGCTATTGATTATGGGGATAGTACGATAAAATCATTAGGGAAAAAAATAGTCAATCCGACAATTTTGGAGGAGAAGGTTAAAAAAATAGGAGATACGCACAATCTTAAAATTAAAATTGTTAACATCCCGTATTCAGGATGGGATTTGTATTGGCAGAAAATAATTGGTTTTGTGAAACAAAAAAAGGATTTGGTTCGCCAAATCCTTTCCTTTCATTTATAACGCACGTTGCACTTTTCCTGCTTTTAAACATTTTGTACAAACATGGACCCGTTTAGGAGTGCCGTTAACAATGGCTTTGACTTTTTGTACGTTAGGAGCCCATTGTCTGTTTGAAACGCGATGGGAGTGACTCACTTTATTTCCAAAAGTAACGGTTTTGCCACAAATTTCACATTTTTTAGACATCTATTCCACCTCCTTCAAGACGAGAAGCTTTACAATAAATACTGTTTAGATAAAATTAACTCAATAAGTATTTTATCATATATTATAGTAAGTTGACAAGAGATAAAGAAATTTTCAATTTATATAATTGGTGTTTATTCAACGCCAATTATATAGTAGTACAGTGGTTGGCCGCCATTATGACACTCAACTTCACAGTCTGGATATAATGACTCAATATTTTCTGCTAATGTTGCAGCCGTTTCTTTATTAATATCTTGACCATAAATTAAAGTGATGATTTCACTTTCATCATCAACCATTTTTGACAGAACTTCCATTGTAATTTCTTCAATGTTTTTACCAACATATTGAATATGATTGTCAATTAATCCGAGAATATCGTCTTTTTGAATTGCCTTGCCTTCATAATTGGAATCACGAACAGCATAAGTAATTTCTCCTGTTTTAACTTTTTGAAGTGCATTGCACATGGCACTTTCATTTTCTTCACGTGATGCATTTTCGTTGAAGGCTAGAATAGCCGTAATACCTTCCATGAGTGTTGTAGAAGGAATAAGGGTAACGGATTGATCACTTATTTCCTTTGCTTGTTGAGCCGCGAGAATAATATTTTTGTTATTAGGCAAAATGTAAATTTCATCACTGTTAATACTGTCAATACTTTGAAGAATATCTTCAGTACTGGGATTCATTGTTTGTCCGCCTGTGATGATTTCATCCACTCTCAAGTTTTGTAATAATGCTTTAATACCTTCACCTGCAGCAACACTGATAAAACCATAGGGTTTTTTAGGAATAGATTGACTTGCGGCAGCTTCATCATAGGGTAAAGATTCTTTTTGCGTTTGGAATTCTTTGCTTTGTTCTCGCATATTATTGATGTCGATTTCATCTAAGGCACCTAAAGCTGTACAATATTCCAATATCCATCCAGGATGATTGGTATGAATATGTATTTTAACAATTTCCGGCGTACCGACAACAAGCAGGCAATCACCTTTATCCAGAAAATCTTGTTTGATTTTTTCTGGATTAAGTTTTTCTCCTTTCAATATAAATTCCGTACAATATTGAAAGTGGATATCTTGAGGGTTACTTATATGATCAGTCACTTTTTCGTACAGGGGTTCTTGGGTTTGAGAAACGGAAGTGAAATTTTCCCCTTTTAATGAAAGATAAATCCCTTCAAAAATATAAACTAATCCTTGACCGCCTGCATCTACCACACCGGCCTCTTTTAATACAGGTAACATGTCTGGTGTTTTAGCTAGAATTTGTTTTGCTTGTGTTAGGGCACTAGCTAAAACAGTAAGAACATCATTATTTTTAGATAGACTTTTTTGAGCACCTTCAGCTAAAGCACGAGAAACGGTGAGAATGGTACCTTCCTTAGGTTTCATAACAGCTTTATAGATGGTTTTAACGCCATGATCTAGGGCTTCTACTAAAAGTGGTGCGTTAAGGGCAGCGTGATCTTCCAGAGTTTTTGAGAAACCACGAAAAAGTTGAGATAATATAACACCCGAGTTTCCTCTTGCTCCCATTAGAGAGCCTTTAGCTAATGCAGCAGAAACGTTACCAATATGATTTTGAGATATGATTTGAACTTCTTTATTAGCTGCACTGAGTGTTAAAAACATATTTGTTCCCGTATCTCCATCAGGAACGGGAAAGACATTTAAAGTATTAACTTCTTCCTTATGTTGCTCCAGAAGAGCGGTTGCATCATGAATGGCTTTTTTAAAAGATATGCCATCAATATACTCTATAGACACCTTTTTTCCTCCTATTTTTCAAGATTAACTTGAACGCCTTGAACATATACATTCACTTTTGATACTTTTATTCCTACAAAGTTTTCAATTGTATAACTCACTCGTTCAATGACGCTATTAGAAACCTCAGAAATCTTTATGCCGTAACTAACAATAATATACAAATTAATTTGTATTTCGTTGTTAATAATCTTTACTTCTACACCACGTTCAATATTTTCCCGATGTATAATTTCGGCAAAGCCATCTTTTACCTTTCGGGTTGATGACATACCCACAATACCATAACATTCTGTGGTTGCTATACCAGCCAATGAAGCAATAACATTTTCTGCGATGGTGACATTACCTAATTCATTGGTGAAAACCTCAGCCAAGAAAAACGCCTCCTTTATGATATTAGTTCTCAGTTCAAGCCATCACATCATGTATAATATATGATATGAGATAGAAAGATATTTTAGTGTTATAATCCTTCAGCTTCTTTTTTTTTGAGAACTGACAATTGTGTCTGAGAACTTTTTATGTATGCAACATTATTATTTTATAATATAAGTATGAAAAAGACAAACTATTCATTCATTTATATGGTAATTTATAATAATTTCGTGATAAAATGAGTAATTCCTTGTGACATAAGTAAATAAAAAGCTTGACCGTACGCATAGAATTACCGGTTTCGGAAAAAATACTTAGGGATAAGAGAAAAAAAATCTTTTGATTATCCCTTAAAAAAGGATTAAGTTCATGACACATTGATGACCTGGAAGGTGGGGAAAAATATGAATATTACGGATGTGAGAGTCAGAAGAGTCCAAACTGAAACGAAGATGAAAGCAATTGCCTCTGTTACTTTCAATGATGAGTTCGTTGTTCATGACATTCGAATTGTAGAAGGGCAAAATGGGCTTTTTATTGCGATGCCAAGTCGTAAAATGGCTAATGGAGAATTTAAAGATATTGCTCATCCAATCAAGACAGAAACAAGAGAAGCCATACAAGATGCTATTCTAAAAGCGTATAGTGAGCAAGAAGAAGGACCAGTAGAAGGAACGGAAGGTTAATGGTAAAATACCATTAACCTTTTTATGTAGTTTGGCATATTCGAGAAAATAACAAATAAAATATTCGTGGTATTTTTGAATTGTTATTTTTTTTCATAAGTCTTATGAAGGAAAAACCGTGAAAATGTCGAACAGGATATAGGTTAAAAAAGTTTTTATAAAAATGGGGGAATGAAATTGGATAGGCAAGAGCTAACAGCAGTCATTCTTGCAGCTGGGAAAGGTACAAGAATGAGATCTTCCCGTCCTAAGGTATTACATCAGATTTGTGGTCGTTATATGCTGGAACATGTATTATATGCGGCTCAGGAGGCTGGTGTGAACCAGCAGATTGTTGTAGTTGGTCATCAAGGTGAAACGATTAAACAGGAAATACATTTTCCGGTAGAATACGTTAACCAGTATGAGCAGTTAGGAACAGGTCACGCTGTCATGCAAGCAAGAGAAAAGCTGAGGAATTTTAGAGGTAGCCTGTTAGTGTTGTGTGGGGATACGCCTATGCTTACTGCAGATACATTACGCCATTTGTGGCAGGTTCATCAAAAAGGAAACGCTGCAGCTACCATTTTGACGGCTGTTTTACCGGATGCAACGGGCTATGGTCGTATTGTACGCCAAGAATCTGGCTCCGTATGTAAAATTGTAGAGCAGCGAGATGCAACACTTGAAGAGAAAAGAATTAACGAGATTAATACCGGAACATATTGTTTTGACGGGGCATGCCTTTTGGAAGCTTTAGATCAATTGACACCGGAAAACGATCAAGGAGAGTATTATTTAACGGATGTCATAGAAATATTTGTTCGCAAGGGATTAAAGGTTCAAGCATTTCCTGCTTCTGATCCGGTCGAAGTCAAAGGTGTTAATAATCGAGTGCAATTAGCAGAATCAGAGGCCGTTTTACGGGAAAGAGTATGTAAAAAATTGATGCTGCAGGGTGTTAGTATAATGGATATTGCATGTACGTATATTGATATGGATGTGAAAATCGGACAGGATACGATTGTTTATCCCGGCGTTTTACTTGAAGGCCAAACGGAAATAGGAGAAAATTGTATTATTGGCCCTCAAACGCGCATTGTTGACAGTTTCATTGGTGATGGTGTAGAAATTATGCAATCTTTTATTCGTCAGGCTCAAATTGGCAGCCATAATACAATTGGTCCTTATGCTTACGTGCGTCCGGGAACTCAAACAGCTGAAGCGGTGAAAATTGGTGGTTTCGTGGAAGTGAAAAAATCATCTATCGGAAAAGGAAGTAAAGTACCTCATTTAAGCTATGTAGGAGATACTAAAATAGGTGAAGACGTTAATATTGGGGCTGGAACGATTGTTTGCAATTACGATGGTAAAAATAAATATCAAACCGTCGTTGAAGATGGTGCATTTATTGGTTCAAATTCTAATCTAGTGGCTCCCGTAGTGGTGGGTAAAGATGCAGTGACAGCTGCCGGGTCCACGATTACTAAAAATGTTCCCATGGAAGCTCTGGGCATTGCTAGAAACAGACAGACTAATATTGAAGATTGGGTAAAGAGGAGGAAATAATAATGATGGCTTTAGAACATAAACAGATGAAAATATTTGCAGGAAACGCAAATCCAAAATTAGCAGAAGAAATATGTCGTTATTTAGGCATTCAAATGGGCGATGGCGAGGTAAGAAAATTCAGTGATGGTGAAATTCAGGTAAAAATTGATGAAAGTGTACGTGGTGCTGATGTGTTTGTTATTCAGCCAACCTGTGGACCTGTAAATGACAATATTATGGAACTTTTGATTATGATTGATGCGTTGCGTCGCGCTTCTGCACGACGTATCACAGCAGTTATTCCTTATTATGGTTATGCTCGTCAGGACCGTAAAGCACGTGCTCGGGATCCGATTACAGCTAAACTATTTGCTAACCTTATTACGGGAGCTGGAGCAAGACGTATTTTGACAATGGATTTACATGCCACTCAAATTCAAGGCTTTTTTGATATTCCACTAGACCAATTATTGGGTGTATCTATTATGGCAAGATATTTAAAGGAAAAAGATTTGACGGATCCCGTTGTGGTTGCGCCTGATGTTGGCAGTGTAAAGCGTGCACGGGATTTATCGGAAAAGTTAAATTGTGGGATGGCTATTGTAGATAAAAGAAGACCTGAGCCGAATGTAGCAGAAGTCATGAATATCATTGGTAATATTAATGGCAAGACTGCGATCATGGTTGATGATATTATTGATACAGCAGGAACCATTACAGCTGGCGCTCAATCCTTGCTGGATATGGGGGCGAAAGATGTGTATGCTTGCTGTGTTCATCCTGTCTTATCCGGTCCTGCTATTGACAGAATTAAAGCATCTCCATTGAAGGAAGTTGTTGTGACTAATACGATTCCGTTACCGCCCGAGAAACAGATCGAAAAAATAAAGAGTCTTTCTGTTGCACCACTTTTTGGGGAAGCAATTAGTCGTATTTACGAAGATATGTCAGTTAGTATTTTATTTGACTAAAAAAATTACTGTATTCTAGGTGCAAAATATTTATTTCAAAGCGAATATCTACCATCAAGTAATTACAAATGTACCAATTTGAAACACAAATGAAAAATATTAACAAATTTTATAAAAAAGTGAATAACTTGCTTCTTTTTGGGTATGATTAATACGATGGAATATTATTGGTTCTTGGATCAAATTTTCATTTGACAAATCATATATAAGGGGGAAGTTTTATGGAGAATGTGGTATTAAAAGCAGAATTAAGGCAAAAAGAAGGAAAAGGAAAAGGTGTGACAAGACGTTTGCGAGCAGCAGGTAAATTACCAGCTGTGGTGTATGGTGAAAAGATAGGCCATATACCTGTTGCACTTGATTTAAAATCTTTCCAGCACTTACTCCATGATGCAGGTGAAAATGCTGTTTTTAAATTGGACATGAGTGATTCATCTTCTATGGTAATGGTAAAAGAATTGCAGTGGGAACCGATTCGTCGAGAATTACTTCATGCGGATCTTTATCAACTCAATATGAAAAATAAAGTAAAAGTCAGTGTTCCCATCCATTTGGAAGGGGATGCCGTTGGTGAGAGAGAAGGCGGCGTACAGCAACATCAAGCACGGGAAGTAGAAGTGGAATGTCTTCCTATGGATATTCCAGAATATATTACATTAGATATTTCTCTTCTGGAAATCGGTGACAGTTTATATGTTAAGGATTTAAAGGCAGAAGACTTGGATATTATAACTGATCCAGAAGAAATTATTATAACCATTGTTCCTCCTGCTAGAGAAGAGGAAGTTGAGGAAGTAACGGATGAATTCCAAGAAGTACCGGAAGTTGGAAAAGAAGAAACAGAAGAATAAAAAAATTGCCGGCCTGCTGCCGGCAATTTTTGATTTAGTGTGAAAGTTAGTGCTTGGACATGGTTTTAAATTTTAAATTTTAAATTCCAATTTTACTTGCCATCTGCTATGATTGATAAAGAGTGATAATTAAATAGTAAGTAATCTATAGTGGGAAGGAAGAAAAATAATGAAATTGGTAGTAGGTCTTGGTAATCCGGGTGTACGGTATGTCCATACGCGTCATAATGTGGGTTTTGTAGTTGCTGATTTGGTAGCGCAGGAACTGCATGCACCCATTAAAAGTAATAAACATAAATCAATATTAGGAGAAGCAACTGTAGCAGGGGAAAAAATTGTTATTGCTAAACCTCAAACGTTTATGAATCTCAGTGGGCAAGCTGTTGTTGAATTGGCTAATTGGTATAAGATACGACCCAACGATATCATTGTTATTCATGATGATTTAGATCTCGAAACGGGGCGTTTGAAATTGAAAAAAGGCGGCGGACATGGTGGGCACAATGGTTTAAAATCTATTTTTCAATGTTTAGGAAGTAAAGATTTTATGCGGGTGCGTATTGGTGTTGGGCGTCCCCCGGAATATATGGAAGTAGTGGATTATGTGTTAGGGCGTCCCACCAAGGAAGAAGTGCAGTCAGTGAATGAAGCGATAGATCGAGCCAGTGATGGTGTGCTTTGTATTATTAAAGAAGGGCTTGAAAAGGCGATGAACCAGTTTAATTGACAGTTGACAATTGATAGTTGACAGTTGACAGTTAAAAGATTTAATAAAGATAGAAGGAAGAGGAAAGATCGCTCTCGGCGTTCGCTGGAAGAGGGACGAATGAGTGCTGATGATTAGCTAGAGCAATTTTTGAAAGAAGTGAGAGCGTATGCTTGGGAAATTGGTCGATTTGCTTTATCCACCCAGTCCATACTGCAGCATCTGTGGGGAACATTATACAAAATGGGATCAACCACCCGTATGCCGATACTGCTGGGAAGAGGTAATAAAAATTCGAGAACCCGTCTGCAGAATATGCGGAAAGCCTTTGGGTTTAACGCATAAGGGTACAATATGTACTCAATGCCAGCGTCATACCTATCATTTCAAGAAAAATTGTGCCTTAGGTGCCTATGATGGGGCATTGCGGGAGATACTACACCTTTTAAAGTATAAAAACAAGAAACAATTAGCTGTGCCCTTAGGAGAGCTGCTTGCTGAACGAGTTACTGAGCAACCCTGGTCAACCGCTGTCCAGGCTATTATTCCGGTTCCTCTTCATTGGCAGCGCTATGGGCAGCGGGGTTATAATCAGGCTGCTCTATTGGCGCAAGAAATAGGGCGATTATTGCATATTACTGTATGTGAAGACGTACTGTATAGATATAAGCGGACGCGACCACAGAGCAAGGTGATCCATGATCAGCGATTTCAGAATGTCAGGAATGCTTTTCGAGTAAAGAATAAACAAAAGGTGTTTCAGAAAACATTGCTTTTAGTAGATGATATTTATACCACTGGAATGACGCTAAACGAATGCGCTGGTGTTTTAAAAGCCGCGGGTAGTGATTCTATTTACAGTGCAACCGTTGCAATCGGTTGTTAAGAAGAAAGGAGAGCTAGCTATGGAAATTAGAAATTGTCCCCAGTGTGGAAAGGTATTTGCTTATATTAGACGTAATTTGTGTCCTGATTGCATGCAAAAAGAGGAAGAATTGTTTCAAGTTATTCGTGATTATATTTGTAATCATCCCGGGTCAACCGTATTAAGTGTAGCGGAGAATACCGGGATAAAAGAAGAAATAATATTGCGTTTCTTGAGAGAAGGAAGATTAGAATCTAGTTCGGTACTTTTAGCCGATTCACAGCTGACATGTGAAATGTGTGGAAGATCTATTTCGTCCGGCAAATTATGTGAGAAATGTGCTAATAAACTCCGTAAAGGTTTTACAGGAGAAACAAAAGAAGATAAAAAAGAGGAGAGTCAGGATCATAAGCCTAAGGTGTATACGCTTGATCGTATTAAAGATAACAGATAACTTTAAAAACAGCCAATGGCTGTTTTTTTATTGTTTTTTTTAATAAGCCTAAATGATTTATATAAATTTGCCGATAATAATAACAAAGCGTATAAAGAGGGTGAACGGATATGTATATCAATCAAGGTAGAATTGGCCAAATTATGAAAGTTTATAATCAAAACACCAAGGTTTCTCAGAATGCAAAACCAGAGAAAACACAAGGGTTAATGGGGAAAAAAGATCAATTGACTTTATCTAATGAAGGGCAGACTTTTCAGAAAGTTCTATCTGCCATGGAGCAGCTTCCAGATATTCGTGAAGATAAAGTAAAAGACGTTAAGCAAAGAGTGGATTCGGGAACGTATCAGATTGATAATGAAAAAGTAGCTGAAAAAATGATGGCAGCAAAATTATTCAATGGGTTAGGGACAAGAAAAAAATAGGGTAGCGGACAACTGAGAACATGTGTTAAGGAGTGCATTTGCATGAAGGAAAAAGTTAATACATTGATGATGTTATTAGAACGAGAATATGCGATTTATCAAAAGCTCTATGAGATCTCCGCTAAAAAAACAGATATAATTGTTGGGGGGAAAGTCGCTGCATTGGATGATATTGTAAAGGTGGAAGAACAGCTTGTTTTGGGAGTTGGTAAGTTTGAACGGGAGCGGGAAGCGATGGTTGAAAAACTGGCGCAAGCGTTACAAAAACCGGGACAGGATTTTACACTTTCTGTTCTCATCCAAACGTTGGATGAAATCCAGGCAGAACAGCTTGCTGAAGTGCAACAGCGAATGAGTGACATTTTGCAACAATTGGCCGAAAAGAACAAATTAAATATGCAGCTTTTACAGCATTCAATGGATTATGTCCAATTTTCTTTGAATCTCCTTTCCGGTCAGAATGAAACAGCAGGTGTATATGGTAAAAGTGGAGTAGATATTGATGCTAAACCACGGCATCTGTTAAATCAAAAAGCGTAGTGAAGCAGGTAGCAATTAGCAGGTAGGAGGTAGGGCAAGACTAGATGGGTTCAGGATTTTAATAAATGTTGATTGAAATTAGAAATCTTTGTAATTATTGCTTTTTAAATATAAGCTATATATTATGAAAAAAGCTTTTATAACTTACTAATGGTTTCATTACAAACACCATTTAAAGAAGTAGAAAACATCAAATTAAGCCTACCTGCTACCTGCTGTTTGCTACCTGCAAACAAGTTGATTTTTACTACTGCTTTAGATTAATCGAGCAATATCTAAGTAAGTTGATTTGAGGTGAAGAGAGTGGGTTCTTTCAGTGGTATAAATATTGGTTTTTCTGGGCTTACGGCTAGTCAACGTAATTTGCAGGCGACAGGTCACAATATTTCCAATGCGAATACGGTGGGTTATTCGCGTCAGCGGGTGATCCAACAATCTGTCAAACCCGAATCCTTATCTGATACGATGCAGGTTGGTAAGGGCGTTGATGCGGCGGGGATTTTTCAGATACGGGATAGTTTTCTAGATGATCGCTTTCGCGATGAAAACACAAAACTGGGATACTGGTCTACCAAACAACAGACGACAGAAGAACTGGAAGCAATTTTTAATGAAATATCAGATAGCGGATTGCAGCATGTTATGGATGAGTTCTGGAATGCGTGGCAGGAAGTAGCAAAAGATCCCCAGAGTCTGACGGCTCGTGGGATTCTAAAAGAGCAAGCAATATCTTTTTGTGAAACGGTGGATCATCTTGACCATCAGCTATCAAAAATGCAGCTTAACATTAATATAGAAATAGAGAAAAATGTGCAACAGGTTAATGAATTATCAGATAATATTGCACGACTTAATAAGGAGATATTAAACCACGTGGCAATGGGGGAGCAACCTAACGATTTTTTGGATCAGCGTAATCAATTGATGGATGAACTTTCTCAAATTGTGCCGCTGCAAATAACTGAAAGCCAAAACGGTATGATATCACTTTTTTTACAAGGGCGTACGCTGGTGGACGGTTTTACTTCAAACCATATTAAGACAGCTGTAGATATGAGTAATAACGGTATGCTAGAAGTTCAATGGGCTGACCATGGAGAACCTTTAGATTTGACAACAGCAAACAATAAAGGAGAATTAAATGCGTTAATAACTTCAAGAGATTCTTGGATTGATCAAAAAAGGCAAGATCTTAATCAATTGGTATCGTATGTTGCAACGGAAGTTAATAAGCAGCACCTTATGGGGCAGGGATTGGATGATGCTTCTAATATGGCTTTTTTTTCGTTGTCAGATGGGCGTCCAATTACTGAGGGTGCACCAATGGATGAATTGTGCAGCTGGATTTCCATCAATCCGGCTTTAGATAATCTTGATAATATTGCAGCTGCCTCTGGTGCCGGCGGTGCGGGTAATAATAAAAATGCGTTAGCAATTAGTCAATTGCGATATAAAAGTTTTGACGTTGACGGAAAAAGTGTAACACTTGATAATTACTACCGCTCTATTATCTCTGATTTAGGATTGGAAGGTCAGGAAGCAAAAACTATGGCGGATAATCAAGTTGTTCTCTGTCAGGAAATAAATAATCAACGTCAAAGTATTTCTGGTACCTCGCTGGATGAAGAGATGACCAATATGATTAAATTTCAACATTCTTATAACGCTGCTGCACGTGTGGTTAATGCAATGGATGAAATGATTGATCGAATTATTAATCAAACGGGCGTCGTTGGTAGATAAGGCATTGCCTTATCTACCAACAATTGAAAATTTAAAATTTAAAATTGAAAATTAAAACCATATAAAAGATTAAAGTAACACATAATGAACTCGTTTTGCCTTAGGCAAAACATTGGGGATATTCTTTGTACCATGGAGATATACCACTTGTACCTCGTGGAATGCGGTATTGGGGACATTCAAGGAGGTACGAGTGGTGTTTCCCCAATATTGCAAGAGCGATTTTAGATGCAAAATCCATAATTGTGAATTGTCCATTAATCTTTTATCGTTCAGCGATCAAAGGGAGTGCTCGTTTCTCGTCCAGCGAACGTAGAGAGCGATCTTTCCTCTTCCTTCTATCTTTTTTTAATTTCTTGACTTTAATTTTACATTTTCAATTTTCAATTTTAAATTTCACCGTTTATAGTTGAGTATTAAATAAGTTCGTAACACCTGTCTATTTATGACTCAATGAACTAGATAAATAAAAGTTGAGGTGAGCAGTGTGGGGTTTCTTGATTTAAATATAGCAATGACGGGATTATTTACCAGTCAGCGGAGTCTTAGTGTAACCAATCATAACATTGCTAATGCAAATACAGAGGGTTATTCACGACAGCAGGTGTCACAAAAGGCCCAGGTTCCGATGTCTTTGCCCGATCGTTCAGGCATGTTGGGCATGGGTGTTGTTAGTGAAAATATTGAACAAATTCGCAATGGTTATCTAGATTATAAATACTGGAATGAAAACAAAGCCGTTGGAGAATGGGATGTAAAGCAAACCCAGCTGGCAGAGTTAGAGGCCATTTTTAATGAACCCTCAGAAACAGGGATCCGGCAAGTACTAGATGAATTTTTCAGCAGTTTGCAGGAACTATCCAAAAATCCTGCTGATATGTCTTATCGCTCTTTAGTTGAGGAGAAAGCGTCAACATTGACACAAACTTTTAATAATATGGCAGAAGATTTGCTTGCTGCTCAGCATGAGCTGGACTTTGCGGTTTGTACAAAAGTTGAGGAAATTAACAGTTATACCAGTCAGATTGTTTCTCTGAACAAGCAAATTTTCAGAATGGAAGTTGATGGAACACCTGCTAATGATTTACGAGATCAGCGGAATTTGTTAGTGGATAAATTATCCAAAGTCGCCAATATTCAAGTAGAAGAAGTTGGAGAACCAGGTAAGCAGTATTTTCGTGTATTAATGAACGGTATGACATTGGTAGATCATTATACCAGTAAAGCGCTTAAAGTGGAAAAAGCAGAAAATCCACTGGAAAATATGCCGGTTCATAGTATGACTGGCGTGCAGGATGTATATGAAGTCAGATGGGAAGAGACTGATTTACCGGTGAGTATTAGCAGTGGTGAGTTAAAAGGTTATCTGGATGTGCGGGATGGTCGGGGAGAAGATACGACCAGCAACTCACCGATGTTTATGGAATATCGGGGTGTTCCTTATTATTTGACTCGTGTGAATAAATTTGTTAATGAATTTGCAGTGGAGTTTAATAAGATTCATCAAGCGGGTTTTGACTTGGAAGGAAATGCGGGAAGTGATTTTTTTACTTTCGATTCCGGAACGATGGTTAATGCTCGCAATATAAACGTTTCTTCATCTGTACAACAGGATTTACGTAAGATTGCCGCGGCAGATGCAACCAATGGTGAAGAGAATAATAAGAATATCAATTCTTTGCTTGAACTTCGCTACCGTAAAGATGTATTCAGTACGCCTGTGGGCACACCGGACGATTTTATAAAATCAATTTTATCCTCGCTGGCTGTTGATTCACAGCAGGCGGTACGAATGGAGAAAAATCAAAGTGTCATGGTTCAGCAAATTAATAAGCAGCGCATGTCCATATCCGGTGTTTCGCTGGATGAGGAAATGGCAAACATGATTAAATTTCAGCATGTCTATAGTGCGTCAGCCCGTATGATCACAACAATGGATGAACTATATGATGTCATGATCAACCGCCTAGGATTAGTTGGAAGATAACTTCAATTAATAATTATTAATTCATAATTCATAATTATCAAAACCGCCAAACAAAGTACTCAGTAATCTTTGTTATATGTCATGCAATAAAGAATTTACATTGCAGGTTTGCAGGAAAAGCGAAGGAAAGATGGGGAAATTCCACGAGGCACGAGTGGTGTGTCCCCATGTTGCCAGAGCCATTCTAAATATAAAAATTTTAATGCGATTTATATAGGTTTTAGATTTTTAATGATTCTTATAATTTTAAATTTTCAATTATTATTTGTAATTTTCATCAATTACCGAATACTAAAGTTGAAGATTGAAAATTAACAAGTTATTAAGAATGAAATGAGGTGGTAAACATGAGAATTACAAATAATATGATGGTTTCCACGATGATGCGTAATATGAATGACAACCTGGAGCGAATGGATAAAAGTCAGCAGCAAATGGCAACGGGGAAAAGATTTCAGATACCTTCTGATGACCCGATTGGTGTTTCCAAAAGTCTACGATTGCATACTGATATAGCGGAACTGGAACAGTTCAAACGAAATACCGATGATGCCATCTCCTGGTTGGATATTACGGAAACGGCTTTGAGTGATATAGATGATGTTTTGCAGCGGGCGCGGGAATTAACCGTTCAAGCAAGCAACGGAACAAATACACCCGAAGACCGAGTGAAGATAAAAGAAGAAATCACACAATTGAAAGAACAATTGATTAATATTGGGAACCGCACTTATGCTGGAAGGTATGTTTTTTCTGGCTTTAAAACCGATCAGGAATTATTAAATGAGGATGGAGAATATAATTTTAATTTAAGCCAGAATGAGATTATTGAGTATCAGGTTGGGGTGGCCGATACGTTAGGTGTAAATGTGATCGGGCAAAAGGTTTTTGGAATAGGGGATGGCAGTCAGAGCACGGTGGTTACGAATGAAGATGTGGATGTTTCCGGAGAAAAAAAAGCACAAATGATTGATGTTTTTACCCAATTGGAGCAGGCATTGGACGGTAATAATGATGCCGAAATTAATGTCTCCATTGAACGGATTGATAACCAGCTGGGTAATTTACTTTCTGTTCGTGCTGAAGTAGGCGCTAAAATGAATCGAATGGAAATGACCAATAATCGGTTATTGGATGAAAATATCAATTTTACTAAACTTCTTGCTAATAATGAAGATGCGGATATGGCAGAGACGATTATGAAACTTAAACAGGAGGAAAGCGTCTATAATGCTTCCCTTTCAGTCGGGGCACGTGTGATTCAGCCGACACTCATAGATTTTATTAGATAATTAAATCTATGAAATTTAAAATTAAAAATGTAAAATTTAAAATTAAAAGATATATATAGAAAGAATAGCATTTAGTATGAAAGATACGTAGACACCCTTATTGAGAAGAGTAACGAAATCATCAAATAAATTAATAGATTAATTTTTTAAAATTATGAATTATGAATTAAAAATTATAAATTATTACCGTTGGGAGTGAAATTTTATGAAATTAAATACTCAGTATTTTGGGGAAATAGAGGTTGGCGAAAAGGATATCATTCATTTTACAGATGGGATATTAGCTTTTGAAAGTTTGAAACGGTATGTATATATACCCATTGGAGAGGAGCAGGTTTTTAACTATCTGCAGTGTGTAGATGAGCCTGATTTGGCATTTATCGTTATGGAACCATGGAGCGTGTTTAAAGATTATGATTTTAATTTACCCCCGGAGATCATGACTGCTTTGGAGGTTGAGAAAGCGGAAGAGGTGGCAGTACTGACCATTGTGACGGTTGGAGAAGATGTTAAACAGATGACGACGAATCTGGTAGCGCCGCTGGTGATTAATATCCGGACAAATAAGGCGGCTCAGGTGGTGCTGAATGCAGAACGGTATCATACCAAGCATTCCATTCTTTCTGCCACATCAGAAGTAGCAGCAGCTAAATAAAGGAAGGGGGCAAATAATATGTTGGTACTGTCCCGTCGGGTAGGCGAGAGAATCATGATCGGGGAAAATATTGTGATAGAGGTCATGGAAGTGAAAGGCGAACAGGTGCGTCTGGGGATTAATGCACCACGGGATGTTGCGATTCATCGAGAAGAAATTTACGAAGAAATCAAGCGGGAAAACAAAGCTGCAGGAGCTTTGAATAAGGATATGATGGAGCAAATCAAACAGATGGGAAATGTTAAAAGAAATTGACAATTGATAATTCATAATTCACAATTAAAAGATAAAGAAAGGCTAAAGGCTAAAAGCTGAAAGATAAAAAAGCTGAAAAATAAAAAAGATAAAAAAGATAAAAACATATATGATATGAATAGGCTTAGTTATTAGAGAAAATGGGACATTCCTTGGTAGAAGGCGTGTCCCCTTCTTTTGCCTGGTGTATCTTAATTGCTAAACAAATGGCATAATTTGTAATTTGATATTTATAATCATTCAAGTAATATGGTACAATAGATGGAAGAGAAGTGTTCGGGTGTTTGAGAAAGGAGCGAGACGTAGTGGAAGAAATTTTAAAGAAAATACTAACCGAAGTGACAACGTTGAGAGAGGATGTATCTACACTAAAAGGTGATATGGAGCTGGTAAAAGATGATATTTGTGAACTAAAAGAAGGTCAAAAAGAGACAAACCAACGTTTGGATGGTGTAGATCAACATTTGATTGGCGTAGATCAGCGGTTGGATCGTATGGAAAACAAAATGGATGCCGTCTATGAGCGAACGGCAGTTAATACAGAGCAGCAAATTAAATCAGATCTTGTTGCAGTAAAAGTAGAGCAACTGGAAACAGATGTTAAATTGATGAAAAAGGTCATCGTGGCGCAATAATGAGACATGAATGTAACAATAATGCAAGATGGGGACATTCTACGCGCAAGCGTGGTGTGTCCCCATTTTGCATGGACTGTAATAACAATATTTTTGGTGAAGGGCAAGAAATTTTTGCTATTTTTCTAAAGTAAGAAAAAGCAATGCCGATAAATATTATAAGAAGTAAATCAATACTAAGATGTTTGCCGGCAAAAGCGTATTGGTTAAAGAGCAATTATTAATTCATAATTCACAATGCATAATTAAAAAACTTATATTGTTTAGCAACTGTTTGGAGTTTGTTATGGATGATAATGTTATTAAAATTAAAAGCTATCAGTTTGCTTTGAGAATCATTAAACTATACCAGTATTTAGTTGATGAGAAGAAAGAATATGTCTTATCAAAGCAAGTTTTAAGGTCTGGAACGAGTATTGGTGCTAATGTTGCAGAAGCATTAGCAGGCCAAACCAGGAAAGACTTTATTGCTAAACTCTCCATAGCACAAAAGGAAGCTTATGAGACGAATTACTGGTTGGATTTATTAAGAGACAGCCATATTCTTGAAGAAGAATGGGCGCAGGATATTATACAAGACAACCAGGAAATTATAAAAATCCTCATAGCCATTATCAAACATACAAAACAAAACTTACAGAATGAATAATCTTTTTAATCACTTATTATGAATTAATAATTATGAATTATGAATTAAATTTTTCCTGCAGGGACGCAGGGAAGTAAACAGGGAGGTAAATACAATGGACATTCACCACAATTTTGCAGTGTTATAAGCTCAGTGTCAATATATGACGTTGGGCAGTTGCATTATTGTGGTTTTTGTTCATAGTATCCTAACAAGTTGTTTATAGGCCTGTATGGGCTTATAATAAAAAACAGGTGAGCAGGATGCTTACCTTAAAAAACAAGGAGGTTTTTTATTATGATTATCAATCACAACATGATGGCAATGAACACGCATCGTAAGATGGGAATCAATCAAGGGAATAGTGCTAAGTCTATTGAAAAGTTATCATCCGGTTTGAGAATTAACAAAGCCGGCGACGATGCTGCTGGCTTGGCAATCTCGGAAAAAATGCGGGCGCAAATCAGAGGCCTGGATCAGTCATCTCGAAACGCACAGGATGCCATTTCGTTAATTCAGACTGCTGAAGGTGCCTTGAATGAAACCCACAGCATTTTACAGAGAATGAGAGAGCTTGGCGTACAGGCTGCAAACAGTACGAACGTGGATTCCGACCGTTCTGAAATTCAGAAGGAGATCAATCAGTTGACCTCAGAAGTCAACCGGATTGGGAACACGACTGAGTTCAATACCCAGAAGCTGCTTGATGGTGGATCGGGTCACACCGGAAAGATCCGCTATAGCACAGCTACGCAAGGTGTTGCCGAAGTGGCTGCTACGGGCGATATGAGCGCCGTAACTACAGTTACAGGCAGTGTCGAGGCTGGAACAGTTGCAGTCAGTGCTGTAACTAAAGTTACCGACAGCGTTGACTCTTTGGTGGATGCAACCGGTACAATAAGTTCACCCTTTGAGACACAGGAAAGTATTAAAGGTGGTACGGGTTCTACCCAGTTGTTCCAGGTTGATACCGAGAGTGTAAAAGCAGCTACGGCTGCTACCATTGGTTCTGGTGGCGCTGGTTTGGAAGAAATCACTGCCAGCGCAGCAGGCGGAACAGCAGCTATTCAGGGCGATCAAGGTTTAGAGGTTGTAAAAGGTGCCGCTGCAGTGGCTGGAGATGCTTATGCCCTAGTTAATTTTGTCGAGACACAAGCAAGTGATGCAACTCATAATCAAATTATGACTGTAGATTTTGATACGCTTTTAACAGATGGTATCAATGCTGGTGACACTATTACATTTGGTGGTACAGATTTTACTGCCAAAGCAAGTGGCGCAGGTGTCAATGAGTTTAATATAGGACACACTAAAGAAGAGACCATAGCAAACTTAGCAGAAGCATTAAATGATAGTGCATCGATTGTTGGTAATACTGGCAGTAATGTTGAGGTCACTTCGGCGGGTACGGTTGCAACCTTTACTGTTGAGGCAGATAACGAAAATATGAAATGGAATGCTACTGAAATAACAGCTAATACGGTTGCAAAAGCTCAATTGTCAGCTTCTGCTCGTGAAGCGGTTTACACCTTGGAGGTAAGCGAAAACTTTACAGAAGGCGACAAGATTACTATAGGCGGAACAACCTATACAGCTACGGCTACGGGTGTTGCTTCAAATGATGGTGCTAATACCTTCGAGGTAAAAGGTACGATTGCAGAGACGGTAGATGAGTTGATGACTGCGATAGGTGCAGACCATGTTGCTAATTATGCGGTTTCACAAGATGCACCAGATTGGCTTTGGACTGATGATACAACAAGTATCACTTTTACAGCAAATGCAGCAGCTGTAGATGCCAATGCAGCTCAGTTTACTACATTTCTAAGTGTTGATCAGGCTGATGCAGAGCAGGGTGAGTATAAATTTGAGCTTGAAAATAATTTTGAAGTAGGCGCTACTCTCACCATAGATGGTCAGGAATTTACTGCAGTTGCTGTTGGTGATATAACAGATGCCTCTAAACAATTTGAAGTTGGGACTACTATAAATGATACAGCTGACAATATAGTCACTGCTATGAAAGCAAATGCTACATTGAATGGTAAATATGATATTGACACCCTTGAGAATGGTGCTGGTACCTTTGGAGGTACATCTGATGCTAACGACGGTGATACAATCCTTATGCAAGAGAAGCTCACAAGCGGTCAGGCTACGATTGCAGTAACATCTGCTGACCTTGCAGAGGTTCAAGGTAAATTCTCCTTTGAAATCAAGGATAACTTCTCGGTTGGTGACGAGATTGAAGTTGATGGCGTAACATTTACTGCTACATCCGGTGCTAATTCAGCTACTGAATTCCAGGTTGGAGCAGATGTTGCTGCTACTGCTGATAATCTGGCAAAAGCCATAGAACTTTCCAGCTTGAATACCCACTATACTGCTAACAATATAGCAGGTTCTTTTGGTGATAATAGAGTCCAACTTACTGAAATAGCAACCCAGGCAGACGGAACGGATATGGCAAGTGGAGATGTGACTGTAACGCCTACTCCTGAACAGGCAGGGGTATCTACTTTCTCCTTAGTACAAAACTTTACCGCAGGTGAGACCTTTACGGTTGACGGTGAGACCTTTACAGCTGTGGCCAGCGGGGCAGATTCAACCAAAGGCGAATTTAATGTGGGCGCGACAACAGCTCTTACTGCTGGCAGCTTGGAGACTGCTCTGAATGACAATGCGACTGTAGGTGCACATTACACCGTTGGGCTGGTGGGTTCTGATTTCACAATGACAGAAAAAGCAAACCAGGCGGATGGTTCAGCAGCACCTACTATCGGTGCAACTAGTCCGGTTGGGGAGACCCAGGGTGAATACACCTTCAAATTGACTGCCAATGCATCCGTAGGGGATAAGATTACCATTGAAGGACAGGAATTCGAAGGTGTATCCGGCGTTGCAGGAGCAAATCAGTTTACAGTAGGTGCTGATATTGGTACAACGACTGATAACCTTATTACTGCAATCAAAGGCGATGCTGTCATAGGTGAAGCTGCAAGATTTACAGCTACCAAGGTAACCGATAATACTGACCCGCTTAATCCGGTATATACGATCAAAATGACTGAACAGGCAGGATTGGCAAACGGCGACAATACCGTTACCGCTGTTGCTGACCAAGTTGACGAAGTAGCCGGAGTTTACACTGTAGATGTTGATACCAACTTTGCTGCTAAAGATAAACTTAATATTGGCGGCGTAACCCTGACTGCAGGTACTGAAAATACTGCC
>DAOUPZ010000008.1 GCA_030625885.1 Clostridia bacterium
TGCTGCATGTCAAGCAGGCGCAGGCTGTCAAACTGGCCCAGGATGCGATTTCAGATTTTACTGAGTTGTATCACTGTAATTGGCTCACGGGAATGAGAGCAAAACTAGGAATATTTAATGAAGAGCTACAGGATGAATCACTTATTGAAGACCTCCACAGTATGATGCAGAAGTATCGTGCGGACTATACCAATACCTTCCGCGCATTAACTTTTGATAAGCCTGAGGATACGGCCCTGTTTGGCACTACGGAATTTGCTCAGTGGCATGAGCTGTGGCAGGCGAGACTATGCAGGCAGCAGGAACCAAAAGCCTCCTCGCATCAGTTGATGCGGGACTGCAATCCCGCGTTAATCCCTCGCAACCACCGGGTAGAAGATGCACTAGAAGCCGCGGTGAAACAAGGAGACTACAGCGTGTTGGAGCGGCTTATTGATGTTCTTTCGAGTCCTTACGCGCATTCCCCCGAACAGGCTGATTACGCCACACTGCCTGCACCATCAACCCGTCCTTATCGAACTTTTTGCGGTACCTAATATAGAAGCGTTAGATCAGCTAATTGATATCAATCAAAAATTAATAATAACTGTTATATGAAGAAGGGCTAATTAATAGTCCTTTTTCTATTTCCGGGTAGTAAGAGCAACCGTGTCATGTACTGAAAAGAAACTTCTATTATATAGAATAACCCTCACTTTTAACCACATAGGACGTTAACATTCCCGACGAAAAATACCATTCTTTGTTCCTGTGATGGTGTATACTATTAATATGAAATATCCAAAGCATAAAATATCATGTTCAAAATTAATGATTAATACATAAGGAGGTATATCCATGATTAGAAAAACATTTTTGGAATTGCTTTATGAGGCCGCCAGCATACAACGCTGGAATGATCATAACCGACCGCACAAAGGTTTTACGGAACTAGACAAGCAGGCTCATAAAATGATATTGGCTTATGTCATTGGTAAATTTGAAGAAGCAGACCGAAAAGCAAATGTGAATTGGCTTCATATGATTGAAGGCGGCATATTTGAATTGTTACATCGGATTGTACTTACAGATATTAAGCCCCCGATTTATCATGAATTAATGAAGAAAAAAGAAAAGGAACTCAATACGTGGGTATTAAACCAGTTGGAAGGCAAAGTCAACGATATAAATGGTAATTTTTTTGATAAATTTAAAAGATACCTTTTTGAGCCAGATTACTGTTTGTTAGAGAAGAAAATCTTAAAAGCAGCCCATTTGAGCCAGATTACTGTTTGTTAGAGAAGAAAATCTTAAAAGCAGCCCATTATCTTGCGACCAGCTGGGAATTTAAGTTTATCTATAATTTGAATTCGGGTCTTTATGGGCTTGAAGAAACCAAAACAAATATTGAAAACGAAATTGAAGAACATTTTGATTTAGTTGGTGTCCAAAAGATTAGTTTGGGTAAGAAGACAGCTAATTTTATGGATCTAATTGGACAGTTGAGATTTCAACAACGATGGGCGCAATCGCCACGGGTTCCGGAAACATCGGTAATGGGACATATGTTAATTGTAGCCAGTTTATCTTATCTTTGCTCGGTAGAAATAGACGCATGTGATAAAAGAATCTATAACAATTATTTTGCCGGTTTATTTCATGATCTTCCGGAAGTACTGACACGGGATATTGTTTCACCGGTTAAGAATTCTGTTGCAGGGCTTGATGATTTGATCAAGGAGATTGAGAATCGGCAGATCGAGGAAAGGATCTTTCCCCTTTTACCATCATCATGGCATGATGAGTTGGAGTATTTTATTGAAAATGAGTTTCAGAGTAAGGTGATAGATAAGGGCAGCATAAAGCTGGTTCAATCATCAGAAATCAGTAGAAAGTATAATAATGCAGTATATTCTCCTGTGGACGGGGAGTTAATTAGAGCATGTGATCATCTGGCTGCTTATATTGAAGCGGCGCTTTCCATTTCGTATGGTATCAAATCACGGCAGTTGGAGGAAGGGTACCAATCGCTTTACATGAAATATGAGAATCAAAAGATTGCGGGAATTAATTTTGGACAAATATTTGATTATTTTAGAATATAAGGCAAGTCGAGAACCGTCCCAACTTGCCTTATAAAACGATAGAGGAGGAAAGTATGGATATTATTTTAATTGTTTTACCCATTTTTCTCGTATTGGCTGTTGGAAAGTTACTCAAGCAGCTTAAACTGATCGATGATTCATTTGTTATGACAGCAAATCGCCTGATCTTTAATTTCTTGTTACCGGTGTTGTTGGTTTACAAGATTTCTACTTCCGATTTTTATGCTTTATTTAATAAATACGATATGCTTGTCATCACGCTGGCGATTGCGGTCATATGTTTGATCAGTTTTTTGGCGGCCAAAGTCATTAAAGTTCCCAAAAGGTCTGTGGGGACATTTATTATGAATAATTTTCGCGGTAATTTTGCTTATTTAAGTCTGCCAGTCAGCTATTACGCCTATGGCGAGGAAGGACTTATCGCCGCCAGTATCCTGATGGCATTTTGTATACCACTTGTCAACATTCTTTCAATTGTAGTGATGAATATTGGAACAAGTAACCGTTTTAGTTTGCAGGATACAGTGAAAAAAACACTGCTTAATCCATTAATTATCGGTTGTGCGCTCGGACTTTTTTTTGCGCTTTTTCGCATCACATTACCGACTTTTATAATGCGTACGTTCGCCATGATTAGCGGGGTGACTTTGCCCCTGGCGCTTTTTTCAATAGGGGCGACGATCAACCTTCGTCAACTGAAAGGGAATATGCAGTCTGTTACGGTGAGTGTTATTCTTAAGTTGTTCCTCCTGCCGTTTGTGGGATGGTTGATTTTTAAGGGGATACATATGCCAATTGGTTTGACACAAAAAGCAGCGATTATTCTGTTAGCTGCTCCGGTAGCGACAGCTAATTATATTTTCGCGTCGATTATGGGTGGAGATCCTGAAATGGCGCGGGACAATATTATTGTGACAACGCTGCTGTCAGTAGTCTCTTTTACCTTATGGTTGATTTTTTTAGGAATCTAAGGACAGGTTGACTGCTGATTGGTATGTGATTTTTATACTGAATAGAATGAGATCCCGTCCAACATTCCAATCATTCATTGAACCATGCCTTGGTAAGTGTTCTGATTCCTTCTACGATATCGCTTTCTGTCATTCCGCTGAACCCCAGAATAACCATATTATTTGAGTATTGCTCTAAACGCATCCAATATCGTGATACAGGATAAACAATAACCCCATGTTTTTGTGCCCTTATGATCAACTCTTCTTCAGACAATCCATTATTAAATTCCAAGATGACATGCAAGCCGACATTTTTACCATGGATCACAACTTTGTCGCCCATTGATTCATTAATGGTATGAACCAAAATATCATGTTTCTTTTTACTTAAGAGGCATACTCTTCTTAAATGTCTTTCCCAATAACCCAAATTCATAAATTTTTGCATTATTTTTTGTTCCAGCCATGGTACGTATGCCGCATATGTTTTGAACGTGTCATTATATCGTTCAATCAATGTTTCCGGTAAGACCATATACCCGAGCCGTAAAGCAGGCGATAATGATTTTGAAAATGTGCCTACATATATAACCCGGCCTTTGGGGTCGATGCTTTGCAAAGAAGGAATCGGTTTTCCACGATAGCTTAATTCACTGTCATAATCGTCTTCAATGATAATACCATTATGTCTGACCGCCCAATCCAAAAGCTTGACCCTTTTCTGAATCGGCATGATAGATCCGGTCGGAAATTGATGAGACGGCGTTATAAAAACAATGTTGGCAGGAGTGTTTTCCAATTGAACAAGATCGATCCCGTCTTCCTCCAACCCAATCGGAATGACATTAAACCCATTATTTATGAATGTATCTCGCGCGCCATCAAATCCCGGATCTTCGATTGCAACATCGGTAGAATTTTGCCTGAACAATTGACACAGTAAACTTAAACAAAGTTGTGTACCCGGGCAAATTACGATTTGTTCCGGTTGGCAAGAAACACCCCTGGATGCATGCAAGTATTTCATTATTTCTGTACGCAATCCCAGTTCGCCTTCGCAATTATTGTATGAAACCAGGTTTTCAACACTCAAACCCGATAAACACTGGTTTGATAATTTACGCCATAAATGCATTGGAAAAATATCGCCGCTCAGCTGACGTAAATATTCGAAATCATATTGAGCGTGGTTTTTAGCATATTTTAGCTCCGCTTCACGCTCTTTGATTACAACTTTCTTCTCTCTGGATCCTTGCTTATTTAATTCCGAAAACAGTTCATTGTCAAATTTTTGAACAACAAATCCACTTCTTGCCTTGCTTGCAATATAACCTTCGGAACAAAGCTGCTGATAAGCATATTCCACGGTGTTTCTACTTACCGTCAATGTTTTTGAAAGAGATCGGATCGAGGGGATTTTACTACCTTCTGTTATTTCTCCTGAGATTATTTTTGCCTTTATCTGATTGTAAATTTGGATATAAAGCGGATCAATGGATTGGTCTTCAAGAATGATCATGATTCGAATTCGCCTCCTTTTAAACTGTACCCTAAAAAATAAACAGAACTGGCACTTCTCATGGTGTCAATTTTATCATATTATTAGTTTAAACAGAAGTTATCAGTGATCAATAAGGAGGTGTGAAGGAATGGATATCATCAAAACAAAAGATCCAAGATTTACACTTAGACATGCAGTACCAGAAGATGCGGGTTTAGTTGTTGAATACATGAGAAAACTAGGGACATATCAAAAAATGCGTGATAAGATTACAGCAACAGAGGAAGGAATGCATAAGATTTTGTCTGAGAATAAAGGAGAAGCAATTTTCGGATATTACGATGAAGAAATAGTATCATTTGTCTATTTCTGTAATAATTCATCCGCATTTATCGGGGAAACGGGTATTTATATGGATGGTTTTTACGTTGATGAAACGATGAGATTCAAAGGGTTGGGAAAAATTATGATGGCTTTTATGTCAAAGCTTGCACTAGATAGAGGTTGTAAAAGGTTAGAATGGGGATGCTTAGATTGGAACGAACCTAGTATTAAGTTTTATAGAAACATGGGGGCACACAGTGTTGATATTATGACTATTTACCGACTATCTCCTGATAAATTAGAGGAAGTAGCAGACCAGTTTTAATTAATGTAACCTTTTGCTGGAAAGGTTACATTAATTAGAACCTGTAAAGTTATATTATAGAAGGGTTTACGGTACTTTAGCCGCGGACTCTTTTATTATTTTTAATATTTATGGAAATATGAAGAAAAACAATATTTTTGACGAATAATGGAGAACATTAAGTTATTTAACAATATACAGTGTTTCGGTATTTTGTATACAGGGTATATAATACGTAGTATATAAGAAAATATTACTATTAACATGACTTATTACCTATATGATTATTAAAGTATGTTCAGTTAATAATTAAGAAAAGCAATAAAAAAGTTGAGTACAAATCTTTTGTTTTAATAATTTCATAAATGAGCAAACTTATCGAAAGGTAAGGACGCAAAGCTATGAGCCTAAAGTAATAAACTATGGTAGTCAAGTTGCAAGCTAGTGATAGAAATCAGCATATTATCTTTGCTGTTTTTTTTTTTTTTTTTTGATATATATTCAGAAATATGTTCCTGTTTGCTTAAAGAATTTAGGTATTCATCAAAACTGCGACGGGCGTGAGCAAAAAACCGATGGAAAAGGTAATATAACAATATAATTAAAGGAGCGCTCTATATGATAAAAGAAGATACGCAATTGCAAAAAAAGCAAAAGATACGGTGACAGAGGAAGAATTTCAAAGGGTAATACAAGAGGCTGGATTCTCATTTTCAATACAACAATTATATTCAGCTTTAAAAATAACAGGTGAAACTAAATAACTTAAAATGTTTTTAATTTAAATCAATATGTATACAGTTAAATAGCTGCTTATTAAGAGTAAGGCAGAGACTGGCTCTATGAACTTACAGAATGCCTGTTTGAAATGATTTACAGGATGAATAATAGTAGTATAATTGAATTAGTGTAATACTTAACAATGGGGAAAATGAAATATAACTTGAACAAGATCTCATAAAAAAAGCAAGCCAAGAAATGGATCGGCTTATTTTGAAGGAGTGAAATTTGTTGGATAACAGTATAAAAATAAGCTTTAAAGGCAGATCATCTGGTTATTGTTCTGTTAGTTTGGGTGATATCAAACGGATTCAGCAAACCATTATTAAGGTACGATGCGGGGAGCAAATTGATCATTATACAGGTATTTTGTTAAAAGATATATTAGCAAGGATAGGTGCTGATATAGAACAGCTTTCAGGAATTCGATTTGTTGCTGATAATGGGTATAGCGTAGAGGTTACCCCTGCTATTTTCCAGCGAAGACGAATCCTTTTCGCTTACCAAATTAATGGTAATGATTTACCTGATAAGGATCAACCTTTGCGGGTTATTATTCCTGACGAACGGGAGATGTACTGGGTCAATAATTTAGCGGAGGTGCAATTGCTTGAAATTCAGGAGGATCATATCATTAATGAAATGATGTTTTTTGAGAATTTAGTTGGAAAGTTAAACCGGATAGATTATTCATATGATGGTCAATATGAACAGGCGGTTAGCCTTCAGGAACTTTTACGGATTAATACTAAAAAAAGAATCATTGTTAAAGGAATTGATGGCTTAGTGAAAAAAGAGACGTTGGAAATAAAAAAGCATCCATATTTTATTATTCTTACGGGTCAGGCTGCTCCTCTTTTTACCGCCCCTGCTATGCCTCGGGGAATGGAGGTTAAAAATATGGGGGCGTTATTTGCTGATAAGTGTGTGATCGTATTTTTGAATCGTTTTTTTGATGAGGGGAAAAATGTTCGAGGGGTGCATTTATACGAATTTCTAAAAGATTATCTCCCTGACACGAAGATTATGATTCATATGGGGGGAAAAAAGCAGATCAGTTTGCTTCCAGATGAGTTAAAGCAAAAGTTATTTATTTGCGCAGATGGGGAAATATTATTGAAGTAGCAAGAAAAGGAAAAAAGTGAAACAGTCGTCAATGGAGGGATGAAGATGAAATATAAAGTTGGATTTGTATGCGTCCATAATTCTTGCAGAAGCCAAATGGCTGAAGGATGGGCTATAAAATTAGGCAGTGATGTTTTTGATGTTTATTCAGCTGGTACTGAAAATTATCCAGCAGTGAAGCCGATGGCAGTACAAGTGATGGAAGAAGCTGGCGTGGATATGAGTGAGCATAAACCAAAGTTACTTTCCGATATTCCAAAATCATTAGATATTTTAATAAAAATGGGTTGTAATGTTGTGTGTCCCTTTGTTCCAAATAAACATATGGAAGATTGGGGACTTGATGATCCATCAGGCGGGCAAATAGAAGACTTCAGAGAAACAAGAGATATGATTAAAACAAAAGTAGAGGCATTAATAAAGCGTGTTAAAAATGGACAAATTTCACTGGGATAAAAGGATTGGCTAAGGAATAAGGTGCCTCAAATTTTGATTCTAAAAAATAGAGTGAAAAATTAGACATATTATTGAGAGGAGAAAACAAGTACTACAAAAATTTTAAATCATTATTTGAAAAGCTAAGTTGAGGACCGTCTCGAATTGCTTTCGTATTCTAAGCGAAATAAATTTATAACAATAAAATATAATTTTTTTAAGAATATTGAAGGAAAAACTTGTATTATGTTTAAATATATTACATAGTATTATATACAATGACAAATAAATTTCTCTGAGCTTGACCACCTAAAGTTTTAGACTAGGGTGCAAAGCCGTTAGGGTATAAGGGGAAACCTTTATGCCTCCCCTGTTGGAAAGGAGGAATAGAGTGGTTTTAACATTCTATGGTTATTTTTAATACCTACCAACATAGTAGGTATTTTTTTTGTTCACTTTTAGCCAAACGGATCATCGAGGAGGTTATTTATTATGAGGTTGCATAGTGTTCGAATGAAAGTAATTACCGTTATTATTATTGCGCTCACAATAGGTATTTCAAGTTTAACGTTTGTTAATTATTTCAAAGCGAAACAGATTATCGAACAAAATGTCGAAGATGCGGCTTTAACATTAGCTGAGAATTCGGGGAAAATGTTTGGGTTATGGTTTGATGAACGTCGAAGTTATCTTAGAACAATAGCATCTATGCCGGATATACTATTAGAAGGCAATAATGACGTTATTGTACCGTACTTAAACAGCATTAATGAAAATTCTTCAAAAGGAGATTTTGAAAGCTATTTTTATGCAGACAAAGAGGGTAACTGTATTGATAGTTTAGGTAACATGAGTCAAATAAAAGGTACTTCGTATTTCGCTAAAGTTATAAATGAAGGTGCGTTTGTTGTGTGCGACCCAATTGTATCGAAGGATAGTAATGAAGTAGTAATCACCTTAGCTTACCCTATTAAAAAAGGTGATGAGATTGTTGGGGTTATTGGTTCTAACGCTTGGGGTAGTAAATTAATTAAAAGACTCACAGCCATTAAAGTAGGAGAGACGGGTTGTGCGTTTATTATTAAAAACGATGGTACAACTATATTTGCCCCTAACGAAAGTGAAATAGATACAACAATCGATAGTGCTTCAGAAAAAGTGGTAAAAGGGGAAGTAGGTGTTATACAGACCAATATCGAAAGCATAGAATATTATTTATCCTATGCTCCGGTAAATAAAACAAATTGGATGCTGCTTACAAAAGCGCCAGTGAGTGAGTTTACGTTAAAATTACGTACATTAGGCATAAATAATTTAATAAGCGGTTTATTTGTAAGTATCATTATTATATTGTTTTTAGGCATTATGCTGACAAAAATGGTAATACACCCGATTAAGAAAACGACGTCGCTGTTAAAAGATATAGCAGAAGGAGAAGGGGATTTGACGAAGCGGCTTGAAGTTAAATCAAATGACGAAATTGGAGAGCTAAGCCGGTACTTCAATCATTTTGTTGAGAAATTACATTTTATCGTAAAAGAGGTAAAACGAAATGCTGATATGTTACCGCAAAACTCTTATTCATTGGCTAGTACAGCTGAAGAGACGTCGGCATCAATTAATGAAGTTTCTAGGGCAATAGAAGAATTGGCAATGGGTGCTTCTACACAGGCAAAGGAAGCCAGTCAGGGTTCAGAAAGGATCGCAGCATTTGGTAATGAAATAGTGGTTATCAAACAAGCTGTACAAAACGCCAAAACATATTATGATCATGTGAATGAACTCAGCCAGGAAGGGTTAAATACGTTTAATGCTTTATCGGATAAATTCGGTCAAAGTACGGAAACGAATAAGCAGGTGACGGCTCATGTTGAACAATTAACGGAAAAGTCAATTTCAATCAATCAAATTGTTAACGCTATTCAATCGGTAGCAGATCAGACCAATCTATTAGCTTTAAATGCAGCGATTGAAGCGGCACGAGCAGGGGAAGCAGGCAGAGGATTTGCGGTTGTCGCTGATGAGATAAGAAAACTAGCTGAACAAACAGCTGTTTCTACCAAAGAGATTGAAAGTATTATTAATGAAATTCAAGCAGAAATTTCTATTACAAAGGATAATGTGGATCAGTCTAATATCATTGCTAATGAAAATCAAGCTGCAGTCAAAGAAACGACTGAAGGGTTCAATAAAATTTCGCAGGCCATAGGAAAAACAAGTAATGAAATGGATTGTTTAATCCAAAGTATTGACTGCGTCGATACTGAAAAGAAAGCTATTCTAGAAAATATTCAGGGTATTGTAGTCATTGCTGAAGAAGCGGCTGCTTCAACTGAAGAAGTTTCGGCTTCGGTTGAAGAGCAAGCTGCCACAGTAGAAACAATGGCAAATACAGCAGAAGAGTTGAAACAAATTGCAGAGTTATTAAAGGAAGAGATGGATAAATTTAAGATTTGAAGGATTTAACAAAAACTTAAGCGATTACAGGCTATAGTTTTACAAAGGCAAGTCGGATGGTTCCGACTTGCCTTTAAAATTATGCTGGCATAATTTTAAGGTTTTTAAGAAGGGGTATTGGGGAATAAACAGAATTACTTAGTATAACCAATGCAAGTAAGGGCTAGACCGTTCTCTCTGTTCTAGAAAGCGGGCTGTCATGAAATATTAATATGGGGTAAGCTATATTAAAATAGATTAACAGGTAGATGTAAAAGTGGTAGGAATGGATAATAAATTAAAGGAGTGAATATAATGGCGGATATCAAATATGAAATTCAAGAAACAGTAGGCGTGCTTTCAGAATCAGCTAAAGGATGGCAAAAGGAATTAAATCTGATCAGTTGGAATGGAAGAGAACCAAAATATGATATAAGAGATTGGGCGCCGGAACATGAAAAAATGGGAAAAGGCGTTACATTATCAAAAGAAGAGTTGAAAGGGTTAAGAGATATTCTGAATGATATGGACTTATAAAAAAGCAAGCCAAGAACCGTCCTCGCTTGCAAGAGATGAAAGGATCGCCATGAGGAAGAAAAAGAAATACATATTAATATTTGCTTTGCTAATAGTGATACTCATTATGATTGGATATGGGTTTCAATATGAAGAACGGGTGTCTGTTGAAATGGATATTCCGAGAACATTACAAATGGGTACGGAAGCGTGCGTTGTATCCATTGAAGGTGATACGGTAGAGGTATATTCTAAGGCAGGACAACCGGTTATGAGCTATCGAGTAAATCATGGCAAGAAGATTATGAGCAGTTATGTTTGCGATTTAGATCATGATTCGGTTGATGAGCTGCTATTACTGACGGGAGAAAATGAGGCGATTTACGGGGAGAATCTGGTTATTTTATCTTTTAAGGATAAAATTGAAGAAGTATTTCGGCGGTCATTTACGAATATGAATCCTTGGAAGGTGCAATCAGCTGATGTTGATGGTGATGGACATATGGAAATAGCAGTCGGTGTTTATAAAAAGGCCAAGTTTCATCCTGTTATGGCGAAAAGGCCTTTCCTGTATGATTTTGATGGCACAAGCCTGTCCCCTAAATGGCGTGGTTCCAGGTTATCAAGACCATTTGATGATTATATTTTTGCCGATATTGATGGTAATGGTAAAGATGAAATTGTGGCGATAGAATTTTTATCAAATGGACGAAAGGTTGTCAATACTTACTACTGGAAAGGATTTGGTTTTGAAGGAATGGGGGAGAGTCCGGAATATGAAGATATTACAGCACTTCGAAAAAATGGTTTAAAAGAAGGGAGAAGGATAATTGATGCTAGGGTGAAAGAAAATAACGGCTATAAATGGGTGGCTTTATATTACTGCAACGGTAAATTGGTGCTTGGAGAGGAATAGAAAGCGGGGTTTATATGAGAAAAGGAAATGTTTGGACCTATCTGCTATGCTTAATTTGTAGTATTTGTATTGTTTTATCAGGTTGCACAGCAAAAACTCAAAATACCCAAAGTAAATTTGAAAAGCCAATATGGACAACTGAAAGCGAGCAAAAAGTGATCGATATATCTTATGAGCCAATGAATTATGAAGCACAGGTTAAACCTTATAGGGTACAACAAGATTTGGGTAATGTCGCCAATCGGGCCCAGTTTGGCGATTTTACGCTAGAGCAGCAAAAACGATTGGCCCAAAACGGTTTTGTAGTTAACCCAGTAAAGCAGGAACAGTTGTTTTATATTTATGAAGATAATGAGTATCAAAAGATCCCTTCTTTTATAACGGTGGATTCGGTATTACAGGTATATCATGTTTTTTATGACTATTCCTTGCGGACTTTGGAGAATGATCAATTAATCAACCTTTTGGAAGAAATGACGAACAGCATGCTTAATAAAGCGATAGCTATTTATGAAAAAATTGATAATGAAACAGTGAAAGAGGCGCAGTTAAAAAACATTGCTTTTTTTGCTGTAGCTCAACAATTATTGGAAAAGCCGTTGCCTGATAATTTACCTGTAGCTGCTAAAGACATGGCTGCTGAGGAATACCAGCTTATTACTAAAGGGGGAAGTTTTAATCAGTCCGTTATATTCCCCTTTGAACTTGATTATAGCCAATATAAGCCGCGCGGTCATTATACCCGTAGTGACGTGCTAAAACGCTATTTTAAAACGATGATGTGGTATGGCCAGGCACCATTTCCTTTATATAAGGATATAGAGCAGCAGGAAAGAAATGTTGAACAAACGATGCAGGCACTTCTAATCACCTATAGTCTGTTTTTGCCAAACGATGGAACAGCGGATGCTGTTCGCTGGGAAAACATTTATGACCCTACCGTTTTTTATGTTGGCAATACTGATGATTTGAATGTTTATCATTATAAGGATTTGCTTATGAAAGTGTACGGTGAAGAGCCGGACATTAACCTATTAAATGACATGAAATACTTGGATGAAATATATAATGAAGCGAAAAAGCTGCCGGAGCCGCAAATAAAAGCGAAATATACTGAGGTAACAACACCTGTGGGTAAGCAATTTAGGTTAATGGGGCAGCGGTATATCCCTGATTCCGAAATCATTCAGGAACTGGTTGAACCTTTACAAAGGCCAATTCCATCCGGACTTGATGTTATGGGTGTTTTGGGGTCAAAAAGAGCTTATGATTTGCAGATTAATCATTACCATGAAAATGAGAAATGGCCTGGATATATAGAAGCTTTTGAGAAAATGCAGGACAAATTTGCGGCAAAGCAGGAGGATACATGGCGTTCTAACATGTATTACGGTTGGTTGTGGGAACTAAAGAGCCTGCTTCATCCATTTGCAGAAGGGTACCCCTCATTTATGACCAATCAGGCCTGGGAAGATAAATCGCTAAGTACTGCACTGGGAAGCTGGGCAGAATTACGGCATGATACCATTCTTTACGGGAAGCAAAGTGCTTGCGAATGTGGCGGAGGAGAAGAATGGGGAGATCTTAAAGGCTATGTTGAGCCGAATGTAGGCGCTTACGAGAAACTTTTATGGCTTACCCGGTATTCACGTGAGAATTTGACACAACGCGGGATATTGAGCGAAAAGATGGACTATAGAATGGAACGCTTTGAAGATTTATTACAATTTTTACTTGATTGTTCAGTTAAAGAATTAAGAAATGAGCCGTTGACCATAGAAGAATATGACCAGCTTGTCACATTTGGCGGGGCATTGGAGGATTTAACGACCACTTGTGCCGGTGACGGAATACGCTGGTTTGAAATAACGTCCCAAACGGATAAAAACATGGCGGTTATTGCCGATGTTCATACGATTGCCCCAAATCAATTTAGTTCAGGGGGTTATTTAGAAGTTGGAGTGGGTCCTGCTTATGAGATTTATGTAGCCGTACCGATTGAAGGGGAAATCTATCTAACTCGGGGAGCGGTATTTAGTTACTATGAATTTGATTCAAACCAAAGGCTTACGGATGAAGAATGGCAAAAGATGCTAAAAGAAGAGCGCCAGCCTAAGCAGCCGGATTGGATGAAGAGTTTTATAGGGAGTGGAAAATGATTTGAAAAAATGTGAATGCTATAGATGGTTTGGTTAACACAAAAAAGGAAGTGGAGATATGAATCGTACCATAAAAACAGGTAAAAGATATAGGCATTATAAAGGCAATATGTATCTTGTTTTACATATAGCTAGACATACGGAAACAATGGAGGAACTGGTGGTTTATCAGGCGCTCTATGGGGAAAGAGGAATTTGGGTAAGACCGCTGGCTATGTTTTTGGAGCAGGTTGAAGTTAAAGGGGAATTACTTAATAGGTTTGAAGAAGTGGAATAAAAGACAGTCCAAGACGTTTATCTTATAAACAAGCTTGAAGTCTGGATATTGTTTATATTATAATCGCTTAAAACATATTAACAAAAAGGAGGCTGAAATGAAAGATATTATTTATATAACAGGACACAGAAATCCCGACACGGATTCTATATGTTCTGCCATTGCCTATGCGGAATTGAAAAAAAAGCTAGGTTCTAATGCCATTCCTGTCAGGCTTGGGGATATTAACAGAGAAACAGAATTCGTACTTGATTACTTTAATGTTAGGGTCCCGCGATACCTTTCAAATGTAAAAACTCAGGTATCTGATTTAAATATCGATATTGTCAATCCGGCATCTGCAAATATATCTATTAGAACAGCTTGGATGATTATGAGAAAGAATAATATTAAAACCTTACCGATTGTGGATGAAAACGAAAGATTTTTAGGGATTGTAACCCTTTCAGATATCACTAATAGGTATATGGATACCCTGGAAAATAATATCATTGCTGCTAGTAAAACGCCTTTACATAATATTGTAGAGACTTTGAATGCAAAACTGGCTTATGGCAGTCAGTCTGAGTTTAAAACAACGGGGAAAGTGGTCATTGCAGCGGCGAAATCAGAAGAAATGGAATCATTTATGGAAGAAGGCTGTATCGTTATTACGGCCAATAGAAGTGATGTCCAATACAAAGCGGTAGAATATGGGGCAAATTGTATTATTATTACCTGTGGAGATAAGGTTGATGAAGATGTATTGGAAATGGCCCGAATCAATAAATGTATCATTATGGTAACCCCCCTGGATACATTTACAGCTGCTAGACTGATCAATCAAAGTATTCCTGTTCATTTTATTATGTCACAAGAAAATATTATTAGTTTTAATGTAGATGATTTTTTGGATGATATTAAAGAAAAAATGCTTCAGACACGATTTCGAAATTACCCTGTTGTAGATGATCGCAATAGACTGAAAGGATTAATATCAAGATATCATTTCATTTCCCAGCGCAAGAAAAAAGTCATATTAGTGGACCATAATGAAAAAAGTCAAACAATCAACGGTATAGAAGAAGCTGAAATATTAGAGATTATCGATCACCATCGAGTAGGCGATATCCAAACAGGGCAGCCCATTTACTTCAAGAATGAACCGGTAGGAAGCACGGCAACGATTGTAAGCAATATTTATTTTGAAAATGGCATCAGTCCCTCTAAAAGCATATCAGGCATATTATGTGGTGCAATTCTTTCTGATACGATTCAATTTAAATCACCGACGAGTACCTACATGGATCAAATAACGGCTGAAAAGTTGAGTGAGCTTGCCGGGATTGATATAGATGAATTTGCATTTTCAATGTTTAAAGCAGGATCATCATTGCAGGGTAAAACGCCTAAAGAGATATTTAATCAAGATTTTAAAGCTTACAATCTAGGGAAATATAAAATAGGTATCAGTCAAATTCATACGATGGATATGGATAGCTTGCAAGAAAGTAAGGGCGCATTAATTGATTATATGAACGATGTTTGTGGGGATCAGGACTATAATCTTTTAATATTGTTAGTCACAGATATTCTAAAGGAAGGATCAGAGCTGTTGTATGTTGGGGCAGATAAGGGGTTAATTGAAAAAGCATTTAATGTGCAGTTGGGAGAAAATAGCGTTTATATTTCTGGTATCGTCTCTAGAAAGAAACAGGTGGTCCCCTTTATTTCTCTTGCAGTGGAATAAAATTTTGGTTTGGAAATAATATTGAAAACCTTCTTGACTTGTTATAGAAGACATCATTGACTATAATACCTTTAAAGTAGACGTGGTAATAAAATGATCATGAAACTTTGAAGGTATTTTTTTATGGGTAAATATGAAATTATTATAAAAAAACATTCCTTATCGAGCCAGTACTGATTATTATGAAAATTTAAATGATTAACAAAGGAAAATGTACCATTATATAGAATATTTAGGTGAACATTCTATTTTATGGATAGAGGGATAAAATCATGCGCTTAAAAACTAAACTGGTTCTTGTATTTGTGATGCTTACCTCGTTAGTTGCTTCCATTACGAGTATTGTTAGTTATAGTTTTGTTAAACAACATGTTTTAGAGGAACATGATAAATTGACGACACAATTTCTTGAGACAGAGGCCCAGAAATTTGATACGTGGCTTCAGCAAAAAGTAGGGGTATTGGCCTCAGTAAGTCATAATTTAACAGCGCCAGGTCTTAGCATCCAGCAAAAACAATTCATTCTTGAATATCATAAACAAGATCTGGATATCCATGATTTATATGTCGGTTTGGAAAATGGCGAAGTTATTGCAGATTCTGTTACTATGGAAAATATATCCCTTGTTCCTAAATATGATCCTCGCTTTCGACCGTGGTACCTACAGGGGAAGTTTGCTGGCGGGGTTGCTTTTTCTCAACCATATAAAAACATACTCAGTGATGAATATGATATCTTTACCATAACAATGCCTATATATTTTCCGGAAGAAAACCTGAACGGCCTTGTTGGCATGGATATTAGATTACAATCACTTGCAAGTTACATTAAAGATTTACATGCTATAAAAAAATATAAAAAAAGCCAAGCCGTTCTCATTGATAAAAATGGGTTAATTTTAATGCATTCTGATTCTAAGTATATCTTTAATCCCATTCTTTCTCTACTGGAGTTTAATGGTATTGCTGAAAAGCTTCTTTTTGAAAACACTAAAATGTTTAAAGCGACCTACAAGAATCAAGAAGTGATTGTTAATAAACTGAACATTCCTTCTACAGAATGGAAATTGGGTATTATTGTTCCTTATAACGAAGTTCTAGATCCTATAGCGTATTTAAAGCGGATATTTACCCTTGTTAGTATTATTTGTATTACAATTGCTTTATTTTGTTCCTTAATAATTTCCAAACAAATTTCAAAGCCGATTGAATTACTGAGTAGAAAAACAGTACAATTGGCAAATGGAGATTTAAATGTTAAGGTACCTGTAAAGGGTCGTGATGAAATCAGTATTTTAAGTCAGCATTTTAATGATACAGTACAACAAATAAAATTACTTATTAATAAGACTCAGGAAGCCAGCCGTTTGAAATCGGAATTTATTGCTAACATGTCCCATGAATTGCGGACGCCTTTGAACTCCATTATTGGCTTTACCCAACTTGTTTTAATACAAGCTGCCAATACATTAACACCAAAGCATATCAAGCATCTGCAAACCGTGGAACGTAATGGTCACCATCTTCTTAATCTGATCAACCAAATTTTGGATCTTTCTGCGATCGAAGTAGGGAAGGACGATTTGATTTTAGAAAAGTTTAACTGTGTAGAACTGATTAACGAAGTCATTGAATTAGCATTGCCTTTAGCTGAGAAAAAACAACTAAAACTTATAAATGAATCAAGGGAAAGAGAAATATTTATTCAATCAGATCGTCAGAAATTATTTCAAATTCTTATCAATTTGATTGGAAATGCGATTAAATTTACGGAAAAAGGAGAAGTGAAGCTCAAAGCAGAAACTGTTTTATTGGAAGATGGATCACAGACAATTAACATTTTTGTATCTGATACCGGTATTGGTATTTATCAAGAAGATATTGAAACCATATTTGAGCCGTTCCGTCAGGTAGATGGTTCTCTTGCCCGTAAAAAAGATGGAACAGGTATTGGCCTTTATCTCAGCCAAAAACTTTGTCATCTCTTAAAAGGACAAATAAATGTAAAAAGTAATGTGGGTGAAGGAACGACTTTTTACTGTTCATTCAAACAAGATATATCATAGGGATATATCGCAGGGACAGTAGTTAGCACTTTGTATTTTCTGTAAACCTTACGATGTAAGGTTTTTATTGTATTATACATATGAAATTTTTTTAAGAAGTTTGAAGGAAAAAGTTGTATTATGTTTAAATATATTACATGATGTAGTATTATAGACAATGATAAATAAATTTCTCTGAGCTTGACCACCTAAAGTATTTGGCTATGGTGCAAAGCCGTTAGGGTATAAGAGGAAACTTTTATGCCTCCCCTGTTGGAAAGGAGGAATAGAATGGCTTTAACATTCTATGGTTATTTTTATTACCTACCAACATAGTAGGTATTTTTTTTGAGTATTCTTAGCAATAATGACGATCAAGGAGGAGAATAATGAGTATTTTAAAAAAAATGAAAATAAAGAGTCGGTTTATATTGTTAATCCTAGTTATTGTCCTATTACTAGGAGTACAAAGTATGAATACAATTGTTCAAATTAGAAATATTAGCAGTCAATTAAGTTCTCATAATCATAAAACCATACCCGGTATGCTTAAAGTATTGGAACTACGTCAAGATGTCATACAAATCCAACAATGGTTGACAGATGTTTCAGCAACTAAGGCGATGCCAGGGTTTGATGATGGATTTGATGAGGCTGAAAGCTACTATAATGATGCTAATTCAATTATGGATGAACTAATTAAAATGGGGAAAAACAAAGAAAATATTGATAAGGTAAGAACTAACTTAAAAAAATTCTATGCCGTGGGTATTGAAATGGCAAACACCTATATCAACGAAGGGACTGAGCAAGGGAATGCTTTTATGGAAAAGTTTGACCCAGTTGCTGAAAAAATAACAGCTAATCTTAATAAGATGGTGGCAAACCATAGAACCAAAATAGATTCAGGGAATGTATATATGGAAAAAGAATTGAAAAATCTTAAAAATAGACTTGCTTTGATTTCTTTGATTATCATTATTTTAAGTTTGATCATATTGCTATCAACTTCAAGCTCCATTATAATCCCTCTTAAGAAAGTAAATGCGATGTTAAAAGATATTGCAGAAGGGGAAGGGGACTTGACCAAGCGGCTTGAAGTCAAATCAAATGACGAAATAGGAGAACTAAGTAAACACTTCAATTATTTTGTTGAGAATTTACATCATACGGTAAAACAAGTAAAACGAAATGCCGATATGACAGCACAAAATTCTTATTCCTTAGCCAGTGCTGCGGAAGAAACGACTTCATCCATTAATGAGGTGTCTAAGGCCGTAGAAGAATTGGCAACAGGTGCTTCGGATCAGGCAAAAGAAGCTAACCAAGGCGCCCAAAAATTTACGGAATTTGGCAGCGAAATAACTGTTATCAATCAAGCTGCACAAAACGCTAAAACATATTATGATCATGTGAATGAACTCAGCCAGGAAGGATTAAATACATTTAATGCTTTATCAGATAAATTTGGCCAAAGTACGGAAACAAATAAGCAGGTGACGGCTCATGTTGAGCAATTAACGGAAAAGTCAGTTTCAATCAATCAAATTGTTAACGCGATTCAATCGGTAGCAGATCAGACCAATTTATTAGCTTTAAATGCAGCAATTGAAGCGGCACGAGCAGGAGAAGCAGGCAGGGGGTTTGCGGTTGTCGCGGATGAGATAAGAAAACTGGCTGAACAAACAGCTGTTTCCACTAAAGAGATCGAAAATATCATTAATGAAATTCAAGCAGAAATTTCTATTACAAAGGATCATGTTGATCAGTCCAATATCATTGCTAATGAAAACCAAACTGCCGTTCAAGAAACAATTGGAGGATTCGACAAAATGTTGCAAGCCCTAGAAAAAACAAATGAGGAATTGGAATATTTAATTGGAAGTATTGACCGCGTGGATTCTGAAAAGGAAGTCATTATCGAAAACATTCAGGGTATTGCGGCAATTGCTGAAGAATCAGCAGCTTCTACCGAAGAAGTTTCGGCTTCGGTTGAAGAGCAAGCTGCAACAGTAGAGACAATGGCAAATACGGCAGAAGAGCTAAAACAAATTGCTAAGCTGTTAAATGAAGAGATGGGTAAATTTAAAGTCTGAAGTATTTAACAAATTGTAATAATAGGAAGGATGTTGGAATATAGGCAAAATGATTTTCCCATAAAAGATATTTTTTTGAGAAGTAGTATATACTACTTCTCTTTTTGGTTAAAAATTAAAAAAATTGTTAAAGCAGAGATCGTCAGCGCTTTGCAGTTTCCTTTGCGTATAAATCACAAAGGGTATTTTCAAAGTGATTGGAATGGCCTTTTACCCATTGGAACTCAATATATTTATGCTGCGATAGTTGTTCGAAACGTTTCCAATAATCGATGTGTTTTACCTTTTCACCGTTCACGGTATACCAGTCATTGAGTTTCCAGTTAACAATCCATTCTGTTAACCCTTTTCTAACATATTGGCTATCAGTTATTATACGAATTTTTTCTATTTTGCTCAGTCGTTCCAACCCTCGCATAGCAGCCAGCAATTCAATCAGGTTGCTGTTCTGGCATTCTACTTTTTCGGTATGAAAATAATACGCGTCCTTTAAGTCTTTGATGATTAAAGCAAATGCCCCCTGACGCGATTTTTCCTGGAAACTTCCATCTGTATATATTTTATAAATGTTTTTTTGACCTTCACTTACAACATAACTTTGATATTGATTTTGCCGATTGTCTAAAACGACGATCTTAGAACGATCATTGAATTCTGCCACATCTTTTTTATCTCTAAGGACAAATTTTAGGCGAAAGCCTTTATAGAAAGTATTATGTTTTTTGTTATGCAGCATTTTTCGTAACTGATATTCATTTTCCTGCAAGAAACGTGTTAAATTGTTTTTTCGCAAAAATTCAATTTGTTTTGTGATAGGATTAAAAAATAATTCCGTGAATGACTCACTGTTACTTATTCTTATCCTGTACTTTCCCGCAATCTCTTCAATGATTTCCATCATAAAAATATGCATATTCATATTTGTTCACCTCTATATCATTGGAACCATCCAAGTGATATATTAATCTTTTAGCAGTTTTTTGTTATAAAAATCTTTAAAAACTTCTTTAGACATGGGTTTACCAAAAAAGAAACCTTGCATTTCGTCACACATATTTTCCTTGAAAAAGTTAACCTGTTCAATATTTTCGACACCTTCAGCAACAATGCCTAGTTCAAGACTTTTTCCTAAAGCTAATACGGTTGAAGCAATGATGGAATTGTTTTTCTCACCATCAATTTTACTGACAAAAGATCTGTCAATTTTTAATTTGTTAACAGCAAAACTATTTAATTGACTTAAAGAAGAATAGCCGGTGCCGAAATCATCGATGGAAAATTTGACGCCCATTTCTTTTAATTTATTAATCATCTTCAGGGTATGTTCTATATTTTGCATAGCGATACTTTCTGTGATTTCTAATTCTAAATATTTGGGTTCCAGTCCGGTTTCTTCTAATGCTTCTGAAACGATTTTTGCTAAATCCTGTAATTCAAACTGACGTGCAGAAAGATTAACGGCTACAGTCAAAGGCGGCATCCCTGCGTTTTGTAAGGCTTTGTTTTGAGCACAAGCATTATGTAACACCCATGTGCCTATGGGTACAATCAAACCGGTTTCTTCAGCTAAGGGAATGAATTTATCAGGTGGAACCAGTCCCCATTTAGGATGTTGCCAGCGTATCAACGCTTCCATTCCGATTATATTCTCCGTTTTTGTGTTGACTTTAGGCTGATAATGAATGACAAATTCATTATATTCTAAAGCGCGCCGCAAACTGTTTTCCATTTCTAATCGTTCAAGCGCTTTAGCATTTAAAGACGGTGTATAGAGCTGGAAGTTGTTTTTACCTTTTTCTTTAGCGCGGTACATCGCTACGTCGGCATTAGTCAGTAAGGTTTCATCGTCTTGACCATCATTGGGATAAATGGTAACGCCAATGCTAATTGTAAGATAAAGTTCGTGTTCATCAATTATTAAGGGTTCTCTAATTGTTTCAAGGATTTTATGAGCGATTTTTCCAATGTTTTCCTCATGTATTATTTCCGGTAATAAGATTATGAATTCGTCGCCGCCAATCCGCGAAACAGTATCATTTGCAGATATACATTTTTTTAAACGCTCCGCAGTCGTTTTCAATAATTTATCTCCAATATCGTGACCGAGGGTATCATTAACAAGCTTAAAACGATCTAAGTCAAGATACATGACACCTAATTTTTGCTTTGTATGATTGGCACGAGAAATTTCATGAGAAATACGTTCTTTTAATAAAATTCGGTTAGGAAGATCCGTTAAAGTATCGTAAAAAGCTTGATATTTTATCATTTCCTCATAACGTTTCCGTTCTGTAATATCACGCATGATAATGGTAAAAAAGTACTTGTCTCTTACTTTGAAATTACTGATTGTAAGCTCAATAGGTAATACGGAACCATCTTTTTTCTTTCCGAATATCTCCATATTTTTATTTTTAAATGTATCATTAATATCCTTGTTATTGTAATGTCTATAATAGAGTTCTGGAATCAGTATATTAATGTTTTTCCCAATAACCTCATGGGACATATAGTTAAAAATTTTTTCTGCTGCAGGATTAATATATCCGATGATTCCATTCATATCGATTGTAAGAATGCCCTCGATGGCATGATTGATGATAGAACTTGCGAATGCTTCACTTTGATTAAGCGTTATCTCAGTATGTTTTGCACGTAGCAATCGGTTTAAACGTTGGCGTAAAACGGCCCAATTGATGGGTTTGCTAATATAATCTGTAGCGCCAGCCTCAAAGGCTAGGTTTACAGAAGTTTCATCTTCAAGAGAGGTAATCATAATAACAGGCGTTTGATTACCGTCAGGTAATTCCTGTAATTTGGCACAGGCAATAGCACCGTCCATTATTGGCATCACAAAATCCATTAGAACGATATCCGGTTTTTGTTTTGCAAAGAGGGAAAGGGCCTCCATACCATTCTCTGCTTCAATAACCCGATAGCCTTCATTTTCCAGAAATTCACGAATGGTTGAGCGTATTAATTTTGAATCATCTGCAATAAGAATGAGAGATTTTTCTTTGGTAAATGTTTTTTCAATCATATTATATTTTTAGTGCCTCCCCTCTGTTTTTTTCTAATGTGATTAATTTGTATGTTTGAAAAGCTGATGATATTAATTACTTGTGAATAAACAAAGAGCTGCATCAAAAGTTTTGGATGATCAGTTGATGAAACAACTCAGTGTATAAGGAACTAACTATTTGAAAATTCGACAACCATTATCATTTTCCTTTGAATAATTGACTAAAGTTTGATTATGGGGCATGTAATGGAGAAATAATCCTTAATCGTGTTAACATTTAATTATATTATTATTAGAAAAAAACAAGGATTTTTGTAGAAAAATATAGAAACAATAACTAAAACTGTTTGGTAATAGTGGTTTTGAATGTTGTGATTAATAAAAATATTATATCATAATGAATAGAGGCGTTATCATGGGAAGAAAAACGATGATCAGCAGACAAATGCTTGAAAAGATAAAAACAACACGGGATAAAGTTAGAAAGTTTGATCGAATTGAACAACAGCTAGAGATGATAAAAAAGAATATGAAAGAAACTGAAAAATTATTACAGACAAGTGATGAAATAAATCAGGTCATACTCAATTCGCTGACTGCCCGTATTGCGCTGTTGGATAATGAAGGTGATATTATTGCTGTAAACGAGACATGGAAAACTGCTGTTCAATCGAATGATTCACAATTTGCTTTTGGTGTTGGTGCTGAAGTGGGCCTTAATTATTTTCAGCTTTGTGAGCGAGCACCGGAGCAATATGCGAATACGATACGTCATATTGTGAGTGGGATCCGTTCTGTATTGGAAGGCGCAAAAAATGGATTTATCTCGGAATATTTCTGTAATACAGCAAAGGGAAAACGCTGGTTTGTATTACGAGTAACGCCTTTTGCAAGTGGGGATGGCGGTGTCGTGATTTCACATCTTGATAGTACTTCTCGTAAGCAGGCAGAGGAAGTCATTTTACAGAAAAATGCGCAATTGACAGCTATTCTTGATAATATTCCTCATCTTGCATGGCTAAAAGATAAACAAAATAGATATATTGCTGTTAATGAGTCGTTTGCAAAATCCGTAGTTCTTACTAAAGAACAGATTATTGGCAAGACAGTATTTGATATCTTTCCTGAGGGCAAGGCGCAAGAGATTAGCGCAAAAGATATCGAAGTCATAGTGTCCAAAAAGCAAATAGCCTATGAACAATACACAATAGAAGATGATAAAAAATACTGGGTGGAAACATTTAAGGCGCCTGTTTTTGATGAAAATGATAACATTATTGGGATTGCCGGACTGGAAAAGGATATTACGCATCGCAAGCAAACGAGAGAGGCTATATTGCAGAGAGAAGCCCAGTTAAAAGCGATTCTGGACAATATCCCTTATTATGCATGGTTGAAAGATCGAGACGGAAAGTATTTGGCAATAAACAGGGGGTTTGCGGAAGTTTGTGGTTTGAGCGTCGAACAAATAATAGGGAAGACCGTATTTGATATTTATCCAAAAGAAATTGCAGAAAGATACTGGTTGGATGATATTGAAGTGATGAAATCCATGAAGCATGTTGAAGTGGAAGAAATAAGGGAAGGGAAAATGGGTTCATTTTGGGTGGAGAAATATAAAACACCTATTTATGCTGAAAAAGGAGGGGTTATTGGAACGACGGGTTTTTTAAAAGATATTACAGAACGGAAGCGGGCGGAAAAATTATTGCGTGAGAGTGAGGAACGATATCGAAAATTGGTGGAGCTTTCACCGGATACGATTTGTGTTCATGTTGAAGGGAAGATTGTTTTTGCAAATTATGCGGCGTTAAAACTTTTTGGGGCGGCAAGTTTTGCAGAGATTATTGGTAAGCAGGTTAATGAGATGGTTCATCATCATTATCATGAAATACTGGAAAAAATAATGAAAAGTGTGCTTATTGAAGGGAAAATTATGAAGCCTGTTCAACAAAAGATGGTCCGGCTTGACGGGACAATTATTGATGTAGAAGTATCGTCAATATCTATAAATTATCAGGGAAAACCGGCTGTGCAGGCTGTTATACGTGATATTACCGAACGGAAACGTGAAGTTAATAAAGCAGCAGTCATTCAAAAGCAGGGGATGGAGGCAAAATTTCCGTTGGTAAATCGAGCAAATTTTGATTTTTTCTATTTAGCTGCCGATACAATAAGCGGAGATCTATTCCATTTTTATCATGTACAGGATGATTCTGTTATAGGATTTATCGGGGATGTTACGGGGAAAGGGGTTGTGGCAGCCCTCAATAATTCGGCGGTTAAGGTTTTGTTTTATGAAGCAGCTTCGATTACAACAAATCCACTTGAAATTCTTAATTACATGAATCGAGGAGTGGGTGAAAACTTATCTGAAGACTATGTTGCTGCCTGCTGCTTTAGTTTTGATTTTTGCGGTGGAAAAGTAACGGTGGCCAGTGCCGGAATCAATATATTCGATTGTGAGATTGATGGTCATTATTCACAACGGGTGATTAAAGGACCCTTTTTAGGTATGTTTAAAGATTGCATGTTTGAACAACAGACGTTTTATTTTCACAAAGGCGATCGGTTCTATTTTTATACGGATGGATTAGAGGAAGTACTAAATAACACAGATGTTCTGGAAAAATTGATATCATTGCAGACGCTACAAGAACAGAAAGCATATTTGCGTCGTTTCTTGCTGGATACAGGGAAGCTGAAAGATGACAGCACATGGCTGGGTATAGAAATAAAATAAGCTTAAGGAATGATACGTGATGAATAAAATGAAAGAGTTAATTGTCTATGGCCTGGAACAAAACCAAACGGTTATTGATGAAATATTACAGGAGCTTAATGTTGAAGAATACATTTTTGAAATAAGATTAATCCTTTCGGAGGCTTTACTAAACGCTTTTTTTCATGGCAATAAAGAAGATATTACCAAACCCATCATTTTAAGATATAATTTTGATGGTATGATGTTGAATGTTGAAGTTGAGGATTGCGGCACCGGGTTAGAATCCGTAGAAATCCCACAGAATATTTCGGAAGAAAATATATTAAAAGAGGATGGCAGAGGGTTATTTCTTATCAACAGCTTTTCAGATGAAGTAAAGATAAATAACAATAGATTAATTATTAAAAAGGCTTTGAATTAAAGGAAATAATTATTATAAGACTTCTGTAATATATGATCAAGAGTAGGGGGGATGAATGATGAAGTTAACTTTAAAGGTAAAGTTGTTGCTTAGTTTCCTCATTTTAATTTCTTTGCCAATTATGATATTAGGGTATAGATCATATCATATGGCGGAAAACACTTTGCAGGTTACCATTGAACAACAATTAAAGAGCGAGACGCAGTTCACAGCGGAGGTCGTAGGTCAGGTATTAGAAGCCGCTAAGGAATATTTGAAAGTTGCCAGTAAAAATGGTGTGCTGGCAGAGGCATCAATGAATGGTGATGATGCTGATAAAAATAATGCATATAATTATTTGACCATGTTGCAAAAGGAAAACAGCCAATTGCTTGAATCACTGGTACTAGTTGACGCTTATGGTACAGCTGTTCTTAGCAATCAGGAACCGTCTATGAATGCTGATTTTAATAATCGTGACTATGTTCAAAAAGCTTTACAAGGTTCTGAAACAGTTAGTGAAGTGATCACTTCAAAAGTTACAGGAGAAACGGTAGTGGCGATTGCTGAGCCAATCCTAGTGGATGATCTGTTGGTGGGTGTTCTGGTTGGAACCATCAACTTTGAAAATATAACCAAACATGCAGCTGAGATTAAAGTTGGGGAGAACGGTTATGCATATATGATGAATCAGGAGGGGTTGATTGTTTATCATCCTGATGAAAGTAAAATATTAAAAGAGAATATGTCAGATGTGAGTAATGAGGAATTAAAAGCACTGGTTGAAAAAATGAAAGCTGGGGAAACTTCGCATGGTTTTTATACCTATGAAGGTGATTACAAGTTTGTAACTTTTCAGCCGGCAGGAAAATGGGTGTTGGCAAGTACTGCTAACCATGAGGAATATATGGCACCTGCTTTAGCAATTCGTAATCAAACGATTATTATCGTTGTGATTGCGCTAATTTTGGCAATGATAGCAGCATACTTTATTGCAGCAAAAATTACGAATCCAATTAAACAACTAGAAAAGTTAATGGATAAAGCAGGTAATGGTGATCTGACGGTAGAAAGTAAAATAAAAACAGGTGATGAAATTGAAGCGTTGGGTGAATCCTTTAATCAAATGATTATCCATCAATCTGACATCATCAGCCAGGTGCGAATCAGTGCTCAAGAACTGGCAGCTTCGTCAGAGGAGATGGCGGCTTCCTCCGAGCAGGCAAGTGCAGCTACACAACAGATCAGTGCCAGTATGCAGCAGGTAGCACACGATTCGGAAATTCAGAATTCTTCCATTGTTGAAGTTTCTGAAGCGCTGGTTCAACTGGCAAGTTTAGTTCAATTAGCAAAGATTGAAGCAAAAGAATCAACAGACACTTCTACTACGACGATGAACACGGCCAATTATGGCCGCAATAAAGTCGAAGAGACGGTAGAAGCCATGGATACAATCAGTCAAAAATCAAGTGATATAGCCATAGTTGTGCAAGAGATCAATAAATTATCGGCTAGGATCGGGGAAATTGTTACGACAATTAACGCCATTGCTGCCCAAACAGACTTGCTTGCATTAAACGCTGCCATTGAAGCTGCAAGAGCAGGGGAACACGGGAGAGGGTTTGCAGTCGTTGCTGAAGAAGTTCGTAAGCTTTCGGAAGAATCACATAAAGGTGCAGAAGAAATAGCTTCTCTGGTTGGTGAAATGGTAAATCATTCCCAAAAAGCTGTGGAATCAATGAAATTTGGGAGCCAGGCCGTGGAAAATGGTGTTAAAATCGTAAATGAAACAGACCGGGCTTTTGCGGATATTATTCAGGCTGTTGAAGATACGGTAAGAAATATTGAAGAGATTTTAAATGTAACGAATGATGAGGTGGCAACTTCAGATCAGATTGTCAATCTGATCGATACAGTAGCTTCTATTACGGAAAAAACAGTATCGAGTATTCAAGAAGTGGCTTCTGCAGCTGAAGAACAGACCGCGTCTATTGAAACGATTGCAGCTGGTTCAGAGGAAGTCAGTGCGCTTGCGGTATCCTCGGAGAATTTAGTTGAACGATTTATTATCAATGAAAGAAACTTGGAAGGGGTGAACGATGATGAATAAGGAAAAAACGGGTGGTATGATGAGAATTATTTTACCACAGACGTTCGATGTTGAAGAGGCATCTAAATTTAGAAATGAAATTTATCAAATGTTTGATAAACAGGAAAAAAGATTTGTTATTGATTTTATGGATTGTCAGTTTATTGATAGTACTGGTTTAGGTGTGATGGTTTCAGTTTATAAAAGATGTATGGAATTACAGGGGAGTATAAAACTTTGTTCTATAAATTCTCAGGTTTTTAGGGTTTTTCAATTGACAAGATTGGATAAAGTATTTGATATTTACCCATCTTTTGAGGTTGCCATAAAGAGTTAAGATAAAATTGTATGAGTGTATTTTGGAGGAGCCAAAAGCTTAAAGAGTGTAAAATCTCTTAAGGTTTTTGGCTCCTCCTTTTTCTATATTTGCTGATGTGTTAAATGGAATAAAAATTGCACTTTACAGTAAGCGGATTAAGCCACTCAATAATTTTGACCCGTATTGAGACAGGTGTACCACATTAAAACATAATAATCAGGTTAACGTGCAAAGGAGAGTGAATGATGTTGGGATTGTTCAGGAAAGAAACAAAAAAGAATTTGGCTAAATCAAGAAAAAGAATGAGTATTGGTTCTAAGTTAGTCGTTATATGTTTAATCATGTCCCTTGTTCCATTAGGGATCACGGGGTTTTTAAGTTACAAGAAAGCCCAAAAAGCCCTTTTAACAAGCTTGGATCAAATACTATTAGCGCGTGCCCAGGATACAGTTAGAGGAATAAATGACTGGATTATGATGATGAAGAATGATGTTAAAGAGATGGCGTTAACGCCTCCAGGTTTAGGTACAGATGAAGCAATGAACCATTATTTACAGCAGGAAATTAAAAATACCAGTAATTATGAAACGATATTTACAGTTAATACGGAAGGGGTAATTAACCATCATAGTAATGATAAAGGGATTGGTATGTTGGTTAAGAACAGAAGCTACTTTCAAGAAGCAATCAATAATAAATCCTTTATCTCAGACGTTATTATTTCAGAACTCACAGGTAAACCGGTTTTCTATATATCTACCCCTATTAAAGATGATATGGATCGAATAACAGGGGTTTTTGTTGCCAGTGTTTCTTTGGATAAAATGACGCAGGATATTTTGGGAATTAAAATTGGTGCTAATGGCTATGCCTATGTTATTGATAAGAAAGGGATCTTTATTGTACATCCCATTGAAGAAATTGTATTGAATGAAGCAGAAAATGCTTTTGTAACAGATAATGATCATTCTAGACAAATCACTCAGGATATGATAGATGGGAAAACAGGAAACGATATTGATTTTTACAAGGGAATTGAAAAGCACTTGGGATATGCACCGATCGAGACGACCGGATGGTCTATTGGTGTCACCGCGCCAAATAATGATTCGATTTTTTTTAAAGATATGAAACAGTTACGTCATTTTCTTTTCATCGTGATGATGATTGCTGCGACTTTAGTGGTTATTGTAGCGGTAGGATTTGCACGTTATCTTGCTCATTATCTTGTCATCCCAATTAAAGAATTAACAAGGGTTGCTGAGGTTATGAGCCAAGGAGATTTGAAAGCGAATGTTCAAGCAACAACAAATGATGAAGTGGGACAGTTAGCTCAAGCTTTCAATAAAATGGTGGGAAACACCAGGCAATTGATCAGCGGCGTAGCCACAGTAGCTGAAAATTTGGGGGCTTCCTCTCAGCAGATGGCTGCTTGTGCCCAAGAATCCAGTTCAATGTCGGAACAAATGACACAAACGGTAGAGGAACTAGCAAAGGGAGCAACTGAACAGGCAACAAGTATAGAGCAAACAACTGAAAATATGCACCAAATGGCAACGATTACTCAGGATGTTTTCAGAAATGCTGAAATTGCAAATGAAGCGGGGAAACATGCTGGCGAAGCATCACTAAAAGGAAAGCATGCGGTTGAACAAGCCATTCAAACGATGACTGATGTTCAAAAGGTGGTCAATGAATCAGTTGCATCTACACAAGCATTAGGGGAAAATTCCAAAGAAATAAGTAAGATTGTAGGATTGATTACCGGGATTGCAGATCAAACTAATTTACTGGCCTTGAATGCGGCTATAGAGGCGGCTCGAGCTGGAGAACAAGGACGTGGGTTTGCTGTTGTTGCGGATGAAGTTCGTAAACTCGCAGAAGAATCAAGTCACGCTGCTGGTCAAATTGCCCAATTGATTAAGGAAGTACAGCATGGAACCAGTAAAACGGTAGATTTAATGAGTCGGGGAGCGAAAGTTGTTGAAGAAGGTTGGGGAGCAGTGCAGGAAACAGGCAAAAGGTTTGATGATATCCATCAGGAAATCAATCAAATTGCAATGGTAACAGAAAAAGTATCAGTTGCGCTGCAACAAATGTCTGCTGGTGTAGAAGAAGTTGTTGAAACGATGGATAATATATCTAATATCACGGAACAGAGTGCTTCTGGAACGCAGCAGGCTGCTTCAGCGACACAGGAACAAATGGCTTCAATTGAAGAGATTGCTTCTAGTGCCCAACATGTTGCACAAATGGCGGAAGAGTTGCAAAGGCAGGTACGACAATTTACCATCTAAATTGCATATATTCGATTATTCCTCCAAAAAACGTTCCTATGATATACCTTTGTTATAATCCCTAAATATGTAGCAAAAATAACAAATATAACATAATATGGGTGTATAGGATGGCGTATCTAAAGAATATAGATAGAAGGGGGAACGCAAAATGAGGCGATTTACTGCTGGTAATACACAAGGAATGATTGATTATGGAGATTATCAGGTTTACTACGATCGGGGGGAAAAGGAAAAAGATTGTAGGCAAGTGCGTAAGGCGGAATGTAAGGAAGAATGTAAACAAGAATGTAAACAAGAATGTAAAGAGGAATGTAAAGAAGAGCATCCTTGTTTTTGTAAACGAGTAAAATGTAAGAAGCCTTCACTGATATCGCGTTGTTACTGTTGGAATCATAATGTTTTTTATCAGGTCGGAGGAACAACCCTATAAAAAGATGACCGGCTTTGCCGGTCATCTTTTTATATTTTTCTTTTTAAAAAATGTTTTCCTTATGACCATGATGATGTCATATAATAGGGAGGCGTTACCTTTACTTGAATAAAAAGAAGGACGAATTTTCTAACCCCATTGCATTTTATCGGTTCCACTTTAATATCCTCTACTAAAACCGTCAAATCATCAATCGTTACATTTTCGGGAAGCAAAATAAAGTTTTCAAAACGTGCGCTTGTTGTAAATTTTTTGGTGAGTATTTTCTCTTGAGTCGAGAAATGGTTCACATAAACAGATTGAGTTTTATAAGGCAAGACTAACATACATCGGCTTACGGTATGAGCGGGTTTTTTAATATTAAATTCAAAAGTTTGATTAATGATTCCTCTAATAACAATCTTATCACCGATAGGCGTTTTTATGACATGGTAGTCAATAATTTTCGGTTCTACAGTTACTGAAGATAAATCTTCTACATTTAATCCCCTTGGGAAAGTGACTTCATCTGTGACAATAATTTCATTTACAAGGCTTTTATCCTCGATAATGGGAAATTGATCCGGGGGTGTAATACCGATGATTTCCACATTTGATGGTATCATCATTTTAGAATTTTGCAAATAATTCACCACCTTTCATCGTGTTAAAGCTTACATTAACGTAATCATTCTACTATTTTCTTTATAATATATTATGCAAAATATAAGAAATGGAACTTGTAAAAACGAGATAGAACGCGCAGAAATTTTTCGTTATAATCATGTCAAGATCGTCAATTGCTGAGTGATAAGTTTATATCTTTTGGAAGTCCAATAATGATTTCAAAAGGTATAGGTTGTGATATTGAGGTAACACGGTCTTCTTTTTTTGAGTTAGGGTAAACCGAACAAACAGATTGGGTTATATTAGGACTGACTAACATACATGTACAGGTAACATGAGGAGAAGATGTGGTACAGGTTGTCAACGTTTCATTTAATATACCATTCATTATAATTGTTTTACCTGTCGTAGATTCAATGACATCAAAACCAGTCATTGTAATGGAAGATAAATCATCCATATTCAAACGAACAGGTAGATTGACTTGATTCGTGACAATTAGTTCAGCTACCGAGGTACCTGCTTTGATATTAGAAGAATGATCTGGAGACATAGTACTTCTAATTTTGATATTTATAGGAATGGTCAAGTGATTCACCGCCTTTCAAATGGCTTATAATTAAAATCATGTAATAACTCCATAATTTTCTTTACAATACATATTATGCAAAAGCTTAAAATCGGTACATAAAAATTAGAATAATGCTCCCGGTAAGGAAGAAAAGCAGAAAACGGTGCCGCATCATTTTAATAGGCATAAGGTATTATAAAGCAAAAAGAAATGGGGGAATAAAATGAACATTATTTGTTTGTCATTTACCTGTTGGGATTTTTTATTCCAGCGTCCGCAACAACTGATGCGGATCTTATCGCGGGAACATCAAATTCTATATGTAAATCCACCCCTTATACCTCAAGCTAAATGGAAGTTTCCGTATCAAGACTTGGAAAAGCGGCTGAGTAAGTGTTTGAAACAAGTTGATGATAAAATAAATGTTTTTTCGCCTTTTCGTCTACCTTTTGAACTCATTGATAAAATAATGTTGCAAGATGATGTGTTGGATTTGAAAGAAAGAAGAAGTCTAAAAGAGCTCAATACTTTTTTTTTAACAAAAGTTATGCAGTATATGGTAAGGGAAATGTCATTTTCAGATGCGGTGTTGTGGTTTTATGTACCGGATGCCCTATATTTGATAGGGAAATTAGGAGAAAGTATGGTTTGTTATGATTGCGTGGATGATCTCAGTGCTTTTAGAGGCGTTTCTGATGATATAAAGAAATGGGAAACAGAATTGTGCAAGAAAGCGGATGTTGTTTTTACTTCAGCCCATCAGCTATATCATGAAAAAAGAGATCTGAACAAGCATACTTATTTTATACCCAATGGCGCAGATTACGATCATTTTAATAAGGTAGGAAATTCGTGTTTGAGGGTACCGGAAGAAATAAAACATTCAAAAATGCCTGTAATTGGCTTTATCGGGTCAATCGGTGAGTGGGTGGATGTGGATTTGGTGACTTATCTGGCAAATCAAAGGCCGAACTATATGTTTATAATGATCGGGCCGGCACATTATACGTTACCTCAATGGGAAAAGTATAAAAATATTCGTTTTTTAGGTCGAAAGCCCTATTGCCAGCTTCCTGTATATCTAAAAGGATTTGATGTATGTTTCGTACCTTTTTTAGATAATGAAGTGACTCAACATACAAACCCGGTCAAAATGTGGGAGTTTATGGCTGCGGGGAAACCCATTGTTGCCACACGTTTGCCGGAAACACAAGTATATGAACGGTTGCTTTACTTAGCAAGTGATTGGGAAACATTTTTGCGCCAAATTGACCGGGCGGTTAATGGAGTAGGCAGCCAGGAGCAGGAGGGTATAAAAGAAGAAATGAAACAAATAGCCAGGGAAAACACTTGGGTAAGACGATGTGAAGAAATTGTAGAGATTTTACAAAGGTAATCAATTGTTGATACAATGATAAAAAAGTAAAAAGGTGATGCAAGATGAGAGATAAAATTTCCAAAACAATTTTGGTCGTTGATGATGATATTCATATTGGGGAATTGGTTAAATTGTATTTGCAAAAAGAAGATTATCGGGTGCAGATTGTCACGGATGGGGAAGAAGCGGTTAAAGTGTTTAGTGAAATTGCACCTCATTTAGTTATTTTAGATTTGATGCTCCCGGGTATGGACGGTCTTGAAGTGTGTCGGGAAATTCGTAAACTGAGTCATATACCCATTATTATGTTGACCGCCAAGGGAGAAAGCTTTGACAAGGTATTGGGATTAGAAATGGGTGCTGATGATTATGTCGTAAAGCCATTTGACCCTAAGGAATTAGTAGCGCGGGTACGAGCTGTCTTGCGTCGCAGCGAACCTTATGAAATGGAAAAGTTACAGATTGTATTTCCTGGATTAGTGGTTGATAAGGGACGATATATCATAAAGGTGGACGAGCAAGATATTTCTGCTACCCCTAAAGAAATTGAACTGCTGTACTTTTTGGCAGATCATCCTGATCAGGTTTTTACCCGAGAACAATTATTAGAACATATATGGGGATATGATTATATGGGGGATAGTCGCACGGTAGATGTCCATATTAAACGATTGCGTGAAAAGTTAGGCGAAGAGAATTCATTCTGGAAAATAAAGACAGTTTGGGGTGTCGGGTATAAGTTTGAGGTGAAAAGATGAAAAAGAGTATATTTCGACGTTTGATGGTTACCTATTTAAGTATCATTTTCGTTGTATTAATTATATTGAGTATGCTCTTAGCGGGTTTATTTTGGCAGCATTATTATGAGCAGAAAGAGTGCTTATTAATTAATGAAGGAAAGCATATGAATGATATGGTTGTCGCATTCCTTCAAGGTAGACTGGATAGAGACCATTTAAATGATGAATTGAACACAGTGGATCGTCTATTGCAAGCGCGCATTTGGGTTGTAGACAAGAATGGACTGATTTATGCACAATCTCACCCAGAGTGGCAGAAATGGGTGGGAAATCGTCTGAGTCAAGAAGATATGAATCAGTTACTTCGCGGGGAAGTGCTTTCTGTTCGCGATAAATATGATTCCCAATTTGATGTTGCGATGTTGACCGTTATTGTGCCCATGGTGATTCGTGGTCAGATAGAGGGTGCAACTCTCTTGCATGCACCTATTTATGGTATTGAAGCGGGTCTTAAGAAGGTTTACTGGATGATTGGAATAGGTGCATTGTTGGCTATTGGATTGGCATTTGTTATTGTTTACTTTCTTTCCAGACGTATTGCTGCGCCTTTGCATCAGATGAATGATATTGCTTTAGAAATGGCGGATGGTAGATTTGAAAAACGGGTCACGGTATCCGGTGATGATGAGATTGCTCAATTGGGTAAGTCTTTTAATCATATGGCACAGGCATTGGGGCAACTGGAAAATATGCGGCGGGATTTTGTTGCCAATGTATCTCATGAATTACGCTCTCCCTTAACCTCAATTAGAGGATTTATTCAGGCGATTTTGGATGGAACCATAAAAGAAGGAGAAAGAGAAAAATATTTGAGTATTGTGTTGGAAGAAACGGGACGTTTAAATCGTTTGATTAATGAATTATTGGATGTCGCGCGATTGGAAAGCGGCAATATTCTGTTAAGTAAAGAGACCATTGATATTCAGGAGGAAATCCGAAAAATATTGGCCGCCTATATAAACTGTTTTGAAGTAAGAGGCATTACTTGGGAGATTGTTTTTACTGAAGAGCGGTTATGGGTGGCGGGTGACCGGGATCGCATCCATCAGGTGATCACTAACCTTACAGATAATGCTTTGCGTTTTACGCCTGAAGGGGGAAAGATAGAATTTAAAGTTGCAACGCGAGGGGATAAGGTCGTTATTGAGATATCTGATACAGGTTCGGGTATTGCCCCAGAAACATTACCCTATATTTGGGAGCGTTTTTATAAAGTGGATAAGGCTCGTAGTGCAGATGCAGGAGGAACTGGTCTGGGACTACATATTGTTAAAAGGTTGATTGAGGCACATGGTGAACGTATTGAGGTTGAAAGTAAAGTAGGAGAAGGAACAACTTTTTCGTTTACATTGCCAAGAGCTTACAAGTAATAATTAAAAATTTAGAATTTAAAATTGAAAATTAAAAGCGTAAAGATTAAATTAGCAAAAATTAAAATAAAAAATATAGGATAAATATTCCATTTTGTTATTTTATTAAGTTAACACTTTGTTCATATTTTTGTCATTATTTATTGGTATACTATGAAAAAGCAATGAGGAGGATGATAAATATGAATGAAAAGAAAGGATTTTCCGCGTTTTATCCTGAGTCTCAGACGAGGACAGTGCAGCAAAAACCTAAATATGTGATAATCGTAACATTAATGCTCATCAGTGTGTTGATTGGTGGGCTGGCGGGTGGTTATGCAGGTGCGGCGTTAGCCAAAGATGAAGGGGTTCAAACCGCTAATATTTCTCCAGTTATTAATGGTGCATCTTATATCGATCCATCTCCTGTGGTCAATATAGCGGAAGCAGTCGGTCAGGCAGTTGTAGGTATAACCACGAAAGCACAAGTGGCAGACTTTTTTAGCGGGTTACGTACAGTAGAAAAGAGTGGTTCCGGTTTCATTATCAGCCCGGATGGTTACATTGTGACAAACAACCATGTAGTAGATGGGGCCAGTGAGTTGATGGTGAGCTTATCTGATGATAAAATGGTACCTGCTAAATTGATTGGTCGGGATGAACAGACTGATTTAGCGGTACTGAAAATAGATACCAAGCCCTTGACCGTGGCTCGGTTGGGTGACTCCGAAAAGATAAAAGTAGGAGAGTTAGCGGTGGCAATTGGAAATCCCCTGGGCAATCAATTTGCTCGTACCGTAACTGCGGGCGTGGTGAGTGCCATTAATCGGACCATGGAAGTCCAAGATCGGGAATTTACGCTCATTCAAACGGATGCTGCGATTAGTCCGGGAAATAGCGGCGGGCCATTGGTTAATGCGCGTGGTGAGGTTATTGGGATTAATACTGTTAAAGTTGCACAGGAAGGTGTGGAAGGTTTAGGATTTGCGATTCCTATTACCGATGCTAAGCCCATTATTGATCAGATTATCAAACAGGGTTTTGTAAGCCGTCCCATGATTGGTATTGGCGGGGTCGATGTAACTAAAGGTGTTTCCGACCAGTATGGTATTCCGGAAGGCGTTTATATACGTCAAGTGTTCTCTGGCGGTCCCGCGTTTTTGTCAGGTATGAAGCCGGGGGATGTGATTACAGGTATTGATGGTCAATCCGTAAAATCCATTAAGGATTTAACAAGCCTATTAGAAAAGCACAAAGTAGGTGATGCGGTGAGCGTAAAAGCTGACCGTGACGGAAAGAGCATGACATTTAATATGAAGTTGATGGAGAAGAAACAGTAGGAGAAGATAAAAAACAGCAGTTAGGGATCAGCAGGTAGCAGGTAGAAAAAAGAAATTTTAAAAAGAGAAAATGATTTACCAGAACATTACAAGAAAAAGTAGAAACTATCAAGTTAAATCCTACCTGCTACCTGCTATAAGTGACCGAAGGGAACGAGCTACCTGCCTATTTGTGTTAACTGACAATGAAGAGATAGGAGCAATCATAATATGAACCGACGTGAGATTCTGGATGGATTTTCTGATCAAGCAGATAGACAATTGGCTGCGCGGGTGTTAGACAGGATCAGTCAGGTCCAAAAAAGTTATGAAATAGTTTTTACTCATTTTTTAGACCCGCACCAGCAACGGGTTGCACAGCAGATTGTGAGATCATTTGTAGATTTAGAGTATCAGTGTTTTGGGGGATATGAGGTAGCAGAAAGATGTTTATTGGCGATTTTCCCGGATTATATGGATGTTAATGAAGCTGCTTTTCCTTTGCAATTGCTTAAGATATCTGGAAATATGACCTATCATAAGGTTAATCATCGGGATTATCTAGGTGGAATTTTAGGGTTGGGCATTACCCGGGAGATGATGGGTGATTTGCTTGTGATGGATGAAGGGTGTCAAGTGATCGTTAAACAGGAAGTAGCAGATTATATTTATTCTAATTTAGAGCAGGTAGGACGGGTCAACGTTGCGGTTGAGCGAAGGGAAATGAATGAATTGATATTACCTTCATTTGAAACGAAGGTAATACGCACAACGGTTTCTTCTCTGCGGTTAGATGCGGTAGCGAGTGCGGGTTTTGCGCTTTCCCGTACAAAGGTTGTGCCGCTGATAAAAGGAGAAAAGGTGCGGTTGAATTGGGAAACTAAGAGGGATCCTGCGGCAACGATTCAAGAAGGAGATGTCATTTCAATAAAAGGCAAAGGCAGAATAAAAGTAGAAGAAGTAGGGGGGGAAACACGGAAAGATCGCCTGTTCTTGTGTTTGAAACGATTTGTTTAGAAAAAGATATGCCATGTTTAGCAGAATCATAATTGGGTTAGAATAATAAGAAGAATTGCAGTGAAGCTGCTAACAAGGGAGGGAAAATGATGCGGCAAAATATGGACATGACTGAACGTATGATTCGTTTTGGAACGGGTGCGTATTTAATGGGGACTGCTTTGGGGCGTTCTAGAATAGTCAAGAAGCCGTTAAACATGTTAGGAATGTTTGAAATGGGAACGGCTTTAATAGGATATTGTCCGATGTATGATATGATGAGGATTAATCGATTGACCCATTCTATAGAAGAATAAAGAAAACAGCTATTTAAAGTTTACACTGTCAAGTAGATACATGAAAAAATGAAACATTAAGCGGCATGGGTTCGGTATTTAACCGGACTCATGTCGCTTTTTAGTTGTATACTTTGATTGTTGTAAAAGTTTATGTACGATAGGGGTTTTGATTAGGTTAGCGGTATTTTGTTATTTTGTCAGGTATAATAAATTCCACTGTGTCTAATAAAATTCTTGCTATATATAATTAATGCAATATATGTTAAAATAAGGATAAATATAGAAATATGGGGAAAAAGGAGCGTTAATAGCGTGAGAAAAATAGCTTTATTAACTATTATTTGTTTACTGATTACTTTGGTTATGGGTTGTAGTGGGGAAGATACAAATGTAATAACAATGAAAAAGTATAAGCAAATAAAAGAAGGAATGACTTACATGCAAGTTGCCAAAATTCTTGGTGCAGGTGAAAAAGGTTCTACTTCAGGGGCTAGTAACATTGATACAACAATGATCATGTGGAGAAATGCTGATGGTAGTAACATGAATGTAACTTTCCATAATAATAAAGTTATTGGTAAAGCACAATCGGGGTTAAGATAAAGAGATGTTTTCATGTTGAGAATCAATTTTAATAGAAACAAAGGAATTTATTTTAAAAAATAAATAATTAATAAATAATCTCTATATGCATATAGAGATTATTTATTTACAAAAATATGCAGTTTATGTTAAATTAATACAGAATATAGTTTGAGATTTCTAAAATATAGAAAAAGGGTGATTATGAGGTGAATAATTATGGGAATAAAAGAAATAAAGAAAAAGCCACAACAGGTCGATCAAGAAATACAAAAAGTATTTTTTAAGACATACTATCAAAAAGCCTACCGTACAGCTTTTATGATAATTAAAGACCATGGGGTGGCAGAAGACATTGTACAGGATAGCTTTATAAAAGCATTTCGCAATATCCAGTATCTTAAAGACTTTGAACAATTTGGTGCCTGGTTTGCAGTTATTGTTACTAATACAGCGCGAAATTTCTTTCGTGACAATCGTCATACATTTCCAATTGATGATTTAGAAAAAATCATTCCTTTAGTAAGCCATGTGGATAAAGATAGCCAAAGCATAGAGGATATGATTATTGATAAAGAAACAAGGGAATATGTATTCAATATGATAATGAAACTTAATGAAAAATATAGAGATATTTTTATATATCGTTATTACTGGGATTTATCTTATGACACTATAGCAGAAGAGCTTAATTTAAGTATGGGAACCGTTAAATCAAGATTAAATAGAGGAAAGATATTCTTAAAAAAGGAACTTGAAAAGTATAGAAAGGAGGAACGGGAAGATGGATTACTATGATAAATTAATTAAGGAAACAATAGATGATTATGCAGATGATATCCCCTGCCCTTCTGCTGATGACATGTTTGTTAAAATCTCTAAAGAAGTGAATGGAAAATATTCAGAGTTTAATACTCGTAATTTTAAATATAAAAAGTATATAGCAGCTGCCGTTATTGGTTTTGTATTAGTTGGTAGTAGTATAATGCTGACTACAAATGAAGCTTCAGCAGTAAAGGAACGGGTACTTTCGCTGATAACAAATAATTCGCAGGAAAGTAGTAAGTTAACTTATAAACAAAAAGGTAAGTTAAAAACACCGCCACCTACAAATAATAGTGATAAAATCATTATTCATCCAGGTACATTTAATGAAGCTCAGCAGATGACACCTTATACTTTGTTAGAACCTAGTTATTTACCTGTAGAGTATAAGAAAATAGAATATAAACTATCAGGTGATAAACAGCAGTATTCCTATTTTACTGCAAAATATGAAAAAGAGAATCACTTAATAAAATTTACTCAACATTATCGAGCGGACGAATCAGCACAAAAAGTTCATTTCAGCGAAGATGATACGACTGTCAAGAAGGTAGATATTAGTGATAAAGAAGTGACTTTGATAGTGTTTAATAAAAACAATTCAGTACTTTTGACTTGGCAGGATCATAGCTTTAGCTATAGTCTTATATGCGCTGAAGGAGAAGATGAAGCACTAAAAATTGTTCGCTCCATGTATGAATAATATATAAAAATATAAGGGATATGATTTATTTTCATATCCCTTATATTTAGTAGCTTTTAATTAACAGCAATGGAATCTGATATAGTGGTTTTAGTTTCCGTAACACCATTATTGATCGCGGTGTGAATAGTAGTAACGCGGTAATAATACCCGCTGTATACATCACAATATTCAATTAACTCAATATTACGTGCGTTATATTCTGTTTCCCTCCATGAATTAAAGACTTCCCAATCAGATCCATCCCATATTTCTAAGTTCATACTAATTGTAAGCTTGTCCACCGTGGTATAAGATAATGTTTCCCCTTGAACGGATACGCTATGGGAGCTTGTACCAGTTATATCGTTACCCCAATACTGCAAAAAATTGGTGCTTTGAGGAACAGGGGCAATATCAATAATCTTTTGCCCTTGATCTGCTGGACTAGCAAGTCCATAACCCGGTAGGAATACCATACAAAACATCATAACACTTAACATGACACACAATTTCTTTTTCATAAAAACCACCCTTTCTTGTATTAGTTTTATTTGGTTATATACAAGACACGGGTGGTTTTCATTTTGTTCTGTAATTTTTGAAAAAATTTTAAAATTATTTTACTAAAAAATGGAACAAAATTGCTGTTACATGTGTCTAGTAAGTGAACCGGTCAAAACTGGTAATTAAAAAGAAAGGAGGGAAGGGGTTATGTGTGATCCACCAAAATAAATAGGTTTCCATATTGATAGATAAGCATGGGATTGGACGCCTCAGCTTTTTTAATTATCTTTATGGGAACCTAAACGTAGTCTTAAATTATTTGTTTAATACTATTATACTACAAGGAGGCAAATTAAATGAAAAGGATTATTGCGTTAGGATTGACTGTGTTTATGTGTATGTGTTTAGGATTGATGGTTCCGGCATTTGCTAGCGAAGATACTACTACGTTAAATAGAATAAAAATTACAGAGGATAATGCTATGGAAGTTGTTGAAGCTGCAAAAGAAGGAGATATTGAAGCTATAAATGCTATCAATCAATTGGATATAGTTAACAAAGAAAAAGTAGAAAAAAAGTTAAAAGGAATAAAAGTTTCTTATGAAGATAATTACAAAAAAATAATTTTTGATGATGGTAGTAGTATAGAAATTGAATTAATAAATGAAGAGATATCTGATAACACCAACAGTATAGAAAGACACGATGTTCAGTATCATACTATTCGAAATAGTTATAAATGGACGCTAGCAGGGACATTACTTGCACAATACGACATGGTAATATCATATTATTATGAAGATGAATCGGATACTGTTTTACTTAAAGACCATTATGATGAAGGGAGTTCAGCACTGGGATTTACAGCAATAGTAGGAGGTACCACTGCTATAGAAGATTATGGCCCACGTGTTAAAGTACGAGGTAAAGGAGGGTATACTACTATCTATGGTGGTTCAGAAACATTAACTTTTGATTTTTATGGATATAAAGATGTGACAAGAAATTCTTTTGAACCGTTATAATATAAAAAATACTATATATTTAATTATTAAATTACAACGCCTATTAATAGGCCTTGTAATTTCCTCTATCATATGGGATGTAATGGTAAACATCATAAAATATTTTCCTATACTCTCAACTGGAACCAACCCTAATAATTAGTTGCTTTGTCTTTCGCTCAGAATTGAATCTGGTTATTGCTGTACTAAGTGAATTATTAAATCGATTTTAGTAAGTGGTTGCCTTTCGCTTGTAAAAACCTATGTAATTCTCAAAAAAGGAAGGGGAAGTTATAAATGAATTTATCCATTGTGCAAGAGAATGTCATTACTAGAAATATTAATATTTTTCAGATATTAGTTCCTCTTTTATGTTTGGGATTAATTATTTTTACAATTGTTATTGCTTGGCGTTTTATGAAAGCGCATGAAGAAATATCGAAATCACTAAAAGGTTTTCTGCAATATTTAGAAGATAAAAAATCAAAACCAGATGATAGAGAATAAAAATGATAGGAAAGGGATTTTATGAAAAGAAAGTCAATTTGGAAACCCCTTATAGGAATAGGGATAGGAAGTTTTCTAGGTGTGATTTTAAAGACTGGTAACATTGGAATAGCTTTAGATCGTACTATTATAGCAGTTATTAGTTCTTTTATTGTTATATATATTTTTGAGTATTATGATTTAAATGACTAATTAAAACCCTTCTTCACGTGAATACATAATGCTTTTGTATCTTTTTTTCCCTTAACCCAATAATTTCTTTTTAAAAGTTAAGAAATTGTAAGAATGGTGAGTATTTTAAAGAAAGAAATTAACTTATAGGGGGAGAAATACAAATGGTATAAAAAAATTATAAAAAAAGTAGTGTAATTTTTATTGACAATTTTAAAAATGATGTTTATAATGTTGGAAGAATTTAATATTTGTGAATGATAATTATTGGAGATATCTTTTTGGAGATAACCGTAGAAGCAAAAAATAAACCGAGCTAAAGGTCTGTTTTGAAACTTTCAGGTCAGATACAATAATTGGACACACCCCTGGAGAGACTCGTTTTTATGAGCATCGACGAAGAAACTTACAGTAGTAAGGAAACTTTCAGATAAAGAAGACAGGGGATAAAATAGTAATAGTTTATCTATGCTATTTTATCCCCTGTCTTTTTATTTATGGAATTTTAAAAATGATAAAAATATAAAAGAAAGAAGGCGTTTTTATGAGAGAAATAATTTCAAATTTAGGAAAATTTTTACTTTGTGGTATGTTAATGTATTGTCATTATAATAATGTTATTCCACAACAATATTGTGACAACAAAGAAGAATAATTTTGTTAATGATTTAAATCTATCTACCTAAACTTAAGTTTAGGTAGATAGATTTTTTTAATTTTGCTTAGGTTTTTCTTAATATTGAATATGTAACCTATAGATGATAAAATTATTCTTGACAATTGGATGTCTTTGGGATAATGGTGTGTTACTGCACTCAGTAGCTGACATAGGTTGTAGAAGAAGGAGATGGTGATCAATGAGTATCAATGAATTGGCAAAGCCTTTTTATTATCCAGGCGGGGAAAGAGGGTGCCTTTTAATCCATGGCTTTACAGGCTCTCCTAGTGAAATGAAGGATTTGGGGCTCCATTTATCTTCATATGGCTTAACGGTGCGGGGTGTTTTGCTAAAAGGACATGGTATTTGTCCAGAGGTGATGGCTAAAACAGATTGGAAGCAATGGTATCAATCTGTACAGATTGAACTACAAAAATTAAAGGAAGAATGTCCTGTCGTATATGTAGTGGGTTTATCCATGGGAGGATTGCTGGCTTTATATACGGCCGCGCATCATGAAATTTCAGGGGTGGTCTCTATGAATGCCCCGATATTTTTACAAAATACGCGTATTAAACAAGTGCCATTTTTACGGTTTATTAAACGTTATGAAAAGATGGAAAAAACTTATGATGGTTCAGACCATTTTTGTTATGATCGGGTACCGCTTACTTGTGTTTCCAGCTTATTAAAATTTATTAAAGTGACCCAAAAAGATCTTACCAATATTAATGTTCCTGCCTCTATCTTGCAATCTAAGATCGATCCAACGGTGGTTCCTGAGAGTGGACAATATATTTACGAACATATTTCTTCTGCGCAAAAAGAGTTAGTATGGTTAGAGAGCAACGATCATTTGGTAACAAAATCTTCCATTAAAGAGGAAGTTTTTGAACATGTGGCGCAGTTTGTTTTATCTGGCCTAAAGTAGAATATATTACCATCGTTAAATAATTGGACATGTTCTCTTGTTTTCCTTAAAATAGAAAGAGAAGGTTGAGTTATAAGAAAAAATGTTATTGGTTATCAGTTTTCGGTTCTCGGGAAGAGATAAAGAAACGTAGAAGGTAGAAAGTAGAAGGAAAAAGATTAAAGCGTGAGCTTAAATTTTTTAGTTTATCTTTTGCTGATAACTGAGAACTAATAGCTGCTAACTATAAAAAGGTATAAATAAATTATTATTGCATATAATATAAACTGTGTGTTCAATTTTGAAAAGATAGGATCAATGCAGGGAAGGATTGGTTTGGTGAGAAGAATAGCAAGAAAAGAAATTTTTACGTGGAGTTTGCTTTTTATATATCTTATGTGCTTAATGCCTGCTTATAGTGCTGATGCTGAGTGTGAAGTGGCTTCAAAAGCAGCGATATTAATGGATGTAAATACGGGGCGGGTGCTTTGGGAACAGAATGCTGATTTGCAGCGGGCGCCAGCTAGTACGACAAAGATGTTGACTGCTATTGTTGCAATCGAAGAAGGCAATGTCAATGATAAAGTGCGCGTCAGCAAACGGGCTTCAGAGGAAGCCGGTTCCTCTTTATGGCTTCAAGAGGGAGAAGTGCTTAAACTGCAAGAATTATTATACGGAATGATGCTCAAGTCAGGCAACGATGCGGCTATGGCGATTGCGGAACATATAGGTGGTTCAGTTGAGCAATTTGCGGAAATGATGAATAACAAGGCGGCGGAAATTGGCACAAAGAATTCCCATTTTGCAAACCCTAATGGGTTACCCAATGACAATCACTATTCGTCTGCTTATGATTTAGCAGCTATTGCTCGTTATGGATTGCGTAATTCTTTGTTCTCAGAAATTGTAAAAACACGAACTAAAGTGATACCGGATCCTTTTCATGAATGGGATCGAAAAGTATATAATACCAACCGATTATTGGGTAAAGTAGAAGGTATTGATGGTGTGAAAACGGGTTATACAGATGCGGCGGGTCACTGTTTGGTGGCTTCTGCGACACGAAATAATCATCAATTGGTTGCGGTTGTATTGGGAAGCGCTAATATGTGGGAGGATTCACAGCGCCTTTTAAACTATGGATTTGATCGCTTTGAATTTTTGCCTTTGGGAGAAAAAGAAGCATTTAAAGAAAGCTTGCCTGTTAAAGGTGGTGTAGATGCTCGTGTTCGCTTATCATTAACCGATGATTTAATTTTACCTGTGAAAATAGAAGAAAAGGATAAAGTAGCGTATGAACTGGAATTGCCTGCGATCTTAAACGCACCCGTTCTTAAAGGGACGAAAGTAGGAGAGGCTAAAGTATATTTGGATGGTGAATTAATACTACAAAAGGATATTATCGCGGATCATGATGTGGAAAAGAAATCTTTTTTTAAGTCAATATTTGGTGCATTTCGAAGTTTCTTGGCAATGGCATTAGAAAAAATAATATAGAGTTACGACAAACGCCTTATCTTATTGTAGATGAGGTGTTTAATTTTTTTATAAATCAGCGTTATTTATCCTTAAATATCTGCAGCAAATATGATAAAATAGTATTAATAAATTGTCGGACTTTTACTAAATATCAAGCATATAATATAAATATAGATATGTTTTGCAATAGAGATTTTGCATTTAGAACGGCTCTTGCAACATGGGGACACACCATTCGTACCTCGCGGAATGTCTCCCATCTTTCCTTTGCTTTTCCTGCAAACCCGCAATGTAAGTTCTTTATTACATTAACTTAGTTGAAAAGAGTTGATTAAAATGGTTTGCCCTATGTGCAGTACAGATATGAAAAAATTGGTTTGGAAAAATGATACGAACCATCCAAGCTATCAATGTCCTGAATGTGGGTGGATCATTCATACTAAAAAACCAAAAAGGAAAAAGAAAAACTTAATTATTCAAACAAAGGTATCATAAAACATTTCCCTTTCCTCTGAAAGGGTTTTTTTATTATTCTTGAAGAACAGGTGTTTTTTGGATAAAATAGAGATGAGAAAAATTAAAGGATAAGAAAGAATAATTTGTTGATTATTCCTAAGGAGAGAAACTGAATGCATATTGAAGGTGTGGTAGAGCGGATTACATTTCGAAATGAAGATAATTATTATACCGTTGCTCAATTAAAATGTGATGATAAAAATACCTTAACGACGATTGTTGGTACGCTCCCTATGATTCTAGAAGGGGAGACTCTAAAGATTTTTGGTAAATGGATAACTCACTCACGTTATGGAGAACAGTTTCAAATTGATAGCTTTGAAGTCAAAGTACCAGCTTCTCTCAATGGGATAAAAAAATATCTCAGTTCTGGTTTAATTAAAGGGATTGGAGAAGTAACGGCTGAAAAATTGGTCAACCATTTTGGCTACAAGACGCTGGAAGTATTGGAAGAAGATTCTGAAAGATTAACAGAAGTAGAAGGAATAGGCGCTAAAAAAGCGGCAAAGATTGGAGAAGCGTTTGTTGAACAAAGGGAAGTTAAAAACCTCATGCTTTTTTTGCAGGAGCAGGAAGTAAGTCCTGTTTATGGTGTGAAAATTTATCGGACATACCGTGAAGCCGCTATTCCTTTAATAAAAGAAAATCCCTATCGTTTGGCGGAAGATATTTATGGTATCGGTTTTCGCACAGCCGATCAAATTGCGCAGAAGATGGGGATTGAGCCGGAATCTTTATATCGGTTAACTTCAGGATTGCGATATGTATTGGGACAACTGGCCGGGGAAGGGCATACTTATGTGCCTAAAGATGTTTTGTTTTTGCGTGCTGAGGAAATGTTAAAAGTCGACCAGTCACTATTAGAAGGGGCTTTGGATGCGCTTGTTTCAGATCAAAAGGTATATGTTGAAACAGAAGAGGGTGGACAGCAGGATGTTTTTTTAGCCGCTTTTTATTATGCGGAAAAAGGCGTGTCAGAGCGTTTGGCAAACCTGATGGATGATCGGTATCAAATCCCATTGGTTAACATGGAAGAGGAAATTGAAGCGGTTGAAGCAGAAGATGGTATTAAATTGGCAGAAAAACAAAAAGAGGCTATTTGTGCCGCATTTTCTTCAGGTGTCATGGTGCTGACGGGGGGGCCGGGGACAGGAAAAACAACAACGGTTCGCTGCATCATTAATATTCTACAAAGGCATTATTCGCACATTCTGTTAGCAGCGCCAACAGGGCGTGCGGCAAAACGTTTAAATGAAAGCACAGGTCGGGAAACGAAAACGATCCATCGTCTTTTGGAATATAGTTTTATTGACTCGGAAGGCATGCAATTTTTAAAAGGGGAAGATGATCCTCTGGAAGCGGATGTGATCATCGTAGATGAAGTCTCTATGGTCGATTTGCTGCTTATGAACCATTTATTGAAAGCTATAAGGCCGGGGACCAAACTCATTTTGGTAGGAGATGCGGATCAATTACCTTCTGTAGGGGCAGGTAATGTATTGCGGGATATTATTGATTCTGAACGGATGGAAGTGGTATCACTGGATGAAATCTTTCGCCAGGCCCAGGAAAGCTTGATTATTGTGAATGCCCATCATATTAATCAGGGCGAATTTCCTGTTTTGAATCAGAAGGAGAAGGATTTTTTCTTTTTAGAAGCGGAAGAACCGGAAATGATTCAGGATGTGCTTATCAATCTATGTACACATCGTTTACCACAATATGAAGATGGAATGGCAGCAGAACATATACAAGTATTAACCCCTATGCGAAAGACGCCCATTGGCGTGGAGATATTGAATGAGAAATTGCAACAGGCCATTAATCCACCTGCTGCCATCAAAGCAGAACAAAAGGTATCGCATACTTTGTTTCGTGAAGGAGACAAAGTCATGCAGATCCGTAATAACTATGAAAAGCAGGTCTACAATGGTGATATAGGGTATATAGAGTATATTGATACGGAAGAAGAGGAAGTAACTGTTGTGTATCCAGATGTTGAAGGACAGCGGGATATTATGTATAAGAAACATGAGTGTGATGAAATTGTACTGGCTTATGCCATCACGATTCATAAGAGTCAAGGGAGTGAATATCCGGTGGTGGTTATGCCTGTTTCTACCCAGCATTATGTGATGTTGCAGCGTAACCTTTTATATACGGGTATTACTAGAGCTAAAAAATTGGTGGTTCTAGTAGGAACAAGGCGGGCTTTAGAAATTGCGATTGAGAACAATCGGGTTAATAAACGCTATTCTCGATTGGCAGAGCGTCTAAGAAGTTTGCCAATGTTTTCTGTCTAGTTTTTTGTTGCTTATTCCAAGATAGCTACACATTGTTCTTTTTATAGTATAAAAGGGTATCATATTGGTTGTGCTTGGACATGGTTATGTCTCCAGCCATCTTCTAAGCTAAAGAAATTTGTGCAACATAGAAATATTTTACTCATGAAGTAGATTAGTTAATATTTGATGTTATGAGACCATCGACGCGATAAGCTGTCTTCCGACACAACCATGTCCTGCGTTATGTGTGCTATTTAATCTTTTAACTGTCAACTGTCAACTGAAAAACCCCTTTGGGGTTTTTCTTAATTTAAGTAACCTTCCAGATAAGATTCACATAAAATGAAAACAAATCTTTCGTGGGGGGTATTGATGTGAAAAAAGATATAGGGAAAAAAATGCAGCGCGATAGTATGGGAGCAGGACCGCAATTGGGGCCTGGTACGGGAGAAGGACCTGGTGGAGGTAAAGGGGTTGGACCAGTTATTTACGGTCAGGCTACGGTGACGCCTCAGCTTAATAAGCCGGCACCTGACTTTACAGCTAAAACAACACATGGGGAAATTTCATTATGTGATTATCAAGGGAAATGGCTTGTTTTGTTTTCTCATCCTGCAGATTTTACGCCCGTATGTACGTCAGAATTTATAGCATTTGCTAAAATGTATCCTGCATTTAGAAAACGTAATACATGTTTATTAGGATTAAGTATTGATAGTGTTTATGCTCATATTGCTTGGGTAAGGAATATTGAAGAAAACTTTGGGGTGAAAATTCCTTTCCCTATTATCGATGATTTAGGGATGAATATTGCCAAGAAATATGGCATGATTCAACCTGGGGTGAGTGATACCTCTGCAGTTCGTGCTGTTTTTATCATTGATCCAGAAGGCATTCTGCGGGCGATGATTTATTACCCATTAACAACGGGACGATGTATACCGGAGATTTTACGTTTGATTGATGGATTACAGGTAACGGATCAATATAAGGTCGTAACGCCAGCGAATTGGACACCGGGAAAAACCGTTCTTGTTCCACCACCCAACACACAAAAAGGCGCTGAAGAGCGTTTGGAATCAGGGTGTGATTGTGTAGATTGGTATTTTTGTACATTGGACTCAAAAAGGAAATAAAATGTTTTATATTAAAAGACTGTTGATATCAACAGTCTTTTAATATTTCCTATTTCTAAAAATGTATTTAGAATTCAAGATGGGGAAATATCACTTGTGCCTTATGTAATGTTTCTTATAGGAACAAATTCCTATATTTTTTAATATTTACAAAAAAACTGTTCTTTTATGAGATTAAGGAAAATTTTAGTTTGCTAATCAAGCTTGAAAATGATAACGTTATAATGTTGAAGTATTTGCGTTACTAATTTATAATCATTTTTTATAGGTTAAATGTATGGAAAAAGGAGGCTTATAGATGCAGAAGTTGTGTCAGCTTATCTTAAGTAATAAACAATGGTTATTCAACCGAATAATTGAATATACCATAGAACAGTCCTACTCTAAATATGAACCGATTTCTGAGGAATGTTTCCAAAAATGGTTTCAAAGCATGATAGATTTTTTTGTTGAAGTGGTAAAAAACATCAATATACATACTGGTTTAGCGAGTATATTTAATATCATATTGAGCATAAATAAAATTCCTGGTATTTGTAACGAAGATATTGCCTTGGATCAACTTTTGATCAGGCATAAATATTGTCGAAATAGCTTTTTAGATCTTATTTTGCAATCTGATTTTAGTCAGGAGGAAGCAGAAAAATATCATTGCATGGTAGAATCCTTTTTTGACAGTATTGAGATTAAATATGCAAAGTACTATCAAGATAAGATTTACTACCAGACTTGTCATGATTCTCTGACAGGTTTACCCAATCGCAAGCTTTTGAATGAACGTATGAATGATGCTATTGATAATGCCCAAAAGAAAGAATGCATGATAGCCCTTCTGTTTATAGATTTAGATGATTTTAAAAGTATCAATGATGTTTTAGGACATGATATAGGGGATGGGATATTATCTGGTATTGCGCAACGAATTAAGGGAATCATATCTCAGCCTGATACAGTTTCCCGCTGGGGCGGAGATGAGTTTATTATACTGCTATCAGAGGTACCTACCACGGAAGATGCACTTAAATTCTCGAAAAAAATTCTGAATGCATTTGAAGCGCCTTTTGAGTATAAAGGTTATAGGTTATATGTTACAGCTAGTATTGGTATTGCGTTCTATCCTCAGCATGGTGAAGATACCAATACGGTACTTAAAAATGCGGATATGGCCATGTATAGTGCCAAAGAAAAGGGGCGAAATACGTTTCAAATTTACACTTCTGATATAAACAAGAAGTCTTTTGAGAAATTAATGCTTACCAACGATTTGCGGCATGCATTAGAGCGCGATGAATTCGTGCTTTATTATCAACCTCAGGTGAATATTTATACTGGGAAGGTTGTTGGGATGGAAGCATTGATTAGATGGCAGCATCCCGAACTGGGATTGGTTAGCCCCGCGAGTTTTATCCCTTTAGCAGAAGACATGGGGTTGATTGTGCCTATTGGTGAATGGGTACTTTACACCGCTTGTACCCAAAATAAAGTATGGCAGGATTCAGGCCTTTCACCTTTACGTGTAGCGGTTAATCTTTCTGCCCATCAATTGCAACAATCCGGTTTTGTAGAAAGAGTCATGAGTGTTTTAGAGGAGACGGGACTCGAACCTAATTACTTGGATTTAGAGATTACTGAAAGTGTTGCGCTGCAGAATATAGAATTAACCATAGAAAAGTTAAATGCTTTGCAGGAGAGAGGGGTTCATATCTCAATGGATGATTTTGGGACAGGATATTCCTCTTTGAGTTACTTAATGAGACTTCCCATTAATACATTAAAAATAGATCGGTCTTTTGTAAAAGAGATTAATACCAATACAAAAAAAGTGGCGATTGCGGATGCCATTGTTTCGATGGCACATAGTTTAAAATTTAAAGTGATTGCTGAAGGGGTTGAAAACCATGAGCAATTGCATTGCGTACGGACAAGGAAATGTGATGAAATACAGGGATATTTATTTAGTAAGCCGTTGACTACTGAGGCGTTTGAAAAAATATTACGTCAGGATAAACGTTTATAAGTTAAATAATAAAAAAACGAATAAAAAGTAAAAAATGAGACATTATAAAATATAAGTTGAGTCTAGACATGGATATGTTTGCCGTTTTTCTAGTAATGTAAGGAGGTGATTGTATGACTTTGGAAGTTCAATACAGAAGTGGGGAAAAAGCCCCTTTTCAAGCTGATTTCAGATTTGTACAATATGCTGATGGTTCTGATCAGCCTCGACCGAAGGAATGGGAGCAGCGTATTGAGATAAAAGGAGGAGAAATGTTTCCTATTATTAACTCTACGCAGAAGGAAGCCATTTGGGTAATGACAAGTACGACTTAGGGATAAGAAAATTTATGGTTGATTTTTATGGCTACTTTTGATAAAATATAGGACAATATAAGAAAAATGCAATGAAGAAGGAAAGTAGGCAGGCAGCACTTGTAAGAGATGAGAAATCTTGGCTGAAAGTTTCTCTCAAGTAAAACCAGTTGAAGTTCCCTTCCAAGCAGCCCACTGAAACGGTCTGTAAGTAGGTGGTGCCGGATCTTTCGCCGTTAAAAGAAAGAAGGTATCGGATGATAACCATGTCCTGTGCCGGAAGAGCGGATTCTAATATTTTTGAGTCAATATGGGTGGTACCGCGGGAATATGATTTCTCGTCCCTATTATGTAAGATTACATAATAGGGACTTTTTTTATATTATTGCAAAGTATAAATTGAGTTAGAGTTAAAATCAGTTGATATTATTTATCTATTTTTGAAGTGGTTATCAGCCTTTGTTTTTAATGATCCACTATCAATTGCTAACTGCTAAGTAAAGAGGAGGATATTAATATGTATTGGAACGAGAAAATTGAATGTATGGAAAGAGAAGACATTAGAGCCATGCAACAAGAACGTTTAAGGGATATGGTTAATCGAGTATATCATCAAGTGCCTCATTACAAGAAAAAATTTATTGAGATGGGGATCACACCTGCAGATATTCAAACATTAGAGGATATAAAAAAATTACCTTTTACGACCAAACAGGATTTGCGTGATAATTATCCATTTGGGATGTTTGCTGTTCCCCAAGAAGAAATTGTCCGTTTGCATGCATCTTCGGGAACGACAGGAAAACCGACTGTTGTAGGCTATACAGAGAAAGATATTGAAAATTGGTCAGAATTGGTAGCTCGATCATTAACTTTGGCAGGGGCAACTCGACATTCTGTTATTCAAGTGGCATATGGGTACGGTTTGTTTACGGGTGGGCTTGGGATTCACTATGGTGCAGAACGGGTAAAAGCTTCGGTTGTTCCTATTTCTGGTGGCAACACAAAACGTCAACTCCAACTGATGCAGGATTTCGAAAGTGAGATTTTGACGTGTACACCTTCTTATGCTTTATATATTGCAGAAGTCATGAATAAGATGGGGATTGATACAAAAGGTTTAAAATTACGAGCAGGCATTTTTGGAGCGGAGCCATGGTCAGAGCAAATGCGCAAAGAAATAGAAAACAAATTAAATATCGACGCTTATGATATCTATGGTTTAAGTGAAATTATGGGACCTGGTGTGGCAATGGAATGTTCTGCTAAAACGGGTTTACATATTTGGGAAGATCATTTTATTGCGGAAATTATCTGTCCTGATACGGGTGAGGTACTGCCTTATGGAGAAAAAGGAGAATTGGTATTAACCACCATTACCAAGGAAGGTATTCCTGTTATTCGCTATCGTACACGCGATATTACCACTTTAAATCCTGTAAAATGTACTTGTGGGCGAACCCACGTACGGATGGATAAAGTAGCGGGGCGTTCAGATGATATGCTAATTATTCGAGGGGTTAACGTTTTCCCGTCACAGGTAGAATCGGTGTTGTTGGAGAATGGAAAAGTTGCACCTTTTTATCAATTGGTAATTGATAGAAAGGGCACATTAGATACCTTTGAGGTATGGGTAGAAGCAACAGAATCAGTGATTGCGTTAGGTGATATTCGTCACTTGCAGCAATTAGAACGTGAACTTCAGCGAGAAATGGAAAGTCTTTTGGGTATTTCCGTTAAAGTGAAATTAGTTGAGCCTAATACTATTCCTCGTACAGAAGGCAAAGCGAAGCGTGTTATTGATAAGAGAAATATATAGATCGTGGCACCTCTTCCTGATTATGCATACAATACTATAACGTGTTATCTATGAGATGATATGTTAATATGCAGGGAGAGGGGAATAAAATGAATAGGATACAAAGTGTGGTTAATAAATTTGGTAAGCTGAGTGATCAGCAAAAATTAATGATTGTTAAATCATTAATGCCCGAAATGGTGGCCATGATTGCTGCGAATCCACAAAAAGTAATTGATGAATTGCAGCCGATTATCAAGAAAGAAATGGAACATCAAAGGGTTGATGTTCAGGATGTGATACCATCCATGATGAGTTTTATGATGAGAATAAGAGGATGAAGATGAGGATAGCTCCGTAACGGGGCTATCTTTTTATGGTAAAAAGAGGAGGTGTTTGTTAAATGGAGAATAATAATATGAATAAGTAAGAGTGACTGGAAAAGAGGTAAAGCTTATGCACAAAAAAAATCCATATGCATTATTAGGCATTTCCCAAGGAGCTAATAAGGAAGAGATTAAAAAAGCGTATCGAAATATGGCGCGTCAGTACCACCCCGATGCCAACTCGGAAGATCAGGATGCAGAAGAACGTTTTAAAGAAATCAAGCAAGCTTATGAGTATCTTTTGGCGCATTCGGATGGTAATGAGACTAGAGACGGTGATTTTAAAACCGATGGCAATATTCCCAAATCCGCATTTATGAATGTCAAGGACATGTATCAACCATTTGGGGCTAAAGATCATCGCTTTATGTGTCAATTTATGCGCCAGAATGTATTTGGTAACATGGACATTGAAGCGGAAATGAAAGCTGCGGAAAAATTTAGTGATATCCTTTGGGATGATGAGTCTGATTAAAAAGCACATAATAACATGTGCTTTATTTTTTTGCAATCTATCCAAATTTCGGTTTATCCTGTTTTTATTGAGATAATTTGGGAAAGATAAGCATTAAGTGAAAGATATAAAACTTAACAAAATCTTAAAGAATATAAGCAGGAAAAGAAATAGTTGTTAAGGAAATCTTATTTTGGAGTGTGTTCATATGCCGTTGCTCAGAAAATATAAACATTTTAATCGTTATCATACCATTGCAGTAACACTTGTAAAACATGGGTTTGGCTATTTGATTGATCAGTTGGGGTTAAATCATTTTTTGGCATTTCACGAACGCCATCAGGAACCAAAAGGGAGTAAACTTTCTTTGGGAGAGCGGATTCGTTTTATGTTAGAAGAATTAGGTCCTACTTTTATAAAATTAGGTCAATTACTGAGTACACGGCATGATCTTCTTCCTCCCGATATTATAGGGGAACTTAAAAAACTTCAAGATGAAGTACCGCCATTTGAATTCGAAAAAGCGCGTCAGGTTGTGGAAGAGCAAATGGGACAGTCTTTAGCTGAATTATTTGCTGAATTTGAGGTGGAGCCTCTGGCAGCAGCTTCTATCGGTCAGGTGCATCGAGCGCGTCTTATTCGTACGAAACAGGAAGTAGCGGTAAAAATTCAGCGGCCTGATATTGAAAAAATGGTGAAAAGTGATTTGGAAATCATGTTTGACCTGGCGCGTCTGGCTGAAAAACACACTGCTTTGGGGGAAACGTATCCCTTTGTGGATATGGTGGCGATATTTTCTCAGGCCATTAAAGAAGAAATGGATTATACGATTGAAGGAAGAAATACGGAAAAATTTTTCCGAAATTTTGCCCAGGATAAGTCCATATGCATTCCTAATGTTTTTTGGGATTATTCTGGTACGCGGGTGCTGACACTTGAGTATTTTGCGGGTATTGGGTTAAATGAAAAGCAAAAGCTTGTAGGGCAAGGTTATAATACTCAAAGATTAGCACAAATTATTTCTCATGCCATGATGAAACAAATATTAATAGATGGCATTTTTCATGCGGATCCTCATCCGGGGAATTTGCTGGTATTAGGTGGAGAGAAAATAGGATTTATTGATTTTGGTATGGTAGGCTTTATCAGTAAAGAGCGGCAGGAGCAGTTCTTTCAGTTAATGATAGGATTTATAAGAGGTAATACAGAAATCATCATGGATACCATTTTAGCGATGGGCGTTATGGATAATGATGTAAATATTGTAAACTTGAGAAGAGACGTGCAGCGGATAAGTGATAAATATGCTCAAATTTCTTTAGGAGAGATTTCTCTGGGAGATAGTATCCAAGAAATTATGCACTTGGCTTTTAAATACCATATTAAGATGCCTTCAGAGTTCACTCTGCTCTCTCGATCTTTAATTACACTGGAAGGGACAGTTCAATCGTTAGATCCGGTCCTTAATATACTGGAAGTCATTAAAACCTTTCAAGGGCGTTTTTGGAAGGAAAAACTTTCTTTAAATGAACTAAAGCACTTTATGATCGATCATTTTCTTTCTTATCAGCACATGTTCAAATTATTTCCCTCTCAGATGACCAGTATACTTGAAAGAATAAAAAATAACGAAGTGAAAATAAAAATGGAATATCCGGAAATGAATGAGGTTTTCAAACATTTTGATAAAATCGCTAATAAACTTTCTTTCAGCATTGTTTTACTTTCTTTTAGTATCATTATGGCGGGATTAATCATCGGTTCTAATTTAGTGCGTACCAATATGACGTATAATTATTGGCATCTACCCATATTAGAAATTGGAGCCGTTACGGCCATTGTAATGGCGGGTTGGTTATTCTGGTCGATTTTTCGGTCAGGGAGATTTTGATGCAGCTTTGCTGTTTGCAGCAGGTAGCAACCAGCAGGTAGCAGGTAGGGAAAGACGAAAGAAATTTAAAATTTAAAATTAAAATTAAAAGAATAAAGATAAAAAATAGTTTAACTATAAGAGTTGTTGCGAGAAGCAGGAGATATCAAATTAAATCCTACCTGCTACCTGCTACAAGCGACCGGAGGAAGCGAGCTACCTTCCATATTTAGTGAGAAGTGATTAGTTTCATATTAGAGATCAATTACAGGGAGGAACAACAATGGCACGTATACTCGTTATCGACGATGAAGAGCATATTGCACAATTAGTAGCATTTAATTTAAAAAAACAAGGCTATGAAGTGGCACAGTTTCATGAAGGAAAAGGAGCTGTGGAGAAAGTGAAAGCGTATCATCCCGATCTAATTGTTTTGGATGTCATGTTGCCGGGGATGGATGGATTTGAAATTTGTCAGGTATTACGTAAACATGATATTTTTATTCCTATTATCATGTTGACTGCAAAAGATGATGAAATTGATAAGATATTGGGTCTGGAAATGGGTGCTGATGATTATTTAACCAAACCTTTCAGTCCCCGTGAATTAGTGGCACGGGTCAAGGCTGTATTGCGACGCACCCAAATGAAGGAACAAGAAACGAGTAAAGATACGGAGCAGCAAATTTTAACAGGTAGTCTGGTTATTTATCCTGAGAGATACACCGTTTTAGTGGATGAAGAGATGATTTCATTAACGACCAAAGAGTTTGAATTACTGCTATTTTTAGCAAGGAATCAAGGTAAAGTTTTAAGTCGCAACTTATTATTAGATCATTTATGGGGATACGATTTTTATGGTGATACGCGTGTGGTGGATGTACATATTAGCCATTTGCGGGATAAAGTTGAAAAAGATCCCAAAAATCCTGAATATATTAAGACCGTGAGGGGAATTGGTTATAAGTTTAGGGAGGAAATTTGATGTTACGCGGACTCAAAGGGAAATTAATGGGCACCTATTTTATTCTTATACTGGTGTCTATGACCTTGATGGGTGTATTGGTTTCTACTTTCTTAAATCAATACTTTTATAATAATTTAAAGAAAGATCTACTTAATGAAGCTAAAATAGCAAGTCACCTTTTTAAGCAAGTTATCATACAGGATAATTTGTTAGATGCTCAGCAGTTAGCGGAGCAAATTGGCATAGAGACAAGCAATCGTATTACCATTATCAATCAAGAGGGTAAAGTTTTGGGAGATTCAGCTGAAAAAGCAGAAATGATGGAGAATCATCTGAACCGTCAAGAGGTCAAAATGGCTTTACAAGATAAAGTAGGTGTTTCAACCCGATATAGTCAGACGAGAAATAAACGCATGATGTATGTGGCTGTGCCGGTTAAATATGAGGGAGAAATGATTGGTGTCGCTCGAGTAGCCTTGCCGCTTACCAGCATTGAAAAGGCTCGTCAGCGTTTATGGGCAATATTTGTAGGGGGTATTTTACTTGCTGTATTTTTATCAGCGGTATTAAGTATTGGTTTTGCCAATCGTCTTTCGAAACCCATTCAGGAAATGACGTTGGCGGCTGAGAAGATTGCTCATGGAAACTTTCACGTAAAGACGCTTACGACAAGTACAGATGAGATAGGTATGTTGGGCGCTTCCTTAAATACCATGACAAATCATCTTCAAGAACAAATCAAGGAAATTGATGAAAACAAAAGTAAATTCGAAACAGTTTTAAATTATATGGTAAATGGTTTGGTTTTGATAAATGATCAAGGAATCATTGAACTGATGAACCCGGCTGGAGAAGAATTATTTGATGTATCCGCTCGTCGTATCAAGGGTAAATCTCATTTAGAGGGTTTGCGAAACTATAAATTAAGTGATTTAATTGAGCAAGTTCTAGAGGAGGGCAAGAAAATTAAAGAAGAGATTGTGATTGATATTCTGAAAGAACAGGTTATGGAAATCAGTCTCGTTCCTCTTCTTACTCGTAGAGGAAAAACTTTAGGTGTTGTTGTCGTATTTCATGATATTACGGAGATTTATAAAGCTCAAAAAATGCGTGCTGAATTTGTTGCCAATGTATCTCATGAATTAAAAACGCCAGTTACCTCTGTTAAGGGATTTGCAGAAACGCTTTTAGATGGGGCATTAGAAGACCCAGATATGGCCAAGCAATTTATTCAAATTATTTATCAAGAAGCGGATAGACTACATCGCTTAATTAATGATTTGTTAGATTTATCTAGGATAGAAAGCAAACATATTCCACTGCATAAAGAACCGTTAAATATTGTTGATATAATTAATAGTATTTTAGAAAAAATGAAGCCTAAAATAGAGAAAGAAAAACAATCAATTGATTTACAAATACCCGATGAAGCTGTCTTTGTTATGGCTGACCAAGATCGTATAGAGCAGGTTTTGATTAATTTAATTGATAATGCTATCAAATATACTGAAAATGAAGGAGAAATTGCATTAACATTAGAGAAACAAAATCATTTTGTAACCATCAGTATTTCGGATACGGGAATAGGGATACCCAAAGAAGATCTACCAAGAATATTTGAACGGTTTTACAGGGTAGATAAAGGACGAAGCCGTCGTATGGGTGGAACAGGTTTAGGACTTTCTATTGTCAAGCATATTGTTGAGGGACATGGCGGAAAGGTTTGGGTTAAAAGTGAAGTAGGGAAAGGAACGACATTTTATTTTACCTTGTCTAAAGGTAAAAACAGTGACATTAATCGAAGGGGGCTAATGAATGGACAAGAATCTAGTCAAGAAATTTGAGAAATATCAATCGAAAGCTAAGGTATATGTTGAAGATAAAGAAAAAACGAGACAGCTTTTAAAGCGGGCAACAGAAAAAGCAGAGGCAAAAGGGCCTTTGGAAAAAATCTGGGATAAATTACAGCTGTTATTTAGTTTAGTTAAGGACTGGAGTGCGGGGAATTATCGACAGATACCTGTAGGATCTATTTTAACGATGTTAGCAGGGCTTTTATATTTTGTTTCACCCATTGATGCCATTTTAGATTTTATTCCCGGATTAGGCATTACAGATGATGCAGTTGTTTTGGGATTTGTGATTAAGCAGATGGGTAGTGACTTGGAGAAATATCGTATTTGGAAGTCAAATGAAGAAAACTAGTATCTATTTATATGCAACGCAATAAAGAACTTACATTGCAGGTTTGCAGGAAAAGCGAAGGAAAGATGGGGACATTCCACGAGGAACGAGTGGTGTGTCCCCATGTTGCCAGAGCCATTCTAAATGTAAAAACTTTAATACGATTTATAGAGAAGGAGATTTCTAGTTGTTATTGTCGTATTAGAGAGTATAAAATTTTATATGTAAGCTTGTGCATAGGTATGGTTTTAAATTAATGGTTTATCTTTTTAAAATCTTATACTTTGTATTTGTTGCAGCTGTAGGATGCGGTTTTTTTGCTTTCCGCTGAAAAATGGCGTTTTCATATTTTTAAATAATCTGGAAGGTTTAGGTCTAATAGATATAGAACAAATAATAAATAGTTTTTAGATTCATATGATAATTAAAGTAATACTTTGGGGAAGGGGGCATTTTATAATGTTTGAGTGGATACTGGGTATTGTTGTAATCGCTATTACGATCGTTACAGTAATTGCCTATTTAAAATCCAAAAAATTAAAGGTCGAATACATTGATATTTTGAAAGCGTTTGGTAAAGATCCTGAAAACAAAGAATTAAAAAGGAAAGTATACGAAATAGGGAAACGATATTACGAAAATGAACGCATAAAAAAAGCAAATGTTTTAGACAGGAAGTCAAAAAAAATAGATGTAAAAACACGCATCTATGAGGATATTTTAGATGTTATAAGTATTGAGAAAGAGGTTTAGATAAAACTGTTTTAAAACGATAAGGAGCGTCATAGGGTGATTGATACAAGATTGATTACTTTTTTAACCATAGCCGATACGGGGAGTTTCACAAAGGCTGCTGAACTTTTGAACTTAACTCAACCTGCAGTTTCTCAACAGGTAAAATATTTAGAAGTCTATTATGACGTCAAATTGATACGAAAAATAGGGCGTAATATTAAAATGACTGAGGAAGGTATTCTTCTGTGTGAATATATACGTAAAATGCAAGCCATGGAAAGAAGCATGAAAAATCATATTCATAATCAATCTTCTCTGGTCAAACGTTATAAATTAGGTGCTACCAAAACGATTGGGAGTTATGTAGCACCGGATTTATTAGGCGGATATAAAAAGTTATTTTCGAGTACAGAAGTTATTATGGAAGTTGCTAATACCAAAGATACCTTTAGAAAGCTTTTAAATAGAGAGATTGATCTTGCACTGGTTGAAGGACCGTTTGACAAGACCAAATATGAACACGTTCTTCTGCAAGAAGATGAGTTAGTAGCGGCATTTTCATGTCATCATCCTCTTTGTGTGAAAGAAGAAGTGTCATTACAAGACGTTTTGAAAGAACATTTAATTTTTCGCGAACAGGGATCAGGGACGCGTGAGATTATGGAAAACTATTTATTATCTAAAGGATATGGTGCTGAAGATTGGCATGTATTTATGGAAATTGGAGATATTACAGCCATAAAATCTTTGATTCGTTGGAATTTAGGTTATAGTTTTATTTCAAAAGCAGCGGTTCAAACAGAAGTAGCAGAAGGCAGCATCCATATTGTTCCCATCAAAGATTTTTATATTAAGCGGGGTTTTTACTTTGTATGGGGAAAAGAGGGACCCGATATTTTTATTAAATCATTTACTGATTTTTGCCGAATGCATAAGAAAAACTTATAAATACATTACAATTCATAATTAGTATTTATGATACAACTCTGCTATACTCTAAGCGGAGGTGTTTTTATATGGCAAAAATCAATAAATTAATTCCAGGTTTAGGTTTTGTTCTTGGACTATCCCTTCTATCTACTGTGCTGAATCATCAACTTGAGGCCATCATTCAGCTTGAAGCCTTAACCATCGGTATCCTGTTGGGGATGATTTATAATAACGTATGGAAAACCCCAAAAGTATTGTATGATGGGATTCATTTTTCATTAAAAAAACTATTAAAAGTGGGTATCGTATTATTAGGATTCAAACTTAATTTTGGAGCCATTCTCCAGTTAGGTCCCAAAGTGCTTATCATGGTGATCGTGTTTGTTCCCACTGTTCTTTTACTTTCTAATCTGTTGGGAAAAGGGTTGAAGGCGGATACAAAATTAGCAACATTAATTGGCGTTGGTTCTTGTATTTGTGGTGCTTCTGCCATTGTAGCCATGTCTCCTTGCATTCATGCGGATGATGATGATTCGGTTTTAGCCGTGTCCGTGGTGAGCTTTCTCGGTGCCATTGGGGTGATTATCTATTCTGCTATGGCTGTTTTTTCCGGCATGAGTAATTTGCAATATGGTATTTGGTCTGGGATTTCCCTTCATGGTGTGGCGCATGCCATAGCGGCAGCTTTTGCCCGTGGAGATACGGCAGGTGAGATTGGAACCTTTGTTAAAATGGCTAGGGTTTTGATGCTGGTTCCTGTAGCAGTGGTACTTGGGTTTTTGTTTAACAGAGAAGCTGATCAAAAAGGTGGACGAGTGCCATTTCCGCTCTATGTACTCTATTTTATACTAGCGGGCGTAGTGGCTTCAACAGGATGGTTACCTCAGACGTTAATTTACTTATTATCGCAAATGAGTTCATGGCTTATTTTGATGGCTATGATTTCTATGGGACTTATGGTTGATTTTAAAACGATTAAAAATAAAGGGATGAGAGCAATAAGTGTGGGGTGTATTCTTTTTGGTATTATTTCTCCAACCATGTTTTGGGTTATTTCAAAAATATTTTAAAAAAGACCGTGATTTTCGACATATTTTGACATAATTTATAAAAACGTTATAGTATTATAATATCAGTTAAATTGGTAAAAAAGTTATACATACTAGGCCTTATTTACCATATAATGAAGTATTAGCAACATCATATTGAAAAATATTTTTATATTCTATGTTAATAGCAAACTTATCGAAAGGTAAGGACGCAAAGCTGTGGATCTAAGGTGTATTCTATGATTGCCAGGCTGCCAGAAAGAAGACTGCCCGGGCAGCATTTTGCCTGGGCTATTTTTTTGCAGACGTGTGGGGGGGAGTAACATTGAAGGATATTTCGGATGAAAATTTACGATCCATATTTGAAATGTTTAGTCAACATTTTGATATGTCATCAAGCTTAAAGCTGGCACATATGGCTTTCCAATTAGAATGCGAGTTATTGAATTCATATCAAATTGCTAAGATGTGGATACAAACGGCAAAGGCCTTCGAATTTAATGGACAACAATTAGTAGAATACAATGAGGAAATGGCATTAAAATATAGTAAGTTTTACTCTATAAGTTAATTTTTAAGTTCTATCTAAAACCACAATGAAATACTAAAATGCATGAATCCCTGATGTATGGTGTTTATCACCTATCTTTTCAGGGACTTTTCTTATGTGGAAAGCAATAATTTACACATTCTTTACATCCCTTTCAAAATAACTTTACGATATGTTGGTAATATTATATTGCACATAAGATATTGAAAATATATTTGTAGGAGGGATTGGTAATGATGTTTACGAAGAAAAAAAGTTTTATCGTTGGGTTAATGATTTGTGTTGTGTCGTTGGCAGTGATTGTATCTGGCTGTGGTGGGAATCAAGATGATGCAGAACAGATAGGTGATGCGTTAACTGGTAGCATTACCATTGCAGGCTCTACATCCGTTCAACCGCTATCAGAAGTATTAGCAGAAAAATTCATGGAAGTACATCCAAATGTAAGAATCAATGTGCAAGGCGGCGGGTCAACTGCTGGGGTACAAGCGGCAACAACGGGTACAGCGGAGATTGGGGCATCCTCCAGAGAGTTGAAAGAATCCGAAAAAGGATTAAATGAATTTGTAGTTTGTAAAGATGGTATAGCAATTGTTGTTAGCCCTGAAAACAAAGTAACTGATTTAACATTAGAACAAGTGAAGAAAATCTATCTTGGTGAAATTAAAAATTGGCAAGAAGTTGGCGGCAATGATGCGGAAATTCATGTTGTGAGCCGGGAAGAAGGATCAGGGACAAGAGGGGCATTTGAAGAATTAGTAATGGAAAAAGAGGCTGTTATTGATACAGCTACCATTCAGAATTCTACAGGTGCGGTAGCAACTTATGTAGCAAGTGATGAAAATTCAATGGGCTATGTTTCCTTAACGGGTCTAGGTGACCGTGTTAAAGCGATAACTGTTGAAGGGGCTGAAGCGACAACGGAAGCGATTAAAGATGGTTCTTATAAAGTAGCAAGACCGTTTCTTTACCTTACGAAAGAAGAACCTGGGGGTCTGGTAAAAGATTACTTTGATTTTGTTGCCAGTGAAGAAGGTACAAAAATTATAGAAGAAGAAGGTTTAGTTGCTGCTCAATAATTTGTAACTCTTTATCCAAATAACAACATATGAAAAAGGAAGCTTTATTATGGGCTTCTTTTTTTGTTTTTTACCTTCAGCCTTCAGCATCATTAATCTTTCCCTTTAAGCTAATAGCTAAAATGTCTTTTTCTTCTCTCTTTCTTTACACAATCTTAATATTTCATTTACTTTCATTTTACGTTTCTTTGATATGATGAATATAAGAAATAAACAAGAGGTGACAAAGATGAGACAAAGTATTAGGGAAAAAGCGATTTTTATCAATTATAAAAAGAAAAACATAATAAGAAAAAGTACATTACAAGAAGGGAGTAAAAGTTTGTTGTACCAAAAGGGTTATAAAGATTCACAATGGATTGAATATATTCTGTTTGTTTCTGCAATGATTGCGTTATTAAGTGTGTTGCTTATAACTTTTTTTGTATTAAGAAGCGGCTTACCCCTTATTCAGAAAGTAGGTATTAAAGACTTTATTTTTGGTTTGAAATGGGCGCCAACACAGGGGAGTTTTGGGATATTCCCCATGATTATTGGAACCGTAATGGTCACATTAGGTGCTTTAGTGATTGGAATACCATTCGGATTAGCAGGTGCCATTTTCTTAGCAGAAATTGTGCCTGTAAGCGTAGCCAAAGCGGTTCGACCCATGATTGAGCTGCTGGCTGGTATTCCTTCTGTAGTTTATGGGTTTTTTGGGATGATTGTGATTGTACCTTTTTTGCGAGAAAAACTGGGTGGGACAGGATTGGGTATTTTAGCAGGGTCAATTATTTTAGCAATAATGATATTACCTACGATTATCAATATAGCAGAAGATGCGATTCGGGCTGTGCCGCGGGAATATAAAGAAGGTTCTCTAGGAATGGGTGCGACTCACTGGCAAACGATAAAAAAAATAATACTTCCGGCTGCTCGTTCTGGTATTATTAGCGGTATTGTGCTTGGAATGGGGCGTGCAATTGGAGAAACAATGGCGGTGATCATGGTAACAGGTAATGCGCCTGTTCTGCCAAATTCAATCATGTCTCAAGTTCGTACATTGACTGGCAACGTTGTATTAGAAATGGGTTATGCGGCAGGAGAGCATCAGCAGGCTTTATTTGCTACGGGCATTGTATTGTTTGGTTTCATTATGATATTAAATCTAGTCATTAGCTTTACTCTTAAAAAGGAAGGTGAAAGTGCATGAAAAATCGAGTTAAGTATGAGGAAAAGGTTGCAAAAATTTTACTCTGGTTTGCTGCACTAACCATTATATGTATTTTGTTTGCGATTGTATCTTTTATTGTGATTAAAGGGGTTAGCAGTTTATCTTGGGAATTTTTTACAGAAAACCCCAAACGTGGCGGAAAGGAAGGGGGGATCTATTCAACAGTCATTTCAACCCTCTATTTGACAGGTGTGGCGCTCGCTCTTTCTACCCCTATTGGCGTGGGCGCAGCTATATATTTAACTGAATATGTGAAACAGGGCCGGGTCGTGCGTTTGATTCGCTTTGGAACAGAATCTTTAGCGGGCATTCCTTCGATTATCTTTGGTTTATTTGGTTTTGTTTTCTTTGTGATATTTTTAAAGATGGGGTGGTCTGTGTTATCAGGTGGATTGACCCTGACCATGATGATTTTACCAACGATTGTTAGAACGGCGGAAGAAGCGCTTAAGAGTGTACCCAGGAGCTACAGGGAGGGCAGTCTGGCGTTAGGGGCAACAAAATGGATGACTATTTATAGAGTGGTTTTACCCAGTGCGATTCCGGGAATTCTAACCGGTATTATTTTAAGTATAGGTCGGGCTGTGGGTGAAACGGCGGCGATTATGCTGACGGCTGGGAGTGCCTTGGGGATTCCGCTTTCTCTCTATGATCCCGCCAGGACGATGTCTGTACACCTATATGTTTTGGCTATGGAAGGCTTATCCATGGAAAATGCTTTTGCAACAGCGACGGTTTTGATTGCGCTTGTTACCATAGTTAATATGCTGGCTAATCGATTTCGGATATACTTTACGAAACAAGTTTCTTAGAAAAGAGGGATAAAAATGAAAATAAATAATATTAAAATTGAAACTCAAGAATTTAATTTGTATTATGATCATTTCCAGGCTTTAAAAAATATTTCTCTTGATATTGAAGAAAATAAAGTAACCGCTTTAATCGGTCCGTCAGGATGTGGGAAATCAACGTATCTACGCACGCTGAATCGCATGAATGATTTAATTGACAATGTAAGAGTAGAAGGTTCCATTAAGTTGGATGGGGTAGATATTTACCATTCCAAGGTTGATGTGGTTAACTTACGTAAACGTGTTGGAATGGTATTTCAGCGTCCTAATCCTTTCCCGATGTCAATCTATGATAATGTTGCCTATGGCCTACGTATTCACGGATTAAAAGACCGGGAAAAGCTAGATGAAATCGTGGAAAAGAGTTTAAGGAATGCAGGATTATGGGATGAAGTGAAAGACCGCTTAAAAAAATCCGCTTTAGGTTTGTCAGGCGGGCAACAGCAGCGTTTGGTGATTGCCAGGGTTTTAGCGGTGGAACCGGAAGTTATTTTAATGGATGAACCCGCTTCCGCTTTGGACCCTATTTCTACGTCTCGGTTAGAGGATTTAATTGCGGAATTAAAAGATAAGTATACAATTGTTATTGTGACGCATAATATGCAGCAGGCCGCACGAGTATCTGATTACACGGCGTTCTTTTTGAGCGGCGAAATGGTGGAATATAATTTAACCAAAGATATTTTTACAACACCTCAGGAGAAGCGAACAGAAGATTATATTACAGGACGTTTTGGTTAAAGGAGGTAAAAAATCATGCTAAGACACAGCTTTCATGATGAATTAAAAAATTTGAGACAGGATATTTTAAAAATGGGTACCTTAGTAGAAGCTGCGATTGCAAAAGCAGTAAAAGCTTTGGCAGAAAATGATATTAAACTGGCAGAGCAAGTCGTTCTTGACGATGAAATAGTCAATGAATTAGAATTAAGTATTGAAGAAAAATGTTTTTCCCTGCTTGCAACGCAGCAGCCGATGGCTAGAGACTTGAGGATTATTAGTACGGCGTTGAAAATTATTACGGATTTGGAACGGATGGGGGATCATGCTAGAGATATTGCCAAAGTTTGTATCCGTACCCAGGGGGAAGCACTCATTAAACCGTTGATTGATATTCCTCGTATGGCGGAAATGACACAAAAAATGGTTCGTGAAGTTCTAACAGCTTACGTAGAAATGGATATTGACTTAGCAGAAACCACCTGTAAAACAGACCATGAGATTGATTATTTGCATAATCAAATTATTCGAGAACTTTTAGTTTACATGATGGAACAACCCCATAATATTCGCGGTGCCATGCACCTGATTTTTGTCAGTCAGTATCTGGAACGTATCGGGGATCATGTGACGAACTTGGGTGAGTGGATTGTTTATATGGTCAGTGGTGAGCGAGTAGATTTAAATAGTTAAAAAAACCCTAAAATTAGGGTTTTTTTACTTTTTTGTAACCTTTTCTTGATGAATTTGTGATAATAATTAATATGAGGTTAGAACTTAAATAAAAAGTCCACTCTAAAAGCACAATTGTATTGCTATATGAGATATTACTATATAGAGTTAGCAAGAAAGAGAGAATACAAAAAAAATATCAATAAATAGCATATTATGGACATACAAGTAACATAAGGAATAAAATTGACTCATATTGTAGTTTGCTATTTTGTATACAAGAGATATAATACTAATGGCATGAAAAAATCATGATTAAAATACGACATGAGTTCAATGACTATTCTATGAAAGCTGGAATGTCTATAATGATGGATGAAGAAAAAGCCAGAGAATATAGTTCTTTTATTTGTGAAATGCATTATAGAATTTTCTGTGATAATAATAAAATGTGGAAAAAAATAGAGTTAAAGACGGGTATTACATCTTCTCAAGCAAGAGTTTTATTAAATCTGGAAAATAAAAATGGGTGTACGATTTCAGAATTAGCCCAGTTATGTTTGTTACATATTTCTACTATATTTAAAATGTTAAAGATTATGAACAAAAACAAATTGGTGACGATCAGTACGGATGAAAACGATCATAGAGTAAAAACAGTCCATATCACCGCTTATGGTAAGAAGAAACTAAGGCAGTTTATGACATGTTATTGGGAAACGTCTTTATTAAAGGAAAATATAAAAAGTCTTAGTAACGAAGAGCTGGATCGGTTATTTGGGGGGTTAAGGATTTTTGTAGAATTAAAGCTGGGCAAAGAAGAAGCGGAACAACTTTTTAAAAACTTACATTAAAATTTTTTTATTTGTTTGGTTAGCCAAGCTAGAAGGGTTATATTACTGAAAGAATTTACTTATTCCTATAATATCATAGAGGGGTAAACCTATCGAAAGATGGGGGCACAAAGCTATGGGCCTAAGGAAAAACTACGGTCGCCGGGTTGCAAGTTGATAGACCTGCTTGTAATTTTGGCAGGTTTTCGTTTGTTATAGATATATTTCATCGTACATTGAATCCAAAGGAGGCGATAAAGAATCAAAGAATGAGAAATCGTAGGGGACGGTAGAATGGTTAGGTACCACAAAAATTTTGGAGGATGGTAATTCGGTAGCAACAGGATGAGGGGAAATGGGTATGAGGCGTTTTAACAATCAAAAATTAGCCGCAAAAATAACCGCTGGTTTTTTAATGATTTCTTTACTGATTGGGGTTGTCGGTTTTGTAGGTTATGTGAATATCAATCAAGTTAACAACTTGATGACAACCATGTACTATGATCGTTTAATGCCGATTCAATATATTGGAGATATTAATAATGAGTTATTAAATATGCGCGGTGATGTATTTCGAATCATTATAACGGACAAGGCAAATCGCCAAGAGTTTATTAATAAGATAGAGGAAGAAAGTGAAAGTGTTCCTGTATTACTCCAGAAGTATAAAGAGACAGAATTGGTTGAAGATGAAAAAGAAGCGATTGCCGATTTTGAAAGTTCTTTTAATCAATATGCACAAAGACTGGATACCTTTATCAGTTTAATTGAAGGCGAACAAATAGAAGCTGCACAATCATTTTCCATTGAGTTAGCGCCGCTAAGACGGCAGGCACAAACAGATTTAGCTTCTTTAATTGTTATAAACAAAAATATTGCAGCAGAAGAAAATAAAGCGGCGGATCAAGTGGCGGCGCGAGCAACAAGAAATCTATGGATATTGATTATATTCGCATTACTACTGGCTGTTGTATCCGGTAGAATGGTGGCTAAAGGGATTACAAAACCGATTATAAAAATTGTAGAAGTAGCCAAAGCGATGGCGCATGGTGATTTGACTCAACAGTTGTCATATGGGGGGAAAGATGAAGTCGGGCAGCTTTGTGCTGCAATAAATAATACAATACGCAAACTGAATCGTGTTGTCATGCATACGGGACAATCCGTTGATCAATTGATGCAAGCCGAAAAAGGATTAATTGCCGGGATGCACGAATCCAATGCGGCTCAAGAAGAAATTACTAAAGCCATCAATAATATTGCAGCTGCATCTCAAGAGATTTCAGCTATTTCAGAAGAGACCAATGCGGGGTTACAAGAGGTTTCGACAAGTATAGAAGTGGTGGCGAAAAATTCGGGTGAAGTGGCAGAAGAAAGCAGTAAAGTTGATGAAGCAGCTCATGAAGGCGGGCAAGCCGTAAAAGATATCCAGCAAGCCATGGAGGATATTGTCAATTCATTTAAACAAGTCAAGATAATGGTTGGCGATTTAGAAGGGTCCGTCAATGATATTGATCAAATTGTAGGTGTTATTACCGGTATTGCGGATCAGACCAATTTATTGGCACTTAATGCAGCGATTGAAGCGGCGCGTGCAGGCGATGCGGGTAAAGGTTTTGCGGTGGTAGCGGAAGAAGTGCGCAAGCTTGCCGAAGAATCAGCGCGGTCAGCCAAAAGCATTACCAACTTAATTAAAACGGTACAGGAGAAAACGCAATCTACATCAGGTTTAATGGATAAAAATGAATCGGAAATTAAACAGGGATTTGAAAAAGTGCTGGTAACCAATCAGGGTATCGCAAAAATTGTCGTGGCAACGGATCAGGTAACGGGTCGGATTCAAGATATTGCTGCAGCAGCTCAGCAGCAAGCAGCAACCAGCGAGCAAATGGCAAATGCGATCGAGTCGTTGACGAATAAAGTGCAGCATGCGTCTGCAGCCACTCAGGAGATTAATAGTAGTGTAGAAGAGCAAATGAGTGTGCAGGAAGAAATTGAAGCCACTGCAGAACAATTAGGGACAATGGCCAATAATTTGAAGGAAGAGATGACTTTTTTTAAGGTTTAATAGTGGAGCTGAAAAATGATTATAATAAATAATAAGATGTTAAAAATAATAAATGGTTTTTCAATATTAATGACAGGTGTGGCTTTATTTTGTCTCTTCTTGTATCATCCAGTGCTTGAAAACAGTAAAAACTTTGTACCGTATATTATTTTGCTGGTGACAATCATTTGTTTTTTAATAATAATAAAAGTGTTAATAGTTTTCTTAAATAAGCAGGCTCCAATTGAAGAAAAAGAATCTAACAGTTTACAGAACATACGTGAATTAGAATATGAACTATTAAATCTAAAAAATATTGAGCGTGTTCCTACGCTTATTTGCGAAATGGCAATTATGGAGCTTGGGGAGTCTATGGCCTGGATTGGGTTGAGCGCTGAGAATTCCGGTCAGATTATGCCAGTGGCTCAAGCTGGAAGTGACAGTGATGATTTTTTAAGGGATATCAGAGTAACGAATGATAATGATACAGATGGGATAGGCCCTACAGCTTGTTGTATACGGGAAAAAAGGTATATTACCTTATCCATCGCTAAAGGCTATAATTCTCATCTTCCCACTAACCAAGAATCATTAAGGGATTGGGAAAATTTATTGGGTGATAAAGGGTATCAATCTTGTGTTGCTTTTCCTTTGTTAGTTAATGAAGAAGTACTGGGAAGTTTGACCATCTACTCTAAGTGTGAAGAGAATAAGTTGCTAGATAAATTGACCCATTTGCAAGCTTTTTCTTATATTGCAGCAATAGCCATTGATAATTTAAAAAAGGTGAATAAAGACCGAGCATCTTTTCAAGAGCTCGTGAAAATGCTTTCGTTTATCATTGATGCTAGAGATCATTATACGGCTTTTCATTCTGCTAATGTCGCTAATTATGCTAGAGGAATTGGAGAACAGCTGAATTTGTCAGCTAAGCAACTAAAAGAGGTTGAATTATGTGGTTTGTTGCACGATATCGGTAAAATTTATATTGCTGATAAAATATTACATAAAGCGGGGCCGCTCGATTTTGAAGAAAGAAAAGTTGTACAAACACATGCCGTATTAGGCTCAAACATACTAAGTCAATCTCCAAATATATTTAATCTTCAAATTGTAAAAGGGATTATGCATCATCATGAACGGCATGATGGCAGGGGGTACCCAGATGGGTTAAGTGGGGAAGCCATTCCTTTTTATGCTCAAATTTTAGCGGTTGCAGATGCTTTTGATGCTATGACAACAGAAAGACCATATCGTAAAGCGTTGCCACATGAAGTGGCTTTGTCAGAAATCAGGAGCCAGTACGGCAAACAGTTTTCTCCTGATGTTGTTGATGCATTTCTTGAATTTATGGACCATGGTGAGGAAAGAGAAGATTGTTTATAGCGATGATTTTTTTTAAATGTGCGCAAAAATGGGGACAGTCCCCATTTTTGCGTTTTTATTACTTGCTGTACAAATAAATATATGATAATATTAATATGTTGTAAATAAATTTATAAAACATAAAGGGTGATGGGTGTGGACGTATTAGCATACCGTAAAGATTTAAAAAAATGTTCTGAGATTTTTAAGGCTTTAGGGCATCCTACAAGAGTATGTATTGTCTATAAATTAATATCAGGTCCTTTGAATGTTACTCAAATGCAGGAATGTTTAGATATTGCTCAGTCCAATATATCTCAACATCTTACCATATTAAAAAACAGAGGTATTATTGAAGGCAATAGAAAAGGTTCTGAAGTGATTTATTCTCTTGTAGATGATTATGTTCGAGAAATAGTTAGCACTTATTTTAATAAATAATTTATTTGAAATTTTTTTAGACTCTATATTAAGATATTATAATATTATGAGTTTTTAATATCATGAATATATAATGGCTATTAAGAATATATAATCATTATATATTAAAAATATCATCTAATATTCAACTCTTTTTGTATGCAGGTATGATAGATGAAGCTTATATTTTTAAATATAGCGAAGGTCGTTTTTCGGTATTAGCTTTACTTTGATTCGAATGAGAGAAATTTGTTTTTTCAAGATAACCCTGTCTGAGGTAATCTATATAAGCCACAAGGCAATCTATAGGTTTAAATTGTAATTAATTTCTTTCAAGAGAATTAGGTGTTAATAAAATATAAATATGGAGGGATTATCATGTTAAACACAGATGTACTGGTAATAGGGGGAAGCGCAGCTGGATTAGTAGCGGGCAGTACAGTCAAGTCAAATTATCCAGATAAAGATGTAACGGTGATTCGCAAGGAAGAAAAGGTCATGATTCCGTGTGGTATTCCTTATATTTTTGGTACGGTTGGCACCAGTGATAAAAATGTGCTGCCGGATGCAGGTTTAGTTAAACTGGGCGTCAATATTAAAGTAGATGAAGTGCTTTCTATTGATCAAGAGAAAAAACTTTGTCAAACCCAAAGCGGAGAAACCATTACATATGAAAAATTAATTATGGCAACGGGTTCTACACCTGTTATGCCCAAATGGCTTAAAGGACCAAATTTGAAATATGTTTATGCCATTCCTAAAAACAAAGTTTATTTAGATCAACTACACAAAGAAATAGAAGATTGTAAAAAAGTTGTACTTATTGGTGCAGGATTTATTGGGGTTGAAGTTTCAGATGAGTTGAATAAAATGGGTAAAGAAGTTACATTGGTTGAGATTATGCCCAATGTATTAGGGGCCACATTTGATCAGGAATTTGCTATTGAAGTAGAGAAATTACTTGAGTCTAGAGGGATTACATTAAAAACAAGTGTTGGGGTTAAGGAAATTTTAGGTGAAGAAAAAGTAACAGGGGTCTTATTAGATAATGGCGAAACGATTGATGCGGATGCCGTCATTTTATCTTTAGGCTATGCGCCTAATACAAAACTTGCTGAAAATTTAGGCTTGCCTTTAAATGAATTCGGGTTTATTAAAACGGATCAGTATCGAAGAACAGACATTCAGGATGTTTTTGCAGTTGGCGATTGCTCGGAGAAAAAAGAGTTTGCCACTGGAAAATTAAGCAAAACAATGCTGGCATCAACGGCATGTACTGAAGCAAGAATTGCGGGTCTTAATTTATATAAATTATCAACGGTTAACGAATTCAGAGGAACGATAGGTATTTATTCTACAAGTGTTGGCGAAATGGGTTTTGGTGTTGCTGGACTCATTGAATCTCAGGCCCAAAAAGAAGGGTTTGATATTGTTGTAGGAAGTTTTACAGGAGTAGATCGTCATCCTGGCCATATAGATGATTCTCAAAAGCAGACCGTTAAATTAATTGTTTCTAAAGATAGCGGCGTCATTTTAGGCGGGGAAGTTATGGGTGGAAAGAGCATTGGTGAATTGACAAATGTGATTGGATTTATCATTCAAAATAATATGACGGTCAATGATCTTTTGGTGTCTCAAATTGGAACGCAACCCATGCTGACAGCGTCTCCCGCAGGTTATCCATTAATTAAAGCAGCTGAGATTGTTGCGAAGAAATTAAGATAGGGGTTTTTAAATCAAAAAACCTGAATAATGACATGTAATGAGAGCGGGATTTGCTATGTTGGGTAAAACGACATAGCAAATCCCGCTTTCGGTGTTTTAAATGTTTTATTGATGAAATAAAAAGGTATATATAGGATCAGATGTAATATTAGTAGGTTTTAATTTAAAAGGAGGGACCCTCATGAGTTTTAACAATCCTACAGGTATAGATTTTTTGGCGGAAAAGTGGATTCATAATAAATTGGCTGCCCCTTTATATAAAGGGTTTGTAAACAAGATCAATTTAAAGGGGGATGAACAGGTACTTGATTTTGGTTGCGGGGGAGGTGCTTGTTCAAGGCATATTGCTGAAAAATTATTAGATGGTGGGAAATTAACTTGTGTTGATGCATCTCAACCTTGGGTCGATGTCGCTAAAAATAGAATGCAAAGATATGAACAGGTAAACTTTGCGGCAGGGGATATAAGAATATTAGAAATTGATGAGGGCATCTATGATATTGTATCCATTCATTTTGTATTACATGATATTGACAGTCATTTAAGGCAGGATATTGTCAATGCATTATCAAGAAAATTAAAACAGAATGGTCAGTTGTATATCAGAGAACCGATTAAGAAAAGTCATGGCATGCCCCCGGAAGAAATACGTCAACTGATGAAAATTGCCGGATTAGAAGAAATTCATGGTGAAGTTAGCAAATCTATGTTTATTAAGCCAATGTATATGGGTATATTTAAAAAGAAATGATATAATAAATGCACCATAGATATAGGAGTGATTACAGGTGAAGAAATTGGTTTTTCTAGTGTTGATTTGTGTTTTTGCGGGAGTAGGAATAGGTTGGACATTTGTTCATGTAGCTGTATTTGATATGGGTGATCATACAGCTGAAAATGAGCCGTTAGAAGAAAAAGAACAAAACCTGATAACAGAGGAGCCGATTACCATATCATTTTGTGGTGATGTTTTACTGGGGGGAAAAGTGGGGGGGAAGATAAAGCAGGAAGGCAGTGACTATCCTTATAAATATGTTAGGGATATTTTCCTTGAAGATGATGTAACTATTGTTAATTTAGAGAATGCGGTAGGGGATACAGGCAGCCCGGAAGATAAACAGTATGTTTTTCGTGCCCGATACGATCATGTGAAAGCATTGAAAGAAAATGGTGTGGATCTGGTCTCGCTGGCTAATAACCATGCAATGGATTTTGGGCGTTCTAATTTGGAAACGGGCTTAGAATTTTTACAGGAATTGGATTTACCATCTATTGGGGCAGGATTTAATGAAGCAGAAGCATTTGAACCCGCTATACTTGAAGTCAAAGGAAAAAAAATTGCTGTTTTTGGTGTGACGCACGTTTTGCCTACCGTGGACTGGTATGCTAGAGAAAATCAATCAGGGTTAGCTCAAGGTTATAATATTAATCCTTTAATTTCACGTATTCATACCATTCGTCAAGCAGTTGATTATGTTTTCGTATATTTTCATTGGGGAAAAGAACGGGAAGATTTTCCGCTTGAAAAACAGAGAAAGCTGGCCTATCGGTTGATTGACGAAGGACAGGTGGATTTGATTCTTGGTTCTCATCCGCATTGCTTGCAGGGATTTGAATTTTATCATGATCAGTTAATTGCTTATAGTATGGGAAACTTTGTTTTTACGCATGGCAGGCAAAGTAAAACTGCAGATACGGGTATTATGAAGCTTACGATTCAAGAAGATGATCTTAATTATCATTTTATGCCGGCAGTCATTAGAGATTATCGTCCCCATATTGTAGAAAATGAGGAAAAAGAACGTATTATTGATAAACTCAATCACCTCTCATTTAATGCACGAATTGATGATGAAGGGAAAATATATAAAATTGAAGCTGCTGCAGATACAAATTAATACATAACAAAAGATAAAAATAGGACAGCCAATGGCTGTCCTATTTTTATCTTTTGTTGTTACTCGTTTAGTAGCCGATGGCTGCAATCGTTACCCATTTCTCGAAAAATGTGTCCCAAAATAACCTGAATATTTCTTGAAACAGTAATTAAAATCAATATTTTACAATATTTTATAAGAAGGTGAGATAAATCATTAAGTTCAAAGAGGGGGATTAAATTTGCAAAAAACATACGTATTGGATACCAATGTTTTGCTTCATTCACCCCAGGCGTTACTGGCTTTTGGGGATAATAAAATTGTAATCCCGGAAGTTGTTTTGGAAGAATTAGATGACTTTAAAAAAAGGAATAATGAGTTAGGCGCGAATGCCCGCGCAGTGGCTCGTAAAATTGAAGCGCTGTGTGGAAAAGGAAAATTAAGTGAAGGTGTACCGTTGGAAAACGGGGGTATTTTGAAAATAGAAATGAATCATTATGATGTAGAAATGCCGCCTGCATGGGATGTTTTAAGCCCTGATAATCGTATTATTCAAGTCTGTAAAGGATTAAGTGCCTCAGGTGAAAAGGTTTTTTTGGTAACCAAAGACATATTTGAACGAATCAAAGCAGATGTTTTAGATGTGGTGGCACAGGATTTCTTGCATGATCGTGCACCGCACATAGACGAACAATATAAAGGGCGTATTGACCTCTATACCCAAACTGAAAATCTAGCTTCATTTTTTAATGAGGGTAAAAGTATTAATCCTAAAGATACAAAGTATTATGAAAAAGGGAAATTGGAAGGTGTTCAACCTGATTTGGTTAGCAATCAATTTGTTATCTTGCATTCTAATAGCAACTACAAACAAACGGCTTTAGGAAGGTTTGATGGCAAAAAAATTGTTTCTCTTAATTTTTTAAAGGAGATACCTTTTGGTGTTGTTCCCCGTAATGTTGGGCAAAGGTTTATGCAGGAAGCCCTTTATGCCAATGCTAATCAGGCACCTCTGGTTATTGTTAAGGGACCGGCGGGTACGGCTAAAACATTTTATTCATTAGCAGTAGGATTACATAAGATGCTGGAAGAATATCCGAGGAGATTTCGTAAAATATTAGTGTGTCGGCCTAATGTTAAATTGGATGAAGAAATTGGTTTCTTGCCTGGAACTGAAGAAGATAAAATTTCCCCATTAATGCGTCCTATACGTGATAATTTACAAATTCTCTTAGATAGTGATGAAGAGCGCAGATATGCCAATGAGAGAGAATTAGAAGATAAGGTGGAGGAACTTTTTGAACGGAAAATCATTAAAACCGAGGCGATTGCTTTTCTGCGGGGACGCTCCATTGTGAAACAGTGGGTAATAATTGATGAGGCCCAAAATTTAACACCTAAGCAAGTTAAGAGTATTATTACCCGGGCAGGGAAAGGAACTAAAATTATTCTTTTAGGCGACCCAGAACAAATTGATCATCCTTTCTTGGATAGCCGTACAAATGGGCTGTGTTATGCGTCGGAACGGATGAAAGGAAGTCCTTTGTGTTATCAGCTGACGATGTTAGAGGATGAATGTGAGCGTTCTAATCTGGCAGCAGAAGGGGCGAAAAGAATGTAAAATATTAGGATATTCCTAAATAATAAATAGGTACCTTTTGGTACCTATTTATTATTTAGGAATAAAAAAGAATAAAATATTCTTAAATTTTCTTGACATGCTCTTAATGAAAGCTTTAAAATCTAATCGTATGGGGGAAAATAACTATGGGGGATGATCGTTTAAGAAGAAATTGAATTTGGATGGAGGTACACAATGCAAAAAGCAATTATTTTTGGTTTAATCGGTGGGTTGGGGATGTTTTTGCTGGGTATGCAAATTATGTCTGAAGGCCTGCAGAAGGCTGCTGGTAAGCGGTTGCGCCGAATATTGGAGATTATGACTTCTAAGGCTATTTTAGGGGTTATTGCGGGGGCTGGTGTAACAGCGATTATTCAAAGTAGTAGTGCAACGACGGTTATGACAGTTGGGTTTGTTAATGCGGGATTGATGACATTAAGACAAGCCATTGGTGTGATTATGGGGGCAAATATTGGAACGACGATCACAGCCCAATTATTAGCTCAGACAATGGCGTTTGATTTGGGAGAATTAGCGCTTCCGGCTATTGGCGTTGGTTTTGCGATGACATTTATGACTAAAAATAAGAAAATAAAATATACGGGTCAGGTACTCTTGGGTTTTGGCCTGTTGTTTTATGGGATGGATACCATGAAGGAAGCGGTTAGACCTTTGAGAGGGAATCCGGATTTTATTAATATCATGGCGACCTTTGGGAAAAACCCATTTTTAGGTATTTTGGCAGGTATTGTCATGACAGCGGTCGTACAAAGCAGTAGTGCCACGATTGCGATTCTGATCTCTTTAGCTTCAACGGGTCTATTAGATATTCATGCGGCTATTCCGATCCTTTTTGGTGATAATATCGGAACAACGATCACTGCCATTCTGGCAACGCTTGGAACCAACACGAATGCTAAACGAACGGCTGTAAGTCATGCCTTGTTTAATATTGCGGGAACAATTATTTTCATGGTTGCACTTCCGGTATATACTTCAATTGTACTAAGAACTTCATCTGAGATTGCTTCTCAAATCGCAAATGCGCATACTTTGTTTAATATAAGCAGTACGCTTATTCTGTTACCATTCGTATCTTTGATTGAGAAAGGTGCGATCAAATTGGTACCTGGAAAACCTGAAGGGGAATTGCAGAAGGTTAAATATATTGATGAAAATATGTTAAAAACCCCTTCTATTGCTTTAGCCCAAGTGGCTAAGGAAATGGTACGTATTGCTTCGATTGCACAGGAAAATATTCAAAATGCAACGGATTGTTTTTTGCGGAATGATGAGAGTTTGATGGAAAAAGTTGTAGATCAAGAAGAATTGGTTGATCAATTGGAAGAGGAAGTTGTTGTATTTTTGGCAAAGTTAGCACAGGAACCGATTACATTAAGTCAATCTAAGCGGATCGCAAACCTACTACATGCAATCAATGATATTGAACGTGTCAGCGATCATGCGGAGGGGATTGTTCGAATCGCTAAGTTAAAAATTGAGCGCCAATTACCTTTCAGTGAGCAAGCGATTGATGATTTGAAACATATGTTCAAAGAGGTTGATCTGACATTTGCCAAAGCTGTTAAAGCTTTAAATGAAGATAATATTATGCTGGCAGAAGAAGTTGTTATTCAGGAAGATAAGATTGATCTGTTAGAAAAAAGATATCGAAAAGCACATATAGAACGTATGAATGAAGCAAGATGTTCTGCTGAATCAGGCATTGTTTTCTTAGATATCATTAGTAATTATGAGCGAATTGGCGATCATGCAACCAATATTGCTCATGTGGTTATTGAGAATAGTTAGGGAAGACAGCGGGACTGTGTTTGGCAGGTAGTAAACAGCAGGTAGCAGGTAGGAAAAAATTATAGATTAAAACTAAAAGAAATGAAAACAAAAGAGAGAGCATTCAAACTTATTTGTATGTGGCTCTCGGCGAAGATAAGCAAAGAATCCTAAATTTTGATCAAAATTTAGGATTCTTTGCTTAACAAACTATTTCACTTTGTCTGAGGGGTGGCTAAGCTGATGAACATTGATAGAATTAAAGAAATGGCAGTATCTTCAGTTTCATCTTCGGGAGAAGCGTATCAATCACTTTTGCTTTCAGCGGAAAAAGCTTTGGCTCTTGAATTGAAAAAGAGCCGGCGAGAAATTCAATTGTTAGCTTTAAAGCAGGGTGTTGTTCCAGAACGTTACATTCGTAATATCGGAACCATTGATGTTGAAGGACAAATATTGCTCTTAAATGCAACTGTTGCAGTGGTTGGTGCCGGTGGGCTTGGCGGAACAATTCTTCAATGTTTAGCACGTATGGGTGTTGGTCGATTGGTGATTGTAGATGGGGATGTGTTTAGTGATCATAACTTAAACCGGCAAGTGTTTGCGTATGAAGGAAATATAGGAGAAAATAAAGCAATGGTCGCATCAGAACAGGTTCAGGAAATTAATGGATCAACTGAGGTAACGGTACACCCCGAATACTTGACAAGTGAAAATATCAATGACATATTAAAATCCGCAGATGTTATCGTTGATGCACTTGATAATATGTCCATTCGCTTTTTGCTTGAGAGAAATGCAAGAGAAAAGCAGATTCCTTTTATTCATGGGGCGATTGGGGGCTATTCCGGTCATGTAACAACATTTTTATATGATACGAATGATGTTGAAGGGCTCGCTGCTATTTATGGAGATGAAAAAGAAGTGTCCCAAACTGGGGTGGAAGTTCAAACTGGCAATCCAGCAGGAACACCTTTGATGGTTGCAGCATGGCAGGTTCATGAGGTCATTAAAGTAATTACGAAAGCGGGGCCCTCATTGAGAAACAAGTTGTTATATATGGATGCTGAAGAAAATATAATACAAATAATTGATCTATTTTGAAACAAAAAACCTATGTGAACGTTCACATAGGTTTTTTGTTGTTTCAATTTGGTTAAGTGCTCTAAATTAGGGTAAGAAAATAAAAGGTAGTTTAAAAGATAAGATGAGGAAATGTACTTAAAGGTAGGGTGGGAATATGCATATTCAACTTTGTCTACAACAAACACAAAAATTAATAATGACGCCCAAATTAAAACAAGCCATTGAAATTTTGCAATATTCACGTGACGAGCTGCTGGAGAAAATAAACGATGAATTGGTCAGCAATCCAATTTTAGAGATGAAAGAAGAAACAACGGATCTAAAACAATTAATATCTCATTTTTCTAGTGCGCATGATGTGAAGAGTTCCGGAAGTTATAAAATGGATGAAGAAATAGATTCCATGACGTACATGCAACATTTTTCTGATGCAAGCTGTTCGTTAAATGAGCATCTTGAGCATCAATTACAGATGAGCTGCATGTCCAGTGAAGAAATGGAGATTGGGTGTACCATTCTAGATTGTTTAGATCAAGATGGTTATTTAAATGGAACTATTGAGGAAATTACTTTTGAATATGAGTGGGATCCAGCTATGGTTGAACGGGTACTGAAGGTGATTCAGACCTTTGACCCGCCGGGAGTAGGTGCCAGGAATTTGCAAGAATGTTTACTGATACAATTTGATTTATTACCATTATCAGTTAAGAAAACATATGGATGTATAGAAAAGATTATCAAGGATTATTTGTATCATTTAGGGAATAGAAAATATGCACAAATTTCTAAAGGACTACACATTTCAGATGAAAAACTACGAAAGGCCATTCAAATTATTCAGAGTTTTAGTCCTAAACCTGGATTGTGTTTTGATAAGATTGGTAAAGTCGAATATATTGTTCCTGATATTACAGTTAAAGAAATTGATGGAGAGTTTTTTATTCTTCATGATACGTCTTGTTATCCTCGTTTGCGTATTAATCAATACTATTTACAAATGTTGGAAGATAAGAAAGTTGATGCAAAATCCAACAAATATATTAAGGAAAAAATGGATGCTGCTCTATGGCTCGTAAAAAACATTGAACATCGTCACTATATTGTTTATCAGATTATGGAAAAAATTATATTTTTTCAGCATCAATTTTTTAAAGATGGGCCTAAGTATCTCAAACCGTTAAATTTAAAGGATATCGCTCATATGATAGATGTTCATGAATCGACTGTTAGCCGGGCTGTACGAAATAAGTACGTACAGACAAAATGGGGCATATTTGAGTTAAAATATTTTTTCCCTGGTATGATCAATAAAGAAGATGGTGGATTGGTTTCCAATGAAGTGATTAAACAAATGATTAAGGATTTTATCGATAAAGAAAATGCTAAAAAGCCTTATAGTGATCAACAACTTGTACATATATTACAGCAAAAAAACATTAAAGTTTCACGTCGTACGATTGCAAAATATCGAAATGAGATGGGAATAGCTTGTTCTAGTCATAGAAAAAGTTTTTAATAGAAGATGCACCAATAAGATACGATCTTTCGTTTTATCAAAACTAAAGATGATGATTCAATATGGTACAAAAATGATTTAAAGATGTTGGGTAATATGCTCAGCATCTTTTTTTATTTTTAAATATGGATCTAATTGTTAAATTTTAGAACAAAAATATCAAATTGGCATATGATTTGCATTTAAATATAACTAGCTTATGTTTTAGATGACTTGAAAGAAGGTGAATAAAGATGAAATCGTTTCAAGCCTATATACCAGAATTAGTCGGTTATGAACAGGCTTGGTTGCGTTTTATTAATACAGGAGAAATTGATACATCAGTCATTCGTCCTATTATTGCTGAATCGTGGGAGAGATGCCGTAAAATGAACTTGGATCCTCTTAAAGCGAAAAAGGATGTTGTGCTATCAAAAGAACAATTAAAAAAAAGGATAAAAGACCGACAAGAATTAGTCAAAATAGGGTGGCCTTTTATGAATATATTGTACGATATTGTAAAAGGTTCAGGATTTCGTGTGGATTTGGTTGACGAAGAGGGTTATATCCTTAAAATATTAGGGGACGAAGAAGCACTGGAAATTTGTCGGAAAACAAATTCTATTCCTGGGGCAAATCTTTCTGAAGATATTGCGGGAACGAATAGTTTATCCTTATGTACTATTACTGGCGAACCCATTCAGATCGTGGGGGCAGAACATTTTTTTCAAGCTAGTCATCGTTGGACGTGTTCGGCGGCACCTATTTTTAATGAAAAAGGAGAATTGCTTGGGGCATTGAACATGGGCGGACGTTATGAATTGGTACATAAACATACATTGGGCATGGTTGTATCAACCGCAAAAGCAATTGAGGAAGAGCTAAAGATACAGCGTATGGCTGACGATATTTCCCGTAGTAACCAACAATTAAGAGCAACATTAGAATCTATTTCAGATGGTATTATTTATGTTAACTTTAAAAAAAGAATTAACCAAATCAATAGAATAGCCACAAAAATTCTTGGTCTTGAGCCAAAGGAAGTCATCGGTAAAAATATTGATGATTTTATCTCTGTATCTCCATCTGCTATTTCCCCCTCGTGGGATGGTGTTTTGGAATCAGGAAAAGGTTATGAAAATCAAGAACTCATTATTAATACCAAAAATGAGAGCTTTCATTGTTTTGTGAGTGCTAAACCTATCATGCGTCATGATAAAGTAGATGGGCTGGTCGTCATTTTAAAGCGTACTGAAGAGGTAAGAAAGTTAATACATAAGATGGTAGGGGCCACTGCTCGTTTTACTTTTGATACCATTATCGGTGAAAACGAAAATATTAAAGAAGTTATTGAATTGGCTCGTTTAGCGGCCGAAACATCTTCAAGGGTGATTATTGAAGGAGAAAGTGGTACGGGTAAAGAGCTAATTGCTCAAGCCATACATAATGAAAGTTTACAACAGAACGGACCATTCATTGCAGTTAATTGCGGTGCTATACCACGAGAACTTATTGAGAGTGAGTTATTTGGCTATGAAGACGGATCCTTTACCGGCGCTAAAAAAGGCGGTATGCCCGGTAAATTTGAATTGGCTGAAGGCGGCACATTGTTTCTAGATGAAATAGGTGATATGCCGTTGGAAATGCAAGTTAAAATGTTACGCGTCTTGCAGGAAAATCAAGTCATACGGATCGGGGGTCGCAAAGCGATTCCGATTGATGTTAGAGTGATTGCTGCTACGAATAAAAGCTTGGAGGAGGAAATTAAGAATGGGAACTTCCGAGAAGACTTATTTTATCGGTTGAATGTCATTAAATTGAACATTTCTCCATTAAGGGAGCGAAGGGATGATATTCCTTTATTGATTAAAGACTTTTTAGAGTGTATCAGTAAGAAGATCGGAAAGGAAATAGAAGATGTTGAGCCAAGTGTACTGGATATTTTAGTAGAATATGAATGGCCAGGTAATATTCGCGAATTACAGAATGTAATTGAGCGTGCTATTGTGGTTTCAAATAAGCAAATCATTACAGTGAGTGATTTGCCCCAGCATTTATATAAAGATGAAAGTGAACAGAGAGCATTACGGATTAAAGAATTACAATCTCTAGAAGAGATCGAGAAACGGGCAATTCTCAGTACTTTGCGGGCAGTAGATGGCAACATATCAAAAGCCGCTAGGATTTTAAAGATTGGAAGGAATACATTTTATCGTAAATTGGAGAAATATGATTGCAAAGAATTTTTTGATAATACAGATCATATGGTGAGCCATTTTTAAGCTTAACTTAAGGTAATGTTAAGCAATCAAAAAGAGAATTCTTCTTCAGAAGAATTCTCTTTTTGTAAATATAAAAAGTACAAAATGAACTGAAAGGTCAAGCATACCACTATTTCATAATGATACATTCGAAACAAGAAGTGTGCATATACGAGACATTATTATAAGAATAGATCAAAGCGTATTCTTGGGAAATGATGATCAGAGGTTACAAAACGATATTTAGTGTTTTATAATTCTTAACGGAAAATAAAGGGTCGCATGTCATAGGAATTGTGCTGTATTAGCACAAAAAATGTTTTCAATACAATATTTATTTCATAATTATATAAAATAAATATCCAATTCTTTTCACTTTGGCAGAAAAATTGCATTAATTATTAATCAAAAGAATGAATATAAGTGATCGATATAAGCTCTGAAAGGAGGGAAAAGAAGATAAAGTAATAGGGGTGTTTGCAAATAGCGCAGTATTAAATGAGCGTAACTTATGTAGGAAAAAATGATACATTGATTGATGAAAAAAGGGGGAAGTTTTTAAAAAATTTGAAATATTGATATTTTTTGAAGGAAGCGTCAGTATATATAATCTGACCATTATTGAAACAAATATTAAAGGAGGGGAAAATATGGCAAAGCTAAAACGCTTAAAACATGATCCCAGTAAATGTACTGGATGTCATTTATGTGAAATTGCTTGTTCAGGAAATAAGGAGGGGATGTTTAATTCTAAGAATGCTCGTTTAACAATCCATTCCGATTATGTAGAAGGTAAAAAATTACATACAAAAGCAGATATGTGTAATTTATGTGGTATTTGTGTCAAAAAATGTCCTGAAAGTGCTATTAAAATCGAAGAGGGTCATTTAATTATTGATCATGATAAATGTAATGGTTGCGGGACTTGTATCTATGCTTGTCCACAGAATGTTTTATCTTTTGATAGTAAGGAAGAGATAGCTTATTGTGATTTGTGCGGTGGTGATCCACTATGCATTCAGTTCTGTGCGCATAAGGCCATTACGTTAGAATAAAACAAATTAAATGGAGGTGAATTAAATGTTGGGTTATCATAATAAAGTGTTAAGATTTGATTTAACAAAGCGTCAGTGGAAGATTGAGCCTTTGAATTTAAAATGGGCTGAGCAATATTATGGGGGAAAAGGTTTAGGAATGAAATATTTATATGAAGAGTTGGAACCGGGGATTGATCCTTTGTCACCAGAAAATAAGTTGATCTTGTCTACAGGTCCTTTATCTGGAACTTCGGCGCCTTGTAATGGTAAACTTTCTATTACGACTAAATCTCCAGCTACGAATCTTATTAATGAATCTTCTATTGGAGGAACTATTGTAGCTGAAATTAGATATGCTGGCTATGATATGATTATTCTGGAAGGAAAAGCAAGCAGTCCTGTCTATATTGAGATTGTAAATGATCATATTAGTATTAGGGATGCTGAAAACTTATGGGGGATGACTAGTCATGCTGCCGAACTAAAGTTACAGGATGAGATTGGTCACGAAGGGGCGACACTCTCTGTTGGGCCTGCTGGTGAAAATATGTGTCCCATGTCTTGTATCAATGGCGAATTGTTCCGCCAGGCCGGCAGAGGCGGCGTGGGGGCTGTGATGGGTTCCAAAAAGGTTAAAGCAATACATATCAGAGGGTCCAAGTACCCGGTAAAAGTTGCTGATATGAAGGGATTTCTGCAAAAAACAAAAGATTATTTGCAGAATAATGTTTTAACGGAAGATAATACGTGGGTTATTGAAGATGGGACAACGATTCTAGTGGATGCGACGAATGAAGGGGGTCTATCTCCTAATAAGAATTTCCAGGATGGTTATAATGAAAAGACTCATATATTAAATAATGAAGAGTTTTTAAAGATTCGGGAACATAAAAAAGCCTGCTTTGGTTGTGGGTTAGGTTGTGGGAACGTGGTACGTGCTGGGAAACATTTCCTGGAAGGCCCAGAATATGAAAGCATTATTTTAGCAGGTCCTAATTTAGACATCTTTGATATTGAGTTTGTAACAGAATTTAATGTGTTATGCGATGATTATGGGTTGGATACGATTTCTTGTGCGGATACCATTTCTTATGCTATGGAAATGACAGAAAAGAAAATTCATAATTTTGGGATTAAGTTTGGACAACAAGATAAAGTAAGAGAGTATATAAAATTGATTGCGACTGCTCAAGGAGTAGGATTTGAATTAAGTAGGGGTACAAAATGGCTTTCTGAAAAATATGGCGGTAAAGATTTTGCGATGCATGTTAAAGGTTTGGAATTGCCGGCATATGATCCGCGTGGTTCTTTTGGAATGACGATCGCTTATGCTACGTCTGATCGGGGTGGATGTCATATGCGTGGGTGGCCTGTTGCTGAGGAAGTGTTATCTGATGGAGAACCCTACACTTTAGAAGGTAAGGCGCAGATGACGATTGATATGCAACATTATAATGCCGTGAAGTTTTCTTTGATGATCTGTGATTTCTGGGCGTTAGGCTATGATGCAATGGCAGACTTGATGACTACAGCATTAGGAAGAGAAATTACAGAAGAAGAGTTAGAAAAAGCGGGTGAAAGAATTTATAACCTGAGTCGTATGTTTAATTGTCGTGAAGGATTTGCTAGAAAAGACGATACTTGTCCAGAGCGGGTATTTAAAGAAGCATTAAAGAGCGGTGTTACGGCAGGTAAGTTTGTGCCGCGTGAAGATTTCGAAAAAGAACTTAGCAATTACTATACTTTACGTCAATGGGATCAAAATGGTATTCCGATGAAATCTAAACTTGAAGAATTAGGAATGGAAGTTCGAGAAAAACAAGAAAAAATTGTCTACTTAGCAAGTGTAGAAAAAGCAAATGCGGAAGTTGCTGTAACCCAATAAATAAGAGATTGAGAAACAGAGTATCAAGAGAACACATTAATATTAAGGATGTGAAGATAAAAGGGAGTAGGGAAGCGAAGGGTGAGCTAACGTATCCTGGTTGTATAGGTTCAAATTATTATTGCGACGCTGATGGTAATTTGAAAAATATAGCAAAGGTTAGAGATGCGATCGAGTAAAAAAGTAAGCGAGTAAAAAAGCGCACCCAACTCCTTTTTGTAAATTGAATATGATGTAAGGAGCCCGGGAAAATATTTTCCCGGGATTTATTATGGTCTAAGGGAATGTTATAAACTGGAATTTGTTTTTCTTAGCATATTATGGCTTGTTTCCTCATAATTATGGAATATAAACGCTATTGGGAATATGTATTCCAGGAGGATCAGCATGTATTTAAATTTAAATTTAAATATGAATCAAACCCAAAAAATGATCATGACACCCAAACTTCAGCAAGCTATTGCTATTCTGCAACTTTCTCGAGAAGAATTATATGCAAAAGTTCAGGAAGAAATGTTAAGTAATCCTTTGGTTGAAGTGGAAGAACAAAGTATGACTGAAGATATGCGTGAGAGAGAATTAAAAAACTTTGTGACTTCTTTTACTTCATATGGGAATGAAACTTATGCAGTTGAGAAAGAGGTAGAAGAAAAAGAGTCTTCAATTAGAAGGGAATATGATTCGTTACATGATTACTTGTTGCACCAATTAAGATGTATGACAATTGATGCTTTTGAACTACAAATTGGGACACGATTAATTTTGAGTATTAATGAAAATGGTTATTTACAGGAAGTGGTTGAAGAAGCTGCGCAGCCGATACTTTCCCTTATTCAGAGTTTTGATCCACCTGGCATTGGTGGAAGAAATTTAGAAGAATGTCTTCTTATTCAATATTGGCGATTAGAAGATCAAGAGGATAAAAAGTGGGCGCCTGTTGTGGTTCCTATTATTAATGAGTATTTAAAAGATATTGCTGAACGGAAGTATAAAAAAATCAGTAAAGCATTAAACGTTTCGTTAAAAGATATCGAACAAGCTGCAGGTATTATTAAAAGATTAAATCCAAAACCAGGAATTGAATTTGCGGGTCATAATAATAAAGTAGAATATATTACGCCTGATTTAATTGTTCGAGAAATTGATGGTGATTTTACTGTTCTTAGCGATCAAAAAAATTACCCCTGTTTGAAGATTAGTTCTTATTATAAAAAAATACTATTGAAATCAAATGATGCAGATGATCAAGTATGTCAATATATTAGAGAACGGCTACAATCAGCTTTATGGTTAGTAAAGAGTATTGAACAGCGACGTTTGACGATTCGCCGTGTTATGGAAAGTATTATCGGTTTTCAAATTGAATTTTTCAGGAAAGGGCCTAATGCATTATTTCCTCTTACTCAACGTGAAGTAGCTGAAGATATTAAAGTTCATGAATCTACTGTTAGTCGAGCTGTATCTCATAAATATGTACAAACAGATTGGGGGATATTTGAATTAAAATATTTTTTTCCAGGTGGGTTTGGTACAGATGATGGCGGAGAGATTTCGAGTGAAAGATTGAAGGATTACCTTAAAGAAATAATTGCTGGAGAAAATCCGCTTAAACCCTATAGTGATCGAAAAATAGCTGAATTATTATCTGACAAAGGGATAAATATTTCCCGTCGTACCATCGCTAAATACAGAGACGAATTAAATATATTATCCTCTAACAAAAGAAAAAGATACTTACTATGAGTATGAAAATATGGGAATTGTTTTTAAATATATATTATATTGTATACATAGTTTGTATTGTTTTAAGACAATGGATGTGGGTATATAAGTATGGGATTAAATATTTGTAATTTCAGCATATAATTGATGCTAAAAGAGGGGGGCACTATGAAAAAACTTCAAGGTAATATTCCTCAATTAGTCGCTTATGAACAGGCATGGTTGCACTTTATTAATACAGGGGAGGCGGATACAGAAATAATTCGCCCTGTAATTGCAGAATCTTGGAAACGTTGTCGTGCACAGGGGCTTAATCCTTTAACGTGTAAAACATCAATCATATTGTCTGAAGAAGAGTTGCAAAAAAGGATCAAAACGCGTCAACATTTGGTGCATACAGCGTGGCCATTTATGAAGGTCTTATATGATATTGTAAAAGGCTCAGGATTCCGCGTGGATTTGATAGATGAGGAAGGTTATATTCTCAAAATATTAGGGGATGATGAAGCACTGGAAATTTGTCATAAAACCAATTCTATTCCAGGAGCCAAGCGCTCTGAAGAGATAGCAGGTACGAATAGCATGTCTTTATGCCTTATTACCAAAAATCCTATTCAAATAGTAGGGGCTGAGCATTATTTTCATGCATCTCAAGGATGGACCTGCTCAGCAGCTCCGATTTTTAATGATAAGGGAACTTTGTTAGGTGTTTTAAATATGGGTGGAAGGTATGAATTAGTTCATAAACATACATTAGGAATGGTTGTAGCTACTGCTAAAGCAATTGAGAATAAAATGAAAGTACAACAATCTACTCAACAATTAGCACGTAGAAATAGTCAGTTAAAAACGACATTGGAATCCATATCAGATGGATTAATATATATAGATAAAAACAAAAAGATTACTCAAATCAATGTTGTAGCAGAGGAAATCCTTAATCTAAAATCTGGAGAAATAGTGGGAAAACCGGTTGATGAGATTTTTTCAATTACACCTTCATTGAATAATGTTTTAGAGTCAGGTCAAGGTTATCTTAATCGTGAGCTCATTATTAATACCAAGAAAAAGAGTTTTCACTGTGTTGTGAGTGCTAAACGTATTTTGCGTGGTGGGAATGTTGATGGCTTGGTGGTTATTTTAAAACGTTCCGAAGAAGTACGGAAATTAGTACATAAGATGGTGGGTGCTACTGCACGTTTTACTTTTGATAATATTATTGGTAAAACAGAGAAAATGAAGAAAGTCATTGAACTGGCATGTTTGGCAGCTGGGACATCTTCGCGGGTGATTATTGAAGGGGCAAGTGGAACAGGTAAAGAAATGTTTGCTCAAGCCATACATAATGAAAGCTTGCACCAAAATGGACCTTTTATTGCAGTTAATTGCGGTGCGATACCACGGGAATTGATTGAAAGTGAGTTATTTGGTTATGAAGAAGGTACATTTACCGGTGCTAGGAAAGGTGGTATGCCCGGTAAATTTGAGTTGGCTGAAGGCGGCACATTGTTTTTAGATGAAATAGGCGATATGCCATTGGAAATGCAAGTTAAGATATTACGTGTCTTGCAGGAAAATCAAGTCATACGAATTGGGGGCCGCAAAGCCATTTCAATCGATGTCAGGGTAATTGCAGCCACGAACAAGAACTTAGAGGAGGAAATCAAAGAGGGGAATTTTCGAGAAGACTTATATTACCGTTTAAATGTTATCAAATTAACGGTTCCCCCCCTGCGTGAGCGTCGTAATGATATTCCCTTGATTGCACAGTATATTTTGGAGACATTAAGCAAACGTATTGGAAAAGAAGTCAAAGGCATTGATGCAATGGCTTTAGAAGCATTACAACAGTATTCATGGCCGGGGAACATTAGGCAATTAGAAAATATTATTGAGCGAGCAATTGTAGTCTCTGCAGGTTCTGCTATTACAGTTCATGATTTACCAGAGAGTATTTTGGAAAGCAGGAATCAACGTTCTAAAGATGAACATAAAGATGAGTATCAAATGCAAGAAGGGGAGGAGAATGGTTTAGTAATAGAGGGGTCACTAGAAGATATTGAAAAACAAGCAATTATTAATACGCTTCATGCTGTTGATGGTAATATATCTAAAGCAGCTAAAATATTAAAAATTGGACGAAATACATTCTACCGAAAACTTGAGAAATATCAATGTAAGGAATTATTAAGTAAAGAACAATAGATGGTTTTTTACTACTTACCAAAAGACAGCGAAGCTGTCTTTTTTATTAAATGGAGGGATGATATATGGATGGGTTAAGTCAACAATATTTTGCGGATTTTGATCTGGTTATTGAAAATGGGACGATCATTGATCCTAAAAGAGAATTATATACAATAGCAAATGTAGCTGTAAAAGATCAAAAAATAGCCCTCATAACCCGTGCGGACATCAAAGGGAAGAGAACAATTAACGCTAAAAATAAGATTGTTTCGCCAGGATTTATCGATTTTCAATCTCATGTTGATGGGAATTTATATTCAGCCAGAAGTGTGATCAGTCAGGGTGCTACAACAACGATTGGCGGGAATTCAGGAAACATTAACGATGCCCTAGAACGGATTAAAAGAGAAGGATTTCCAATTAATCAGGGTTTTCTTGTATCTCATTCTTCCACGTTAAGGCCTATGGTGGGATTAAGTGACCCATATCGATCTGCCAGCCAATGGCAGATCGATAAAATGGTTAGCCTAGCAGAAGAAATGTTAGATTTTGGAGCACTCGGGATCTCATCAGGGTTAGAATTTGTTCCGGGATCTTCTATAGAGGAATTACGGGCACTTGCTAGAGTGGTTGCTAAATATGGAAAGGTGATGCCTGTTCATATTCGACGTGATGGATGGGATGCTTTTAAAGCATTACATGAAGTGATTCGGCTTTCAGAGGAAACTGGGGTAGCCATTCAACTTTCTCATTTGACTTATATGGTGGGAATGGGGATGATGGCTGAAGCATTAATTTCTATTGATAAAGCACGTAAAAGAGGCTTAGATGTTATGGGAGATGCAGGGGTATATTCTGCTTTTCCTACTTTTATCGGCACAGCTATATTTGACGAAGGATGGCAGGAAAAATATGAATGTAGTTATGAAGATTTATTGATTTCGTCTGGTATTCATACCGGAAAAAGGTGTACCAAAATTTTATTTGATGAGTTGCGGCAATCATCTCCCAATACTTTAATTACTGCCTTTGTAGGTGAAGACAGTGAAATTATTGAAGCATTAAAAAGGGATTATATGCTTATTTCTACTAATGCCGCAGTGGGTTCTCATCAACCGGGTACAGGTCATCCTCAAGATATCGGTACTTTTCCACGTGTATTGGGCCGTTATGTAAGGGAACTTAAGGTGTTATCTATAATGGAAGCGATAAAGAAAATGACTTATCTGCCTGCACAGCGGTTTGGGCTTAAGAATAAGGGATGGCTCGGTGTGGGAGCGGATGCAGACATGGCTGTTTTTGATCCCAAGCTTATCATTGACCAAGCAGATTATTTGGGATATGGGATTCCTGATAAGTCACCAAAAGGAATAGATTATGTGATTGTGAATGGGGTAGTGGTTGTTGAAAATGGTATAGTGAAAGAAACTGAAATGCCGGGTCATATCATAAAATCTCTTAATAAGTTATGGATTGGATAAAGCAAAAGCAGTATACCAAATGGTATACTGCTTTCTTGCTTTAGGAATTAAATTGATTCTTGACTGACATCTGCGTTCGTACTTTCCACTAATGATTCTATATCATCACCAAAGAATTTATGTGCAACGATCAGTGTAACAACGAATATACCGAACGTAACTAAAAGGGGCACGATTGGGTTTGACATAAAACCGGATAATATGAACCCTACGATCGCACAGGAGGCAACCGTAAAAGCGTAAGGAATTTGTGTTTTAACGTGATCCAAATGGTTACAAGCTGCACCTGTAGAAGAAAGAATAGTTGTATCAGCCAGTGGTGAACAGTGATCACCAAACACGCCGCCACCCAGTACAGCTGCGATACAAGCTGACATATTGGCATCAGTTGCAACAGCTAAAGGAATAGCAATGGGCATCATGATGGCAAATGTTCCCCAGGAAGCACCTGTTGAAAATGCTGTAAAGCAAGCAAGTAAGAAAATCAAAACAGGGATGAAAGTGCCTGGAACAGTACTACCAATCAAACTAGCCAGGAAACCACCTGTATCTAAGGATTCACAAACAGCACCAATGGTCCAGGCCATTGTTAATAAGCAAAGTGCAAAGAACATCGATTTCATACCGACTACCATGGCTTGAATAGAATCCGTGATGGATACAGAACCTCGGATACGGTACAGAGCGATACCTACAACAACGGCTAGGAAAGTACCATAAATCAGTGAACTTGCGGCATCGGTGTTATTGAATGCTTCGCCTATGGTAATACCGCCATCGAAATAACCGCCGGTATAAACCATAAAGAAGAGAGCACCTGAAAACAATAAGATAATCGGTACAACTAAATCGCTAACCTTTCCATTTTCGGCGGAAGTCATATCTTTAAAATCATCATCTGACGCACCAAGCTGAGAATCATCATAGGTTTTACCTGTTAAAACCGCTCTCTTTTCTGCATGAGCCATGGGGCCAAATTCTAATTTGGTGAAGATGACGATACCAACCATAGCAATGGCTACCCAGGCATAGAAGTTATAAGGAACTGATTTCAGGAAAGCCCCAAACGGTTGGTCTGTAATCCCTGCTGCAGCAAATCCGGCAGCAATTAAAGATACAACATAGGCAACCCAACTAGAGATAGGAGCCAGGATACAAACGGGAGCCGCTGTAGAGTCGAGAATATAAGCGAGCTTTTCCCGGGAGATTTTGAATCGATCAGTAACAGGACGCATGACTGTTCCAATGGTTAAACTGTTGAAATAATCATCGAAGAATACAATGATTCCCATAATCCATGTTGCAGCTTGAGCGCCTTTGCGGCTGTTAATTCGACTTGCGACCCATTCCGCAAATGCAACGGATCCACCAGATCTTGTTAGAAGACCTACCAAACCGCCTAAAAGGACAACAACCAAAATAACTCTAACATTCCATTCTGGATCGCCCAAACTATTGCAAATCATTTCAAATACTTCGATCATAGCAGATACAGGATTAAATCCAGTTAAAATGAGTCCCCCTGCAAATACACCTAAGAATAATGACAAAAGTACTTCCTTAGTAATGATTGCCAGCGTAATGGCAATAATCGGTGGTAAGATTGACAGGAAACCAAAACCTTGTTCCATACAAAACCCTCCTTATTTAATTTTTTTTGTGAACCAAAAAGAAACATTTTTTTGGATTTGGATGGCTTATTTTTGAACAGTTTAAAGATTTAAACAATAATACTCATCCAAATAAAGGATAACACCTCCTTTTTATCTCGTTGCCATTCCCGAGTAATAGAGATAATCGTGCACTGGGGCAACTTTAAAATGTTAATGCATATCATGTTAAACTTAATGCTTATCATGTTAAAAATATATAATTGCAACAATGATACCAATTTTAAAGATTTATAGAAAAAAATAAAAAAATATTTATATTATTATTATTTATATAAAATGAAAGTGTTTTTTTGAAAAGATTAGATAATAAATGAATATTGTAGAGATATAAGACACTATGTATTACAAATGAACAGAGTGTCTTATAAGTGAACATCTTGATAAAAGAATAAAACGGCTGTTACAATATAGAACCTTTTATGTTAATAGATTATTCGCAAATTATAATTTTTTCAGCTAGATGCGGTGGGGATATTCCTATAAACGAGAAGTTTCTTCTATATAATTAGAAAGAAAAGCTTTAAAAAGCTAAATGAGTCATGGTTTGAAACGAATAAGATTGAAATTTAACAATATTATATTAGAAATAATAATATTAACTACGAATTGGAACGCAATTTGCACTTAAAGATGGTTAAAGATCCAAAAGCAATCAAATTATTGAAACAAGTCTCATTGCTGCAAAAAGGGTCAAATATAAAACAAAAGCAGCTTTTAATTTAAAAAGAAGTAAGGAGGCATAAAAATGGCTGTTCACTTGTTGCTTTATGGCTCACTTAGAAAATATTCAAAGAATAGTGAAACCATAGAAAACAGTTTATTATATCCATTCAGTCAAGGTATAACGGTTGCGCAGATATTAGATGGGCTAGAAGTTCCGGAGAAAAACGTTTCTTTTATAAGGGTCAATAAAAATAGATGTAAAATTCATATGACTTTGCGAGATGAAGATTGCATAGAGCTTTTTCCCAGGACCATTGGATGATCATCAAATGCATAAAACGTTACTTTTTAAAATGTATCTTCAAAAGATTTTGTAAAAAAGATGATTTCAAATGAGGTTGGAACAAAACTTGCAATTTAAATTGATAAATAAATAAAACGAGCATAAAAAATCGTTAACAAATTTTAAGTCTCCTCGATGATGCAAAACGGGTCAAATAAAAATACGTTAGTTATTAAATGAAATAATAAATAAGGGAGGAAATCATTTTGGCAATTCAATTATTGTTATATGGACCGTTAAAGAAATATGCGAAAAATATTGAAAAAGGTGAAAATGGTTTGCTGTATCCCTACAAACAAAATATAACTGCTCGGAAAGTATTAGATGATTTAGGTATTTCTTTTAAGAACGTTTCTTTTATCATTGTTAATCAAACAAAATATAAATTAGAAACACCCTTGGAAGATGGGGATTGCGTAAAAATCCTCCCTAAGATTTTGGGGGGGTAACGATCATTAGCTTTAATATGAATCAAATTACAATTAAAAAATAACCAAAGGGGATGCTATAAAATGGAAATAACGCAATTGCTGATTGTGTTAGTTATTATTTTAGCTTTAGTAAAAATTGCAGGCGTTATTAGTGTTAAATTCGGACAACCAGCTGTTTTTGGACAGTTATTAACGGGGTTGCTTTTAGGTCCGGCAGTGTTTGGGGTTTTAGAGCCTCACGAAGCCATTTCCTTTTCAGCAGAAATAGGTGTTATCCTCATGATGTTTTTGGTAGGTTTAGAAACCAATATTGAAGAAATGAAAAAAGTAGGAATGCCTGCTGTGATGGGTGGCTTTGGCGGTGTTATCGGTTCATTTGTATTAGGCTTTGTTGCAGCGCGTTATGTTTTTTCCTTTGATGTCTTCATCAGTGTTTTTATTGGTGTGTTACTTACCGCTACTAGTGTATCTATTTCAGCACAAACGCTAGTGGAATTAGGTCATATACAGTCTAAAGAAGGTAGAACAATTCTTGGAGCGGCCATTGTTGATGATATTTTAGGGATTATTCTCCTATCTATCGTTTTAGGGTTCCATGGTGGCGGCGAAATTAATATTTTTCTACTCATAGGGAAAATGATCACGTTTTTTGTTGGAGCAGTCATTTTAGGACAGAAGCTATTACCGCCGCTGATTAAATATTTACGGATTAACGGTAATCGTTATACCATTACCTCTACGGCATTAATTGTATGTTTCTTTTATTCCTGGTTTGCCGAGTGGTTTGGCGGGGTAGCTACCATTACGGGAGCATATATAGCGGGTGTTTGTTTTGTTAAGAGTGATGCTGCTCATGAGATTGAAGAAAATATTTCCATGTTGGCAAATTCCTTCTTTGTACCGATATTTTTTGTGAATGTCGGTTTACAAGCAAAAAAGTTTCCGATTAATGGGCAATTTATCTATTATGCAGTATTAATTGTAGTGATTGCTGTTATTTCTAAGGTGGGCGGTTCTGGATTAGGTACTTTCTGGTGTCGCTTTAATGTACTAGAATCATTGCGGGTAGGTATTGGGATGGTATCTAGAGGAGAAGTAGCCTTGATTATGTGTTCAATAGGTTTAAGTATGGGATTTATGTCACAAGAAGTATTTTCTTTAATGATTGTGATGACCATTGCAACAACATTACTTACACCTTTGTTACTAAAAGTGTTTTTCGGCAATGCGACAGTTATTTCTAAAACGAAGAAAATTGACAGCGTTGTACAGCGAAAACGTGAACAGTTTGAGAAATATTTGCAGAAACAAGAAAATAGGAATTTATCACGGGTAAAGGTTTGGTTAAATATTCATGATTCGAACACAGAAGAAGATTTAAAGGAAGATGCTACTGATTTAATCATGTGTCACCCAGGAACGAGTGACTTATGAAAAAAACAAAATAATAAACGAACCTAATAGCTCACTGTTGCATCGACTTGGCTCAAGTATCGTTATTAACAATTTTCTCTAACAATTTAGTAATAATTTTCCAAAATAATCGTATAAATATAAGGGTGTTAAAAAAAAGAACATATTTAAATTATACGCTAAACAACAAAATGGTAATAATGTAACAAAAATAAAACATGGTTAAATCTTATGATGAAAGCCTAAACATTTAATCATGGAAGAAAAATTTAGTAAAGATATTGCAGACCTACTTATTTATCGACAAGGAACAGGTAGGGTTTGAAGAGGAGGTGGGAGTTGCAAAACTTTGTGGTATTTGTTCTTGGTTGATTGATGTTTTCAGGAGAAATTAATTTATGGTGATTAGGAGAAAAAAAGGAGGAGAAATTAAATGACAAGAGATTTTAATGCAATTATGGAGGATTCTCAACGGGTATTGGATATTATTGCGAAGGATAAATTAGAAGGTAAAGAAATGGAAGACTATGTTGCAGAAACGACAGAAAATTTTGCGGAGTATTTTAACCCTGGTTTCTTAGAGTATCGTAAATCAGCTTCTACTAATTTCACGGCTGTTGAATGGAGAGACAATGGTGATGTATTCGAAGACCTTCATGGTAATGAGTATATTGACTGTTTAGGCGGCTATGGTATTTATAACGTTGGACATAAACATCCTAAAGTTGTGGAAGCCGTAACAAATCAATTGAAACGTCAAGCATTACATAGTCAAGAACTTTTGGATCCATTGCGTGGTAATTTAGCTAAACTTCTTGCTAAAGTAACACCTGGTGATCTTAAGTATTCTTTCTTCTGTAACAGTGGTACTGAAGCTGTTGAGTGTGCGTTGAAGGTTGCAATGCTTGCTACAGGTAAACATACCATTATTGCTACGACTGGTGCTTTCCATGGTAAAAGTTTAGGATCATTGAGTTGTACTTCTAAGTTTGTGTTCCGTAAGCCTTTCTTACCATTACTTCAAGGCGTTAAACATGTTCCATATAATGATCTTGACTGTATGGAAAAAATGATACAAAGCTGTCAGTTTACAGGTGAAGATGCTGCTGCTATTATTGTAGAGCCGATTCAAGGTGAAGGTGGCGTTCTCGTTCCTGATGATGATTACTTACCAGGACTTCGGAAATTATGTGATAAATATGATGTATTATTGATTGCTGATGAAGTTCAAACAGGTATGGGTAGAACGGGTAAATTCTGGTGTTGTGATCACTGGGATGTTACACCTGACCTTCTTTGTACAGCTAAAGCATTTGGTGGCGCTGTAATGCCAGCAGGCGCATGTGTTGGTACTGAAAAAGTTTGGAAAGCTATGATGCCTAACCCATTCTTACATACAACAACATTTGGTGGTAACCCACTAGCTTGTGCTGCAGCTATTGCAACAATCAATGTTCTTTTAGAAGATAAATTGGTTGAACGTGCAGCTACAGTAGGTGAAGATTTCATTAAGAGATTAGATGGCGTTGCAAAGAAATATCCACAACATGCTGTTGAAGCACGTGGAAAAGGTTTCTTGATTGCTATGGAATTTGTAGATGGTGAAAAAGGTTATATGGTAGCTAAGAGTTTATTTAGTCAAGGTGTTATTGTTGCCGGTACTTTAATTAATGCGAAGACCATTCGTGTTGAGCCACCAACGACTATTAGTCAAGAACATATGGACGCTGTTGTTGCAGCATTTGATAAAGCATTAGCAAGCTTAGACGTAGCTGAAGCTGCTGCTACTAACGCATAATAAAATAACGGATAGTGAAATAACAGATAGTAAAAGCAAATAAGTCCCCCCCAATGCACAATAAAGATAAGCCCTTACTAAAGCATCCTTCGGGATGCTTTAGTTTTTTTTCCTCTTTCAGCAGTCGCAGGTTTTGGCCTTTTCGTCTTTGGCTGAAAAATGGCGTTAATCTTTTTTATATCTTGATTAATTTTCATATATTTATTGTATAAAAAGGTAAAACGTACTAAAATATATAAAGGAAGACTTTATTCTCACTCCATCCAAGGAAGGTGATGTGGATGCTGGTAAAAGAAATGATGACGACTCCGGTAAAGACTGTACTCGAATGGTATACCGTAAAAGAAACGGCAGATTTTTTAGTTCAGAATGATATTACTGGGGTACCAGTGATCAATAAAGCAGGAGAAATGGTAGGTATTGTGACAGAGAAAGACCTCATCCAGTACTGTTTGCCCAGTTATCTTGAATTATTAGGGGATGTACCTTATTTACCAGATACAAATTTTATTCGTTCAATTGAGCAGGAAGAAGATCATGCAATTAGTGAACTGATGACCGTGGAAGTGATTACGGTTCAAGATGATGCCACAGTAACACAGGTTGCCGCTTTAATGATTGCTAAACATTTAAAGCGGATTCCAATATTGCATGGAGAACAAATAGTAGGTATAGTTAGTCGGAAGGATTTAGTAAAATTAATTGCTAAAACAAAAAAATAGTCATAAAATGTTGACAAGGATTAAAAAGTATGATAAATTATACTAGGTAACGTGATAAAAGTAATAGGCTTGGTTTTTAGGGAGGTGGCAAGGATGAGAGTTGCATTTACATTAGAGTGTACAGAATGCAAAAATAGAAACTACAGAACTAATAAAAACAAAAGAAATAATCCTGATCGAATGGAATTAAAGAAATATTGTAAGTTCTGTAAAGCTCATACTGTTCATAAAGAAACCAAATAGTGTTAATGAATTTTGTAGGCCAGTAGCTCCAATTGGTAGAGCACCGGACTCCAAATCCGGGTGTTGGGGGTTCGAATCCCTCCTGGCCTGCCAATTTTTCATATAATTTGAGTGTTTTCTTGTACAAGCCAAAATTATTTGCATATTTCTGCTGGAATTGGCTAAACTTTAGGCTAAGAGCCTTTTATTTTTTTATTCATTTGTTTTTGGGGTCATAGTAGAAACTTTAATGAACCAAAGGATGTGAACGTGCTTTATGGCAAAACAAAGCTTTTTAACCCGGACGCAGAAGTTTTTTAAAGAGGTTCGTTCGGAATTAAGAAAAGTATCATGGCCTAATCGTAAGACCCTTGTTTCTTATTCTTCTGTAGTGGTAGCTTCAGTTGCCGTTGTTTCGTTTATTGTGTGGGCTTTTGATACAACATTTGTGCAGATTTTTAAGTTTATTATTAAGTAACCTAGGGGGTGTGGGACGATCCGACAGTCCCTTTCATCATGGAAGAAAAAGAGTGGTATGTGATTCATACGTATTCCGGTTATGAGAACAAAGTGAAATCAAATTTGGAAAAGCGACTAGAATCTCTTAATATGCAAGAAAAAATCTTTCGTGTACTGGTTCCAATGGAAGAAGTTGTTGAAACGAAAGATGGGAAGAAAAAGACTTCTAAGAAAAAGGTCTTTCCCGGCTATGTTTTAGTAGAAATGGTGATGGACGAAGATTCCTGGTATGTTGTAAGAAACACTGCAGGGGTTACGGGGTTTGTTGGTTCTGGAGCCAAACCCATTCCGCTTCAGGAATCTGAAGCAAAAGCCATTTTGAAAAAAATGGGTGTAGAAGAGGCGAGATCAGAGATTCCATTTGAACAAGGGGAAAGTGTTCGCATTAATTCCGGTTTGTTCGAGAATTTTGTTGGGGTTATACAAGATATTAATATTGAGAAGCAAAAAGCAAAAGTGCTTGTTTCTATGTTTGGTCGTGAAACACCTGTAGAATTAGAGTTTTCTCAATTTGAAAAGATATAACTTCTGGTAACAGAAGACTTTTGCCTAAAAAAGCGAGAATAATCGCTTTTCTAGATAGTGGGAGGGTTTACGCCCGCATTACCACATTACAAGCAAGGAGGTGGAAGGAATGCCAAAAAAAATTATTGCCCAAATCAAATTACAAGTTCCAGCTGGAAAAGCAAATCCTGCACCACCTGTTGGCCCTGCACTAGGGCAGCACGGTGTTAATATTATGGGTTTTTGTAAAGATTTTAATGCTAGAACAGCCAATCAAGCGGGCTTAATTATTCCAGTTGTTATTACGGTGTTTGAAGACCGTTCTTTTACATTTATTACAAAAACACCACCAGCAGCTGTATTGCTTAAGAAAGCAGTAGGTCTAGATAAAGCATCTGGAGAACCTAATCGCAATAAAGTAGCTACAATATCTCAAGATAAAGTAAAAGAGATTGCAGAATTAAAAATGCCTGACTTAAATGCAGCTAGTGTTGAATCTGCTATGCGGATGATTGCAGGAACTGCACGGAGTATGGGGATTGTTGTTGAGGATTAATGTGGGAGGAATATTCCGCTAATACCACTAAGGAGGTAATTGTATGGCGAGTAAAGGGAAGAAGTTTCTTGAAGCTCAGAAAAAGGTTGATAAGCAAAAACTTTATGAACCTAAAGAAGCTTTTGAATTGGTAAAGGAAGCGGCTTTTGCAGGTTTTAACGAGACTGTAGAAGTTTCTATAAGATTAGGTGTAAATCCTAAGCATGCTGATCAACAAGTTAGAGGCGCAGTTGTTTTGCCAAATGGAACCGGAAAAGAAGTACGGGTCTTAGTTTTTGCTAAAGGTGAAAAAGCTAAAGAAGCAGAAGCAGCGGGTGCTGAATTTGTTGGTGCTGAAGAATATGCTGAAAAAATTCAAAAAGAAGGCTGGATGGACTTTGACGTTGCAGTGGCAACGCCTGACATGATGGGTGTTGTTGGACGTTTGGGTCGAGTATTAGGTCCCCGTGGTTTGATGCCTAACCCAAAAGCTGGAACGGTAACTTTCGATTTGGAAAAAGCAATAAAAGAAATTAAAGCAGGTAAGATAGAGTACAGAGTTGATAAAGAAGGCGTTGTTCATGTGCCAGTTGGCAAAGTGTCTTTCGAGGCAGAACAAATTGAAGAAAACTTTGCAACATTGATGGAAGCGCTTATTAAAGCAAAACCAGCAAGTGCAAAGGGTACGTATTTAAAAGGAATCTCTATCGCTTCTACAATGGGTCCTGGCATTAAAATTAATCCTTTGAAAGCGAAGTAGATAACATAAAATATTTGACAATATAAACTTGATATAATATAATAACTTCATTGTCACTGTAGACAGTAGGTGCTTCAGCTTAAACTATGCCTACCGAGGGGATATCGCTCGTACATACCACGTTTTGGTATTTGTTGTGTGCTATCAAACCTCTACTGTTTACAGTGGAGGTTTTTGTTTATATGTGTAAGTGAAAGTTTGGATGTTTAGAAATACATCGTCTTAAAGACTTTGTAACAAAGGAGGTGTCAATGATTGGCTAGGCCGGAAAAAGAACAATTTGTCGCTGAATTTCAGGAAAAATTACAAAGTGCACAATCAGCTGTATTAGCCGATTACCGTGGTTTAGATGTTGCAGAAGTAACAGAATTAAGAGCTAAACTACGAGAAGCAGGTGTAGAATATCGGGTTGTTAAAAACACCCTTTGCCGTATTGCTGCTAAAAATGTAGGAATGGAAGATTTAAATCAATACTTTGTAGGCCCAACAGCCATTGCTCTTGGGGTTGAAGATCCTGTAGCACCTGCAAAAATTATATGTGATTTTGCAAAAGACCATGAGAAATTAGAAATAAAAGCAGGTATGATTGAAGGTAAAGTTGTGGCTGTTGATGGGGTAAAGGCCTTGGCAGATTTGCCATCACGGGAAGTTCTTATTGCACAAGTTTTGGCAGGGATGCAAGCACCTATTGCTGGATTTGTCAATGTATTACAAGGCAATCTTCGCAATTTCGTTTATGCGCTTAATGCTATTAAAGAGCAAAAAGAAGCTTAAAGCCTAAGGTTTAAAGCTAGAAAATGATCAAAATAAGTTGAAGTTAACTAAAAAAATAATAAACATGTATCCTAAGGAGGAACAATTAAATGACAAAAGAAGAATTAATCCAGGCGATAGAAGGCATGACTGTACTTGAATTAGCTGAATTAGTTAAAGAATTAGAAGAAAAATTTGGTGTTTCCGCTGCTGCTCCTGTAGCTATGGCTGCTATGCCAGCTGCTGGTGGTGCTGCTGAAGCTGCTGAACAAACTGAGTTTGATGTTATTTTAGCAAGTGTTGGTGGACAAAAGATTAAAGTAATTAAAGTTGTTCGTGAAATTACTGGTTTAGGTCTTAAAGAAGCTAAAGAAGTTGTTGATGGCGCACCAAAACCTGTTAAAGAAAAAGTTACAAAAGAAGAAGCAGAAGAAATCAAAGGTAAATTGGAAGAAGTTGGAGCAGGCATCGAAATCAAATAATTTAAGTCAAGATGACCCCGCAATAGCGGGGTTTTTTATTTTGCCTAAAATTACAAAAAACCCTTGACAAAGCTTGACGTATATAGTAACATTACAAAATGCCTGTATTGTCGCTTTTTGGGCATTTTTACCTAAAAATATTATAAATGTATAAGTAAATGCTTTTTGGAGAAAATAACAAGGTTAATATTTCCTCTCTCAGCTAACAAATTAGGTGGATGCTTAATTTGTTTTGCTGTTATATATATATATCATTAAGTTAAGGGGTGAATTGATTATGGTGCATGCTGTAAAAGCTAGCCAGCGCGTACGTCGGTCTTACGGAAAGATTAATGAAGTGCTAGAGATGCCTAATTTAATCGAGATTCAAAGGAATTCCTATGAAATTTTCTTAGATGAGGGGTTAAATGAAATTTTCAAGGATGTTTTTCCCATTCAAGATTTTACAGGTAATTTGGTTTTAGATTATGTGGGATTTGAATTAGGTAAGCCAAAATATGATGTAGATGAATGTCGCGAAAGAGACGTTACATACTCTGCCCCCTTAAAGGTGAAAGTAAGATTGATCACTTATGAAGAAGGTGCTATTAAAGGGATCAAAGAGCAAGAAGTGTTTATGGGAGATTTTCCCTTGATGACGGATAAGGGTACTTTTATTATTAATGGGGCTGAACGGGTTATTGTAAGTCAGTTGGTTCGTTCTCCTGGCGTGTATTTCAGTGAAGAGATGTTACCGACTGGGAAAAAAGCATTTGGAGCAACGATTATTCCCAATAGAGGTGCTTGGTTGGAATTTGAAACGGATCCTAAAAAAGATGTTGTTTCTGTACGAATAGATCGTACCAGAAAGATTGTGGTTACCGTTCTATTACGTGCTTTAGGATATAGTTCCGATGCGGAAATTTTGGAACTTTTTGAAAACAATGTGCATATTCGTTCAACGTTAGAAAAAGATACAACCACAAATACTGACGAGGCTTTGTTGGAAATATATAAGCGATTACGTCCTGGTGAACCACCAACAGTAGAAAATGCTAAGGCTTTATTAGAATCACTTTTCTTTGATCCTCGTCGTTACGATTTTGCAAATGTTGGTCGGTATAAGATTAATAAAAAATTAGGGTTAGATGTTGAGCCGGATGTAAAAACATTGACTAAAGGTGATATTCTGGGTGCGATGCAATATGTAGTCAAGCTTATTGATGGTGAGGGTGAAGTGGATGATATCGATCATTTAGGGAATCGCCGCCTTCGCTCTGTAGGAGAACTATTGCAGAATCAGTTCCGTATTGGATTATCTCGTATGGAGCGGGTTGTACGCGAAAGAATGACAATTCAAGATATGGAGGTTGTTACCCCTCAAGCTTTAGTTAATATTCGTCCTGTTGTGGCGTCTATTAAAGAGTTTTTTGGCAGCAGTCAGCTATCTCAATTTATGGATCAAACGAATCCTTTGGCTGAATTGACGCATAAGCGAAGACTAAGTGCATTGGGTCCTGGCGGATTAAGCCGGGAAAGAGCTGGATTTGAGGTGCGTGATGTACATCATTCCCATTATGGTAGAATGTGTCCTATAGAAACACCTGAGGGGCCGAATATCGGGTTGATTGGTTCATTGAGTACTTATGGTCGGATTAATGAATATGGATTTATCGAGACGCCCTATCGTAAGGTGGATGGGGAAGCAGGGAAAGTAATGGAGGAGATTGTTTATTTAACGGCAGACGAGGAAGATAAATATACGATTGCTCAAGCTAACGTTCCGTTAGATGATGACGGTTATTTTATTAATGAGCAAGTAACAGCTCGGCATAAGCACGAAACCATATATGTTCCTCATAATGCAGTTGATTTTATGGACGTCTCTCCAAAACAGGTTGTATCGGTTGCGACAGCGCTCATTCCTTTTTTGGAGCATGATGATGCCAATAGAGCCTTGATGGGTGCCAACATGCAGCGGCAGGCTGTACCATTGTTGCGTCCGAAGGCGCCTTATATAGGTACAGGAATGGAGGCGAAGTCGGCACGAGATTCAGGTGTTATGATTTTGGCTAGAAATGCTGGGATGATCGAACGGGTAGCGGGTGACGAAATTCTGATTAGAAACGATGAAGGGCTGATTGATCGTTATCCGTTGGTAAAATTCAGACGTTCTAATCAAGGAACCTGTATTGATCAAAGGCCGATTGTTTATAAAGGTGACAGAGTGGAAAAAGGCCAGACACTAGCCGATGGTACGTCTACTGAAAGTGGCGAACTGGCTCTGGGAAACAATGTATTAGTTGCTTATATGACATGGGAAGGGTATAACTATGAAGATGCCATCCTTCTCAGTGAAAGACTGGTAAAAGAAGATGTATTTACATCTATTCATATAGAAGAACACGAAATTGATGCGAGAGATACAAAATTAGGACCTGAAGAAATAACTCGAGAAATTCCCAATGTTGGGGAAGATGCACTGAAGAATTTGGATGATCGAGGAATTATACGTGTAGGTGCAGAAGTTCATCCTGGGGATATATTAGTTGGTAAAGTAACGCCTAAAGGAGAAACTGAACTGACACCTGAAGAAAGATTATTAAGAGCGATTTTTGGTGAAAAAGCGCGTGAGGTTCGAGATACTTCGTTGCGGGTTCCTCATGGTGAAAGTGGTATTGTTGTAGATGTTAAGGTGTTTACGCGAGAAAATGGTGACGAGCTTCCGCCGGGTGTTAACGAAATGGTTCGGGTTTATTTAGCACAGAAGAGAAAGATTTCTCAAGGGGATAAAATGGCAGGTCGTCATGGAAATAAAGGGGTTATTTCTCGTATCATGCCGGAAGAGAACATGCCTTTCTTACCGGATGGAACGCCTGTTGAAATTGTACTGAATCCTTTGGGAGTTCCTTCCCGGATGAATATTGGTCAAATTTTAGAAACTCATTTGGGTATGGCTGCTAGAGCATTAGGGATTCGAATCGCAACGCCTGTTTTTGACGGGGCAAGTGAAGAAGATATTCAAAATGCGCTAGTAGAGTCAAATTTATCACAGAATGGTAAGACTGTTCTCCACGATGGACGTACGGGAGAGCCATTTGATAATGAAATTACAGTTGGCGTAACCCATATGTTGAAACTTCACCATTTGGTTGACGACAAGATTCATGCACGCTCAACAGGACCTTACTCCCTTGTTACACAACAACCTCTTGGTGGGAAAGCTCAGTTTGGAGGACAACGATTTGGGGAAATGGAAGTATGGGCGCTTGAAGCGTATGGCGCTGCTTATACCTTGCAAGAACTTCTTACCGTTAAATCGGATGATGTCGTGGGCCGGGTTAAAACCTACGAGGCAATTGTTAAAGGTGAAAATATTCCGGAACCAGGTGTTCCTGAATCTTTCAAAGTATTAATTAAAGAGTTACAAAGTTTAGGATTGGATGTAAATATTTTGTCCGAGGAAAACAAGAAAATTGAAATGAAGGAAGAAGATGGGGGAGACTTGGTACAAATTATCAATGAAGATGATCAAATAGAAGATTTATCAGTAGAAGATGACAATCAAATTGATGATGAACAAGTTGAAGAATTAAACGATGAATTATTTGAAGAAGAAATGGTTTTTGGACAGAATGATGAAGAAGATTTCATTATTGAAGAGGTTGAAGACGAAGATTTATAAGTAATGCTGATATACAGCATATTCAATTAAGGCATGTTTGAAAAAATAACAAGCCAGTATACGCTTCTATTTTGCTTCTCTGAATTGTTATTTTTTTCATAAGCCTAAAAAACCAGAAGGGGGATTCGCTGGTGTTAGATGTAAACAATTTTGACCGTATGGGTATAGGGTTGGCTTCACCGGAAATGATTCGTGGATGGTCTAGTGGAGAGGTAAAGAAGCCGGAAACGATTAATTACCGGACGTTGAAACCTGAAAGAGATGGTCTCTTTTGTGAGAAAATATTCGGACCAACTAAAGATTGGGAATGTCATTGTGGGAAGTATAAACGTATTCGTTACAAAGGGATTATTTGTGATCGTTGTGGGGTAGAAGTTACTACTTCTAAAGTAAGACGTGAACGTTTGGCTCATATAGAATTGGCTGCCCCTGTTTCTCATATTTGGTACTTTAAAGGTATTCCCAGTAGAATGGGGTTGCTTTTGGATATGTCTCCCCGCTCATTAGAAAAGGTACTTTATTTTATTTCATATATTGTAATTGATCCCGGAGAAACACCCCTCATGAAAAAACAGCTTCTTAGTGAAGTTGAGTACCGTGAATACCGAGAGAAGTATGGTAATTTATTTAAAGCGGCTATGGGTGCGGAGGCAGTTAAAAAATTACTAGAAGAAATTGTTCTGGATGAAATGGCTAAAGAATTACGTGTAGAACTTAATGAATCAAGTGGGCAGCGTAAGATTCGAGCAACACGTCGTCTTGAAGTTGTAGAATCCTTTTTGGAATCTAATAATCGTCCAGAATGGATGATTTTAGATGTTGTACCTGTTATTCCACCGGAACTCAGACCGATGGTTCAATTAGACGGGGGGCGTTTTGCGACATCTGACCTCAATGATTTATATAGACGTGTGATTAACCGTAATAATCGGTTAAAACGTCTTTTGGATTTAGGAGCGCCTGATATTATCGTCCGTAATGAAAAGAGAATGCTGCAGGAAGCGGTAGATGCTTTAATTGATAATGGACGGCGTGGAAGACCGGTTACAGGACCAGGTAATCGTCCTTTGAAATCTTTAAGTGATATGCTGAAAGGGAAACAAGGACGGTTCCGTCAGAATTTACTGGGAAAACGGGTGGATTATTCAGGACGTTCCGTTATCGTGGTTGGACCGGAGCTTAAGTTTCACCAATGCGGCTTGCCGAAAGAAATGGCGCTGGAATTATTCAAACCATTTGTCATGAAAGAATTGGTAAGTAATGGTCATGCGCAGAATATTAAAAATGCGAAAAAATTAATAGAGCGATTACGTCCTGAAGTATGGGATGTATTGGAAGAAGTGATTAAAGAACATCCCGTTATGCTAAATCGGGCACCTACTTTGCATCGATTGGGGATTCAAGCATTTGAGCCTGTTTTAGTTCGTGGACGTGCAATAAAACTTCATCCTTTGGTTTGTACGGCATATAATGCTGACTTTGACGGGGATCAAATGGCAGTACACGTTCCACTGTCAGCAGAAGCTCAGGCAGAGGCAAGAATTTTAATGTTATCTGCTCATAATATCCTTAATCCTAAAGATGGTAAACCGGTTTGTACACCGACTCAAGATATGGTTTTAGGTACTTACTACTTAACGATTGAGCGGAAAGGTGCTAAGGGAGAAGGAATGATTTTTTCGTCTCCTAAAGAAGCAATCTTAGCATATGAACAAGGTGCCGTTCATCTTCAGGCAATTGTTCAGGTGCGAATGAATGGTGAACGGATTAAAACGACGACAGGCCGTGTTATTTATAATAGTGCACTTCCTGAAGGCTTTCCATACGTAAACTATATTGTTGGCAAAAAAGCTTTGGGGAATATTGTTGATTTATGTTACCGTAAATACGGAAGCACTATGACTGCGCATACCCTTGATGAGATTAAAAGTTTAGGTTTTAAATTCTCGACGCAGGCGGGTATGACAGTTGGTATTAATGATATTCAAGTTCCAGGAGAGAAGAAAGAGATCTTAGCTACTGCCGATGAGCAAGTTAATAAAATTGAGCGTCGCTTCCGTCGTGGTTTGATTACAGATGACGAACGGTATAAAAAGGTAATTGATATTTGGACGCAGGCAACTGATGATGTTACAGATGCGTTAATGGAAACACTGGATGAATTCAATCCTGTATACATGATGGCGAATTCTGGTGCTCGTGGTAATAAACAACAGATACGTCAATTGGCTGGTATGCGTGGGTTGATGGCTGATCCATCGGGACGAATTATTGACTTACCTATCAAAGCAAACTTCCGTGAAGGATTAACGGTACTGGAATACTTTATTTCTACTCATGGTGCACGTAAAGGGCTAGCTGATACGGCACTGAGAACAGCAGACTCAGGGTACTTAACGCGCCGTCTGGTTGATGTGTCTCAGGATGTTATTGTAAGAGAAGTAGATTGTGGTACCCACCTGGGCATAGAAGTAGCTGATATAACTGGAAACATTGAAAAGTTAGATGAGCGTATTGTAGGTCGGATCGCGTTAGAGGATATTATACATCCAGAAACAGGAGATGTTATTGTTTCCGCTAATGAAGAAGTTTCTGAAGAAGATGCTGAAGTAATTGTTAATGCAGGTATTAAGAAAGTTAAAATCAGATCTGTCTTAACCTGTAAATCTAAACATGGTGTATATGTTAAATGTTATGGTCGCAATTTAGCAACAGGTCATATGGTAGATATTGGGGAGGCAGTTGGAATCATTGCTGCTCAATCTATTGGTGAGCCTGGTACGCAGCTTACAATGCGTACATTCCACACAGGTGGGGTTGCCGGAGATGATATTACTCAAGGTCTTCCTCGGATTGAAGAACTTTTTGAGGCTAGAAAACCAAAAGGGCAAGCTATTATTGCTGAATTTGATGGGATTGTTAAAGTAAGGGAAACGAAAACAAAAAAAGAGGTTGAAGTGATTCCAGAGCAAGGAGAAAGTAAACTGTATACCATTCCTTTTGGAGCTCGTATAAAAGTTAAAAACGACATGAGGGTTGAGGCTGGAGATGAGTTAACAGAAGGATCTATTAATCCTCACGATATGCTTAGTGTAAAAGGTGTTCGTGGTGTTCAGACCTATTTACTTCAGGAAGTTCAAAAGGTATATCGTATGCAAGGTGTTCATATTAACGACAAGCATATTGAGGTGATTGTTCGTCAGATGCTTCGTAAGGTAAAAGTTGAAGATGCCGGAGATGCACGTTTGTTACCTGGGGGTTTAGTTGATATTTTTGAGTTTGAAGCGGAAAACCAAAAGGCAAGAGAGTTGGATGGAGAACCAGCTGTCGCACGTTCTGTTCTTCTAGGAATTACCAAGGCTTCATTGGCTACAGACTCTTTCTTATCTGCAGCTTCATTCCAGGAAACGACTCGTGTGTTAACGGATGCGGCAATGAAAGGGAAGCGTGATGATTTAGTAGGATTGAAGGAAAATGTTATAATTGGGAAGCTGATTCCAGCAGGAACAGGGATGCCTAAGTGTCAACGTGTAGAAATACATCAGGCGGATGAAGAACCAAACCAAAACAGTTAAAGTTATAGAAAAATAGGTTCAAAACCCTTGACACTTTAGCTTTATAATGGTACACTTGCTGAGTGCGCAAAATTTCTTTCTTCTATATTGGAATTGAGAGATAGAAGCAGGGAGGCATAAGATTGAGTATTGAAGAGCTGAAAAAGGCTCAAAAAAAGGTTGTAGGTACGAAACAAACAATAAAATCACTTGAAAAACATAGTGAACATGTGGATAAGGTTTATATTGCAAAAGATGCAGAAGACCATGTAATCCAGCCCATACAGCAATTGGCTCAAACAAAGCAGGTGGAAATTGTTTTTGTTAATAGTATGCATGAATTAGGTCAAATGTGTGGGATAAAAGTGAAAGCAGCTGTTGCTGCGATCTTGGGAAAGTAGGATTAGAATTTGTTTTTGCCCCTTTGTCGTGCAAAGCAGAGGGGCAAGAGCTTTTCTTTTGTTTATACATTGGGAGGAAGGAGGTGTGTGCAAAGTGCCAACTATTAGCCAATTAGTAAGAAAAGGGAGAGAAGTTTCAGAAAAAAAATCAACTGCGCCAGCTTTAAAGGAATGCCCACAAAAAAGAGGCGTATGTACAAGAGTTTATACGACTACTCCTAAAAAGCCTAATTCAGCCTTAAGAAAGGTGGCCAGAGTACGGCTAACGAATGGGATTGAAGTAACTTCCTATATCCCAGGAATAGGTCATAACCTGCAAGAACACTCCGTTGTTCTAATTAGGGGTGGAAGAGTAAAGGATTTACCTGGGGTTCGTTATCATATTGTTCGTGGTGCGCTTGATACATCAGGTGTTCAAGATCGCAAGCAATCACGGTCAAAATATGGTTCCAAAAGACCCAAAAAATAATTTGATAATAACACGAGTCGCTTAAAAATTATCAATGGCAACAAAGGGGGGAAATGAATGCCTAGAAGAGGGAATATACCTAAGAGAGAGGTTTTAGCTGATCCTAAATATAATAGTGAGTTGATTTCAAAGCTCATTAATACCATCATGTTAGATGGGAAGAAGGGTGTAGCAGAATCTATTGCCTATAATGCTTTTGAAATCATTGAAAGTAAAACAGATAAAGATCCAATGGAAGTGTTTGAAGAAGCAATAAAGAATATTATGCCGGTTTTAGAAGTGAAATCAAGACGGGTTGGTGGGGCAACTTACCAAGTGCCAATTGAAGTAAAACCGGATCGTCGTCAAACTTTAGGATTACGTTGGTTGTTAACTTATACTAAGAAGCGCGGCGAAAAAACCATGAAAGAAAGATTAGCTGCTGAAATTATGGATGCTGCTAATAATACAGGTGCATCTGTTAAAAAGAAAGAAGATACCCATAAAATGGCAGAAGCTAACAAAGCCTTTGCACATTATAGATGGTAATGGTTTTTTCTTGAACAGAAAAAGAAAGGATGAAAATAGTGAGCAGAGAAATAGCGCTTAACAAGACACGTAATATTGGTATTATGGCACATATTGATGCTGGGAAAACTACAACAACGGAAAGAATTTTATTTTATACTGGCCGAGTTCACCGTTTGGGTGAAGTGCATGATGGTGCTGCTACTATGGATTGGATGGTACAGGAACAAGAAAGAGGTATTACAATTACCTCAGCTGCTACAACTTGTCATTGGAGAGATCATGGTATTAATATAATAGACACACCCGGCCACGTGGACTTTACTGTTGAAGTAGAACGTTCCTTACGGGTTTTGGATGGTGCTGTTGCTGTTTTTTGCTCTGTTGGTGGTGTGGAACCCCAGTCTGAAACGGTATGGCGACAAGCTGATAAATACCGTGTACCACGAATTGCTTACATCAATAAAATGGATCGAACGGGAGCAGATTTCAATCGCGGCGTAGATATGATCAGAGATCGTCTAAAAGCAAATGCGATTCCTATTCAAATACCAATCGGTGCTGAGGACAATTTCCGAGGTATTATTGATTTGATTTCGCAAAAGGCAGTTATGTATAAAGATGATTTGGGTCAGGAACGAGAAGTGGTTGACATCCCAGAAGAACATCAAGATATTGCTGCAAAATACCGGGAAGAATTACTGGAAGCTGTGGCAGAACAAGACGATAAATTGATGGAAAAGTATTTAGAGGGAGAAGAACTGGAAGAAACAGAAATAAAGGCAGCAATCCGCCAGGCTACCATTGATGTGAAGATCATACCCGTTGTATGCGGTTCTTCATTTAAAAACAAAGGTGTTCAGTTATTGCTGGATGCGGTCATTGATTATATGCCATCCCCGCTTGATATTCCTGCTATTAAAGGGGTAAGACCAGATGAGGATGAGATGGTAGAAAAACCTGCAGATGATAACGAAACATTTTCAGCATTAGCCTTTAAAATCGCAACTGATCCTTATGTAGGAAAATTGGCTTTCTTCAGAGTTTACTCAGGTGTTTTAAAAACAGGTTCTTATGTTTATAATTCTACTAAGGGCAAAAGAGAAAGAATTGGTCGAATCCTGAAAATGCATGCCAATCATCGTGAAGAAGTGTCTGAAGTCTATGCAGGCGATTTAGCAGCTGCTGTTGGACTTAAGAATACAACAACAGGAGATACCCTTTGTGATGAAGATGATCCTGTAATTTTGGAATCAATGGAATTTCCTGAACCGGTAATTGATATTGCTATAGAGCCAAAAACAAAAGCGGATCAAGATAAGTTAGGTGTTGCCTTAGCCAAATTGGCTGAAGAAGATCCGACCTTCCGGGTACACACCGATGAAGAAACAGGACAGACAATTATTTCCGGGATGGGAGAATTACATCTGGAAATCATTGTTGATCGTCTCTTAAGAGAATTTAAAGTAGAAGCTAATATTGGTAAACCTCAGGTTGCCTACAAGGAAACAATCCGCAAAACAGTTCAAGTTGAAGGAAAGTTTGTCCGTCAAAGTGGTGGACGTGGTCAATATGGTCATGTATGGTTAGAATTAGAACCAATGGAACCAGGACAGGGTTTCGAGTTTACAAATGCTATTGTAGGTGGCGCTATTCCTAAAGAATATATTCCTGCTGTTGAAAATGGTATCAAGGAAGCAATGAGCACAGGTATTTTAGCTGGATATCCAGTTGTGGATGTTAAAGCAAAACTTTACGATGGTTCATATCATGATGTCGATTCCTCAGAAATGGCTTTCAAGATTGCTGGATCTATGGCCTTTAAAAATGGCTGCCAAAAGGCTCAACCCGTTATTTTAGAACCCATTATGAAAGTTGAAGTGGTTGCTCCCGAAGAATATTTAGGAGATGTAATGGGTGATGTCAATGGACGACGGGGTCGTATTGAAGGAATGGAACCTCGTAATGGTATGCAAGTGGTAAATGCTTATGTGCCATTGGCGCAAATGTTTGGTTATGCTACAGATTTGCGTTCTAAGACACAGGGAAGAGCAACTTATTCTATGGAAATTTCTCATTATGAACCCGTACCTAAAACGCTGGCTGAGGAAATTATCGCTAAAGTAAAAGGCTAAGGATTGTCTAAAGCTAATCATTTAAAATTATAATTTTAAGGAGGATGTACAAGAATGGGTAAGGCAAAATTTGAAAGAACGAAACCACATGTTAACATTGGAACAATTGGTCACGTTGACCATGGTAAAACAACTTTAACAGCAGCCATTACAAAAGTAATTTCATCAGTAGGTGGCGCTGAATTTAAGGATTACGCAGAAATTGACGCGGCTCCTGAGGAAAGAGAAAGAGGAATTACAATCAATACTGCTCATGTTGAGTATGAAACAGAGACGCGTCATTATGCACACGTTGACTGTCCAGGTCATGCTGACTACGTTAAAAACATGATCACTGGTGCAGCACAAATGGACGGTTCCATCTTGGTTGTATCTGCAGCTGATGGTCCTATGCCACAAACAAGAGAACACATCTTACTTTCCCGTCAGGTAGGGGTACCTTACATTGTTGTATTCCTAAACAAATCAGATCAAGTAGATGATCCTGAATTATTAGAGTTGGTTGAAATGGAAGTAAGAGAATTATTAAGTGAATA
>DAOUPZ010000015.1 GCA_030625885.1 Clostridia bacterium
GACCTGATCGATAACAGCTTTGAGTTCCTTATTTTGGGGTTGTACGGCAAAGCCGTAGTTATCTTCAACAAGTACCTCGGGCAAGACGGATAAACCGCCGTTTTTAGCGGCAATGTTTTCCAGGATGGGTTTGTCATAGACGCCCGCATCCACTTTGTTGTTTTTTGCTGCTAAGGCGCAATCAAGTGCACTATTAAAATACTTAATTTTGGCATCTGGGAATTTATCCAGCACAAACTGGTCGGCAATGGTTCCCGTTGGCACGGCAAATGTTTTTCCTCCTGCAAGCATTGATAGATCGCTTATTTGTTCACTCTCAGTACCACAGCCTGTCAGTGACAGGATAAGAATGACAATTAAGACTAGGAGCATTATTTTTCTCTTCATGGTGTTCCTCCTTATAATAATTTGTTTGTAAATTAGCTTTTGTTCTGGGTTTCCATTTACTCAATAATTCCACGGGATTTAAGGCAAGCATGAGTCTGGTGAGGTTATTGAGTTTTCAAGAACGTTCAGCTACATTTAATCGTTCTACAGATAATTACGCAAAACCTCTTTTCTTTCCATATTTTTCACTTGACATCTATAAAGATCATGGAAGCATAACAGATGCAGATGGCTATGTGAAAAACATCTTTGTTTAAGGGAAGTAAAAGGTATTTTATTATTTGTATTGAATATATTGCAATACGATACAATTACTAAGCAAGTAAGAACCATCCCCACTTGCTTTATACGAGGTGAGAAAAATGAAAACAGCAGTGATCTATAAGTCAAAATCAGGATTTGTGAAGCAATATGCAGAATGGATTGCCGAATCGTTATCCGCCGATATTTACGAATGTTCAAATGTCAACATTGAGATGCTATCACCCTATGACACGATCATTTACGGCGGCGGTTTGTATGCTGTTGGCATCAATGGGGTAAAGATGATTACGCAAAACCTTGATCAGCTTAAAAGCAAAAAGATCGTTGTTTTTGCCACAGGTGCGTCATCATCTACAGAAGCGGTCATCAATGAAGTGAGGAATAAAAACTTTACTTCAGAGCAGCAGAAATATATCAGCTTCTTTTATCTTAGAGGGGGATTTGACTATTATAAGTTGAAGCGTTTTGATAAAGTACTGATGATATTAATGAAATGGAAGATTAAAAGTAAAAAAGAATTGACGGCTGATGAAAAAGGTATGCTGGCTGCTTATGATCAACCTGTAAATTTCGTCAGAAAGAAGAATATTGATGAAATGATTCGTTATGTTAAAGATGATAGAGATTAAATTGTGAAAGTGGCGCAGGCCAAAGGATTTTCCCAAAGATCAGCTTTTTTTAGAAGAAATATGAGTTAGAATAGTCGGGTATTTTGTTGCTCCCGGCTTTTTTTATGGGTTAGTTGAAATTTATAAAATATTGCAAGGGGTTTTACGAGGTATATTGAATTGAATATATTACTTAGTAGATAAATAAGAGATTATGAGCAGCTTTAAGAAAGCAAACGTCATTTATAAGATTAAGTGAACTAGAAGTATTTAGGGGGGCTTGAATATGAAGGTTTTGTTGATATACAATCCAGTTTCCGGCAATAGAGTGTTCGTCAATTATTTGGATTATGTCATTGATCGGTTTCAGCAAAAGGGGTTACAAATCGTACCCTATAGAATGGATCAGCAAAAGTTGTTATATAATATACTTTCTCAAATTGATGAAAATGAATATAAGAAGATTCTGGTTGCAGGGGGTGATGGAACCATTAATCAGGTTGTAAATGGACTTTTACAATGTAACATTAATTTACCTCTGAGTATTTTTCCAGTTGGAACGGCTAATGATTATGCACAATATTTTAATTTGCCCAAAACGGTTGAGGAGATGACTGAAATCGCTTTAAGAGATAATTATACTTATTGTGATGTAGGTCTTGTTAATGATAAGTATTTTATAAATGTAGCCAGTTTAGGTTTTTTAATTGACATCAGCCAGAAAACAGATCCTAGATTCAAGAATAATCTGGGCGTTTTAGCGTATTACCTGAAAGGGATAGAGGAACTGCCCAATCTAAAACCGATTAACGTAAGCGTCATGAGTAAAGAATTTCAATTTCGTGATGAAATTTATTTTATGCTTATAATGAACGGCAAATCGGCCGGTGGTTTTAAAAAAATTGCTTCACTTGCTTCCATGAGTGATGGGTTATTAGATGTTCTTATATTTAAAAAATGTCCAATCTATGAGTTGATGCCTTTGATGTTAAAAGTGGTTAATGGAGAACATTTTGATAGTCCTTATGTGATTTATTTTCAAACTGATGCTTTGACAGTTGATTGTGACCGTCAAGTAGGAACGGATTTGGATGGTGAAAAAGGCGCGAGTTTTCCATTAGTTATCAAAGCGATTCCAAAAAAATTAAAAATAAATACGCGAACTAATCATGAGGATGGGTTTTCAACTGAGAGAACTTTTAGTTTTTATGATGTAAAAAAATCCTTTGAGCAGATTTCCAAAGGACTAATCGATGAATTTAAAAAACCGGTTACTGAATTGAAAGTGGGTACAACCGGTTCAAAAGATTTAAAGGCGTTAGTAAAAGATCTGCCGCGGCACAATGCCTTTAATTATATTAACAAAAGCTCTTTAAATGAAGGTTATTTTGATATTGCTAAAAATACGTTGGATAATGGTTATTTATATATTGTTTTATCAAGCACAGGAAGTGCAGCAGGGGAACTCATCTGCAAAGTAACAAAAAAAGAATATTCACATGCTTCGCTTTCTTTTGATGAAGAATTAAAAACGATTATAAGTTATAATGGCGGCGAAAATATTTATTCCCCTGGATTAAATCAGGAAATGATTGAATTTTTTAATCAAAAACAGGATGCGAATATTATTATCTATAAAGTTAAAGCAAGCAGAAAACAGAAAGAAATGATTTTAGAAGAGATTAGAAAAATAAACGAACAGGGAAGTTCCTATAATGTATTAGGGTTGCTTTTGCCCTACTCTCATAAAAAGAACATTATGTTTTGTTCGCAGTTTGTTTATACGATGCTAAAAGTTGGTGAACTTAATTATTTCGATAAAAAGCCCGAAGAGGTTAGGCCAACCGATTTTGTTGAACTTGATTATGAAAGAAAGTTAGAATATTGCACTAGAATCTTCATAAATGATATTTTATAAGATTAAAGGGTGTTTCATATCACGTTTCATATCAAAATTAGGCTCAAGAATTTAATCATCTTGTATTATATGTAATGCAATAAATAACTTATATTACAGGTTTGCAGGAAAAGCGAAGGAAAGATGGGGACATTCCACGAGGTACGAGTGGTGTGTCCCCATGTTGCCAGAGCCATTCTAAATGTAAAAACTTTATTGCGTTTCGTATTAGAAGTCAAATATGATAATGGAAAAACGTTTTCAAAAGAAATATATAGGAAGTAAACTAGATTATTTTAATAAGAGACAAGGGGACATTTCACATGTGGGTGTGGAGTGTCTCTTTTTGTATTGTTCAAAACAAGGGAAGAGTTGTGTTTTCTGCTCAACCCATCATCCTATATTTTACATTATTTAGTTTTATTGGATTATATGATAAGATGAGAGTGAAGATATTACTAAATTCTTAGTAAGTAAAATTTGCTGTGAGATACAGAAAACTAGTTTGTTACATCATCTGGAAAATATTAATTTACAAGAAAGGATCATTCAACCATGAATGAAAACTTGCATCTTAAAATTTCATTATTACTTATCTTAATATCACTTTTGTTATTTTTAAAAGACTATGTAAAACATCTTATGACTAAAACAAAAACGACATTTGCAAACATTTCTTCCAAACGGATTAATCCCAGGGTTTCGGCATCTCCTAGAAGCCCTGTTCAATATTTTAATGAATATTTAGTTGAATTTAAGCTGGAAGATGGTACAACGATAGAATTTTCTTTTCCTGAGGAACAATATTTTACTCTTATTGAAGGTACGAATGGGAAGATAACATATAAAGGCTATAAATTGATATCCTTTGAAGCGGAATAAAACGGATGGCGCTATTACTGATTAGGCAGGGGATGAATAAATTAAGCCATACATCGTACGAAAGTATAAATTCATTATTGGAGGACAGATATGATGTCAAATTATTTTTATCTGATTGTTTTAATTGTTATACTTGTTCATTCGATTATCAGGAATATTTACTTATTTAAGAAGGGTCAATATAATCCATATATATTTAGAAAATCAGAAAGAGAATTACCTTTCATTGTTAATTTTGCAATTAGTATAGGGATTACATTTTGTATTTTTAATATCAAGCCTATAGCTATAATGATATATACTTTTTTGATTTATTCTTTTTGTCTGGTTGTTTGTTTAACTGTCTTAAATTACTTATCTTACATGAAAACAAAAGATAAAAAGATTATTTTTCATACGGTTATATTTAATATAATTGTTGTTATTGTTTCAATATTTCTTTGGCAAAGGGTAATGAGATAGCCATCAAAGAGGAACTGGGAGGGGTTTATGAAGTATAAACTGAGCATTATTATCATGTTTTTTGCTATTTTCATATCGGGCTGTAATGCTGATCAAGAGGTTACAAGCGATGGTTTGCTCACCGTGAGCAAAATAACAGCAGCATTTTCTGAAAGAGGTATCATGCTGGAAAAAAGCGAGCAACCCGTTCCCGATATATTAACCTTGAACGGGATTAAGCCGAAATTATTTAAAATGACGAATATTAATAATAATGACACGCTGGTATATGTTTTTGATTCCTATTCAGAGCGCAAAGAAGCAGTTGATGAATATAAGAAAAGAATGGAGGAATTTGGAAAACAATTTGCAAAAGAAGCGGCTATCCCATATAAATATGAAGCGAAGAATGCCATTATTTTTGTTGTGTATTCAATAGAAGATATCGTGAGTAGTGATCATCAAATTAAAAATATTGGCGACATTGTTTTTGAAAAACTTAACGATGGAAAATATATTACTTTTAGGGGAGAAGGTACGGATTGGGAAGCGACAATTGAGTTTAAATACTATGAAAATAAATATACACATGAGAATGGCCGTATTGGATATGACCAATTTCATTGGAAACAGCCAATTTTAAAATACAAAAAAAGCAATATTGAAGATGTGGGCAAAGTATCTTATGAATTTACGAATGGATCTTGTGAATCAAGTTCATCTGGAGATTCTTTGGATCAAGACGGTTATATCTATGATGTATATGGGGGAAGTGGTATCGGCGCAGATGAAAATTCGGTTTGTACGATGACCATTAGATGGAACGATAAAGAGGAAACATTTGAGCTTAAGGCCGAGCAGCATGGTAAGTAGTACTGAGTGGCAAGTGTGTAAATCAGTTGAATTTCTTAAAAACATTACAAGGGATTTAATTATTAGTATTGAATATATTACAAAATTGGGCAATTACTTATAAGCTAGCAAGAATTGAACTATTTGCTTTTGTAAAACAAGGAGGATAATTATAGTGGAATCATCTAATATTATCAAATTAATTTCAGAATTTCTTGTGCAAAGTCCTTTAAATAATATAAATCAAATGAGAATAGAAAAAATTTATGAAACTCCTCTAGTAGGGATAGCCGCGGCTGATGATCTTTTATTTGACCAAGTTAAAAACGATCACGTTATAGGGTCACACCATATGAGCCCTAAACAATGGCTTCATGAGGCAAACTCGGTTATTTCATATTTTCTCCCCTTCTCTCTTCAGATACGTCGCGCTAATCGTGAAGCAGGTTTACCTGCCGTGGAATGGCTTTATGGACGTAAAGAAGGTGAAATATGTAATGAAGCCATTAGGCAGTTTATTGTAGAACAAATTGTGAAGTCTAATGCAAAAGCCGTAGCACCTGTACTAGATTCGCGGCTTGAGATAATTGATATTACAAGCAACTGGTCAGAAAGGCATGTGGCGTTTATAGCTGGCTTAGGAACGTTTGGATTAAGTAAGTCCCTAATTACGAATAAAGGCTGTGCAGGTCGCTTTGGTAGTATAATTACAAGTTTAAATCTTGAGCCTACCCCTAGAAAGTATCAAGACATATATGAATATTGTACTATGTGCGGCTTATGTATATCACGTTGTCCTGCTCATGCAATAAGCAAGGCAGGTAAAGATAACAAAATTTGTGATCAATACATACAAGAAGTAGTCGATCCAATATATTTCCCTCCATATTCTGGATGTGGAAAATGTGAGACTAAATTACCGTGTGAAAATGCTAATCCGACTATAAAAAAACGTCATTCCAATGCACTATAACAAGGAGCAAGGGGGCATTCCACAGTCTGAGTGTGTGTGGAATGTCCTCTTGTTCCTTGTTTATAGTAAGCAGAGGGAAAAATTTTACGAAATTTATTATGATCTATATTGAATAAATAGCAATATTATACAAATATTGCTATTTCAGGCGATAACGTGTAACATGTTATCATACGATCAATATCATTTAGTTGATACGGATAGAACTTTTAATAACGAGGTGAAACGATGAAAATCCTTCATACTTCTGATTGGCATTTAGGTAAAGTGCTGGAAGGATACAGCAGACTTCCGGAGCAGGAAAAATTTATAGAAGAGCTCATTGAAATAGCGGATAATCAAGATGTGGATTTAGTTCTTATTGCCGGGGATGTTTACGATACGGTCAATCCATCGTCCCAAGCGGTTACATTATTTTATAACACGTTGAAAATCCTTTCCAAAAATGGGGAACGGCCTATTGTTGTGATTGCGGGAAATCATGATAGTCCCGAACGGTTGATGGCAGCCAGTCCTTTAGCACGTGATTACGGCGTCATATTGTTGGGGAAGCCAAATAGTGAGGCCATGACCGGGGAATACGGCAGCGTGATGATTGAAGAAGCCGGGGAAGGGTATATCAAGATACAGCTTAATGGGGAAAAAGCCGTTATTTTAACCCTTCCCTATCCAAGCGAGAAGCGCTTAAATGAAATCTTAACCGAAGAAGCGGATGAATCCGTGCGGCAAAAAAGCTACTCCGAGCGTGTCGGCACGTTCTTTAAAAAACTGTCCAAGCATTTTGAACAGGATACGATCAATCTGGCCCTCTCTCATCTTTATATGATTCAAGGGGAGGAATGCGGCTCAGAAAGAGATATTCAACTGGGCGGCAGCTTTGCCGTTGATACCTGCATGCTGCCAGATGCCCAATACATTGCACTGGGACATTTACATCGACCGCAAAAAGTAGCGGGAATGGGGAACCGGGCATTTTATAGTGGTTCTCCCATACAGTACAGTCGGTCAGAAATTAACTATAGTAAATGTGTTTATGTTGTAGACGTGAAACCGGGTGAAGAGCCGCAGGTAGAAGAAGTTTTATTGTGCAATTATAAACCCATTGAAGTTTGGGAATGTGAAAGTATAGAAGCAGCACTGCAAAAATGTGCGGATCATCAAGAAGGCGAGCGATGGGTCTATCTGGATATCAAAACAGATCGACCGTTACATCAGGAAGAAATTAAAGAAATGAAAAGCTTGCGGAAAGATATCGTATCGATTACGCCGGTTTTCCCTGATAAAGATGATGAATCCGGAAATGAAATGATTGATTATAAGCAGTTCAAAATTGATGAGTTATTTGAACGTTATTATAAAGAAAAAATAGGGGCAGAAGCGCCGGCTGAAATTATGGATTTATTTTATGAAATTGCGCAGGAGGTGGGGAGCGAAGATGAAGCCGATCCAATTAAAGATTAGCGGGTTAAACAGCTTTGTAGAAAAGCAAACGATTGACTTTACGCGCCTCACGGAAAGAGGGTTATTTGGTATCTTTGGTCCTACGGGCAGCGGCAAATCAACGATTTTAGATGGGATTACATTGGCCATGTATGGACAAGTTCCTCGTGCGGGGAAGAAACCGACGGGAATTGTCAATGCTTTATCGGATAATATTCATGTCGTATACGATTTTGCGATTGGCGATGGTGAGAACCGTAAAACGTATTCAATCAAACGAATTTTGAAAAGAAAAGATAATGATGGTGTCAGTACAAAGGAAGCCCTAATTTGTGATATGACCAACCCCGATGATCCACAGGTAATCAAGCAAGGGTATAAGGAGGTCAATTCAGGTATTGAAGAAATCATTGGGTTAACCGTTGATGATTTTACCCGTTCCGTTGTGCTGCCTCAGGGAAATTTCAGTGAATTTTTGCAGCTGAGTGGTGCAGGACGGCGGGAAATGCTGGAACGTATTTTTGGTCTCGAAAAGTACGGGAAAGATATGATGACCAAAATATCCCGTTATAAAAGCAAAAAGAAGGCCAAGCGTGATCAATTAGATGGTGCTTTAAGTACGCTGGGAGATATAGCACCGGAGGATGAGAAACGGTTGGAAGATGAAATCATTCAACTTCAAGAAAAAGAAAAAGGCTTGGTAGAAGCTAGGGACAATGTTGAAAATGATTATGAAAAATATCAGCAGATTTGGCAGTGGCAGGAGGAGCTGAAAGGATATCAGTTAAAACAAGAACAATTTGAGACGAAAAAAGACGATGTTTTAGCAAAAGAACAGACTTTACTGCGTGCAGAAAAGGCAGTGCTAATCAAACCCTGCATTAATAAAATAAAGCAAAAAGAAGAAGAATTGACTGCAGAAAATGAAGCGTTATCCCATCTAAAAAAAGAATTAGATGATATTTCCGGAACATTAGAGATCACGCAGCAGAAACGGGCAGATGCCTTAGCAAGAAATAATAATGAGTTAATTATCCTATTGGAAAAACGTAGTCAACTTCAACAAGCGGTAGAAACCAATCAAAAAATGATGGATTTGGAGCAAGAAAAGCACGATATCGAGGAAGAATTTCAAAAAGTTACAACTGAATTAAATGAAAAACAGGATAAGTCCTTTGCATTTACAGATGAAATAAAAGATAAGAGGGAATCATTGCAGAATATTGAAGAAAAAATTTCTGCTATAAAAATTACTGCCGATGAACGAAATAAATTAAGTGAAGCCTATAATATAGAAGAAAGCTATAATGCTTTGCTAAAAGAACAAGACGGGTTGCAGGAGGATATTGATTTTTTAGAAACCAATTATACAGAAACAGAAGCAAAGATTGCTGAATTAACCGGAAAAATAGATGAAAAAGAGCAAGATTACCAACAAATTTTGGACAAGAAAGAAGACTTAGAAAATGATTGTCCGGGTACCAAAGAAGTATTGCTCCAACAACAAAAGATTTTGCAGGATTTGGGTCATGAAATAGAAACATTAACAGATTTAGCGGTAAGCAGGGCGGATTTAGTACAGGAAATAGCTGAACGACAGAATCAAAAGCTGGTTTTGGAGAATGATTTGAAATTAGATAAGGAAATGCTTGCTAAGCAGCAAAGCAAGGTTGATCTGATTAGCGATAATATCAGTAAAATACAAGAAAAGAACATGGCTGGTATTCTCGCACAGAAGTTAAAGGAAGGGTATCCCTGCCCGGTGTGCGGTGCTGCACATCATCCTGTTATGGCCGGTACATATGATGGTGAGGAAATAGATAAGCTCAAACAGGATAAAGAAAATGCTGAGAATGAATGTCAGTTACAGCGCGATAAGGTTTGTCAACTGGATGTGGAATTAAAAACATGCCAGATAGGTGAGGAAAACAAGGCACAGGAGATCGAAAAACTGGAAGAAGAAATCGCTGACAGGGATGTGGCAGCCCTCCGGGAAATGCAGGAAAGAAAACAAACAGAATTTGAACAATTACAGAAAGATATTGAAGCGTATGAAAGTAATATTAAGAAAAATAATGAAGCAATATCATCTTTAGAACAAGAATTGGGAGAACTGCGCAATCAGCATGCGGCAGAACAGGCGGCATACGAGAAGGATGAAGCATCACTGGAAAAAGTACAAAGCAAAGAGAAAGCATTAAAACAACAAATACAGGAAAAACTGCAGGCATATGAAGAAGCCAAAGAAGCTCTCGGGTTAGAAAATGTTGCTGAGCGGTATAAAGTGGTACGTCAAAATGATATTGAAATTGAACAATTAGAAGAAGAAGGAAACCGTATTAAGGAAGACGTTAGCAAGCTGGAAGAACAGAAGGCGAGCTTTACAGAGCAAGTTAACGTTTTGCAAATGGAAAAAGCTAAACACGAAAGCAGCATCAGGGAGAAAAAAGCAAATATTGCTGAAAATAAAGAAAAAGTTACTCAATTAAGTGGAAAACAAGAGCCTGTTGCTTATCTGGAAGAGGTAGAAAAAGAAATAAAAGAGATTAATGATACTTATAAACACTATAATGAACGCTATGAAACAGAAAAGAAATTGCAGGAAGGAAAAAGCCGGTGTTATTCCAATCAATCAGCAGCAATCGATATGCTGCAAAAAGTTTTAAAACAAGAGCAAGAATTGTTACAGGAGAAGCTGACGGCAGATCACTTTGAAAGTGTATCAGAGATATTAAGCGGTTATCGTGAAGAGAGAGAAATAAAAGAACTGCGTCGTACCATTACGGAATATAATGATCAAGTGAAGATTAATGTCAGTAACATCGAAAGTATTTTGTTGAAATTAAACGGGCAATCCATTGAAGAAGCAGCATGGCATGAACTTCATGAAAAGAGAGAAAAGCTAAAAGCGGATTTAGATCAAATTAAAGAACAATTAATTGAAAAGCAAAAAGACCTAAAAGTTTTAGCGGCTAAATTGGCGCAATACAATATTTGGTTAGCAGAAAAGAAAGCGGTTGATCATAAATATGGCTTGTTAGAAGATTTGGAAAGTTTGTTTAAAGGGAAAAAGTTTGTGGAGTTTATTGCCAAAACGCAATTAAGCTATCTTGCTAAAGATGCCTCCCGGAAATTAAAAGATATTACACGCGGCCGGTATGCTCTGGAGTTAAATACAGAAGGTGAATTTATTATGCGGGATGATTTCAATGGCGGCGCGAGAAGACCGACCCATACATTATCGGGTGGGGAGACGTTTTTGACATCTCTTTCGCTGGCACTGGCTCTATCGTCGCATATTCAATTAGGAAAATCATCTTTGGAGTTTTTTTTCCTGGATGAAGGGTTCGGAACCCTTGACTCAGATTTGCTGGATATAGTGATGAATTCGCTCGAACGGCTGCATTCGGAGAAATTGAGTGTCGGGATCATCAGTCATGTGGAAGAATTGAAACAGAGAATTCCCCGCAAGCTGATTGTCCAGCCGGCTGTAGCGGGTGTTTGCGGGACACGAGTTGAGATTGAGGAGAGTTAGAGGTTAGAGGGGAGAAACATTCTTGCTAATATGCAGAAAAAATGAAAGAAGCGATAAAGAAAAATATTTAATGCGTTCACTATAATAATTTTATTTTTGACATTGGATATCTATAAAAAAGACACAAGGACAGTAAAACTGTTCTGTGTCTCTTTTTTATGGGTTTTAATTTATATGGAGGTGGCATTTTTTGTTTAAAAAGTTTTTATTTGGTCATAATAAAACCGTTATTATGACCAAAATTTTAATAAAGGGTGTGAGATGATGCGGGATTATAATGAAATATCAAAATGGAAAAATGTTACCGTAAAAGATTAGAATGATTGGCGATGGCAGCTTAAAAATAGGATAACGAGTGTAGAAGAATTAAAGGAGATTATAAACCTGACAGAGGTGGAAGAAAAATCGATTAACCAGTGTTTGGAACGATTCAGGATGGCCATTACACCCTATTATGCAACACTTATGGATAAAGATGATCCTAATTGCCCCGTAAGAATGCAGGCAGTGCCGATTTCATATTGCTGAATTGAATCAAATTGAAAAAATCTGGGGGATGTGCAGAAGTACAGATAAAAAATACTTTGAAAATGAAGGGTTTGTATGCGAAGGTCATATATCTGGATTTTTTAAAGGTGAAACCGCATATTGTATGTCTTATTTTTTGAAGCCGTATAGAAAAGAGTGCAAAAACCGTATGGCAATCCAAAAGATACTGAATGATGTTGAAAAAATTGATGTGGTACACGACACGCCTCAACTTCATAAAGGGTATTCTATTGCTCTGGCTGAGGCGAGTGATGCTCAATCTTTAGCTGATTTATATGGTGAAGTTTTTGCCAGTTATCCGACACCGCTTATGCAACGGGATTATGTAGAATATTTAATTACAAACCAAAAATCAATTTTTGCTAAAATTTTACATGGAGAAAAGCTCGTTAGTGCAGCATCTGCTGAAGTCAATTGGGAATTGGGTAATGCGGAAATGACGGATTGTGCCACGCTGACTGAACATACTCGAAAAGGACTGATGCGCTATGCAATATATTATTTGGAAAATGACATGCGCCAAAAAAACATCAATACATTTTATAGTATTTCACGCGCGATGTCGCCTGGAATCAATATTATCTTTAAAAAGTTGGGATATACCTATACAGGAACGCTGATTAACAATTGCCATATATGTGGACAATTTGAAGATATGAATTTATGGGTTAAGTAAGTGTTAGTATTTAGCAAGGGTTTGGGTTATTATCAAACCCTTGTTTTTTGTGTATATTTCTCAGAAAAACATATAGAGCACATAAACGGAATCACTGGCTAGGGGAATTTAGTTGAAATTTACAACAATAGTATAAGGTGTTTTATTATTAATGATGAATACATTACAAATAAATAGGGCGTGTTTCATATGAGATGGGAAGAAGCAAGGGACATGTTGTGACTGTAATAAAAACAACCAAAAACATCAGCTAAGCTGCTTAGCTGATGTTTTTTTACTAATCTGTTTTTATGGATTTTAAAATATCTCCAATATTAATGGTGGTTGTTTTAACTTTTTGACCTTGTTCTTTTTCATCAATTATGATCCGCTCGCTGTCATCAGACCATTTAAGATCAGGCAGCTCGGGCATTACATCGCTTAAAGGAATTTCACCCTTCATATAAACGCTACTAAAATACACAATATAGTTTTTGTTTGCCATATCATATGTGGCATAAGCTACATATTCTTCGTTGGGTGCCCAGGTGATATTCTGGTTATACTCGCCATCTTCTAACATTTTTTGCAGGTTCCCTTTTGTATACGCTTGGTTTTTATCATTCAAATTTTCTAATGTATCGGGTATGGATTGCCCAGCATAAATGGCGTATCCGATCGGCATTTCCCCATTTCCATTGATCCATAGCTTTTCAAAAGAAATGATACCTGTTCCTTCTTTAAAATGGCGTTTTTCATAGTATTTACTGTTCTGGTCATGATAGTAAACGGTATAAACCTTTCCACCTTCTTCTTCAACTTTAGTAATTTCACATTCTAAAGTCGTTTTTTTACCCTTTTTATCTGTGACTGTCTGGTTCCATTTTGTTCCTTTTTGTAAGGGCATTTTTATAAGCTGCAACGTACTATATTCACTGTCTAACATCGCGTCTTCTTTTTTGATTTGTGTAAGAATACCATCTTGGATGATATATTGTAATTCGATACTTAGATCAGCCGCGCCCTCACCCTCTGAAACGTCCTCTACTTCCCCAGTAATATAATACATGATTTTTTCATCATCTTTATCGATTTTATCTAATGTCATCTTACTTGAATATTCAGCAAATCCATTATAAATCCAAGTATATCCTTTTTCTGGAGGTAATAATGCAATTAATGGTTGATTGGTTTCGACGATGTCTTTTTTCTCATCTACCTGAATTTCAGGTGCTTTTTGCCTACACCCTGCTGTAATAGTCATTAGAAGTATAACTAAAACAGCCAAAAACTTTGATCCTTTTAATTTCACCTTACATGCCTCCCTATTCTATTTAATAGTTTAAAATTTTTAATATTATGAAATCGGAAAAATCAATAATATGGCTTTAGTATTTCCTTTTTATTTGTTTTTATCATGCACATGTTATCGATAGATAAAAAACTTGAGTTTAATAAACCCATAATGGAACCGGTTAGGGAGATTTAGTTATAATTTATCAAAATTCCTGTTCAATACTTTAATGAATATTTAGTTGAATTTAAGCTAGAATAGGGTACAACGATATAATTTCTAGTTCCTCAGGAACAATATTTTGCTTTTTATTATTTTAACACCTATCAAGTTAAGAGGAGGATGTTTATGAAGTTCAAAACTGGCATTGTTCTAATAATGGTTTTTGCTTTTTTGATGTCGGGCTGTAACGCTGATCAAGACGTTATAAACGACGATTTACTCACCATAAGCAAAATAACAACGGCATTTTATGAAAACGGGATTATGTTGGATAAAAGTGAGAAATCGGTTCCCAATGTGTTGAACCTGAATGGGATTAAACCGAAATTATTTAAAATGACGGATATTAATAATAATGATACACTGGTATATATTTTTGATTCCTATTTAGAGCGCAAAAAAGCAATTGATGAGTATAAGAAAAGAAGGGATAAATTTATAAAACCATTTGTAAAAGAAGCGGCTAACCCATATAAGTATGAAGCGAAAAATGCCATTATCTTTGTTGCGTTTCCGATGAAAAATTTAATAAGCAGTGAACATCATATTAAAAATATAAGTAATACTGTTTTTGAAAAACTTAACGATGGAAAATATATGACGTTTAAGGGTGAAGGTACGGATTGGGAAGCTAGAATTGAGTTCAAGTACTATGAGAATAAATATACCGATAAAAATGGCGGTATTGCATATGACCAAGTTTATTGGGAACAACCGGTTTTAAAATACAAAAAGAGTAATATAGAGAGTGTTGGTAAAGTATCTTATGAATTTAGCGCTGAGACGGGTGGCTCAAGCTCAGCTTCAAGATTTTTGACTCAAGACGGTTATATCTATGGTGTACATGAGGAAAGTTCTGGTGTCAGACCGGATGAAAATTCGGTTTATAAGATCACCATCAGATGGAACGGCAAAGAAGAAATATTTGAGCTTAAGGCAGAGCAATAAGGTGAAAATTGAGAGTGAAGAGAATTAGAGTGAAGAAATGAAGAGGGAAAGGATAGGGGTTTGTAACATATAATTGACATTAAGTATACTATATATTACAATATGTAATATATAGTATACTTTTATTTTTTGATAGGCAGGTGGTTATTTGAAAAACAATGTTAAATTAGCCCGCATTGAACATGACCTTACACAGCAGCAGTTAGCCGATCGTATTGGCGTTACCCGGCAAACTATCAATTTAATCGAAAAAGGTAAATACAACCCGACATTAAAATTATGTTTAGCCATTTGTCATATGCTTAAGAAAACATTGGATGATTTATTTTGGTCAGAGGAGGAAAACGAATGAAAAAGCAAATTCAAGATGAGCGGGTTATTCAAGAAGCACGCAAGCAAAATAGTTTAGGATTTACAATCTTGTATTATGGTCTTTTACTTGATTTACTTTACAGGCAGTTTATTCTCCAAGATCCTATTTCAAGGTATTGGGACTTAGCATTACTGTTTTTTGGCGTAACCTTCTATTTAGTAGGTAAACGTATAAACTCCGGTCTTTTTACCAGCAGCCCCAAATCAAAATCCACTGTTTTATTATCGGCTAGTGTTGCTACTGTTGTTTTTTTAGCCACTAATTATTGGTGGTTGGAGCATACCTTTTCGGTTGAATTAATAATAGGGGGCATCATTTTCTTTGTGGTGTTTAATGCAATGCAATTATTAATGCAGTATATTTCAAATAAAAAGAATGATGAGATGTTAGATGATGATTAAATATCAAAACAAGCAAGCGAGAATCGTCCCCGCTTGCTTTAAAGGAGGGGCAAAACATTGAAAAAAAGGACTAATATCACCAATGATATAATAAAAACAACGATTGGAGCCTTAAAAAATAATGAGTTTGAAGTTTGGTATGTAGAGAATTGTTATCAAGCAGAGGAAGTGTTTTGGAAAGAAATCTTTGCGAAAGAAGAACATTCCACGGTATCATGGGGAGATTCTCTGACATTACATGCGACCGGAATATTACCCAAATTAAAGGATAGGGATGATGTCCAATTAATTGAGACATTTGGAGAACATTTTACTAGAGAAGAAAAAATGATCAATAGAAAAAAGGCATTGCTAAGTGATCTTTTTTTAACAGGATCAAATGCAGTAACATCTAATGGGCAGCTCATTAATCTGGATATGGTGGGAAATAGAGTGGGAGGCATTACTTATGGCCCTGAAAAGGTTGTTATTTTTGTAGGTGTTAATAAAATTGTTGAAAGTATTGATGAGGGAATGAAACGGGTAAAAGAGATTGCAGCACCATTAAATGCCAAAAGACATTCAGAATTTAAAATGCCGTGTCAAGTTACAGGTCAATGTATGGATTGCAATAGTCCAGATAGAATATGCAATGTATGGACCATAACGGAGAAAGCCTATCCAAAAGGTCGAATTAAGGTGATTTTAATTGATGAGGCATTAGGACTATAGTTTTTTTGTAAAACAAGCAAGCGAGAACCGTCCCTGCTTGCTTTGAGTAGATAATTTTGCTTTTATATTGATTATAAAAATTAAAAGTATGAAGCAAGAGGTGAGATGTGATTGAATTCATCAACATGGATTGCGATATATATGCCAATGTTTATATTGTTTTTTATTATTTTTCCCCAACAGCAACAAATAAGAAAATTAATATCTTTAAAAATAAGAAAGAGGAAGGGTGTAATGATTATGACAAACGAGGTCATTAAAAAATATATCGGAAAGAATTGTAAGATATCTACGGGATCATTTGGGACAACTGTAATCGGAAAAATAATAGATGTTAATGAAAATTGGATAGAGGTTGAAACGAATAAGGGTAACGAGCTTGTAAATGCTGATTTTGTTCAAAGTATTAAAATCAAGTCGAGTTAAAAATATAAGATGATAGAAAAATTCTAGATTGACTTGTACCTTACAGACACCGTTATAGTTAAGTTAAAAGCATGAAAGCTTTTAATTCATATGGAGGTGATACTGTGAATATTAAAATGGTATCTGAAAAAACAGGGTTAACGAAAAAGGCAATTAAATACTACGAAAGTGAAGGACTCATTTATCCTGCAAAAAACGTTGAGAATAACTACCGGGAATATACAGAAGAGGATCTTATAAAACTTAATTTAATTGGTGCTTTAAGAGCCTTAGATATCCCGGTTTGTGAGATCAGAAATGTAATTGAGGGCAAAAAATCGATACCCAAGGTTATGAATCAAGCTTTGCAGCGGATTCATGAAAGCATTGATCAGTTAGAAAAAAGTAAAATGATTATAATAAGTCTGATGGAGAAGCATTCAAAGGACTATGAGTGGATTGGTGGACAGATTAAGAAACTAAAAGAAACATTAGAACTTTCCGTGGAGGGGAAAAAAGAGTATATAGCCAGTACGTTACTGCGGCTATTCCCCGGCCGTTTTGGTCAGGTATTTGTCGCCAATTATGAGCCTTTTTTGAAAGTAACGGTGGATAGCGATGAAAAGAAAAGAGCATGGTTAAAACTAGTGGAGTTTTTAGATGATTTGGATGAGGCGGATGAAAACCACCCGTTAATTGCAGGAATGGATAATAATAACGGTGAAACACTGACTTATCGAGAACGAGCAGCAGAGCGAGTCAGGAAAATATTAAATGGTGATTCCGAAGTAAAGAATGAGATTAAAGATGGTATTATTTCAGTTGCGAAGAATCTAAAAGAAGATGAAGCTTTTAGACAAAATGTTAAGGATAACTTGGAAAAAGCAGAAGATATGGTTCAGACAATGGGTGCATCTCATGATGGCTCTGATGATATTTTTGTTACGTGTTTAGAGACTATAAATGATGATTATAAGAAGTATCGAAAAATTGTTAACCAAATAAAAGAGGAAGCTGAGCAAGAAATAAAAGATGAAATGGGTTTAAGTTTTGAAGAGATGCTAGAGAGTCTTAAGTAAAGCCTATTAGAAAGCAAGCGAGAACCGTCCCCGCTTGCTTTATTTCTTTAATAATGAACTTTTTACTTCTTTATATACTCTTATAAGTAGGAGGGATAAATAATATGGAGTCATCTCACATAATAAAGAGAGCAAAAAAAGGAGATAAGGAAGCCTTGGTACATTTAATCATGTCTCAAAAGGCTGAATATTACAAGCTTGCTTATGCTTATACAGGCAACAAGGATGACGCGCTTGATGCTTTGGAAGATATGATTGTCATTTTATATGACAAAATTTCTAGTTTAAAAAAGGATGAATCATTTTATAGTTGGAGCAAAACAATATTAGCCAATTGCTGCAAAAAGATATTGAAAAACAAAAAGAAAATTATTTTCATGGATACGTTAACTGAGCAGGTTTATGAAGAAAGCTATGGGGTAAAGGAGCAAAGAATTGATATTCAAAATTATTTGCAGCATTTAAATTCTGACCAGCAGGAGGTTATAAAACTAAAATATTTTCTTGATTTTGATTATAAAACCATTGCTGAAATAACAAAGGTTTCTGAGGGAACAGCTAAATCCAGGGTGTTCAATGGTCTTAGAAAACTTAAAGAAATCATTGGAGGTGAATATTATGAAAAGGATTGAAGATACATTAAATCATTATAAGGAACAAATCGATCACTTAGAAGTACCGGAAGAAATGGAGATCAGGTTGCAGAAGGCTTTAGATCAGAAAAGAAGAAAGAAGAAGCCCTTTGCACTGGTAGCCTCTATTTTAGTAGTTTTCTTGTTACTTAGCTATAACTTTAATGCCATCGCTTATTATAGTCAGAAACTGATGGGATATGATGAAGTGATTAATGGTACGTTACAGGATTTAAATGAAAAAGGTAAAGGGCAAGAAATCAATAAAAGCTATACCTTTAATAATGGTATTAAAGTAACATTAGACGGCATCATGGTAGATGCTAACAACTTAATTGCGTTTTACACGATTGAAGCTCCCAAAGGTATTGCTGAAAATCATATGCTAACACCTACATTGTATATAGACGGATTATTTCAGAAATATCATGCCCAGGGTGGTCAAGGTAAAGCAAACGATGAATATACTAAGATAAAATGGGTTCATGAATTTGAACCGCCCCATTTTTTTGAAAAGAATATGAGCTTTAATTTTCACTTTATAATTAATGGTAAGCCTCAAGAAGGGAAGATAGACTTTACTTTAGATAGAATGAAAGCAATGGGACACACGATTAAGCAAACAATTAATAAAACCTATACGTTTGAGGATAGAAATTTAAAGATCCATTCTATTCGTGCAACGCCAACCTCAACTGTAATCAAAGCTTCTCTAGAGAAGCTCGTTGACAAGGCTCAAGATAGGGTGCGGGACAGAGATTTACATGCTTTATATGAGATCAATCTTTTAGCAAATGGAACTGAAGTGGATCGATTAGGAAGTGGCTCTAGCTCGTCAGGAGGAGATATTGAATTAGAATTAAGGTATGATGCCTTGCCAAGGGATATAGAGAAACTGGAGTTAAAGGTTGTTAAATTACAAAATACTCAGGAACTATCCAAAAAGATCGAGTTGCAGGTTGATATGAAATCGTTAACGACAGATATAATGGGTCAAGAAATGATTATAAAAAATGTTTATCAGGATGAAGGTTATACGTATATCACATTGGTGACAGAGGAAAGTGTATTGTTAGATGATGTATTTTTAAAAATTGATCATGTGTTAAGTCCCTTAGATGAGGTTATTGAAAAAGGATACGACAAAGTCATTGTGAAAGAAGAGAATAAAGCAAAGATAACCTACGAAAGGATTTTAAAATTTAAAGGAACAGGGAAGAACCTTGAATTACAAATCAATAAAATAGTTTATCCGAAAACATATAATGATATAATTGAGATACCCATTAAATAACCACTGCCCATTTTGGCAAAAACAAGCAAGCGAGAACTGTCCCCGCTTGCTTGTTTGTTTATTCTTTAACAAGATAAGTTGAATACTGTAATTCTTTTATTTCCCAGTTCCCATCTTCGTATTTTAGAACAGAATTAATGAAAGAAAGCGTATCTGCATTGTAATAACCCACTAATCTTTGACTACCCCTTAACGTATGTACACCATTAATATCCATAGGTGCAGGTTCTAAAAAACCAAATGGACCCATAAATGGTTCTGTTTCTGTCAAGAGCTTTCCAGACTCGTCGTAGATTCCTGAATTAATATAATGATCTTTCTTAGCATTTAAATCTAATGTAAATGATTGATTGATATTTTTTACAGTTAACGCTGCTTTGAATCCATCTATGAATTTTCCTTCGATTTGTATACCTTCATTATCTTCTTCATCAAAAATGACTTGAGGTTTGTTATCTTTAAAGCTGGCAATCATATGATTGGTAAAGCCGCCGCTGCCACCGGTAGCTGCGGTTACCATTACATCTGCTGTTTTATCTCCTGTAAAATCGCCTATGAATAAAGGATTTTCACTTGGATAGCCACAGAACCCTTCATAGGTTGCTTTTGAATATTTCTTTGATTTTCCATCTTGGACTACGATTGTTAAATCGTCTATAAAAAATGAGCTTACATCCATGTTCCCTACTAATATGACCTTATCTTTTGTATTGTCTCCTGTCACATCAGATTCCTTGTAATCAATGATATAAGCTTGATCGCCCATGTTAAGTTCTGATATTGTAAACTTTTCTCCGATTTTAAAGTCATTTGTAGCAGCTTTTGCCTGCAGAGCATGGAATGAGCCAAAAGTTAAAAACCCGCTTAGTAGTAGTACAGAAGATACTTTTAACCATTTTCTTTTTTTCATTATAATTCCCTCCTATGTGTTTTGCTATCTTTATTGTATAAAGAATCCTAGGATAAGTGATTACAAAACAGTTACAAAAAGCGCTGTAAATGGTTACAAATGGGTTACATTAAGGGACAAGGGGACAGGCTTTATCAAAATATTTCAAGGAATTTTATTATGCATGTTGAACGGAGGTTAGATGTGATTGAACTCATCAACATGGATTGCGATATATATGCCAATGTTTATATTGTTTTTTATTATTTTTCCCCAACAGCAACAAATAAGAAAATTAATATATTTGAAAGTAAAAAGGGGAAGGGTGTAATGATTATGACAAACGAAGTTATTAAAAAATATATCGGAAAGAATTGTAAGATATCTACGGGATCATTTGGGACAACTGTAATCGGAAAAATAATGGATGTCAATGAAAATTGGATAGAGGTTGAAACGAATAAGGGTAACGAACTTGTAAATGCTGATTTTGTTCAAAGTATTAAAATAAAGTAGAGTTAAAGTATAATACACGTAATTTATAAAGGAGTTAAGATTTCCATCGCCTGTTTGATCTGATCCCAGGATTCAACTTTCCCTATTTCTAGTTCTTTTTTAGCTTTTTCTATGTTTTTTAAGTCTTCTTCTGTTAATGGCTCATCATCCGTTTTAAGATAAAGGGTTATTAAGTAGCGGATAAACTTTTTGGGGCAGAGGGGAGAAAATTAAGCAAATAGGGCCGTGGTGCATTATATTTGAAATACGACATAAAAAAACCGTAAAATTCAATTCTGAATCATACGGTTTTTTTTGATTGTTCAGTTTTTAGGAATATGACGTTTAAAAAGAAGATTATTTATTGATGTCATTTACCAAATCTTTAATTATAAGAATGAGCCCTAAAGAGCTAAAGCCTATATTAAGAAATATAAATGCTATATTTTCATTAAAAATTTGGAAAACTTTAGTATAATAGCAAATGTTAATTATAATGATTGAAAAAACACAACCAAATATTAAAAATATTACTCCGAGTTTATTCAATTTCATTTTAAAGCCCCTTCCTTTTTGCTGAATAATATTAGCTATTACGGTTTACTTACAAGGGAATTATAGCATATTATATAGAATACATTAAATATTTTTCATTTATTTTAAAATAAAGTTGGTTAGGTGGAAGTATAAGATTAAATAGTAGTTGAAAGATGAAAGCAGCTCATTATATTTTAATGCCTGTACCGATTGAGCATGTAGAAGAAGTACAAAAATTGGTTGCTGGGAAAAAAGGTAGAAGGGGATCTAGTAAGAGATGATCAATGGTTAGGTATAGTAGTAATGCAAAAAGGGGACATTTTGCGCGAGAGCGTGCGTGTCCCCATTTTTCATGGTGAGTAGGACGTTACTAGGAGGATTAAGCAAGCAAGAACCGCCCCCCCTGATTGCTTATATTTTACAACATTTCATTTTATTGTAATTTATGATAATATGAGATAAGAGTGGTGATACTACTAAATTCTTTATAAGTAAAATTTGCTGTGAGACATAGATAAGATATATTTTTCTGCATAGGATTGAAAATAGATATTTTATTTTGAGGTGATAGTGTGAAAGATAAAGAACTGCCAATTACGGTTACAATTCTTTTGATTATTTTGACATTACCTAATATTTTAATTTGGTATAATATAAATTCGAATGATGCCAAACAAGTGATGAGTCAGTATGATCGTCTCAAGCATGATGTAATTTCAAAACGAGAAATGCAAAATTATGATGGCCTGATAAAAAATGAAGAGATGAAGCAATATACTCAGTTAAGAGATCAATATAACCTGGAATGGTATGAAAAAACAGATGAAAAAATGAAATGTTTTGGTTTTGGTGCTGGCTATAAAAATGATTTTTTATTATTTCATACATTTATTCTTCATTCAAAACCGCATGACTCAATACAATTTACACAAAACCCTGTAATAAGACAATGCAAGGTTGAATATGACCGGATAACAATTTTTAAAAAATATAAAGGGAATTGGTATATTGAAAAAGATATTGTTGATTATAATGACGATATTAAATTAGCGGAAATATTGGATACCCATTATATCCAAAAGCAAATTAATAAATATGAAAAATGGCTTAACAATATCGATACAATTGTTGAAAAATATTTGAAGGAGAAGAAGAATGAAAGTATATAAAATTATCCTTGTTTTCTTAATTATAAATCTATTAATCTATTTTGACGCGGGTTTTAGATTTACTAAAAAGGCAGCAATAGAATTCAAAGCAGATACAGATGTTCAAATTTTATCTACCTATAAATATAACAATTCCGAAATAGCGACATTCAAATACCAGGATCAAAACACGCTGGGAATAGCTGATTTATGGAGGGGGTTTGGCAGGATATTATGGAGATGTAATTATCAACATTCTCCTGAAGTTCAAGACGGCGAACCATTTTTATTTAATGGTGGATGCCGTGAGAAGGAATACTTTTTTATAGTTTATACTGAAGACCCCCAGATAAAATATATCGCATTAGGGGGAAATAAAAAGAACTATGAAGATCAAGGGATTATCCCTGATTTAAAATTTGTTTCAGAACATACAGATGTTTTCATGTTAAGAGAAATTAAGGATAACCATGGCGTGTTTTATGGAAAAAATGATAAAAACTATCGTCTTAAAGATATGGTATATGTTAGAGCCTTTGGGGGAAATGGCGAGTTAATAGCCGTTGAATATTATGGAGACGACGCACATTATATTAAATAGAACAATTTTTCAGGTATTAAGAAATACATGATGTATAACGTTAAAAAGATCAGGGGAGGAATGGATATGAGATATAAATTGAGCATTATTATCATGGTTCTTGTTGTTTTCATGTCGGGTTGCAGCGCTGATCAAGAGGTTACAAGCGATGGCTTTCTTACCTTAAATAAGATAACAGCGACATTTTCTGAAAGCGGTATCATGCTGAAAAAAAGCGAGCAACCCGTTCCCGATATATTAACTTTGAATGGGATTAAGCCGAAATTATTTAAAATGACGAATATTAATAATAATGATACATTTGTATATATTTTTGATTCCTACTCAGAGCGTCAAAAAGCAGGTGATGAATATGAGAAAAAACGGGAGGAATTTGAAAAATTATTTGCAAAAGAACCGGCTATGCCATATAAATGTGAAGCGAAGAACGTCATTATTTCGGGTGCGTATTCAATAGAAGAGTATTCAAAAGAAGATATAATAAGTAGTGTTCATCAAATTAAAAATATTGGTGATATTGTTTTCGAAAAACTTAACGATGGAAAATATATGACTTTTAAGGGAGAAGGTATAGATTGGGAAGCAACAATTGAGTTGAAATACTATGAGAATGAATACATACATGAGAATGGAAGTATTGATTATGACCAATATCATTGGGAACGCCCCATTTTAAAATATAAAAAAAGTGATATTGAAAATGTTGGTGAAATTTCTTATAAATTTACCGATGAAATGGGTAGCTCACAAAGTTCATCTGGAAAATCCTTGGATCAAGACGGTTATATTTATGGTTCACATACGGGAGGTAATGGTTCCAGGTCAGATGAAAATTCGGTTTATACGATGACCATCAGATGGAAGGAAAAAGAGGAAACATTTGAGCTTAAGGCAGAACATCAGGGTAAAAATTGAGATTGAGGAGAATTAGTGGTTAGAGGGAAGAAATGAAGAGGGAAGAGAAAAGATTGAGGATAAAGCATCAACTAATGCAAAAAGGGGACATTCCATGCGGTAGCGTGGTGTGTCCTCATTTTGCATGGTGAGATAATGCCCTATCCCCGCTTGTTTTGGTGAATCGTGCCAGACAAAAAGGTAAAACCGATTCTATGCCTATAGGAAGTAAGGTGGAGTTTGTAATTGTTGAATAATTTCAATAAATCCTTCACCTTTCCCCAAAAATCCAACTATAGCAAAATTCTTCAAAGAAATGGGCTTAGTCGATGAACTTGGCTCAGGTGTTAGAAATATTCATAAGTATGGAAAAGCCTATTTTGGATATGAACCTCAAATTTTAGAGGAAGACATATTTAAGATTATTTTTATGACAGATAAAATGGATAATGAGCGGATAAATGAGCGAATTAATGAGCGGATAACGAGTGAATTAAATAAAAATGAGAAATTGATAATTAAATTTTTGCAAGAAAATAATACCGTTTCAAATAAAGAGGCAGTTAAAATTACTAAACTTTCACCAGCGCAAGTTAGAAGAATATTTATAATATTAAAAGAAAAAGGGCTTATAATACAAAAAGGTGAAGGTAGAAATAGACATTATATTTTAAGGATATAGGCAAAAGGGGGACATTCTATGCGAGAGCATGGTGTGTCCCTTTTTGCATGGTGAGTAGGGTGTTACGCCCACTTGCTTAAGTTTGTGCTATTTTGAAAGACGTTTCTCATTTTTTCCTAAGAAAAACCCCGTAGGGGTTTTTTTAGTTTCTAAGGGCTATCATCTTTTGGCCTATTTTTCATATATTCCACTATCAGTTCATCTAGTATTTGACTTAAATATATAAATTCATTATCACATAATTTGCAATCTTTATTAGGGTATAATAAATTATTTAAATTCTCTCTTAATTTTTCAATGTCATTTAGTAAAATTTCCTCTTTCATTCTCTTATTCTCCATTTTGGGTATCCCCTTTTTAAATTCTTTTCAAATATGCTGTAGACGGTTTTACTGCTTTGATAAATATCTTTTGAGTATTTTATTTAGTGACTATTCGGTATGGCTAACACTATTATAGCACCGAACAGTCACAAGTCAATGAACTTTTTGTAATAAATTCGTCTTATTGGTGCATGATATTTTTATAACATACCAACAGTGTTATATTTCATATAGAGGTGATTTTATGGGTTTTGGGAATCGTTTAAGAGAATTACGGCTTGAGCGAAAAATGACACAAGAGGATTTGGCGAAAATTGCAAAAGTTGCTAGAGCGACAATTGGTCGTTATGAAACAGATGAAAGGTTTCCTGACCAGGAAGTATTAAAAAAACTGGCTAACTTTTTTGAGATAAGTATTGATTGGCTGTTAGGGGAAACTAACATTCGTTATCCCAAAGGTTACGAAAATCAACTCATAGCTCATAAAGAAATCGAGAAAATACTTCAGGATATTGAAACAGCCCTTCTAAATACGGAAGGTTTGCTTTTAAATGGGGAACTGGTTTCGGAAGAAACAAAAAGAAAGATTATTGATGCTATGAAAATTGGAATGGAGATGGCAAAGAAGGAAGCAAAGGGAAAAGATGATTCTAAATAAAATTGGATGGTTAATGATTAGGAGTCGCTGGTGATTTTAGCGGCTCATTTTTTATTGGTAGCGGGGAGTTTGCTGGGGAAGATAACCGCCCCATCCCTGCTTGCTTAAGTTTGTGCATGGGTATGGTTATGCTTCCAGTTACCTTCTAAGCTAAAGAAGTTTGTACCAGATGGAAAAATGTTACTCATGAGGTAGGGTGGAGAGTATTTGATACTAAGCAAGCCACCGACGCGATAAGCTGCCTTTCAGCATAACCATGCCCAATGTTGTGTTTGCTTTAGCAGACAAAGGGTTCGCATTAACCAACTTTCCAACTAACTAACTGCCCTCTGAAATTAAATTCTAAGAAAATATTTAATGCGTTCACTATAATAATTTTATTTTTGACATTGGATATCATGTAGCTTGTAATAATGATTTTACATTGCGGGTTTGCTGGAAAAGCGAAGGCGGGATGGGGACATTCCATGAGGTACGAGTGGTGTGTCCCCATGTTGCAAGAGCAATTGTAAATGCAAAATAGAGCATCTAGGTAAAATTTATCAAAATCTTACAAGGAATTCTATTATTAGTGCCGAATACATTACAATATAATACAATTATTGATATTATTGGATAGAGGAAGTGCAATAATATTACACTTATTTCTATTGGGATAATAAACCTGTCCTCGTGTCCATTTGTTTCAATAATTATCCCTAATTTATATAATGTTACGGAAGTGGAGGGAAGTTTATGGTTTTATCTAAATTAGAAACAGCTATTAAAGAGAGAAAAAAGGTATCATTGATGTACAAAGGAGTTTTAAGAATAATTGAGCCATATTTAGTGGGAATCAACACAAAAGGTAACGAATCTCTTAGAGCATATCAAATTGGTGGATATAGTTCGTCTGGAAACCTGCCGGCATGGAGATTATTTTTATTTGAAGATATTGAAGATATTGAAGTTTTGGATGATCACTTCGAAATCAATGATAAATATAATCATAATGACAGGGGTATGCGTAGCATTTTGTTCAGAGTATAGCCTGTTTGGAAGGATGCGTAGGTATGAAAATAAAATCAATTAGCATTCAAAATTATAAGTGCCATAAGAGTATAAAAGATATGCCTTTTCATGATTTGACAACTATTATAGGAGAAAATGATAGTGGGAAAACTGCAATTATTGACTTTTTAGAAATTATGCTAACAAATTCTATTCCCAAAGTAGACGATTATTATAGATCAATAGAAATTAACTCAGCAGATGATACACCACAAGAAGTTGCTCAAGAAAGAATTATTGGTGAGATAAAGTTTTCTTTAGATACAAACGAAAAAGAAGCACTTGCAAGTTATTTAGATGATAAAAAAGATTTAATATTGAAAAAAGTTTTTACCACAGAAAATAACAATACATATTATTATTCAAAAAAATATAGCGATGATAGATTTTATGAATATGAGAGTATGAATGCAGGAAAATTAAAAGATTTTTTAGAGGATTTAGGGCTACGAAAAGAAAATAATCAAGATTTACGAAAGATAGCTATAAAAAAATATATGGAAGAAACTGAAATTCCATATTCATTTGAGTGGATAGAAATTCAGTTTATGACAATTAAGGGATTCCTCCCTAAATTTATAAGATATAATGTTGATGATTATAAGAACCCAAATAATATGATATTCAAGGTATTACAAGAGGTTTTTAAAAATGAGATATATACTAAGAGAGAAGATGGAACATATCACTTAAAGGATGAGGGTTTAAAAACTATTTTGGAAGAAGTAAGGTTAAAAATTGTTGAGTCTGCTCAGCAGTTCAAAAAGCATATCCAAAAGTACAATGATAAAATATTAGATATAACCATTGAACCTGAAATTGATTTGAGTTCAGGATTAAAACAATCACCGATAAGGGTGAAAGATGAAACAGGGCTTTTTCATTACATAGACAATAGAGGATTTGGAACTAAAAAACGTATTTTCATGGCTATTTTTGAATGGAATAAAGAAGTTGTTGCTGGTATTGATCATGAATATGCAATACGATGCTATGATGAACCAGATAATAATCTACATATTGAAGCACAGAGAAAGTTATACAAAACAATAAAATCTATTGTAGATGAAACAAATCAAAAAAATCAAGTTCTTATATGTACCCATTCACTTTTTATGATAGATTCATCACCTGCAAATTCGATAAATCTTATTAAAAGAAATGGTAGTGGTAGTACAATTGTTGAATATTTAAAATCATTTGGAGACGAGGAAATCCAGAATTTTATTGAACTAATGTGTAGAGAAATGGGGTTATCCAATAGTCATATTTTTTTCGAAAGATGTTTCATTATAGTAGAAGGACAGTCTGAAGTGAATTTTCTTCCTTCAGCATACAAAAAAATGTATCATTCTACTATGGCAGAAGATGGAATAACATTGATTAATTTAGAGGGTAATGGAGCTGCGACAAATTTTTTGAAGCTTTTAATGAAAAACAAAAGAGAGTTTGTTATAGTTTTTTTAGATAATGATACTACAGATGTCAGAAAAAGCAAGGTGATGTCTGGGCATAACAAATTAGTTGATGGGATGAAAAAAGAAGAGTATAAACAATTTGTATATGATTTTTTTGAGGAAAAAGTATTATTCATTGGAGATAAAGAATTTGAGGATACATTTGAAAATGAAGTTTTTGTAAAAGTGTTAAATAATAAAAGACCTAAAAACAATGAATTACTTTGGAATGAAGAAGAAATAGAAAATATACGTATAAATGTGGAGAAATTTTCAAATGGTATAACAAAAGCTGTAGCGGATTTTTGTAAACCCAATTATATTAGTAAGCCAGAACTAGGAACGTATTTAGGGCAAGGTATTGAAATAGATGAAATACCTGAAAAAGCAAAAGAATTATTTCGTAGAGCTAGGGAGATAGCAAATATTGAATGAGATTATAATATTTAGGAAACTAAGGGATCAGGGGATAGGTACATAGCCCCTAAATACAATGGATGATAAAGTGATAGTTAGTAGTTATAATGAATTTGCTTACATATTAAAGAAACTGCAGTTCAAGTGATATGCTGAAACCCATCATAAGTAAAAATTACGCTAAACCATAAACTCACCCTATCACAAACGCGCAACCTATCTTCTCCCACCTCCTACCTCCTACCTGCTGATCGCTACCCACTAAAAAAACCGCCACGGCGGTTTTTCTATTTTGCAGGATTCTATTTACAAAAAATAGAATTCCCCCATATCACCTCTTACAAAGGAGTCTATAACAATGACCATTAAATATATATTCGGCCGTTCAGGCCGAGGCAAAACACATTACGTTTTTGAGCAAATCAAGGAAAGCTTGCAGCGGGATGAAGAACATCCTTTAATTCTGCTGGTGCCGGAGCAAATTACCCATCAGACCGAGCGGGATATCATTGAAAAATTGCAGCTGCCGGGAATGATGCGGCTGCAGGTTTTGAGCTTTTCGCGGTTGGGGCATCACGTCTTAAATGAAGTCGGCGGGCGTACGCGGACGGTGATCAATCAGCAGGGGAAGAACATGGTACTGCGCAAAGTGCTGGACGAATGCTGCGGCGAGCTTTCGATCTATCAAAAGGCGGCGAAGCAGGACGGGTTTGTGGCGCGGATGGCGGATTTTTTGGGACAGTTGAAACAGCATGCGGTTTCGCCGGAGGATTTGCAGGAAAAGGTGGACATGATGGAAGCAGGCGGGGCAGCTTGCCGGAAGCTGCAGGATATTGCTGTGATTTATGAGCGGTTTAACCGGTATCTGGAAGGACGTTATCTAGATAATGAGGATGTTGTGAATGCTTTTATTGCGCGGATGGCGGAATTCGGCAGCTTGCAGGGGGCGGTGGTGTGGATTGACGGGTTTACGACTTTTACGCCGCAGACTTTGCAAATTATTGAACAGATCATGGTGCTGGCGGGGGAGACGACATTTACCTTTCCTTTTAACCCGGCTGTCGCGGAAGCGGACAGCGATTTATTTGAACGGGTGCAGGAGACGTATGCGCGGGTGGATAAAATCGCGCAGCGTCATGGTCTGCAGGCAGAAACACTCAACCTGAACGAGACGTATCCATCAGCCTTTAAGTGCGCATGTTTGCAGCATTTGGAGCGGGAGTTTTTTGCGTATCCCCATCAGTTGTATGATGAAGCGGTGGGTGATATGGATGTATTTGCAGCGAGCGGCACGAATACGGAAATGGAGCATGTGGCTGCGCAAATTCTCAATCTGGTGCGGGATAAAGGCTATCGCTGGAAAGACATTGCGGTGGTTTGCGGTGATCTGGCGTGTTACACCAGCCTCATCCGGCGGACGTTCAATGAGAACAACATCCCTTACTTTATGGATCAACGGCGGGATATCATGGATCATCCCATTATTGAATATATCCTCTCTTTACTCGAAATGGTTTACCGCAACTACCGCTATGAACCTGTCTTTTGCTTTCTGAAAACCGGGTTTAGTGATCTGACTGCGGATGAAGTGGAAAAATTGGAAAACTATGTTTTGCAGTACGGGATTGAGGGGAAGCAGTGGCAGGAAGCGTTCCGGTATGGGGATGCTGAAACTTTAGCAGAACTGAATCTCTGCCGGGACAAATTCATGGGTTCCATCATGGAATTTGCCCGGGGTGTCAAAGGGAAACAGGCGGTTGCGGAAATGACCACGGCTTTGTATGAACATCTGGTCAGTAGCGGTATATATGAAAAGCTGACCGCGTGGATTGAAACTTTGCGGGCGCGTGGTTTCCATGAAGCGGTGGGGGAAAATACGCAGATTTGGAATACGGTGATGGAGATATTGGATCAGGTGGTAGAAATTTTAGGGGATCAAATCGTGACGGTACGGGAATATAAGCGGATTCTGGAAGCCGGTTTTTCCGCGTGTGAAATCGGATTGATTCCTCCGACATTGGATCAGGTACTGGTGGGACAGATGCAGCGATCCAAAAGCCATAGCATCAAAGCGTTGTTTGTGGTGGGGGTCAACGATGGCATCCTGCCGAATGGAAAAAACGACGAGCGGGTATTAGCGGAAGAAGAGAAAGTGCGGCTCAAAGAAAAGGGGCTGGATTTGGGCACGGATCATCAAACGCAAGCGGCGGAAGAACAGTTTTCCATCTATCAAGCGTTGACAAAACCCGATGCGTATCTTTGGGTCAGTTTTGCGCTGGCAAATGGGGAAGGTAAGGCGCTGCGGCCTTCTATTTTCATCGATCGTTTTCAAAAATTATTTTCCCAATTAGAGATCAAAAGTGATGGGCTCAATACGCCTGAAAATCAGCTGCAAATGGTGTGTTCCCCGCAGATGACCTTCAAACATTTAATTGAAAACCTGCGGCTGCATCTGGATGGCACGCCCGCAGCGAATTTCTGGTGGGATGTATACCGCTGGTATGATCAGCAGGATGACTGGTGTTCTCATAAAACAGCCGTTCTTAAAGGCTTTTTCCATCAAAACCAGACCGATACGATCGAGCAGTTTCAGGCGCAAGCACTGTATGGGCTGCCGCTGCATGCCAGTGTTTCCCGGTTGGAGCAGTTTGGCAACTGCCCGTTTGGTCATTTTGTTAAATACGGCCTACAGCCGGAGGAACGGCAGGTACGGGAAATCGGCGCGCCGGATATCGGGCTCATTTTCCACGCGGCGTTAAACAAATTTAGTCAATCGCTGGTGCAGCAGAAATTGGTGTGGCGGGAACTGGAAAAAGAACCGTGCTGTGCGCTGATGGACAGCATAATGGATGAACTGGCTGGGAAATATGAGAATGGCATCCTGCTTAGCAGCCAACCGTATCAAAATATGGTCAGCCGCTTAAAACGGGTGATGCGCCGTGCGGTGTGGGTTTTGACGGAGCATATTAAAAAGGGTGATTTTAATCCTCTGGAGCATGAAGTCAGTTTTGGGGCACAAGGACAGCTGCCGGCGTTGGTATTAGAGCTGGACAGCGGGGACAAGGTTTATCTGGAAGGCAGAATAGACCGGGTTGACCTCTTGGATAACGGTGAAGACAGCTATGTCCGGATTATTGACTATAAATCGGGCGATAAGAAACTCAGTTTATCCGATGTCTATCATGGGTTGGCACTGCAGTTGATGGTGTACTTGAGTGCCGTTTTAGACAGCGGCGATGCTTTAAGCAGCAAATCCTTAAAACCGGGCGGGGTCTTTTATTTCCGGCTGGATGACCCGCTCATTGAAACCGCAGAAATGGATGATGCGGAGATTGAACGGGAAATCCGTAAAAAACTGAAGATGAGAGGGCTGGTTTTAGAGGACATCCGGGTGGTGCGTTGGATGGATCGTGATATCCAGACCCGTTCCGAGATTATCCCGGTAGCGATTGGGAAAGAAGACAAATTTCATAAAAGTTCGGCGGTGGCAGGGGAAACTGATTTTCAGGCCCTGCTCGCGCATGTCAAAGGATTGGTCAAAGACCGGAGTGAAGCGCTGCTGGGGGGCGATATTCGCATTGCGCCGGTCAAGAACGGTCAGCAGACAGCGTGTGATTATTGTCCTTATGCAGCGATCTGCCAGTTTGACGGCTGGTTTGAAGATAATGGTTATCATGTGATTAAAGCGCTAAAAGATGAAGATGTTTTGGCACGAATGACAGCACAAGAGGGGGTGACGGTTGATGGTGAACTGGACTAAGGAACAGGAACAGGCGATTGCGGCACGCGGCAGCAATCTGCTGGTCGCGGCTGCGGCTGGCTCTGGTAAGACGGCCGTACTAGTGGAACGGATTATCCGGCTGATCATGGAGGATCGTATGGATATCGACCGGATGTTGATCGTGACCTTTACTCATGCTGCTGCGGGAGAAATGCGGGAAAGAATCAGCGGGGCGATCATGGCGGAGATGGAAAAGAAAAATGAAAATGAAGCGCACCTGCGCCGCCAGCTCAAGTTGCTTAGCCGGGCGGCGATCAGCACGCTGCATGCTTTTTGTATGGATGTGGTGCGCAAGCATTTTCATTTAATCGATATGGACCCCAACTTTAGAATCGGGGATGATACGGAAACGACGTTGCTCAAGTGGGAAGCGCTGCAGGAAAGTTTTGCAGCTGCTTATGATGATCATGAAGCGGGATTTATTCGTTTGGGCGAGATGTTTGGGGGCAATAAAGATGATACGGTGCTGCAGGAACTGGTTTTGCGCTGCTTTGAATTTATTCAGAGTCAGCCGTATCCTTTACAGTGGTTGGCGGAAAAAACAGGTATGTTTGATTTGCAGCCGGAGGATTTAGAGCAAAGTCAGTGGGTGCAGGTGATCAAAGCGCAATTAAACATGGAATTAGCGGGAGCCAAAGCGTTGTTTAGTGAAGCCTATCACCTGACGGAAATGCCGGGCGGGCCGGATGGGTATCAAAAAGCGATAGCGGCGGATCTAGAGATGGTAGATGATTTAACGGCGGCACTGGCGCAGGGGCTGGATCAACTCTACGAACGGTTAGCGGGCGTAAAATTTACCCGTTTGGGGCGGGTTGGTAAAGAAGCGGACGAAGCGTTAAAAGAAGCGGCTAAGCATTTGCGAGATGATGGAAAAAAAGTGATCACGGGGATTCAAACGGGCATATTAACGCGCAGTCCGGAATCCTATGCTCAGGATTTACAGGAAATGGCGCCGGCGATGCAAGCCTTAAACCACCTTGTTAATGATTTTACCGCCCGTTATCAGGCACAGAAACTGGAAAAAGGGCTGGTTGATTTTAATGATCTGGAACATAATGCTCTGGCCATCTTGTACGATGAAACCGTAGCGAGTGGGTATCGAGAGAAATTTGATGCGATATTTGTCGATGAATATCAGGACAGCAATCGGGTACAGGAAACGATTTTAAGTTTCATTAAAAGAGAAAATAATCTGTTTATGGTCGGGGATGTTAAGCAGAGTATTTACCGTTTCCGGCTGGCGGAACCCGCTTTATTCCTGGAAAAATATGAAACGTTTGACCGGGAAGCAAACGCTTTAAACCGCCGCATTGATTTAAGCCGGAACTTCCGCAGCCGGGGTGAAATTATCCATGGGGTCAATACCATTTTTCAGCATATCATGTCCCGTTCGTTTGGTGAAATCGACTATGATGAGGACGCCTATTTGTATCAGGGATTAGAGGAGGAGGAAATGGATGATCCTGAGGTGGAATTGCATTTGCTAGAGAAAAATGCCGCTCAGGATGAAGGGGAAGACGCGTTAGAAGAGCTGGGGGATATCGAAGCCGAAGCGTGTATGGTCGCAAAGCGCATTAAGTCTTTGATTGGACAGCCTTTTTATGATGCGAAACAACAGGTGCAGCGAGAGATCACCTATCGGGATATTGTGGTCTTGCAGCGGAGTACGCGCAACTGGGCGCCAACGTTTTTGGAAACGTTGACAGCAGCCGGTATTCCTGCTTATGCGGATGTGAATACCGGGTATTTTGAGGCCCTGGAAGTGAACGTGTTTCTCAATTTATTGAAGGTGATTGATAATAAACGGCAGGATATTCCGCTGCTGAGTGTGATGCGCTCTTCCATCGGCAAATTTACCATTCGTGATTTAATTGAGATCCGGCTTCATGGTCCGGGCAAGCCTTTTTATGAAGCGCTGGCAGGTTATGCAGCCAATGGGTCAGGTGAACTGCAGGAGCGGGTGCAGCAGTTTATCAGCAGGCTCAATACGTGGAAAGAAGAAGCACGGCTGGATGCTATCGATACTTTCATCTGGAAGCTGCTGATTGATACCGGTTTTTATTATTATGTGGGTGCTGCCCCCGGGGGGAAACAGCGCCAGGCCAATCTGCGCATTTTGCTGGAGCGGGCGCAGCAGTTTCAGAACACCTCACTGCGCGGCTTATTTAATTTTATTCAATTTGTGGATCAGCTTCAGGATTCCGGTAACGATTTGGGAACCGCGAAAATTCTTGGGGAAAATGACAATGTGGTCCGCATTATGAGCATTCATAAAAGTAAGGGGCTGGAGTTCCCCGTGGTGATTGTGGCCGGGATGGGCAAACAGTTTAACCTGAGGGATACCAGTGCCCCCATATTGCTCCATAAAGATCTTGGGATCGGCCCTCGCTATGTCAATCCGGACTTGCGAGGTTACCGGGATACGATTGCGCGCCTGGCACTTAAAAGTCAGATTAAGCTGGAAAGTTTGGCGGAAGAGATGCGCATCCTCTATGTGGCCTGTACCCGGCCGAAAGATAAATTGATTTTGGTAGGGTCGGTAAGGAATATGGCAAGAACGGCGCAAAAGTGGGCGCAAGATATCAGTGCTTTTAACTTAGCGCGAGCCAAAAATACGCTGGACTGGGTATGCCCGGTCATAATGCGCCACAGTGATGGGGAGGCGCTGCGCGAACTGGCCGCTGTGTCCTGGGGGGAAGATCAGGTGTTTGAGGATGATTCCCGGTGGCAAGTTACCATTTGGGATCGCTTACAGCTGGAGCCGGAAACCTGTCATCTGAAGGTGACACAGGAAGATTTTGAAAAGTGGCTGCAGGATGTGGTCAGTCAAGATGGTACTGGAGATGATGGGTGCATCGCATCACGTTTTAACTGGCAATACAGCCATAAGGATGCATCGCAAATACCTTCTAAATTATCCGTGACCCAGCTTAAGCAGCTGCAGGCGAAAGATTTGGACAGCATCAGGACGCGTGCCGCTTCCCTGGTGCCCAGTCCTAAATTCATGGCGGAAAAGAAACCCTTGACAGCAGCGCAAAAGGGTACGGTGATGCACTTTGTTCTGCAGCATCTGGATTTTCAGCGAGTCAGTGATGTCGGGGAAATACAGGAACAAATCGATAAGATGGTTAAAAAGGAACTGCTTTTGGATGAAGAAGCGGCGGCTGCATCTGCTCGGAAAATATGGAGTTTCTTTGCTTCCAACTTGGGGCAGCGGGTTTTGAAAGCGCCAAAAGTATACCGGGAAGTACCGTTTAATCTGGTGCGCAAAGCGTGTGAAGTGATTGACGGATTGACGCAATGTGAGGAAGATGTGTTGATTCAAGGGGTGATTGACCTTTATTTTGTCGAAGGCGATGAACTGGTTTTGGTGGATTACAAGACGGATTATATCTGTGGGGAAAATACCAAGCATGATGTGCTAGAGAAATACAGGACGCAGCTTCTCTTATATAAAGAAGCGCTGGAACGGATTCAGGGCAAAAGGGTGAAAGAAAGCTATCTTTATCTGCTGTCTATTGGGGAAGCGGTAGAGGTGAGGTAATCAGGGGAATTAGTAATCAAAGAAGTAAAAATTTCGCAATATTTAGCAGGAATATCCAGACCATTGCAGGAATAATATGATTATTACTGATAATGGGAGGCGTTTAAATGATAGGTAAAAAGTGTTTTAAAACACACTGGGCAGGCATCCTGTTTTTGCTGCTGGTTTGGGTTTTTTGTACAAACCGTATGGCTCTAGCACAGGAGCAATATGTTAATTTGGAAGATAAATTTGATGTGCCAATTAATAAAGTATGGACCATTGATTTTAATAAAGCGGTTGATTTTACAACGGTTAGCAATGACGTTATTCGCGTGGTTGATCAGGAAGGTCATACATTTACAGTTGAGTTATCACCGGGAGTTGATCCTAAACAGGTTATTGTGTCGCCTGTAAACTATTATGATTATGGGGTAACCTATTCTCTGTCTATTGATCAAGCCATTTGCTCTGTGGATGGCATTCCGTTGAATCAGGGGGTGGTGATGCAGTTTACCACAACGGTTGATCAACCCATTACTTTTGTTGATGTTAATCTGGAACAAGTCATTAGAGAGAAAATCGATCAACCAACAGGAGATATTCTTAAAAGTGATGTAGAAAACATAACGGAATTGGATTTATATGAGAGTCATATTAAGGAACTTGCTGGGATTGAAAACTTGGTTTCTTTGCAGAAATTGTATTTGACAAAAAATGATATTAGCGATGTGACTTCTTTAAGCGGGCTTACAGGTTTAAAGGTTTTGTTTCTTAATGAAAATGAGATTTCTGACATCCGTGCACTCAGTGGTTTAAGTGTTTTAACCCGCTTATATATGGGTGACAATACAATCAGTGATGTCAGTGTTTTAACCAATCTTTCGCATTTAACCGATTTGAGTATACCAAGAACGAATGTGAGTGATTTGAGTTTTTTGGATCGTATGATGCAGTTGGAAAGATTAACGATCGGTGGAGAAAATATAAACGTTTCGGAAGCTTTAGAGATCGTGCAGCGTTTGGAAAATTTAAAATCCCTGGGGCTAGAGAGTTGCGGTCTGACTGATTTAGACATTTTAAGTGACTTTACAGATTTAGAGTATCTGGATCTTAAGTATAATAATATATCGGACATCAGCTTGCTTAATCCTTTCACACATCTTACAAGTTTGTCCCTTTCTGATAATAACATTAGCGATATCAGTCCGCTCAGTGATTTAAGCGAGTTAAAGATAGTTTCTTTGGACAACAATGAAATTTGTTGTATTGATGCTTTAAGTGATTTGTTTAGTTTAAAGATTGTAAATTTGGCTGACAATGAGATTAGCAGCGTCGATGCTTTAAGTAATTTGCCTAATTTGGGAATGCTCTTTATTTCTAACAATAAAATAAGTGACGTTACTCCGCTAAGCACGTTAGCAAATTTATTGTGGTTAGATATTCGCAACAATCCGATTACGGATGATGGTCAACTGGAACAGTTCCCCGAAAGTACGTACATCGTAAAATAAGGCTAAAAAAGAACCCACCTTTTAAATCAGGGTGGGTTCTTTCTCAGTTTCTTTTCGACCAATATGTGGCTAAAATAGGTCCTGATATATTATGCCAAACACTAAATATGGCACCCGGTATGGCGGCCAGGGGTGTAAAATGAGCCATGGCCAGTGAAACCGCCAGCCCTGAATTTTGCATGCCCACTTCGATGGCAATGGCTCTTCTTTTGGCTTTACTAATACCCAGCTTTTTACCAATCATATATCCTAGAATTAAGCCGAAAACATTATGTAAGATAACAACCCCAAATACTGTTACAGCTGTTGATAATATTTTCTCCGAATTTACCCCCACCACAGCGCCGATAATAAGTACGATGGATACGACGGAAACGAGCGGCAGGATCGTTGATATCTTCTCTCCTTTATTCCCTAACAGCCGATTGACCCCAATTCCCAAAACCACAGGAATTAAAACCATTTTGAATATCGATAGGAACATCGGACCCGCAGCAATCGGGATCCATTTTCCCGCTAAAACTAAGGTGATAAGCGGTGTTAACAGCGGTGCTAAGAGCGTGGATACAGATGTCATAGCAACAGAAAGGGCGACATCCCCTTTCGCTAAATAGGTGATGACATTTGAAGCGGTCCCGCCGGGGCACGTTCCCACTAATATGACGCCTACCGCAAGTTGCGGGGGTAATTTAAAGACAGTTGAAATGACATACGCTAATAACGGCATAATAGTATATTGAGCGATAACACCTAGTAGGACAGGTTTGGGTTTGGTAAAAATGATTTTAAAGTCTGATGTTTTAAGGGTCATGCCCATTCCAAACATGATAACACCTAGAAGAAATATGATATGGGGTAGAACCCAAGTGAATGCATGAGGGTGATATAAAGCAAAACCCGATACTAAAATAACAATGATTGCAAAATAATCGCCTGCCAATTTATTGGTTTTCTTTAATAGATTCATTGTTGTTTCTCCTTTTTATTTATTCAAAGTGGTGGAATAAAAGAGTCCAAATGCTGTTGCTGATGCTAATATCCCAATGGGATAAGCAACGGATGTTGACAGTTTAAGTCCTTCAGGTGCGACGAGAATATAAGTGATTGAAACAGCTGTCATAAACAGGGCAGGGAGTGTCGCAATCCAGTGAAATCTGCCCTCCAATGCCAGAAAAGAGGCGGAAGCCCATAGTACGATCATGGCCAGGGTTTGATTTGACCAGGCAAAATAGCGCCATACGACGCCAAAAGGTATTTTGGTGAGAATAAATCCCACGCTGAAAAGGGGGATGCTAATGATTAATCTATTTTTGATTGGTTTTTGCTTAAATTTCAGGAAATCGGCAATGATTAGGCGGGCACTTCTAAAAGCGGTATCGCCGCTGGTAATTGGACAGGCAATGACGCCTAAAACGGCAAGCAGACCCCCTGTTTTGCCTAATAATGTATTTGAAATTATATTTACCACATAAGCCGGACCGCCGTTCTCTGCCATTGCTTTTCCCAATGCTTCCGTACTTCCAAAGAAAGACATGGCTGCTGCTGCCCAAATGAGTGCTACAATGCCTTCCATGATCATGGCACCATAAAATATGGTACGCCCCTGTTTTTCATGGGTTATACACCTGGCCATCAGCGGTGATTGCGTGGCATGAAATCCTGATATGGCGCCGCAGGCAATAGAAACAAACATGAGTGGCCAGATGGGTAGATGCTCGGGATGTAGATTGGCTAAAGTCAGTTCAGGGATTTGATAGCCCTGCGTTAAAATCCCAATGGTAACACCAAAAGCCATAACCAGTAATGTTGCCCCAAAAAGAGGGTATATTCTCCCGATGACTTTATCAACGGGTAGAATGGTTGCGATTAGGAAGTAAGCGAAGATGACATAGATCCAAACATTTTGTGTTAAGGAAGCTGCGGTTAGATTGGTCAGTAAACCAGCTGGGCCTAGAATAAAGATAACGCCGACAAGAACCAGGACAACTATGGAAAACAGCCTCATAAAATGTTTAAAGCCATTTCCTAAATATTCCCCTACGACCTCAGGTATGCTGGCGCCATAATGTCTGACAGAAAGCATTCCGGAAAAGTAATCATGTACGCCTCCTGCAAAGATAGATCCCAAAACAATCCAAATAAAAGCAACAGGTCCCCAGAGGGCGCCTGTAATAGCGCCAAAGATCGGGCCAATGCCGGCGATATTTAAAAATTGAATCAGAAATATTTTGGCAGGTGGCAGCGGAACATAATCTACCCCATCATTCAGTCTTACAGCCGGTGTTGGAGCATTAGCATTTGCCCCAAAAACTTTTTCTACAATCTTGGCATAAATAAAAAAACCTGATATTAAAAGTACGATGCTTAGAATAAAAGAGATCATCATTTGCCTCCTAAATGGTTTATGTGCATCAAGTTGCATGACATCTATACTATCAGATGATCAAATAAATGAGCCGGTGGGGATAATTTTACCTGACTTTCAATATTATAACATGGAAGCGATAAAATTAGATTAAAAATAGTTTGCATCCTTTAAAAACACAAAAAAGGGTTGGTATTATGTGTGTCGAATAGTTTACAATATCATCCAATGAGTGATATCAACATGAAGGGGATAGGCTTATGGAAAATAAAATTCTAATTGTGGAAGATGATCAGAAGATTGCCCGGATTGTTGAGCTTCAGCTGCAGCATTCGGGGTACAAAGTAGAGAAGGCGTTTGATGGGGAAACCGCATTTCAGAAAATAAAAACAGCGTCATATGACCTTGTTTTATTAGACATTATGATTCCGAAAATAAATGGTCTGGAATTATGCAGAAAGATCCGCACATTTTCACAGGTTCCGATTATCATGCTGACAGCAAAGGATGATGTGACGGATAAGATTATTGGTCTAGATTTTGGGGCGAATGATTATGTGACCAAGCCGTTTGATATGGAGGAACTTTTAGCGCGGGTACGTGTTCAGTTGCGAGCGACTGTCAAAGAAGAAGATCATCCTCAAATCAAGATTGAGGATCTGGAAATTTGTTTGAGTACTTATGAAGTATCAAGAGGGGGAAAACCGATTAATTTAACCAAAAGAGAGTTTGATTTGCTGGTATTTTTAGCTGAGAATCGGGGGATCGTCCTCTCTAGAGAGAAAATTCTGGAAAAAGTGTGGGGATATGATTATTTTGGCAATGATAATGTGTTAGATGTTTATATTAAGTATATTCGGGATAAAATTGATAAGCCGTTTCATATCAAACTGATTGAAACGGTGCGTGGGGTTGGCTATGTTATTCGATAAACGATCAAAAAAAGACACTCAAAAAAGAATTACTCGTAAATATTGTATTGAACATAAGATTTCAATGCTGATACGGGTCATGCTGATGCTCTCTTTTCTCTTATTTGGAATCTTATTTGTTGTTTTTGAGAGAATGATGATCAACAAAGCATGGCTGTTCCTGCTGGCAGCAGTTTACTGTACATGGATTTCTAAAGCCATTGGAAAAATGATCAGTCGTAAGTTTGTCGGTCAGGTTAATCAGATGACACAGCTGGCAAAAGTGATTGCAGATTCCAATGATTTAAGTAAGCGGGTGGCGATATCCGATCATCCGGATGAATTATCAAATTTAGAAGAGGCTTTGAATGGGATGATTACCAGATTGGAAGATGCATTTGAAAAACAAAAGCGGTTTGTATCGAATGCATCCCATGAATTAAGAACGCCTGTTTCGGTCATGCAGGGGTATTTGGATATTTTAAATGCGTGGGGCAAAGATGATCAGGAACTTTTGGAAGAATCGTTGCAATCCATGACGGAAGAGACTTATCATATGAAAAGTTTGATCGAGAATTTACTGTTTTTGGCTAGAGCCGATCAGGAAAGGTTGCTTTATGAGCCGCAAACCATTCAACTGAATGAATTGATTGATAAATTGATAAAGGATACGAGGTTGATTACGGAGCAAAGGATTATAAAAAGTGATAGGAATGAATCGGTAAAAATCATAGGTGATCCGAGACTTATTCTGCAAATGCTTCGGGCGCTGGTTGAGAACAGTATTAAATATACAGATCCAGGGGGCATGATTCGGATTAATTGTGAAAGATGCGGTGAGCAAGCAAGGGTTGAAATGATTGATGATGGGATCGGAATTCCTGAAACGGATCAAGAACGGATTTTTGACCGGTTTTATCGGGTTGATTCAGCCAGGCATAAAAAGACGGGCGGAAGCGGCTTGGGATTATCGCTTGTGAAGAAAATTATTGAACGCCATGAAGGAGACATTGAGGTTGAAAGTGCATTAGGAGAAGGAACAAAAATGATCATCGTTTTACCTTTGAGTGAGGAAGTTGAGTGTTAATGCTTAACTTCTTTTTTATTTGAGCAGCAAAGCCAGGATATATAACTTTCAATGAAGTGTTATACAAATGGAATAGATATACTTCCGAAAAACTTTGAATGCTGAAAAAAGGTTATACAAGGTATAAAGCATGAGCATAGCGTAGAAAGATATAGGGAACGAGAAGACCTCAGCCCGTACTCGCCAAATATTTTCCTCCAGTATATCTATTCCATAGGCCGTTTTTTAATCTGTATGTAACGATTAATAAACTTACATTACAGGTTTGCAGGAAAAGCGAAGGAAAGATGGGGACATTCCGTGAGGTACGAGTGGTGTGTCCCTATGTTGCCAGAGCCTTTTATATATAAAATATCAATATACATAATTTGAAATTAATGCTTCTGATTTTTGATTTTATTCTTTTTCTTTAAGCTAATAACTATCAGTTTTATTTTTAAGCTAATTCTAAGATTCAACAAAGAGCGCTCAAAGATTTGGTTGGTATATTATAAGTAAAGATAAACGAAATCAAAAAATGAGGTGATTTTAAATGTTAAATATTAATAAGCGTGCAGAAATGTTGAATCGTCGTGCAGGGTCTCAAAAATTCAAGCCGGAACAGGTCATCCAGGGTTTGGGTATCCAGAAAGGCGATGTAATTGCAGATATCGGTTCCGGGGGCGGGTTTTATACAGGAAAATTTGCGGCTGAAACCAGTTTGAAAGGGTTGGTTTACGCGGTAGATAAAAACGATAAATTTTTAAGCTATATTGATCAGCAGGCCAGCGAAAAAGGGTTCAATCATATTAAAACGGTTCATGTGGATCAAGACAAGATTAATATTCCGGAGAAGAGTTGTGATTTAATTTTTCTTAGAAACGTATTTCATCATCTGGAAGATCCGGAAAAGTATTTTTGTGAAATGAAGCGGTATTTAAAACCAGGTGGTCGAATTGCAATCATTGATTACAAGAAAAGAATGGGCTTTAATTTTATCAGTTTGTTCGGTCATTATACGGCTGAAAGCGTCATTATGAAAGCTTTAGCTAAGGCGGGGTATCAGCATTTGAAACGATTTACCTTCTTACCTGAACAGAGTTTCAATATTTTTTCAATATAAATTAGAGCCTATTGGCGCCTTTTAGAAAATGTAAGGGAAATAAAATAGATATACTTCCGAAAAATCTTGAATGCTGAAAAAAACATCCATTTTATTTTTGTGTGTTACGTGGTTTAAATCAACAAAAAATGAGAGGAGCGTTTAATATGAAAAAATGGAGTCATTATTTATTAGGAACCTCGTTGTGGATTGGAATGGTAATGATCGGTGGTTGGGCATTAACGGGGATATGGAATTATGGGATTGTTAAGTGGTTCAATGTACCGGCTATTGCTTATTATTATGGACTTGGGGCATCATTTATCATCAGTGTTTTAAAACGTAGAAGAAGATGCGTGAGACATTTTCATTGTAATAGATGATATGGGTTTGAGAAACCGGACCTTGTGCTTTAGGGAATAAATGCTAACAACCATTTTGTAAACATCATCCCAATGCTTCATACAATAGGATGAAAAGAAAAATGAGGGAAGTGTTGGGTTATGAAACGATTTAATTTTTTGCAGTATGGTTATCCGGAAAAAGCAAAAGAGAAACTACTTGCATTAAGAGAAAGCGCAATGGCTCAAGTCAGACCAAGACGGGTTAGATTGTATGCTGCTTCTGTCAAAGGAATAGGCGATATTAAGTGGGGATATATCAATCATAAAGGTGAGTTTATCATTAAACCGGAATATGGTTATGGTTATGATTTTCAGGATAATGGTCTGGCTATTGTAGAAGATCAAGGGAAATATGGTGTTATTAAAGCATCGGGTCAATACTTGGTAAAACCTGAATATGATTTTATTAATCAATTTTCACAAGGTCTGGCAGTTGCCAGTGATGAAACCGGGTTTAAAGTGATTAATGAGAACGGAGCGGTCATTACACGAAAGCCTTACCCTTATATTGTATCCTATCAAAATGGCAGAGCCGCTTTTCTAAATCAAGGAACAGAAGCGGATTCTAGGTATGGATACCTTGATAAAGAAGGGAAGGAAGTCATTCGGCCGCAATATCAGTATGCGAGTCATTTTAAGAATGGCAAAGCGGTTGTGCAGATGACGGATGGCAAATATGCATTAATCGATTTAAATGGGAAAATTTTAAACAAATATAATTATGCTTATGTGGGTGATCTTGGAGATGGGCTTTTATCTTTTCAGGAGAATGTTCAAGGCAAATACGGTTTTATGGACGAAAAAGGGCGTGTTGTTATATCACCTCGATACACCAGTGTGGAACCTTTCCATCAAGGAAGAACCGTTGTTAATATTTCAGAGGATGGTATGAATCAATATGGCCTGATCGATAAAAAAGGTCGTTTCATTATAAAGCCTGCTTATAATGATATCAATAGATTGGGTGAGAAAAGAGCGGCTGTGGGCATACCGATTAATAAAGAGAAACCTTTTATGAGTTCGAAGTATGCTGTTTATGATACGGATGGAAAGCAGTTATCAGATTTCATGTATCTTTTTGTTTCAGAATATAAGAATGGTCTGGCTTCTGCCTATGATAGACAAAATACATTTTTCATAGATAAAAAGGGAAAACGATTAGAAAAAATGGTGATTGTCAAGGGAACAGGTACATTAGTCGTTGAAGGGGATATTATTAAAGCAGATGTAGATCAAAGAATATTGTATTTAGATCAATCGGGGACGATTATCTGGCAGCAGAATACTGTGATTCCTTTAAATAATCCGTATCGTGTCATTGAAGAAAAGTTTAAACCCAATATGGATTATTTAGTATATTACCCGCAAGTTTCTGGTATTACAGATCAGACAATAGAGCAGTCCATCAATGATAAGCTTAGAAACCTTTCGCAATTGAAAGCTATCAGTGATAAAACTCAGCTTGATTATAACTATTATGGCGATTTTCTCGTTGAGTTTTTCAAAAAGCATTTATTAGAACTAAACCTGATGGGGTATGAGTATTATTTTGGTTTTGCCCATGGCATGCCCACAAAGATTTACGTGCATATCGATTTGAATAACGGCCGTTTTTATGAACTTAAGGATTTGTTTAAAGCGGACAGCGATTATGTCAAAGTACTGAGTGATATCATTGAAAATCAAATCAAGACCAATGAGGCCTATTCCTATGTATGGTTTGATCAGTATAAAGGCATAAGAAAAGATCAGCCGTTCTATGTCTCAGAGGATGCGTTATACATATATTTTTATCCCTATGAGATTGCACCCTATGCTGCCGGGTTTCCCACATTTAAAATACCTTATAAAGATATTATGGGAATGATTGATACAGAAGGAGCGTTCTGGCAATCATTTAACTGATTTAGTATTTCCCCCAATATTGGAAAAAGTGATTGAATTTATAGTCTATGCTATAGATTTTTTTATCTTTTATTTCCAACTAGCCAACTGCCCTGTGAAATTAAACTCTATGAAAAAATACTTAATGCGTTCACTATAATAATTTTTTTGATGTTGTATATTTATAATATTTTAATATTTTTTTACAAAATTAGACAAAAAAACTGTTTGCTTAGTGTTACAATCATTAATGGAATGATTGATTACTAATATTAAAAACTAAAGGGGTAAAATATGAAAAATAAAACGATTGTTTTCACAATTCTTTCTGTTTTAGTCATTTTAAGTTCACTGATTATGTTTCCAAATACGATGGCGCTTGCTGAAGAAAATGAAATAACATATGAAAAAAAGGTGATCACTAGAGCTGAAATGAGCAGGTTCTTGGTCCAATCCTTAAAATTAGAAGATGTGGATATTGAAGAAGTAAGAACGTTCCCTGATGTGCCTCCAGAACATGATTATTATAACGAAATCTCTATTGTTGAAAAATTAGGGATTTTGGCTGGATATGAAGACGGATATTTTAGACCCAATAATGGTTTAACCAGAGCAGAATGTGCCCTTATCTTTTGTAGGGCTCTAAGATTAGATAGACAAACTCCTTTTTCAATATCTCCTAAGATTCAAATAAATGATATTGGAGAAACCCATTGGGCAGAAAGATTTATCATTCAAGTCGTTAATTTAGGTTTAATGGATGTTGATACAAATGGTAATTTTAGACCATATGAAAATATGGTCATGTCGCTGGAACCGGATTATACATTATATGATATGTCAATAACAGGGATTCATGGTTATATCTATGATCAAAATGAAGATGTAGATGAAATAGAAATGAGTCTATATGGTTCTGATTTGCAATTAGTAGGAATATCAAAAACAGATGAAAACGGATATTACGAGTTTAATAGTATTCCGGAAGGGGTTTATTCTATAAGCTGCAATCTCTGTCAAATCGATGATATTAACGTTGTTGATGGAAAGTTCATATCATTGTTTACGACGCGTACGCTGGAAGGTGATGTGAACGCTGACCAGCGTGTAGATATCAACGATATTGCTTTAATGGCTCAAAAATATCATACAACAGGTAGTGGCGTTATGGATGTTAATCATGATAACATAATTGATATTTTTGATTTGGTGAGCGTTGCGAAGAATGTTGGCTTAACTCTTCAAGATTGTGTTTTTAAAACCGAAGTTGTCAATGTTAGTACGGGTAATGTTGAAGCAATAAGCTTGATTGACAATACGCTTAATGATAATAAGGTTAGGATTAATGGTGAAGTTTACAGTTTATTTGAGGATAATCCACTTGATTATATAGGGGTGGAAGTTGAATATTGTTATAATGCTGACAAAGGAATATGTATGATAAGATCAATTACGGATGAGGAAAAAGTTTTCTTTGATGGGGTAAGACAATATTTCTCTTATGATCATGAAGTTGAATTGTTTTTTAATGATTTAGATTGTAAAATAGCAGATAATGCAAGGATATATATTAACAACAAAACTAAAAATATTGATGGTGATGCGTGTGGTACTTACGGTCGCTTTGTATTGAACGATAACGGGGAAATTATTTTCGCTTATCTGTTTGATTTTGCTAAAACAGGTGCTGTAAAAGAAGTGAATGACACCCAAATTGCTTATTATGCTGCTGATTCAGGTTATCAAGAGATGCTTGAATTAGGTAATTATCAAGAGGCTTATATACTTGATGATTGCTTCAATATGCTTGATGCTCAGCAAATCAATATTGATAGTATCATTGAATACTGGGAAGAAGATGATCGATTATTCCTATTAGTAAACAACATGTCTGCAACGGGGTGTTTTGACGGAGCAGCACAGCGTTGGCTAACAATTGGTGGTTCGAATTATCATATAGGGGATACGGTAATTTTTTCAGAAGATAACAAAGAGTCATTTTCTGTATTAGAAGATACGATGGATATGCTTGATTTGATAGGGACAAACGTAACCGTATTATTAAATGAAAAAAGGCAGATTGTAACTTTGTATAATAATGTTTGATAGGGATGATTTAATATAAATCTTTTTATATTGATAAATAGAAGTGTACACCCATCATTAGATGCAGATAAAAAATGTCTGTTAATCTACTTATGAGCGTGCACTTCATTTGATTTAAAAAAGGACATGACTACCATTGCTGCGATAAGTTTCCTTCCAGCATAACCATCCCTAATGTAATGTTTGTTTACTTACGGTTTTATCTTTTAAAATCTTTTACTTTCCGCTTTCAACTGAAAAACGCCGAATGGGGTTTTTCTTATGTTATAGGACTATGAGAAAATAAAACCAAATCATCTTGCAAGAGCAATTCTAAATGCAAAATCTTTATTGCAAAGCATATATTTATTGTTTTTTACTTTAGTCTTTTAATTATGAATTATGAATTGTGAATTATGAATTAAAAAAACAGCATACGCCGTTTTTTTTATAGGACTTTTTTCCCAAAAATAGCCTGTCTACTAATATTGACATAAATCGACATGGAAAATTGGTATAATTATAAAAATGAATATATTTTCTTGGGGGGGAAAAAATGTATAAGATTTTACTGGTGGATGATTATCCGGTGATCCGTGAAGTGATGCAGGAGTTTTTTGAATTGTCGGCCTGTGAGTTTGAAATTATTGCCGAAGCCAGCAATGGTAAAGAAGCGCTGGATTTAGCTGCTGAGTATCATCCAGATTTAATTTTGATGGATATTACGATGCCAATTATGGATGGACTTGAAGCAACCAGGCATTTAGTGGCTGATAAGAACCCTGCTGTTATTATTACGTACACCAGTTATCAATATAATGATCTTAGACAAAAAGCGATTCAGGCAGGGGCAACGGCTCATATGGTGAAGCCTTTTGATTTTAATGATTTAATTCGAACCATGCAAAAAGCAATCAACCAAAAAACTGCATAAAACATGCGTAAGTGAGAAGAGCTCAGGTGTATTTGCCTGAGCTTTTTGATATACTATGGAAAAGGTAAGTAGTTAGTGGCTAGTGGCAAGTGGGAAGTAGGCGTACATTGATATTTTGTAGTATTAGCTTTTTAATTATATTCATTGTAATTAAATGTTTTAACCATGCAAAAATGGGGACACACCACTCGTACCTCGCGGAATGTCCCCATTTCTGCATTAAGATTTCGCATTGTTAAAACAAGTTGCTTGCAGTAAAGTTTTTAATCTTTGATCTTTTAATTATGAATTATGAATTGTAAATTGTGAATTATTAAGAGGGAGGTTAAGAAATGAAAATAGATGGAACTACTAGGTTGGCCGGTGTGATGGGGTACCCTATTGAACATACTTTATCACCTGTTATTCATAATGCTGCTTTTAAGAATTTAAACATGAATGGTTGTTATCTACCGCTTTCTGTGCATCCTGATCAATTGCAAAAAGCGGTGCAAGGGTGCCAGAGTATGAACTATATGGGATTTAATGTGACGATTCCTCATAAACAGGCGGTAATGGGATTTTTAGATGTGATCAGTGAGGAAGCACAGCTGATTGGTGCGGTTAATACGGTGGTATGTAAAGAGGGCAAGTTATACGGTTATAATACAGACGGTATTGGTTTTATAAAATCGTTACAAAACAGCTGCCGAGAAATTGAATGGGATAAACAAAAAATGGTGTTATTGGGGTCGGGTGGGGCAGCCCGGGCTGTGGCCGTACAAAGTGCTTTGACGGGTATTCATGATATCACGATTATTACACGGGAAGTTGATCAAGGAGAAGAAATTGCGTCAACGATCAAAGAAGCTAAGAGACAGACTAAGATGACGATTTATCCCTGGGAGGCGTGCTTTTTTAAAAAGGCTTTAAGTGATGCAACGTTGTTGGTGAATGGTACACCGGTGGGAATGGCACCTCGGATAGATGAATCACCATTGAAAAATCATGATTGGATTCATAAGAATATGATGGTATATGATTTAATTTACAATCCACAGCAAACCCAGCTTTTGCAGGAAGCAGAACGAAGGGGTGCTATTATACAAAATGGGTTGGAGATGCTTATCTTTCAGGGCGCAGCTGCTTTTGAAAAGTGGACAGGTGTTTTTCCACCTGTGGATGTGATGCGTCAGGCGGCAAATGAGGTTTTAGATGATCGGTAGCTAAAAGGGCTGTTAAGTTTCACTAGTGAAACTTAACAGCCCTTTTAGTTTGTTCCTCCTTCTCCAAAAAATATTTAAAATATCATTCAAAAAAAGAAGGAATTCCGCATATAGTTCCATAATATACAAAATAATTACAAATATTTAAACAAATTACAGATAATTCAAGGTGAGCGTTTATGAGAAAAAAAGGAAACCTTTTTGGGTTATACAATATGGCCAATGAAGAACGAGATTTATTACGGGAAATGGGACCGGGGGAAGAAGAAGCAACGGTCATTGATATGGTTGATGACATTATTAAAAGAGGTTATCTAGAAGGTGCTAGCGACATTCATTTTGAACCCCAGGAAAACCGTTTAAGAGTTCGGTTTCGTATTGACGGGGTATTGGAAGAAGGCCCCTTTTTACCCCATAGGCTGATTGCCCCTATTATATCACGTATAAAAATTATGGCTAATTTAGACATTGGTGAGAAACGATTGCCCCAGGATGGTCATATATTTCAGATGAGTGAAACCGGGAAAGGGTTTCATCTTCGTGTTTCTACGATACTGACCTCTCAGGGTGAGAAAGTTGCGCTAAGGCTTTTACCGCAGGAAAATGAGGTATTCAGCTTGTGTGATTTAGGGTTTACGCCATCATCTTTAAACATACTGGAGTCGCTGATTCATGTTCCCAATGGAATGATCTTAATTACCGGACCAACAGGTTGTGGGAAAACAAGCACCCTTTATGCCATTTTAAAAGCGCTGAATAGCACGGGACGAAATATTATATCTATTGAAGATCCCATAGAATGTGAAATGAGTGGTGTCAATCAGATTTCCGTTAACCTGTCAGCGGGACTTGATTTTGCAAGGGGGTTACGTGCTATTTTGCGTCAGGATCCAGATGTTATCATGATTGGTGAAATCAGGGATGCAGAAACGGCATCAATCGCTGTACGTGCTGCCATTGCCGGACGTTTGGTGTTAAGCAGTCTTCATACAAGAGATGCGGTCGGTGCGATAACGCGTTTGCTCGATATGGGTATTCCGCGTTATAAGGTGGAAGCCTCGCTTGTGGGCGTGGTAGCACAGCGTCTGGTGGCCAGGCTTTGCCCTTATTGTCGTACGGTAACGGATGATACGTCTTCTAGTTCCTTGAATGGTTCAGGTATCCCGCCTTTTTTCGAGGGGGGGCATTTTTATCAGCAAAAGGGTTGTTCCAAATGTCGTGGCAAAGGATATAAAGGGCGTGTATTGCTCCACGAAACATTTATTGTCAATCAAGCGATTCAGAATTTGATTCATCGGGGTGCATCAGAGCTTGAATTAAGGCGCATGGCTCAAAAACAGGGGATGGAAACGTTATGGGAAGCGGGATTACAAAAAGCCAGACAAGGAGAAACCACTTTGGCGGAAATCGAGCGTGTCACTTTGGGGGAAAAGAGCAGAAGGAATTAGGGCTATCTCTATTTGAAGTTTGTATCGTACTTTGTGTTTTGTCGTTATTATGGGCTATAGCTGCGCCCCGTGTACATCTTTTTTCATTTCTACTCAAAAATGAAGCAGAAAAAATCCGGCAGGAATTAATGTGGGCCAAGCAAAGTGCCATCATTCATAATAAACCTTATAAAGTGGAATTTAGGACAGATTTAGATACGTTCCGCATCAGTGTTTTTGATGATCGTAAAAGACAATATGTTCTTGAAAAAGAATTGACACTGACTCGGGGGATCGATATGATTTCTACCAATTTAAAAGGTTTTCCTTATGGTCGTGTTATCTTTTATCCTCGTGAATATGGTGGCGAGGGAATCCCTACTGTTTCTAGCGGCGGTAAGGTTATCCTAAAACAGGGGAAGCAGCTGCGCTTTGTTATTATTACGCCGGTAACTGGAAGGGTGAGAGTAGATAATGTCTATCCGTAATGAAAAAGGGGTTTTGTTTATCGATGTTAGTATTGCTTTGATGATTATCGGGATGATGGCGGCGCCTTTAGCGGAGTTTTGGCTGCTAGGTGAAAAGGTCAAAATTCATTGTAGGGAAAGGACAATATCATCGGAGATCGCTCAGGAAAAGATGGAGAATTTAAAAGGGGAGGCAGATGTGGCTGTTGGAAGTAAAGCAGGTCGGTGTACCCTTTCTGAAATGGAATTTTCATACACAATTGATGTTTGGCAGACAGATTGGGAAGGGTTGGTGAAGATTCAGGTGACCGTATGGCCGGATGAACACAAAAACCAACGCGTGATTCTAACAACGCTAAAAAGGGTGGATTCTAATGAAACGGAGACAACGGGCTGAGCAAGGGATGACATTGATTGAAATGGTGATTGGTTTGACGGTAATGAGTTCGCTTGTCACGCTTTTGTTTAGCTATTATTGGACGGGTTTTTCAGTTTGGAAACAGGGTGTGGTGGATGCCAATCTTTATGAAAGCGCTTGTATTGCCATGCAGATGATGGTACCCGAAATCAGGCAAGGAACTCAGCATCGTATAAAAGTAAATTCTGGGAAACAAAATGAGGTCTGTTTTTATGATTCGGTACGTAAGGAGGAGATTTCTTATGAGAGGCGCTTAGGTCAGTTATGGCGAAAAGTTGATCGGTATACCTTAGCGGGAACAAAAATTTGTTTAGGGCAGAACCCGGTTATTTCTGATGTGGAGGATATTAGATTTGATTGGAAGCAGGAACGGAAAGCGATTGGGATTCGATTGAAGCTAAGACGGGAGAATAAGGTGTTGGAAATTGAGAATCAAGTATTTTGCTATAACAAAGATATTGAATAGAGGTTTGGGTGTGGAAAATGAACGAAATAGATCAGGGAAAACAGAAAAAGGGATGGCGTGTTTGCTGGTGATCGTCTTTGTGTCCGCGATAACATTATTAGGCATCTCCTTTATGAGTACGGTATCAATTGATTTGAGTATGAGTCACAATTATGAGAATTATTTAAAATCATTATATATTGCGGAAGGCGGGATACAGCGTTCTCTATGGTTAATAGAAAATGATATGACATGGTCCTTAGGATCAGTTCAAGCGTATACGGAGATGTTAGGTGAAGATGGATTTTTTACGGTTGAATTAGAAGGAACCATTGAAACTGGTAATATTGTTACAATGGTTGCAACAGGGATTGTTCATGAAGCAAGACGTTCAATCAAAGTTAAAGTTGAAATAGGGGATGATTATCAGGCACATATTGTTAAAGGAAGCTGGCGTGAAATTTATCCTGAAAAGAGGGGACTGTGATGGTTGGGTTACATGAGGTATTTTTTCATCATCCTGTTATTGGGGTGGATATTGGACAATATACCATCAAAATGGTGCAAATTATTGCCAAAAGAAAGGGCAAGTACGAAATACATGCCTGGGCGGGTTCAAGAAATCAGAGTCATAATTTAGAATATTTAGTAGAAGATATTAAAAAAGTATATCAACAGGGACACTTCAAAGGACAGAAAGCAGTGATTTGTCTTCCGCAGGAAGAACTGTTATTTGATTATGTGACATTGCCACCCACATCCGAGGAAGAATTGTCTCATAGGGTTGAGTGGGAAGCCAAAATAAAGTTCCCCTTTTTAGCTAAAAAGGGGAACTTTGACTTTAAAGTTTGTGGAGAAAGAACCTTAGTGGTTGCCAGCGAGACGCCTGTTCTGCCGCTCAAAAAATTAATCGATCGAGCCGGATTGGACGTGGTGGCAGTGGAGGGGGCCTGTTTTGCATGGCTGAGAGCATGGGATTTTGTAATGATTCATAAAAGCATGAAACATTTGCCTTATCGGATTATTGTTGATATCGGTTGGAAGCAAAATCGTCTGTTGCTTGCAGAGTATGATCAGCCGCTTTTGTTTAGAAGTATGAATTTGGGTGGTGAATCGTTAACAAATGCCTTGATAGATGTACATCAACTTGATTGGGATCAGGCAGAAGCTAAGAAGTGTGGGGGGCATTTTTTTTGTAATGAAGAACCTTTCAAGGGGTGGATCAATCGGTTAATTAATGATATAAGGTGCTTTATGGAAGAAGGGAAAAAGAAATATCCAGGTATGAACGACTGTTCAATTTTATTATTGGGGGGAGGCGCCAATCTGATGGGACTCCCTGAAGCGTTACAGATCGCGCTGGATATGCCTGTGGAAAAGTCTTCCGCTATTGTGAAGGATTATAGGTGGGGGATGGAGAATGAAAGAGAAGAGATAGAGAAAATCCTGCCACTATTTGCCGAGTCATTAGGACTGGCGTTAAGAGAGGTGGAAGGGGATGAAAATTAATTTTTTGCCCTCTGAGGCTGCACAAAAACAAGGGGTTCAATGGCATTTTTATTTGCTGATGAGCCTTTCTGCTTTTTTGATCTGTATTTTATGTATCACACCTTTTTATTTTAATAGGATGGCAAAACGTTACCAAGATCAACAAGCACAAACAACAGTGGAAGCTGCTCATTTGGTCACTTCCTGTGAAACAGTGAGACAGCTCAAAAAGGAGAAAACAGACACTATTTATGCGATCAATGTACTCAAAAAACTACAGCAGCGTAAACAACTCTGGTCAAATTCTTTAGTAGCATTTGAGGAGACAAATCTCATGGAGATTCAGCTGGGAGAAATAACATTGAAAGAGAACGATGATTTTATTTTTAAGGGAACAGCTTGTCAATATGAGCAAATTGTCTCATGGATGGATATGCTGAAAGAGAGTAAGAAGTTTAGGCAATTAAAGCTGGGGCAAATGGTTCGAGAAGAAAATAGGGGTCAGGTAACGATTTCCTTTTGTTTGCAGGGACAATGGGTTGAAGGAAGTGAATAATATGCAATTGAAACCTTCGAGACAGCATAAAAAGTCAACCTTACTAATAGGAATATTAACGATGATCATGATCTTTTTTTATTTTATTCTTTGGCCTTCATGGCAGCATGTAACAGAGGCTAAGGCACAAATGGTGGTTGTTCAAGCAAATCTGCGGCAGCAGGAAAAAGTTATTAAAAGTATTCCAGAGCTCAGGCAAGGGAAGACAGAAGTTCAGAATCAGTTGGAAAAATTGGAGAAACCATTGCTTATGGAAGACGAATGGACACAGATATTGCTGCAACTGGAAGATGGTGCAGAGCTGAGCGGCGTGATCTTGGATGGTATATTGCCTCAGGAAGCTAAAGAGAATGAACAATATGTTTTTATGCCGTTCGAACTTCAAATGCAGGGGACTTATTGGGCATTGGTCGACTTTTTGCGGTTCTTGGAAGAGATGCCCTGGCTTCTTAATTATGAAACCTTAACGGTAAAGCAAGAAGAAGATCGGTTGCACGCTGAGTTACATATCATGACTTACTATAAAGCAAAGCCGTGATTAGATGAGAAATAATAAGTATATTTTAAGCTCAATGAGTCAGAATAATATTGTTAATTAGTTCTCAGTTTTAAGGGCAAAATGATTACGGTTATATATGACGTTCTATAGCTTATAATTTTTTATTATATTTGATTTTATTGATACTGATCATAGAAATATAAACTTATCTTGTAAGGAATTCTTTCCTGATAGCTGACAGCTGATAACTGATAACTAAAACTACAAACAGAGGTGATGAGAAATGTTTGACAAAAAAGAAGTAGCCGATATTTTGGGAATCGCGCTGCAGAATGGCGGCGAGTTTGCTGATGTTTTTATCGAACATAAGGCAACGAATTCGATTACTTGTGAAGAAAATAAAATTGAAGATATCAACTCCGGTATTGATTTTGGGGCGGGGATTCGTGTTATTTCCGGAATGACGACGGCTTATGCCTATACCAATGATTTGAGTTTAGGAAATTTAAAACAAGTGGCCTTGACGGTTAGTAAAGCGGTGCAAAGTCAAAAGCATACACTGCAACTGGATCTGCGGCACTTGAAACCGGGTTATCATTTGCCGGTAGAGATGATGCCGGAGCAGGTAAAAATCAGGGAAAAAGTCGAGCAGGTGAAATTAGCTAACGAAGTAGCGAGAGCTGTAGATGGACGTATTCATCAGGTTATGGTTGGTTTTGGAGATGTGGTGCAGAATATCTTGATTGCGAATTCGGAAGGGCACTGGGTTGAAGATGAACGTGTTCGTTCTCGATTTACCGTACAAACGATTGCATCTCAAGGTAATAAAATGCAAACAGGGTATGAATCTTATGGCGGATTTATGGGGTCTGAATTATTCAAGCAGCGTTCACCGGAAGATATAGCCCGTGAAGCAAGTCGCAGAGCCTTGTTGATGCTGGATGCAAAACCGGCTCCGGTAGGAAAAATGATGGTGGTTATGGATAGTGTTGCGGGAGGAACCATGGTACATGAAGCCTGCGGACATGGATTGGAAGCTGATTTGGTGCAAAAAGGTGTTTCCATTTATGCTGGTAAAAAAGGCCAAAAAGTAGCCTCTTCTTTGGTAACGGTTGTTGATGATGGAACCATACCGCAGCGGTATGGATCATATCATTTCGATGATGAAGGTATTATGGGGCAAAAAAACATCTTGATTCGTAATGGTATATTAGAAGGCTATATGTATGATCGGATGACGGCTCGTCAAGATAATGTACGTCCTACTGGGAATGGCAGGCGCCAATCGTTTCAATATCGACCCATTCCGCGGATGACCAATACCTCCATTGCGCCGGGAGAAATGGATCCCAAAGAAATTGTTAAAGCAACGTCCAAAGGCATATTAGTGAAAAAAATGGGCGGCGGTCAGGTTAATACGGTTAATGGGGATTTTGTTTTTGAGGTATCAGAAGGGTATTTGATTGAAAATGGTGAAATAACTGTTCCTGTTCGTGGGGCGACATTGACAGGCAATGGTCCCAAAGTATTACAAAAAATTGATATGGTCGGTAATGATTCGGGATTTTTTATTGGTACGTGTGGCAAAGATGGCCAGGGCGTACCGGTTAGTGCATCTCAGCCAACCATGCGGATTACAGAGATGCTCGTAGGTGGAACCGAACAATAGGGAGGGGTGATTAATATGGGAAAAGATATGACATATGCAGAACGCATCGTAGAGATCGGGAAAGAGATTGGTGCTGATAATACAGAGGCTTATATTTACTGGCATAAAGATTTATCTATTCAAATACGCAGTAAAGAAGTAGAATCCTTGAAATCTGCTGAACAGCGAGGCGTGGGCATTCGTATTTTAAAGGATGGGAAAAGAGGATTTGCGTATACCTCCGATATGAGGGAAGACAGTATTAAGAAAACGGTACAAAAATCGCTGGATAATTCACGGGAAAATGAGCCTGATGAAGTGCTTTCTTTTCCATTACCAGCAGCCGAGTATCCTCAGCTGGATTTATATGATCCTGAAATCGCCCAGATTCCGGTAGACAGAAAGATTGAAATTGCCAAGGAAATAGAAGCTAGAACATTGCAGCAGGATAAGAGAATCAAGCAGCTGGAACGAGCTGTATTTGAAGATCGTGAATACCGTATTACGATTGCGAACGGTCATGGTTTGGCAAAAAGTTATCATGGTTCCTCCTGTGGTGCGTTTGCTTATGCCATCGGAGATCTGAATGGTGAGCAGCAGACAGGATTTGGGATGGATTATGCAAAGCGTTTTCGTGATTTGAACATAGATGAGGTGGCAAAAGAGGCGGCTTGGCGGGCAACACAATTATTGGGTGCGAAAAGCCAGAAAACTCAAAAAGCGGTGATTGTATTTGATCCCTATATTGCGACCAATTTTCTAGGTCTGGTATCTCCAGGTTTATCGGCGGATGCTGTGCAGAAAGGGCGGTCTCTTTTTGCAGGAAAACTCAATCAGCAAGTGGCTTCGTTGGAATTTTCCTTGGTAGATGATGGGCGCTTGCCTCAGGGGATAGTCAGTGCGCCTTTTGATGATGAAGGGGTTCCGACTTCAGAAACGATTTTGATAGATAGTGGAAAACTAAACAGTTATCTTTATGATACCTATACGGCTAAAAAAGATGGGACGGTTTCTACTGGTAACGGGATTAGAGGTTCATTTAAAGGCGGTCCTCATGTAGGGACGACTAACTTATTTATTAAACCGGGGAAAATATCACGGACTGAACTGCTTCAAGATATTAAAAATGGGTTTTATGTATTGGAAGTGATGGGGATGCATACCGCGAACCCTATATCTGGAGATTTCTCTTTAGGGGCTGCAGGCCTTTGGATTGAAAATGGTCAGTTAACCTATGGTGTAAGAGAAGTAGCCATCGCAGGGAATATTCTGGATCTTTTACAACATATTGATGGGGTAGCAGATGATTTACGCTTTTTTGGCGGCACTGGTTCGCCCACCTTGCGTATTGCACAAATGATGGTAAGCGGGAGCTAAGGGGGAAGAGAATTCAATGGGGAAGATACTTATTCTTCATGGACCTAATTTGAATCTTTTAGGGATTAGGGAACCGGAGACATATGGACGGATTACACTAACGGAAATTAATCATCAATTACAAAAAATGGCAGAACATCATCGCGTTAATATCGAAATATTACAATCCAACCATGAAGGCGATTTGCTCGATGCGATTCATCGTGCCTTTCATGATACGGATGTGATTATTATCAATCCGGGTGCATTCACACATTACAGTTATGCACTGCGTGATGCGATTGCAGGGGTTAATATTCCTACGATCGAAGTACATTTGTCAAACGTGTATGCTCGGGAAGCATTTCGCAGTCATTCTGTTATTGCGCCTGTAGCAGCGGGGCAAATTAGTGGTTTTGGTGAACAAGGGTATTATGCAGCATTTGAGCTTGCTATGGGGATGATTGAAAGGAAGATGGATGAATGGGATGTAAAGAAAGATTAGAACGTTTGCGATACAAAATGTCGGAAAAGAAACTGGATGGGATGCTCATTACCGGTGGAGAAAATTTGAGCTATTTATGCGGGTTTACAGGTGGTTCAGATGGCTGGTTATTAATAGGGGAACATGAATCATTGTTGATAACGGATTTTCGTTATCAGGAACAGGTTGTTCAGGAAGCCCCTCTGGTTAAACCGATTATTTATCGAAAAGAGCGTTTAAAGGCTTTAGTAGAACAAGTTAAATCATTATCACTAAAACATTTGGGTTTTGAAGGAGAGCATATCACCTATCATCTTGCAAAGCAAATGACAGATGCTTTGGGGGATATATCTTTTATGGCACAAATTGAGATGATAGAAGAATTGCGTGTGATTAAGGAACCGGAAGAATTAGAAGTGATTCGCAAAGCGGTAGCTGTAGCAGATGCTAGTCTTTTAGAAATTTATCCCTTACTGCAACCTGGGAGAAAAGAAGCGGAAGTTGCTTTGGAATTAGAATATGTCATGAGAAAAAAAGGGGGCAGCGGGACTTCATTTGAAACGATTGTTGCATCGGGGTCACGTTCTTCCTTACCGCATGGTATTGCCACTTCTCGGGAGATGCAGCCTGGCGATTTAGTAACGATTGATTATGGGACAATTTACAATGGATATTGTTCTGACACAACGCGTACTTTTTTACTGAATGATGGAGAAAGCCGAAGCAAGAAAGAGGCGATCTATCGTATTGTAAAAGAAGCACAACAGGAAGCGGTTCAACAAATAAAAGCAGGGATGACGTGCCGAGAAATAGATGCGGTTGCCCGGAATATCATTGAATCTTATGGCTATGGTGAGTACTTTGGTCATGGTTTAGGGCATGGCGTGGGAAGTGTTGTTCATGAAAAGCCGTCACTTTCACCGCGAAGCGATCAAGTACTTGTCCCAGGAATGGTTGTAACCATTGAACCAGGTATATATCTTCCGAATTTTGGGGGTGTCAGGATTGAAGATATGGTGCTGATTAGAGAAAGTGGCAGGGAAGTCTTGACAAACGTGCCAAAACAATTGATAATATGTTAAGAAGGGCAATTTGTCCAAAAATTAGCAGAATAGGATTTTTGGTGAAAGGAGATAACATATGATTTCAACCAATGACTTTAAGACGGGTGTTACTTTTGAAATGGATGGACAAGTTTATCAAGTTGTCGAGTTTATGCATGTAAAGCCCGGGAAAGGGTCTGCTTTTGTACGTTCTAAAATTAGAAATGCACGGACAGGTGCAGTGATTGAAAAGACGTTTAAGGCAGGGGAAAAATTACCCAAAGCGCGTATAGACCATCGCGATATGCAATATTTGTATAGCGAAGGTGACACGTATAATCTCATGGATACAGAAAACTATGAGCAAGTTGGTATTACAGAAGAACAGTTAGGTGATGCTAAAAAATATTTAAAAGAGAATATGGTCATCAGTGTCAGTTTTTATAATGGACAAATTATCGGTGTTGAAGTACCTAACTTTGTAGAATTAGTTGTTACACAAACTGATCCAGGTGTAAAAGGGGATACCGCAACAGGTGGAACCAAACCGGCTACTTTAGAATCCGGTGCAATCGTTCAAGTTCCCTTATTTGTTAATGAGGGCGAAATGATTCGTGTAGATACGCGTACGGGAAGCTATATGGAACGTGTTAAGAATTAATAAAGAATGATTTTGTAAAATTGGGAGATAATATGTACCAAGTGAATTTTTTGAAATTTGCTTATAATGAAAGGAGGCGTTTTTGGTGAGAGATTTATCACAAAAAGTATCATATTTACAAGGTTTAGCAGAAGGAATGGAATTGGAAAGCACGAGTAAAGAGGGTAAAGTGATTACAAAAATGCTTGATCTGCTGGAAGACATAGCGGATGAGTTTAAAGCCGTTCATATGTATCAAGAAGAAACAGAAGAATATTTAGAAGCAATGGATGAGGATTTGGCAGATTTAGAAGTGGAATTTTATGATGATGAAGATGATGATGATGATGAATATGACTTTGATGAGGAATTAATCGAAGTCCAGTGCCCCAATTGTGGTGAAACCATATACTTTGACGATGAGTATTTAGATGAAGATGATATGGATGAAGTGCCTTGCCCTAATTGTGGAGAAACCCTTTACTTTGATAATGACGATCTTCTTGAAGATTACGTAGAAGATGGAGATGACGAATAAGAGCCGAAAGGCTCTTTTTTTTATGAAAACGCATCTGCGAAAGCAGGTGCTTTTTTCATAATTTTTGTAAAAAGGTCATAAATTCACCAAGTTGATAATATTTATAGATAAAAGGGACAAAGGGGTGCTCTGTGATTATGAAAATTGTATGCGGCACGAATCATGATCAAGTTGTAAATGAAAAACTTCATTCGTTTCCAGAACGGATTGAACGTGAAATACTCCAGTTTTTAAGTCCTGCCATACGACAGCTTTTGCTTAGTTTATCACCCGTTACATGGCAAGCGGTACAGGAGATTCGTTTGCGGTTGGGATCACCTTTAATGTTGGCAACCCATCTTGGGGATATGATGATCGATGAAAAAGGAAGGGTAACCCAGGAACTCGACCAGGCTAGAATGATTGGAGTAGAAGATATGGCCCAAACGATAGAAATGATTAGCCAAAGTTCTCTTTATGCCATTGAAGAGGAATTGCGGCAAGGCTATGTGACATTACCCGGCGGGCATCGGGTAGGAATGGTCGGAAAGACTGTTTTGAGTGAGCGGCAAATTAAAACCCTGAAACATATTTCAGCACTCAATATTAGGATGTCTCGCCAAGTTATAGGGGCTGCAAATAAAGTCATGCCGGTAATAATAGGGGATGAAGGGAAGAAACTATATCATACACTTCTTATTTCCCCCCCGCAATGCGGGAAGACCACACTTTTGCGGGATATGGTACGCCAATTGAGTAATGGCGTTGAAGCCCTTAATTTTCAGGGGATAAAGGTAGGGTTGGTGGATGAACGTTCGGAAATTGCCAGTTGTTATCATGGTTTTCCGCAAAATGATGTTGGGGTTCGAACCGATGTACTGGATGGTTGTCCAAAGGCACAGGGGATGATGATGTTAGTACGCAGTATGTCACCGCAAGTCATTGCCACAGACGAAATTGGTCGTGAGGAGGATGCGTTAGCTTTGGAAGAAGTGTTAAATGCAGGTGTGAAGATGATTACAACTGTTCATGGCAGTGATTTAGATGAAGTTTCTCGCCGTCCTGTTATGGCATCTATCCTTCATAAGAAAATATTTGAACGCATTATTGTTTTAGGGAAATCGAAAGGTGTGGGAACGATAGAACAGATGATTACCTTATAAAGAAAGGGGACGTGAAGCATTGAAATGGATGGGCGTTATTTTTATTGTATTAGCCTGCAGCGGACTGGGCTTTCTAGTAGCCGGTAACTATCGTAAAAGGCCGCAGCAATTGCGGCAATTACAAGCTGCTTTTCAAATGTTGGAAACACAGATTTGTTATAGCGCGACCCCATTACCTGAGGCATTATTATATGTGTCCCAGAGGTGTCATTTATCGATAGCGCCTTTGTTTAAAAGAGCGGGAGAGCGCTTATCATCGCGGCAGGGGGTTACGGCGTATACAGCGTGGAAACAATCACTAGATGAGCTATATAAACAGACTGCTTTGAATCATCACGATCAGGATATTTTGTTGCAATTTGGGATGAATTTGGGAAACTCCGACCGGGAGGAGCAGATAAAACATTTGCAATTGTTGCAGACCCAATTGAAAGCAGAGGAAAAAAATAGTAATGAAGAAAGGCAAAAAAATGAACGCCTTTGGAAATACAGCGGGGTGTTGGTGGGGTTGTTGGTTGTTATATTGTTAGTTTAAGTGATATAAAAGCAGGTAGCAATCAGCAGGTAGCAGGTAGGAAAAGATTAAAGAACAGTAGGTAGTAATCAGCAGGTAGTAGGTAGGAAAAAATTAAAGAACCTAACAACTAACCAACTAACCAACTAACCAACTAACCAACTAACCAACTAACCAACTAACCAACTAACCAACTAATTGCTAATCACTAACTGTGGAATGGGGGAGCGTTTTATGAATATCGAATTGGTTTTTCAGATTGCGGGGATTGGGATATTGATATCTGTTTTAAATATGGTATTGAAGCAGGCGGGGAAAGAAGAACAAGCTCAAATGCTAACGTTGGTAGGGGTCGTTATTGTTTTATTGATGGTAATTCAGTTAATTAGTCAATTGTTTAATAATGTGCGTTCTGTATTTGGGTTTTAGATAAGAGGTGATGGCATGGAAATTTTGCAAGTGGTAGGTATGGGATTGGTATCAACGATTTTGATTGTTGTCATTCGTCAGCGGCAGCCGGAGATGGCATTATTATTAAGCCTTTTGGTCGGTGTATTACTATTCTTATTCTTAGTTAATAAAATTGCTGTCATTATTGATATTTTACAACAACTTGCATCTCAGGCAGATATAAAAATGGAATATCTAAATGTTATCCTAAAAATCATTGGGGTTGCTTATCTGGCGGAATTTGGTGCCCAGATTTGTCGAGATGCAGGTGAAGGGGCCATTGCCGCGAAAGTGGAATTAGCTGGAAAAGTCATTATTATGATGATGGCATTGCCAGTGATGATGATGTTATTAGAAGCGATCATGCGCTTACTTCCATGATGGGGAAGGGTGGGTTTTTATGGGCAGTAAGATCAGAAGAATCATCATGTGTGTCATTATATTAGGAAATATCTTCTGCTTTCAAAGTGATGTTTTGGCACAAGAACAACCCCTTTCATCAGAAACATCCACAGAATTTGATGAAAACAGTATGATAGAAAAAACGTGGAAAAATCTAAAAACAGAAGAATTGGATACTTTTTTGGAAGAAATAAATGAGGAATATGATATTATGCCATCTTTTGATATTGGAGAGATGATTAAAAATATTGCAACGGGTCAGATTGACTTCGATATTCAAAATATTTTTAAAACCATCATACATTTTTTATTTAAAGAGGTTGTATCTAATTTCAACGTTCTCGGGAAAATCTTGATTCTAGCGGTGGTTTGTGCTATTTTACAGAATTTACAAGCTTCTTTTGAAAAGAGTTCTGTGGGGAAAGTGGCTTACACCGTATGCTACCTCTTGCTCATTGCACTCGCTTTGAGTTCCTTTAATGTTGCGGTCAAAGTGGCAAAAGAAGCAGTAGATAACATGGTGGGGTTTATGTTGGCGCTCATTCCAGTTTTACTTACCATTCTTACATCAATGGGCGGGTTAACATCTGCTGCGTTATTTCATCCGATTATTTATTTGATGGTAAATGTCTTTGGCACGATTGTGCAGAATGTGGTTTTTCCCTTGCTCTTTATGACAACCATTCTTATTTTAGTAAATAATATTTCGGATGATTTCAAGGTATCTGGTTTGGCTGGATTAGTTAAACAGATTACCCTGGGAATATTGGGGATTTGTCTTACCATATTTATTGGTGTATTAGGTATTCAAGGGGTTGCGGGTGCTGTAGGTGATGGCGTTTCCCTCAGAACGGCAAAGTTTTTAAGTAAGAATTTTATTCCGATTGTGGGGCATATGTTTGCGGATTCAGTTGATGTTGTCATTGGGTGTTCGTTATTATTAAAAAATGCATTAGGTGTGATCGGTACGATGGCAATCATCATCATCTGCCTTTTCCCAGTTATAAAAATTATTTCTCTTTTTTTGATGTATAAATTGGCAGGGGCCTTAATCCAACCTGTAGGGGATGCAAGACTTGTTAATTGTTTGAACGGAATGGGAAATTGTTTGTTAATGGTTTTTGCGGCAGTTGCGACAGTAGGGTTAATGTTTTTTATAGCGCTTACGATTCTGGTTGGTGCCGGAAATATTACGGTTATGATGCATTAGGGGGATACTTATGAGCTTTTTAAATGAATGGATCCGTCATATTGTCACGCTCATTGTTTTTGCTGGTTTTATCGAAATGTTAATGCCTCATTCTGATATGAAAAGGTTTGTCAAAATGATTATGGGTTTGGTTATTATTTTAGTCATTGTAAGTCCTTTGGGGAATTTAATGCGCGGTAACTGGGCGAATAATAGAGACGTTTTCGATATGCAGTCATTTTCGAATTGGGAAGAAATTAAAGATGAGGGCTTTAAACTTCAAAAAGACAATATGGCAGATGCCAGAAAAACTTACCAACAAGTCTTAGAAAAGCAGATAAAAGGTTTTGTTCTTTCGCAAGATGGGGTAGGTGGTGCGGATGTAAATATTATATTGCAAGAAAATAAGAATGAGCAGATGAATGGTATTGAACATTTGGAAATTGGCATTATTCCAGCCGAGAAATCTTCAATTCACAAAGAGATTATAAGTGATGTTGAACCCGTCATCATTCAAACTTCTCATGTTACATCTAATCAAAGTTGTTTTAAAGACAATGCGGCGATTAAAAAAAACAAATTGACTTCTAAAGTTAAGAATGCAGTCATACATTTTTTTAATTTACAAAATCAACAGATTGAAGTGTTTATGGTGGAGAATGAGGGGGTGAAAAAGTGAGTATGAAAGGGTGGCTGGAACAATTAAATATAAAGGGGACTCAATTAAAAACAACCTATTGGTTGATTGTGTTAGCAATAGTGGGAATCGGTATGATGATGATCTATAAGATGATATTGCCTTCGCCATCTGTTGAGCCTGTTATGAGTGTGAATAGTAAAAATACGGATAGTAGAAGCAGTACAGATGATCATGTAAAGACATGTGAACAGGAATGGGAAGAAGAATTACAACATAGCTTAGGTGCCATAGAAGGTGTTGGCGAAATTGTTGTCGATGTTGCTATGGATGTCAGTCAGGAAATACACTATGCTGCCAATGAGGTGTGTGAAGTTAGAACAACTGAAGAAAAAGATACTCAGGGTGGAACGCGTAAAATCACGGAACGAAAAGAGAACACTGATTTAGTGCTTCTCAACAATAATGCAGTACCTGTACCGATTAAAACGATGGGTTCTCAATTAAAAGGGGTACTCGTGGTAGCTGAAGGTGCAAGGAATTCTTATGTAAAGTTAGGTTTGGTACGAGCGGTGCAAACGGTTACCGGTTTGCCATCACATAAAATTACTATTATTGCAAAGGAGGTTCATTAAGATGAGTATTTCTTTTTGTGGCATAAAAAAATGGATTGTGTTGTTGATTGTTTTTGCGGTTGCAGTTGTGGGATTTAGCAGTATGCGGTATTTAAAGGAAGAACAGGATATAACACAAGCCAATAATCAAGTAGAAGATATGGTGAAAAGCAAAGAGGTAGAACAACAGACAGCTGCCATTGATTATTATGTTGAATACAAATTGGAACGGGATCGAATTCGGGATGAGCGACAAGAAATGTTACGGCAAATTATCAATAATCCTGAAACGGGTTTAGAAATGCGCCAACAAGCACAAAAGGAAGTGGTTGGTATTTCTCAAAACATTGAAAAAGAAATGGTGATAGAAAATCTAATAAAGGCGAAGGGTTTTGAAGATGCTGTTTTATTTATGGATCATGATGCGGCTCATGTTGTTGTCAAAGCTAAAAGCTTAGACGAAGGACAATTGGTGAAGATTGCTGATGTTGTGTCTCGGAATATGGATATCGCTTCAGAGAATGTAACGATTATTGCAAAAAAATAAATAACAATGGCATAAAAATCCCCCACAGGGATATATATAATAGAGAAAATAACCGAGGATGTTGTTAGTTGACGGTTTAAAGACTGAAAGATTTAAAAACGTTCTCAGTTGTCAGTTCTCAGACTTAAGGGCAAAGTATTACTTTTCTCTTTTAGTGTTGAGAACTGAGAGCCAGGAACAGAGAACGCTGGTTATTATTTTTTTATTTTTTGTTTCTTGCTTTAAGCCTTGAGCCTTAAGCTTTCGGCATCTTTCAAGAAGACGTTGTAACTTGTATCTCCTTTTGGTATAATAAGGTTACCGTGGAAAAAAACTTGGAGGTGGTATTGGTGGGGGAAAGTTTCATCAATAATTCAGAAAATGCAATTGGCGCTGTACGGATTGCAAATGAAGTTGTAGGAATCATTGCTGGGCTGGCAGCAACGGAGATAGATGGTGTAGCCGGAATGAGCGGTGGAATCGTTGGCGGTATAGCAGAAGTATTAGGGCGGAAAAATTTTTCTAAAGGTGTAAAAGTAGAAGTAGGCGAAAAACAGGCTGCCATTGATTTGTTTGTCATTATGGAATATGGCGTTAAAATTCCTGAAGTGGCATGGGAAATTCAGACCAAGGTAAAAAATGGAATTGAGAATATGACTGGCTTAGAAGTTGTAGAAGTGAACGTTCATGTACAGGGTATTAACATTAAAGTAGAAGGAGAAATTGAAGAAGAGCCTTTACGTGTTCGCTAAAACAAACCCCCTTGTATCTTGAGGGGGTTTAATCTAATTTATAGCCTTGGTGAAAAAAGTAGGGCCTATCAATCTAAAGTTTGCCTGCTGGTTGCTGTCTGCTAAAAAAGCCTCAGGCTGTTTTTCTTATTAGCCGATAAGAAAGGGGATACAGGGATGGGGTTATTCGATCGGATTATTTTAGCACTTTATACATTTTGTTTGGCATTTATTTCCTTGGGTGTTATTCTAATAGGCGTACAAGCAGTACCGCTGGATATTTTTCAAAAGGTATTATTTTATCTATATGGCCGTTGGGATTTTGCCTTTATCGGTTTGGTTTTTTTTATAGTCAGCATCCGTTTGCTCTTTTCTGGATTATCGCTTCGTAAAAGAAAGGCAGCTGGAATTGTTAAAGAGGGGAAAATGGGGGAATTGCGAATTTCTTTTGAAGCCATCCATCATATGGTTCAATATGCTGGTTATCAAATTCAGGGGATACAAGATATTAGAACAAGGGTGGATAATACGCCGGAAGGGGCTTTGCTGCATTTAGAACTTATTATTTCCCCGGGAACAAATCTTTCTGCTGTAACGTTGGAAGTACAGGAGAAAGTAAAAGAATATATTGAAACGATGGTTGACATTCCTGTAAAAGCGGTGCAAGTTTCTATTGGCCGTGTTAGCAGTGGGGGAAAGAAAATTGAAGAAAAGAAGCGTGTAAAGTAAGAGAGCGTAGTCATTGAAAGGGAAGGAAGGTGGCCTATGAAAGTTGATATCAAAGAAGAATGGGTAAACATTTGGCACCGCCATCAAGGGAAGATTATTGGAACAACGATCGGGATTATCGTCGCCCTTTTGGTTATTGCTCTTGGGATTATAAAAGCAATATTTATTAGTGTTTGTGCAATGATTGGATATTTTTTAGGAAGAAATGTTGATGAAAGACAAGATTTGGGAGATATATTAGAGCGTTTTTTGCCACCTGGATTACGGTAAGGAATAAGGAGGTGTTTGTGTGAAACGGAGAAAATCTCGAGAGGAAGCCCTAAAATTATTATATCAAGGGGATATTCAAAGAGTTGACGTACGTGAATTGTTAGAACAAGATGTTTTATCAGAAGATGGAGAACAAACCCAAGGCGATGCATTTAGCATAGGATTGGTAGAGGGCGTAATGAAAAATCGCTTAGAAATAGATGAAAAAATCAAGCGCTTTGCAATAGATTGGTCTTTGGAACGCATGTCCCCCATTGACCGTAATGTTTTGCGTATTGCGGTATATGAAATATTGTACTGTGACGATATTCCTATTGGGGTTTCTATAAATGAAGCAGTAGAATTAGCCAAAAAATACAGTACGGAAACGTCAGGAAAGTTTGTCAATGGAATTTTAGGAAAAATATCCAAACAATAGCATAGAACTTCTCTCACATTCCTCTTTTCGTACTCATATTTATATATGGAAGGGTCCGAGAGGGGAGGAAATGATGATGAGATTATTAATCTGTGCATTGATATTAGGAATTTTAATTGGATATTTTGTGCCCTTGATTTATACATTTTTTATTTGTTGTGGAATTTGCCTTGGTTTTATTGTGTGTTGTTATTTTCAACGACGTTGTTTATGAAGCAAAACATGAGGGAATGTCTGGAAATTAAATGAATCCAGGCATTTTTGCTTTCTATTTGTAATTTAATCTGCTTTTATGGGGAAAATAGGATAATGCTTAGAGAAAAAATTCACTAGAAATCATGTTGTATATGACGAAGGAAGGGGATTTAAAATGACAGCAAAGATAATTGATGGGAAATTAGTAGCACAAAATATTCGCGCAAAATTGAAAGAGGAAACCATAAAGTTAAAAGAAAAAGGCATTACACCGGGACTGGCAGTGGTTTTGGTTGGGAATAATCCGGCTTCGGAAGCGTATGTGAAGATGAAAGTAAAAGCGTGCGGAGAAGTAGGCATTTTCTCAGAGAAGCATCATTTGGAAGTAGATACAAAGGAACAGGACTTATTGAATTTGATAGAAAGTTTAAACCAGAGAAAGGATATCCATGGTATTCTTGTCCAGCTGCCTTTGCCTGAGCAAATAGATACGACAAAAGTTATTCTGGCGATTGATCCTAAAAAGGATATTGATGGATTCCATCCTACAAATATTGGGAATTTTCATATTGGCATGCCCGCTTTTATACCTTGTACACCATACGGTGTATTGAAATTAATCGAGACAACAGGGATCGATATTGCGGGTAAAGATGTAACTGTGGTAGGGGCAAGTAACTTAGTAGGTAAGCCTGCTGCATTTCTTATGCTTCAGGAAGGGGCAACCGTGACAATCTGTCATAAATTAACACGTGATTTGGCATTGCATACCCGCAAAGCAGATATTCTAATTGTGGCTGTAGGCTATCCGGGTCTCATAACAGCGGATATGGTAAAAGAAGGTGCTTGTGTTATTGATGTGGGAACAACGAAAGTAGAAGGAAAATTAAAAGGCGATGTTGAATTTGAAGAAGTAAAGGAAAAAGCAGGATGGATTACACCAGTTCCAGGCGGGGTTGGTCCAATGACAATTACGATGTTACTTTATAATACCATCGAGGCGGTGAAATAAAATTAGTGGGTATGTGTTTACGGTAGGAGAATTAAATCAATATATAAAAGAAATATTAGAAAATAACATAACATTGCAGCATGTTTGGTTAAAAGGGGAATTGTCAAACTTTAAGCATCATTCTTCTGGACATATGTATTTTACATTAAAAGATGAAAGTTCTTGTTTAAAGGGGATCATGTTTCGGGGTAAGAATATTTGTTTGCGTTTTAAGCCTGAGAATGGAATGAAGGTTATTGTGTATGGTTCTATAGGTGTGTATGAAAAAAGTGGACAATATCAATTATATGCGGAAGAAATGATTCCTGATGGTGTAGGTGCGCTGCATGTTGCTTTTGAACAATTAAAAGGAAAGTTGGAACGAGAAGGTTTATTTGATGCCGATCAAAAGAAGGGGTTGCCAACTTTTCCTCGGCGTATAGGTATTATTACATCTCCTACCGGAGCAGCTATTCATGATATGTTAACAGTTATTGAGCGGCGTTATTGCGGGGTAGAGGTTATACTCTACCCTGTTCGTGTTCAAGGTAGAGAGGCACCGGGGGAAATTGCTCAAGGTATCGATGAAATGAATCGTTTGGGAGGTATTGATGTTTTAATTATGGGTCGTGGCGGCGGCTCTTTAGAGGAATTATGGGCTTTTAATGAAGAAATCGTGGCACGAAAGATTTTTGCTTCAAAGATTCCTGTTGTTTCTGCAGTAGGGCATGAAACGGATTACACGATAGCTGATTTTGTGGCAGATATGAGAGCACCCACACCTTCTGCTGCTGCTGAAGTGGTTGTGCCTGAAAAGGCTCAGATGTTACAGTATCTATCTAGTTATCGTGAAAGTTTGACAAGCAAGATGAAATTGAGGCTGTTAATGATGATTAATGAAGTAGAACAATATAAAGAGCGTCTCAAGAAGTTAGGACCTGCTCAAAAAATTGAGCAGCAGGCCGCTGATCTGGAAGAACTTTTAGATAAAATGAACCAGCAAATATTAGTACATATTGAGAAAGATAAATGTCATCTTAAACATTTGAAAGAAAAAATGGAAATTTTGAATCCACGATCAATTTTAATGCGTGGTTATAGCATTTGCTGTCGTGAGGACAATGGGGAAATCATTATGGATCAAAAGCAGGTCAAACAAGGTGATATATTAGAAATTATTTTTCACCAAGGAAACAAGATGGTAAGAGTGGAGGATTAGGGGGCATTTGAAATGGAGCAGGAAAAAAGTTTTTCTTTAGAAGAGGCTTTTAAGCAATTAGAAGAGATCGCGAGTGCATTAGAAGAGGGTAATCTTTCTTTGATGGAATCTTTAGAAAAGTATGAAGAAGGTATGAAATTGGCTGGGTTATGTGAGCAGCATTTAAATGCCATGGTGCTTAAAGTGGATCAAGTTGTAAAAAGTAAAGAAGAAATGTCTTTGCAGCCTGTATTTTGGAAGGAGAATGAAGCGTGAAAAATTTTAATGAGCAATTAAGTGAAAACATCCGCCAAATCGATGCTGCATTAGATCAATACTTACCTAAACAAGATACATATCCTTCCATGATTCATGAAGCAATGCGTTATAGTGTTTTTGCAGGCGGAAAGCGTCTTCGCCCTATTTTATTATTAGAAGCATGTCGTTGTTGCGGGGGGGCGGTCGATGTTGCGATGCCTTTTGCGTGTGCAGTAGAATTTATTCATACTTATTCTTTGATTCATGATGATCTACCTGCTATGGATAATGATGATTATAGACGTGGAAAATTGACAAATCATAAAGTGTATGGAGAAGGAATGGCTATTTTAGCGGGTGATGCGTTGTTGCATTCAGCAGTAGAATTAATGAGTGATGTGTGTTTAAATCCTGATATATCTCCTGATATCCGCTTGAAAATCATTCATGAGGTTATGGTGGGTGCAGGAACGATGGGGATGATTGGTGGTCAGGTGGTGGATCTTTCAGAAGAAGGGAAAAAAACATCTGCAGATACATTAAAATACATTCATGCTCACAAAACGGGTGCGCTGATTCGTATTTCTCTTCTTGCGGGAGCACGATGCGGAGGTGCTTCTTTAGAAGCTTTAGAACATATGAAGGCTTTTGGTAATCATATTGGCTTAGCGTTTCAGATTGTAGATGATATATTGGATGTGGTTGGGGACGAAAAGAAATTAGGAAAACAGGTTGGCAGTGATGAGAAGAACCAAAAAGCAACTTATCCTGCCCTTTATGGTATGCAGGCGTCTAAAGAAATGGCCCAAAAGGCGTTGAATGATGCACTTAAATCATTGGAAAGCTGGGGAGAAGAAGGAGAATTTTTACGATCTTTGGCCAAATACATGGTTATTCGTGACTATTAAAAGGGGAAGAGAAGATGATTGGAGAGTTATTTACCAATAGAGTGTTGACAATTTCAATTTCATCATGGTTTGTAGCGCAGGCAGCAAAGGTTTTACTGGTTCTCTTTAAGCAAAGTCGTTTGGATTTTAGGCGATTTGTTGGATCGGGTGGTATGCCAAGTTCTCATTCTGCATTTGTAATGGCATTGGCTACTTGTATGGGTCTTCATGATGGGTTTGATTCACCTATTTTTGCGTTTGCGCTGGTCTTTGCTCTGGTTACTATGTATGATGCAGCAGGTGTACGGCATGCAGCTGGTAAACAGGCTGAGACGCTCAATAAAATTGTTGATGAAATGTTTTTACATGATCGTAATCTGAGAGAGAAGCGCTTGAAGGAGCTTTTGGGTCATACGCCTAAAGAGGTTTTTGTAGGTGCATTATTGGGGATATTTATGGCAATGTTATTTTACTAATTTTGCAAATTTTTGTGTATTTTGATATAATATAGTTTCTGATAGGTGGTGCAGTATCCTAGTCAGGTTTCCTCTTTCGAAGACGGGGCTAAAAATCCGTAAAGGGCACATCGATGAAGTTCCTGGTGTTGGCTTCTGACGCCCAGTCGGGGGCTTATGCTGGGAGTTAAGGTTGTGGGGCAATCCATAAAGGCATATGGTGATCACCCTACTTCCGTGGAGACCCAAGTTTGTGGGGATATTCCTTACGGCTTGGGGTTTAAACCTGCATGCGGTACATGAATTCTTAAAGAAAAAATTGTGTTGGGTGTAGTGTAGCCTGCCTTGAGTGGGAAAGCGTGGATCAGAGATTAACTTTATCCAGTTCTTGCGCGCAACTGGGTATTAGTTGTGGACTCTGCGAAACCTTTGTTGCAAAAGAGGATAGAATACAGGAAAACTGCTAAGGAAAACTTCTAGGCTGTCCTACTGGCGTATATTGGGGATTAAAGTGTGAGCTAAGTGGCGATCTAGCGCTATGTCACGGTAACAACATAGATAGAATTTTAAAGGGAAACCGCCAATACGGTGACGTTTGGTAATTCTTTGGGAAAACCTGCTGGACCTAAGCCGCAGTATTTACCTGATAATACGACCACCTATCAACTTTTATGGAATTTAAAATTTAAAATTAAAAAAACAAATATATAATATATTTAATAGAGGGACACACCGGTGGTACATCGTAAAATGCCCTTTGGTGCGCAGGTTGGTTAAAAATAGATGAATAAGGAATATAATACATAAAATATTATTAACTTGATATAATTAAAGGAGAGAGTTTATCGTGGGACGTCGCCAGAAAAAAACCAGTGGTTGGAAGCAAGGCTTTACCATGGGAGGGATAACGTTTTTTCTTGCGATTTTTTTTAATTTCTTTTCAAGGAATATGATTCAAGATATGCCTTTAGGCATTGCCTTTTTAATTTTAATCTTAATTATTTTCATAGGCGTTTTTTTTGATATTATTGGTATTGCGGTAACAGCCGCTAATTTAGTGCCATTCAATGCCATGTGTGCTAGACGTGTGTATGGATCTAGGGAAGTTGTTTTGCTTTTGCAAAAGAGGGATCGGGTTGCAACATTTTGTAATGATATTATTGGTGATATATGTGGTACGATCAGTGGGGTTACGGGAGCCGTATTAATTATTCGTTCTCTTTCGCTGTATCCATCATGGAATGAGGTGGCTGTAAACATGGTTGTTGTTGGCAGTATTGCGGCATTAACGGTTGGAGGAAAGGCTTCCGGGAAAAAAATTGCGATCCAATATGCGGATGATATCATGTTAAAAGTGGGTCAAACAATCTATTGTAGTAAGCAAATTTTCTTCTGGAGAAAACGCGAGAAAGCGAGGGACTAAAGTGAGTAAATTACTAGCGGACATTAAAAGTCCCCAAGATATAAAATCCTTTAATGTACGACAAATGGAGCAGTTAGCACAAGAGATTAGAACGGAAATTATTGAAGCGGTCTCTAATCAAGGGGGACACTTGTCTTCCAGTTTAGGCGTGGTTGAATTGACGCTGGCGTTGCACAAGATTTTTGACTGCCCATTTGACAAATTGGTATGGGATGTAGGGCATCAAACCTATGCCCATAAAATGATAACAGGCCGTCTTAAAGATTTTGCAACTTTACGACAATATGGTGGGTTAAGCGGTTTTCCTAATCCTGATGAGAGTCCCTATGATGTATTTCGTGCCGGGCATAGCAGTACGTCTATTTCTGCAGCTTTGGGGTTGGCGAAGGCACGGGATATTCAAAAAAAAGATTATCAGGTGGTTGCTGTGATTGGTGATGGTTCAATGACGGGTGGCATGGCTTTTGAAGCATTAAACCATGCGGGACATACAAACAGCAATATTATTGTGGTATTAAATGATAATGAAATGTCGATCTCACCTAACGTAGGCGCTTTATCTTCTTATCTCAATCGTATTCGCACAGATTCTCATTATCACAAGGTGAAACAGGATATTGAATATCTTTTGCTCAAAATTCCGGCGATTGGGCAGCGGGTTGCGAAAGCAGCTGAACGTGTAAAAGACAGTATGAAATACTTTTTGGTTTCCGGAATGCTTTTTGAAGAATTAGGATTCACTTATCTTGGGCCTGTAGATGGACATAATTTTGAATCACTTTCTGAGGTTTTAGAGCAGGCCAAGAAATTAGAAGGGCCTGTTTTGGTACATACTTTAACAACAAAAGGAAAAGGATACATGTATGCAGAGGCGCACCCCGATGATTATCACGGGGTAGGGCCATTTAGCATTGAAGATGGGCGTTCTTTAAAAAAGGCGAGTCGACCTTCTTATACGCAGGTGTTTGGTGATACACTCGTAAAATTGGGAGCAGAGAATGAGAAATTGGTGGCTATTACGGCAGCCATGACTGCTAATACAGGTCTTAAGGCGTTTTCACGTGAATTTCCAGAGCGTTTTTTTGATGTTGGTATTGCTGAACAGCATGCCGTTACGCTAGCGGCAGGCTTGGCAGCAGGTGGACTTCAGCCGGTTGTAACGATTTATTCTACCTTTTTGCAGCGTGCTTATGATCAGATCGTACACGATGTTTGTTTGCAAAACTTGCCTGTTACGTTTGCGATTGATCGAGGCGGATTGGTAGGGGAAGACGGTGCCACACACCATGGTGTTTTTGATGGTTCGTATTTAAGGCATATACCTAATATGGTCATCATGGCACCCAAAGATGAGAATGAATTACGACATATGATGAAAACAGCGATTAGTTATAATGGTCCCGCAGCTGTTCGTTATCCAAGAGGCAGTGGAGTAGGGGTATCTATTGATGAAAATTTACAAATATTGCCTTTGGGTAAAGGGGAAATATTGCGACAAGGAAGACAAATTGCCTTATTAGCCGTTGGTTCTATGGTGCAGACTGCTTTGGAGGCAGCTGATATTTTGCATCAATGCGGTATTTCTGCTACGGTAGCCAATGCACGTTTTGTAAAGCCGCTTGATAAACAATTGATTGAAAGTCTAGCACAGAAACATGAATTTTTGTTTACACTAGAAGAGCAGACAGTAATAGGTGGTTTTGGTTCCGGCGTGTTAGAGTTATTGGCGCAGGAGGATGCACCAATGTGTCCTTGCTATCCAATTGGTATTCCGGATCGTTTTGTAGAACATGGCAAAACTGAGCTTTTAAAGCAGGAAGTGGGTCTTCTTCCCGGACAGATTGTAGAACGTATCAAAGAGCTTATGGCAAGGAGGAAAGATCTTGGCAAAAAAACGTTTGGATGTGTTGCTGGTAGATAAGGGATATTTTGAGAGCCGTGAAAAAGCCAAAGCACATGTTATGGCTGGGCTGATCATGATAGATGATAGAGTTATTGATAAGGTGGGAGAAAAGGTAGAAGAGGATAGTCATATTGAAGTAAAAGGAAAAGCGATTCCTTATGTCAGCCGAGGTGGATTGAAGTTGGAGCGGGCGCTGGAGGTTTTTCCAGTATCTGTTTCAGGAAAATCCGCCATTGATATTGGCGCTTCTACGGGTGGATTTACAGATTGCTTACTTCAAAATGGTGCACAAAAAGTATGGGCGATTGATGTAGGATATGGGCAACTCGCATGGAAACTGCGGCAGGATGAGCGGGTCGTGGTTATGGAACGTACCAACATACGGCATGTGACGGTTGAGGATATTGGTGAGCCTGTGGCCTTGATTGTAACGGATGTGTCTTTTATATCGCTTCATAAAGTATTGCCGGCTGCATTTGATTTATTAAAAGAAGATGGAGAAATTATTTGTCTCATAAAGCCTCAATTTGAAGCAGGACCGGGAAAAGTAGGGAAAAAAGGAATTGTGCGAGACCCTTCAGTACATCATGAAGTGATAAAAAACATTACTGAATTTGTAGCTGAATCAGGATATGGAATAGGGGGACTTAATCATTCTCCGGTTAAGGGAACAAAGGGGAATATTGAATATCTCTTATACATTGTTCCTTTATCAAAAGGAATGGATATCAATGAGGAAACGATTGAAGCATGGGTTAAAAAAGCACATAAATCATTAGACTAATACAGGGTAATCTATCCTGTATTTTTGCTTTATTTGATATTTTATTTTTGTTTAGCAGGGTTTTGGGAGGTAGCAACCAGCAGGTAGGTTTTAAATTGATATTTCCTGCTTTAACCTGTCCATGCAATAACGGGGACACACCGCTCGTACCTCCCGGAATGTCCCCATTCTTGCATTAGGGTTTTATCATTTCTCCTCCTTTCTCTTTCCTCTTTTTGGTTGAAGGTAGAAGGTAACAGATTTTAAATGTTTTTCCTTCAACCTTTAACCTTCTACGTCTTTTAATCTTTTCCTACCTGCTACCTGCTGTTCGCTACCTGCTAAGAATGACTTGTTATTTCTAATTATTGTAGATAAATGATAGTCAACACACGAATAAATATTCAATTTACATTGTATTAAAAGGAAAACAAAGAGTGATGTAGAATAGAAAATAATGGAGGGGACGGCGATGGTACAAGGAGAAAATGTAGTTATTGGTATAATCATAGGCGCCATTCTTTATTATGCGGTTCATAAGAAATTCTCCGGTTTTTTATTTTCAAGGCGTATGCGTAAGGCAAAGCAGGCTGAAAAGAAGGCAGCTGGTTTTCTAGAGGATGAAGGATATAAGATCATAGGATATCAGCACCCTGCTGTAATGATTACATATGTGGATGGAAAACCTAATGAACATCGTATACAAGCTGACTATATTGTAAAAAAAGGCCGGAAAAAATATATTGTTGAAGTAAAGACAGGGGAAGCTGCTCCTCGAATATCGCAGGCGAAAACAAGACGTCAACTATTGGAGTATTATCTATGTTATGATAGTGATGGTATTCTATTAGTTAACATGACGGATAAAACGATTCAGGAAATAGGATTTGATATAGAGTGTTCAAAACAATTTTTATCTCCAACAAAGGTAGGTTATTTAATAAGCCTGTTGTTAGGTAGTATTTTGGGGTATATTATTGTTAGTAAAGAATTGCTATAAAATGATATTAAAGTGTTGTATTTTATAGTTTATAGTAACGGAGGAAAGTAAATGAAATCAAAGAGACAAAAACAAATTTTAGAGATTATTGAGCAGGAAGAAGTGGAAACACAGGAAGAATTGGCAGAAAGATTACGAGAAAGAGGGACTGATGTTACTCAGGCGACTGTATCACGTGATATTAAAGATTTGCATCTTATTAAAATACCTTCAGGAGATGGTCGTTATAAGTATGCGCTGCCATTAGATCGAGGCTCAGCGAATACGGGTGAGCGATTGGAAAGAATGCTGAAAGATTCTGTTTTATATATTGATTATAGTGAAAATTTAATTGTTGTAAAAATGTTGCCGGGAACGGCACAAGGGTTAGCCTCTATTATTGATAATTTGCGTTGGAAAGAAATCATTGGAACAGTTGCCGGCGATGACACCATTTTTTTAGTTGTTAAGCCTAAAGAAGCTGTTGAAGGATTAATGTTGCGTTTAAAAGAAAAAATGTTTTAGGAGTGATTGGAATGCTCCAGGAAATGAAGATTAGAAATTTTGCTGTTATCGAAGAAGCATCCTGTTCTTTTGAGAATGGATTAAGCATTTTAACGGGTGAAACAGGTGCTGGAAAATCTATCGTTATTGATGCATTAGAATTGGCTTTGGGTGCGCGTGCTTCTTCAAACCTCATACGTAGGGGGAAAGAAAAAGCAATTATTGAAGCCCTTTTTGACATTCAGAATATTAAAGCGATAAGAGGCAAATTATCTGAATTAGGGTTAGAAGTTAATGATGATGAATTACTGGTTATGCGAGAAATAAATCATAATGGGAAAAGCATTTGCCGCGTTAATGGGCAATTGGTTACAATAAGTATGTTGAAGGAAATTGGTAGGTATTTGGTTGATATTCATGGACAGCATGAGCATCAATCTCTTTTTTCAAAACCTTACCATTTATCCCTGTTAGATCGTTTTGGGAAAATTGATTTATCCAAGTTAGAGGGATGGGTTCACCAGTACGATCAACTGGAGAAAGAACTTGAAAAATTAGGCGGAAGTAAGCAAGAACAAGCGCGTTATATCGATTTGCTTCAGTATCAGGTCAGAGAAATTGCGGATGTTAACCCTTTAATAGGTGAAGATGAGCGTTTAATTGCTGAACGGCAAGTCTTAAGCCATGCAGAGAAGCTTGATCATGCTGTTGGTAAAGCCTATGGTCAATTGCAAGAAGGAGAGGAAAATGAACGTTCAATTTTGGAGCGCTTAGGAGATGTGATAGGGTGCCTGGAAAATGTAGGGGACTATGATAGCAGGGTACTTTCTTTTATAGAAAGGATTCAAGAAGCTGCCATTCAACTAGAAGAAGTCTCGCGCGATCTACGTTATTATCGGGAAAATGTTGAGGGAGATTCTGAACGATTGGAATATGTGGAAAATAGACTGGATGCTCTAAATAACTTAAAGCGAAAATATGGTGACAGCATTGAGGAGATTCAGGCATATAGGCAAAAGGCAGAAGGTGAACTTGACGGCTTTTTACATAACGAAGAAAGAAGACGCTCTTTAGAAGAAAAAATTCAGCAAATAGAAAACGAATATTATTTTGAAGCACGATTAGTTGGAGAGAAACGTCGTGCTATAGCGTCTCAATTGGAACAATTAGTGATAAATGAATTATCACAGTTAGGGATGGAAAAAGCTTGTTTTAAAGTATATATTGAATCGGGGAAAGAGATCATTTCCCTTAAGGGCAATGATGAAGTGGAATTTTTGTTTTCAGCTAATCCAGGAGAACCGCTCAAACCATTGCTGAAGGTTGCTTCAGGAGGGGAAATTGCTCGGATGATGCTGGCTCTCAAAGTGATTTTTGCTCAGAATGATACAATTCCTACCCTTGTTTTTGATGAAATTGATGTGGGGATTAGTGGTCGGATTGCACAAGTCGTTGCGGAAAAAATGGCAGTGATTTCACGGTTTTGTCAGGTGATTAGTGTGACGCATTTACCACAAACCGCCAGTATGGCAGATGTCCATTATCGTGTCACGAAAACAGTCAAGGGTGAACAAACGTTTGTTTTTATTAACCCATTGTCGGGGAAAGAAAGGGTAAAAGAACTGGCTAAAATGCTGGGTGGTGCGGAAGTGACAGAGACAACTTTGAATCATTCACAGGAAATGTTGATGATGGCTGAAGGGATAAAGAAAAAAATAACAACCTGATGCATAGCTGCGTCAGGTTGTTTATCTTTGCCTACCTGCTACTTGCCATAAGTGTCCGAAGGGAGCGAGCTACCTTCTAAAAAACAGCTATAGCTGTTTTTTAAATTTGGAATTTAAGGAAAACAAATAAATAATAAAAAAAATCCTCCAGTATAAAAAATGTTTATCAAGGGAATTCCTAAAATCAGACTCGTGCTATATTAAAAAGGATAAAATTTTGAAGTTTTTATCAAAATGAAAGGGAGAAAGAGAAACTAGTGGGAGCACTTAGGAGTGTGATCCATTGGTGAGTAAAAAAAGAAATCGTCGCCGTATTATACTTACAGGATTCATGGTTGTGCTTGCCCTTACGTTTTCATTTATAATATGTTCGCAGAATTTCATTTGTTTGCCCCCTCATATCAATGTAATCGAGGGACAGAAACAAAATGTTAATCTAAAATTCCCCCTCAGCTTAAACGTAGAAGCGGATAGAAGTGATATTCTTAATTTAAATGGAAAGTCATTAGCTAAATCTTCTAAAATTAGTTTTGCTGATCCAGTGGATGTCAAACCAACAGAAAAAGGAAAAGTTAATTTAAAATTTAAATTGTTTGGTATTATTCCTGTACGTCATATGGTCGTCGATGTCATACCGCCATTAGAAGTGATACCTGGTGGTCAGTCTATTGGTGTCTTACTTCATCCTGAAGGGGTAGTTGTTGTAGGTTATGCGACTGTTATTTCCCAAGATGGGAAGCGTTATCATCCTGCTGAGGATATAGGGATTCAAGTAGGAGATGTCATTACTAAAATTGAAGGTCAACCCATACAAGGAAATATTCAAATGGCTGAAATAATTAACGCTCAGGGTAAAAAAGGGAAAAAAGTATTATTAGAAATTGAACGGGAAAAACAAAAAATTATTAAAGAGATTATGCCACGAATGTGCGATGAAACAGGACGTTATCGTATTGGTCTTTTTGTTAGAGAAGAAGCGGGTGGTGTGGGAACATTAACTTTTTATGAGCCGAAATCAGGAGCATATGGGGCACTAGGGCATGCTATTGTTGATCCTCAAACAAGTGAGAAAATAAATATTAGCAATGCAAGGGTGATAAAAGCACAGGTGTCTCGGATTAATCAAGGTAAAGCAGGATTGCCGGGAGAGAAAATTGGCTTGTTTGTTAAAGAAAGTAAAGATTTAGGTAACATTGAAAGTAATACAGAATATGGTATATTTGGTTCTATGAATCCTCCTGCCGGATATTTTGCGTATGAGACATCTATTCCTGTCGGTTTGATGAACGAAGTAGAGGAAGGACCAGCTGAAATTCTAACCGTCATCCAAGGGCAAACTGTACAGAAGTTTGAAATACAGATTGAAAAAATTAAAATGCAAAAGACACCTACCCAAAAAGGGATGGTCATTAAAGTCGTTGATCCTGAATTGTTGAAGCGAACAGGGGGTATTGTTCAGGGGATGAGTGGTAGTCCTATTATTCAAAATGGGAAGATTATTGGGGCAGTAACGCATGTTTTTGTAAATGATCCAACCAAAGGTTACGGAATTTTTATTGAATGGATGCTGCAAGAAGCTGATTTAATGGGTAAAAATATAAGCAGATCGCCAGAGGAATTATCTTTAGATAATTCCTTTTTTTATTTAAAAGAATAGAATTTTTGTATATAAAACTGTTTAAGAGATGGATTATTTTTGATGTTATCCTATCATTGCATAATTTTGTCATATTTTTTGCTTATGCAGTATAAATATTTTGTTATACTGCGTTCTTTATATTCTTGTTATAATGCTTATGTAGAAAAAACAATTTAAGGGGGAGATTTAAAGATGTGGAAAAAGTTAAAAGGGGTTAAGGTATTATCAATGGTTTTAGTTGCAGTTATGATTTTTGGATTAGCAGGTTGTGGTACTCAAACGACAGAGGCACCAGCACCAGCACCAGCAGAAGATTCAAATGTGGTAGCTGATGCAGTAAATGCGTATTTTGCAAACATCCCGGATAATAATCGCAAGATCAAGCAAGCTGATTTTGTAGAGAAGGTAAAAGCTGGCGAAGATATGTTTGTGTTGGATATCCGTCAACCTGATGTTTATGGTGAAGGCCATATCAAAGGTGCTGTAAATGCGCCTTGGGGTACTGCAATAAGTGAAAATCTTGATAAATTGCCAACAGATAAAACGATCATGGTTTACTGTTATTCAGGTCAAACTGCAGGTCAAGCCGTTGCTACATTAAACATGGCTGGATTTGATGCAAGATCAGTAAACTTAGGTTGGAATTTAGGTATTTCCAAAGTTGAAGGTTTAGAGGATGTTCTTGAAACGACTCCAAATAATTTTGGTGAAGCAAAAACAGAAATAGCGCCTGAAATTCAAGCTGCTTTAGATGAATACTATGCAGGTTTAGCGGATGTTAAAGATACTACATTCAAAAACTATAAAATTGGTGAAGCTAAACTTAAAGAATTAATTGATGCAAAAGATGATAGTATTGTTATCTTATCCATCAGAAGTGCTGAAGATTTTGCTAAAGGTCATATCGAAGGTGCGATCAATATTCCTTGGGGAAGCGGAATGGAACAAAAATTCGATACATTACCTACAGACAAAAAAGTTGTTGTTTACTGCTATACAGGTCAAACTGCAGGTCAAACAGTTGCTGGTTTAAAATTATTAGGATATGATGCAGTATCATTAAATGGTGGTATGGGTATGGAAGCAAATGCACCAAAAGGTTGGACTAATCAAGGTTTAGAAGTGGTACAATAGTATAAATGTTATTAAATAGTCCAATGTTTTGATTGTTTATAGGTCTCATGTTTAAAAACATGGGGCCTATTTTTTACATGTATGATGTGTTTTATAGAGGGTTTTTTTACTTTGTGTAGAATGGTTTTAATTAGAAAGGTGGTTACTACTTACTAAAAGCATGGTTATGTAATCAGGAAAAGGAGGTGGTGAGTTAAAAAATTAAAATAAAGAACTAAAATAAAAACTATTTTCAATGAATGGATCGTTTACATTGTTTGCTACACCAAGTTAATCAATATTTTAGTTGTATGATATCGGCAGAAAAAATAAGGGGGCAATCCGTTATCATGAACATCACACTATTAAAGTCTTTTCATGAAGTAGTTACTAATAAAAGTATATCTAAAGCTGCTAAATCATTACATATTTCCCAACCTGCTCTAAGTATTCAGATTAAGGCGCTGGAAGATCAAGTGGGACATCAACTGTTAAAGCGAAGCAATAGAGGGGTAGAAGTAACAGAATCAGGAGAAATTGTTTATAATCATTGTCAAACGCTTATTACTCTGGGGGATAACTTACTCCAAGAAATTGAGGATATAAAGAATTCGTCGCTTTATACCATTAAAATCGGTTCATGTTCTTCAATGAGTCAATATGCTTTGCCTTGTACCATTTATACTTTTAAAGAAGAACATCCTAACATCGATTTATTGGTTCAAACGACATCGTCAAATCAAGTCATAGAGGATCTATTGAATTACTCAATTGACATTGGTTTTATTGAAGGGAGAACGGATCATAAAGAAATTGTTTGTAATGAAATTATGGATAGTCGATTAACTTTGATTCTTCCTCCGGGTAAATATTATAAAGGTATCGAAAATATCTCAATAGAAGAATTTTTAGAGTTACCCTTTATTTTCTTTGCTTACGATGATAACACAATAAATAAAATTGAGGCAGAACTTATTAAATCAAATATAAATCCCAAAAGAATGAATATTATGTATAAATTGGACTCGATTGAATCAATAAAATCTTCTGTTGCTAATGGCATAGGTGTTTCTGTGCTTCCCTATTTTACTGTTAAAAGAGAGGTTAGGGTAGGTGAGCTGGAAACTAAAGCTGTTCGGGATAGTTCCTTTAGGAATCCCTTTTCTATTATTTATCCTAAGACAAGAACTTTTAAAAAGGAAGTACATCATTTCTTGGAATTCATTGATAAGTACGGAAAAGATACATTCTGTTTTCCAACATCCCCAAAATGATATTAAAATTTAAACAAAACAAAACCCCTTTCCTGTACAGGAAAGGGGTTTTGTTTTGTTTAAATGGGTAACTTCAGTGGTGTAATTTCTTTGAACATGAATCATGTGGGAAATTCTTGGGGGAAATTTTCTACATGATTCATTATTATAATATAATAAGTTACCAGCATTTACAAACAAGAGATTCTTATGCTTCATAAGAATCTCTTATATTTGTACAGGTTATATTTTTTTACTATCCTCAGATAAACAATCTGATTATGGTAGCAATTTGTTAACATTTTTTTCAGTTGAAAAATGATGAATATATTTTATCAAAATTTTTCAAAGTGTTGTATCAGTTTTTTATCACAGCGATTTATGTAAGTGTTTTTATTATGAATGAGATACATATCATAATTCATAGAAAAGTTTGAAATATTTATTGTTTTTAATTCTTTTTTCCATATTTCTTCTTTTACAGATTCATAAGGAAGGAACGCTATACCATACCCTTTAAGCACCGATAATTTAATGGGTTCAATGGAGCCAACGTTAAATAATATGTTGAGATCTTCTAGGCTGTAACCATATTCATTTAAATGCTCATTTAATATATTATTTTGCATTAGCTTATCATTTAACATAATTAATGGATACTTTAGTAAATCATCTACATTAATTTCTTTAGGTATTTTATAATTTGATAATGTAACTAAAACGATTTTGTCAGTTCCTATTTTATGATGTGCTAAAGAACTGTCATTAGGTTTTTGACATGAAAATCCCAAGTTACAAATACCATTAAGAACATCTTCTTGTATTTTATCTGAAAACTCTGGAATTAAAGCAAAATGATGCTTGGGAAATTTTTTCTTTATTTTAAATAGTATGTTAGGCAAAACATAAGTAACAACAAGCCAGCATGCTTCTATTTTTATGATGTTGCCATTTGTATCTAGGTTGTCCAAATCTTCTATCATTTTGTTATAAGTTTTTATTATATTATCTGCGTATTTTTGCACGACGCACCCTGTTTCAGTGAGCTCCACGCCTTTGTTACTTCTTGTTAATAATTTGCATTCTAAGCAATCTTCTAATTTTTGTATCTGCTGACTTAAAGCGGATTGTGAAATATGAGCATGGTGAGCAACTTTTGAAATGCTTTTTGCCATACCTACTTTATACAAATAGTCAAAACAATCTATTTGACAATCTAGAGGCATAACGCACCTTCTTTCTAAGAGATTATAATAAATACCTCTTCTTATTCTTTATATTAATAACATTATTATACTATATATTTAAAATGATTTTCACTATAAAAAAAGATTATAGCGCTATAATGGCCATAGATTATCATAATGCAATATAACCTTACCTAATAACAAGAGCCTTCTAATGTATGTTAAAATGATTGCTGTAAGGTGCATTAAACAATATTTAATAAGGAGCGTGGTTTTATGCCTGAATCAGTTAAAACAGAAACTTCAACGGGAGGGGGAACATCAACCAGAACAAGAAGACCTAGAAAACCAAAAAAGAGTCAACTTAAGTATGCATTACCATTGGCAGTTGTATTATTAGGTTTTGGGATTTATTTAGCTACAATATCTCCAAATCTAAGCTTTTTTTGGATGACGGGTATTTGTTTTGGTTTTATTCTTCAAAGAGCAGGATTTTGTTTTACAGCTTCCATGAGGGATCCGTATTTAACGGGAGGAACATCTTTAACTCGTGCCGTTTTAATTGCTTTTGCTGTAACTTCAATAGGGTTTACAGCTATTAAATACGGTGCATATGTTCAAGGATTGCCAATACCAGGTAGAGGCTATGTTGTACCCATTAGTTTAGCAACTGCAGTTGGTGCTTTTATATTCGGGATAGGGATGGTAATTGCCGGTGGATGTGCATCAGGTACATTAATGAGAGTTGGAGAAGGATTCCATATGCAATGGCTATCATTATTCTTCTTTATTGTAGGATCCTTATGGGGAGCACATGATTTCGGTTGGTGGCATGCGCATTTTATGTCAAAAGGGGTAAAGATATTCATGCCCGACGTATTTGGATGGTTTGGGGCCATTACGGTTCAATTGTTAATCATTGGTATCCTATTCATTCTTGCTGATAAATGGGAACAAAAGAAAATGGGTTAAATTTCCAATAGGTTATATTGTGGGATGATGAGATTAATAATAAAATTTATTTAAAAAATAAAAAATAGGGGGCAAATAAAATGAGTCAAGAAGTTACATTAGATTGTTTAGGAGAAGCATGTCCAATACCATTGGTAAAGGCACAAAATAAATTAAAAGAATTAGCATCTGGTGATGTTATAATCGTACAAATAGATCATAGCTGTGCCTTAAAGAACCTTCCAGAATGGGCAAGAAAAGATGGTCACAACGTGGAAATAGAAGAAGTAGACGACGGCGAATGGGAAATCATCATCGAAAAAGCGTAGGGGTTTAAGCAAGATAAATAGTTGTTATAAAATTTATTTAAAAAATAGGGGGCAAATAAAATGAGTCAAGAAGTTACTTTAGATTGTTTGGGAGAAGCATGTCCAATACCATTGGTAAAGGCACAAAACAAATTAAAAGAATTAGCAGCTGGTGATGTTGTAATCGTACAAATAGATCATAGCTGTGCATTAAAGAACATTCCGGATTGGGCAAGAAAAGATGGTCATAACGTAGAAATCGAAGAAGTAGACGACGGCGAATGGGAAATCATCATCGAAAAAGCTTAATGGATCAATCGCTGATTATGACTAAGTTGCAAAATGAGGAGGTCTAACATTGGATATAAAAAATAATAAATTTTATAAAAAATGGTTCAAAAGTGGTTGGACTTATATTACTGGGGCAATATTATTATCTTTATTTCAAATTGTGACATTAGCGGCTACAGGTAATCCATGGGGTGTTTCCGGTGTATTTGCAAATTGGGGTGCCTGGCTATATAGAGCAGTAGGTGGAAGTGTAGATTCATGGTATTACTTTGCTAATAAAGGGGCACAGGCTACATTGAATGCAGGTATCTTACATCATGCCGGCTCTATGAGAAACCTTGGGATTATTTTTGGTGCTTTACTTGCTGCTTTAGCTGCATCAGGTTTCAAGATTAAAAAACTTAAATCTAAAAAACAGATTGTTGCAGCTGTTTTAGGTGGTTTTTTAATGGGGTATGGTGCAAGAATAGGCTTTGGTTGTAATATTGGTGCATTATATAGCGGTATTTGTTCACTTTCAGTTTCGGGTTGGGTGTTTGCAGTGTTCTTGTTTTGCGGTGCAGTAGTAGGTAGTAAGATGTTGACGAAATATTTTATGTAAAGATTAATGATATTTAAAAACTTATGAATGCCTTTGATTGCATTTATTATATTATAGCAGCAGAGGCTATAATTGAAAGTGGAAAGTTGTTTCATCTTTCCACTTTCAATTATAGAGAATGAGAAATAGCAGATCATTCTTTTTGGGTAGAAAATAAAATGTTGTTTTGAGATTAGTAAACATAGGGGGTTTTATTTATTGAATAAACTTCAATAAATAAATTTAAAAATATTAAATATAAAGATTAAATTTATTTAAATTTAATCTTTAATAATAAAAGGGGGAGAAGAATAAAATGGCAAGAGAGAAAAAAGTAGAACAATATGATGTTGTTATCATTGGTGCTGGTGCAGGTGGTATGACTGCAGGGATTTATTGTGGTAGAGCAAAATTAAAAACTTTAATTATTGAAAAAGCTTTAGTAGGTGGGCTTGCTACTTATACGAATGAAATTGAAAATTACCCGGGATTTCCTGAAGGAACAACTGGATTAGGGTTAATGAAATTATATCAAGAACAAGCTAAAAAATTTGGCTGTAAATTTAAATTAACGGATGTTAAAGGCGTTCAACTTGAAGGAGAAACAAAGATCGTTGAAACATTCAGAACAAATTACGAAGCTAAAGTTGTTATTATTGGCACAGGTGGACGCCCAAGAATCACGGGTGCTCAAGACGAAGAAAAATATTTATTTGATAAAGGTATTTCTTTCTGCGCAACTTGTGATGCTGCAGCGAATACAGGAAAAGATGTTATGGTCATTGGTAGTGGGGATGCTGCTATTGAAGAAGGTACGTTCTTAACTAAATTTGCAAATAAAGTATATGTTTCCGTTATGCATGATACTGGTAAAATGGACTGTAATGAAATTGCAAAAGATGCAGCACTAGCTAATCCTAAAATGGAATTTATCTGGAATACAGTTGCAGAAAGATTTGAAGGTGAAGAAAAATTAGATACAGTTGTATTGAAAAACCTAAAAACACAAGAATTAACACCTGTAAAAGTTGATACTTGCTTCGAATTCATTGGATACATTCCTAATACTGAAATTTTCAAAGATCAGATTGAACTGACTAAGAACGGATATGTTATTACCAATGAAAAAATGGAAACTAATATTGAAGGTGTATATTCTGTTGGAGATGTAAGAGATAAATTCTTGAAACAAGTCGCTACAGCTGTAGGGGATGGCGCTATTGCAGGATTTGCAGCTGAAAAATATATTGCTGAAAGTGAAGTTTTCAATAATCAAATTATGCAAAATGATATGCCTGGGCTGATCTATCTATATAGTGCTGCAGATCCAAAAGGAAGAGAATTTTTACCAATAGTTGAAAAAATTGAAGCAGAACAAGAAGGCAAAGTGAAAGTAACAAAAGTTGATATTTATAAATCAGCAGGAATAGCAAATAGATTGGGAATCAATGAATTCCCATGCATTGTAACAACCAAAGAGGGTAAGGTTGATCAAATTATTAAAGATCAATTATGTGAAGAAGTATGTCTTACTCTAGTAGACTAGTTATTCGTTCTATCTCCAATGTAAAGAAAGCCGCTATGATGCGGCTTTTTTTACTGTTATAGGAAGAATAAATTTTGCGATAAAGTTAGTACTTGGTTAGGATAAAATATCTAATCGTTCTTAACCTAAGGTTTGTACTGTATTTTTAGAAGAATTTGTCGTATAATAGCGTATGGAAAATAATACTTCTTAAGATGAAATTTGGAGGAATAAAAATGAAAGGGATTATCTTAGCAGGTGGCAAAGGGACGCGATTATATCCTTTGACCAAAATAACGAATAAACATCTTCTTCCAGTAGGCAAAGAACCTATGATTTTTAATCCCATAAGGCAATTAACGTCTGCAGGTATTACAGATGTTTTAATTGTAACAAGCAGAGAGCATATGGGCGAAATTGTCAATCTTCTTGGTAGCGGTAAGGATTTTGGGTGCAACTTTACTTTTAAAGTGCAGGATGAGCCAAAAGGAATTGCTGATGCACTTCTTTTAGGAGAAAATTTTGCAGGATCAGATTCTGTAGTCGTTATATTGGGTGATAACATCGCTACCCATAGCATTAAACCTTATGTAGACCACTTTATAGCCCAAAAACAAGGGGCAAAAGTATTGTTAAAACAAGTATCAGAACCTCACGCTTTTGGAATCGCTTCATTAGATGAAAAGAAAATTATTAAAATACAGGAAAAACCCAACAAACCTGAAAGTAATTACGCAGTGATTGGAATATATATGTATCATAATGGTGTATTTGATGTTATAAAGAATATTACTGTCTCTTCCAGAGGGGAATTAGAGATCACTTCTGTGAATAATGTGTATATTGAGAGACAGGAATTAACATATGATATTCTTGCAGGACAATGGACGGATGCAGGTACGCTGGAATCATATAGGTTAGCCAATGAAATGCTGTTTAATATAGATAATAGAATTATAGATGGTGAAATGTAATGAAAATACCTTTTAATAAAATGTTTTATTCAGGTCAGGAAATGGAATATATTCAAGATATCTTAGAAAAAGGTCAAATAAGTGGAGATGGGTGTTATACTCAACGCGTTACCTCATTTTTGGAAAATAGGTTTCAAATAAACAAAGTCTTAATGACGACCTCAGCGACACATGCGCTGGAAATGGCAGCGATGTTAATCGGTTTAAAACCGGATGATGAGGTTATTATGCCCTCCTTTACATTTCCTTCTACAGCTAATGCTGTGATGCTTCAGGGTGCGAAACCTGTATTTGTTGAAATTACAGAAAGCACTTTAAATATAGAACCTAAAGATATAGAAAATAAGATAACTCATAAAACAAAAGCAATTATTCCGGTTCATTATGCAGGTATAGGTTGTGAAATGGACAAAATTATGGATATAGCTGAAAAAAACAATTTGTATGTTATTGAAGATGCTGCTCAAGGTGTAAATGCAAAATATAAGAATAAATTTTTAGGAACTTGGGGTCATATAGGCTGTTATAGTTTTCATGCCACTAAAAATTATGTCAGTGGTGAAGGGGGAGCAATCGCAATAAACGCCCCAAATAGTGGTTTAACGGAAAAGGCAGAAATGATTCGTCAAAAGGGTACCAATCGAAGTCAATTTATAAGAGGGGAAATTGATTGCTATAGTTGGGTTGATATAGGTTCTAACTATGTACCATCCGATCTTTTAATGGCTGTTTTATACGCCCAACTCAATCAATTAGACATTATTAAATTTAAAAGAAAATTAATTTATGATTATTATTTAGAACATTTAACGCCATATGTTAAATCAGGGATTATCAAAAGAATCGTAACAATTCCAGAAGAATGTGATTCTAATTATCATTTATTTTATCTTATATTTGAAAGTGAAAAAACAAGAGATAAAGTTATTAAACAATTAAAAAACAAAGGCATATGTGCGGTTATCCATTTTATGCCGCTTCATAGCTCAATGATGGGCCAAAAACTAGGGTATTGCCCGGATGATTTACCTTTAACTGAAAACACGAGTAAATGTTTGATGAGATTACCGATGTACACGAGTATAAGTGAACAAGAAATGGATTATGTTATAAAAAGCTTAAATATCATTTTTAAGGAGCTATAAAAATGTGGCATAGTATATCCGTGGTTATTCCTGTTTATAACAGCAGAGATTCTTTAGAAGAATTATATGAGCGGCTTTCTACTGTATTTAAAAGTATTTGCAATCATTATGAAATCATTTTGGTAGATGATGGCAGCCAAGATAACAGCTATGAAATCATGCAGCGCTTACATCATAAAGATCCAAAAGTAAAAATAATCCAATTAAATGGTAATTTTGGCCAGCAAAATGCTTTAATGTGTGGTTTCTATTATGCCTATGGAGATTATGTTGTTACCATTGATGACGATCTCCAACACAGGCCTGAAGAAATATATAAAATGATTCAAAAATTGGATGATGGCTATGATGTTGTTTTTGGTATTCCCATTAAAAAACAACATTCTTTTTACAGAAATATAGGATCAAAAATGACTGATTATTTATTTAATAAGATATGCTTAAAACCTAAAAATATCAAAGTAAGTAGTTTTAGGGCAATTAAAAAAAATATAATAGAACAGATCATAAAAGATGAGACTTCTTTTGTGTATATTTCAGCAATCATTTATAAAAACACGCAAAATATTGGTAATGTTCATGTTAAGCACGATGCTAGGAAATATGGAAAATCAAATTATAACTTTATTAAATTATTCAAGTTATTTACTAAATTGTACATATATTATTCAAACACACTTTTTTTTAGGGGATTTAAGCGATCATGTCCTCAATTTGAAATAAAAGATAAAGGGTTGAAAAGGAGAAAGACAGGATGAAATTATTAATCTTAGGTGGAGGCAATTGTCAAGTTAATGCTATTTTACGGGCCAAACAAAAAGGACATACGGTCATTGTTTCAGATTACTATGAAGATGCTCAGGGAAAAGCGTTTTGTGATTATAAGGCGTTAGTCAGTACATTTGATGTTAACGGCAATATTGAAATTGGCAGGAAGTATAATATTGATGGTATAATGACCATGGGAACAGACCAACCTGTTTATACGGTTGCAAAAGTTGCTGATGCATTAAGCCTTCCTTACTATATTGATGTACCGACATCCAAGGCAGTTACGAATAAAAAAGTGATGAAAAACATTTTCAAATCAAATGATATTCCTACAGTTGATTTTGTATTTTTAAAAAAAGGGTTTTCCGATGATGAACTTAAGGATATAAAATTTCCAGTTGTGATTAAACCATTGGATAGTCAAGGGCAGCGGGGGATATATAAATTATATTCACCACAAGAAATTAGAGAACATATTGATGATACGTTGAGTTTTTCCAATGAAGACGAAATATTAGTAGAAAAATATTATAAGCATGATGAAATTACAGTCAGTGGATGGGTAGAAAATGATAATGTACATATATTGACTGTAACAGATCGCGTTACTTATGATCAAGAGGCGCATATTGGTATCTGTATTGCCCATGATTTTCCTTCAAAGCATTTAAAAGATTACTATAATGAAATAACACAAATAACCTATGATATTGTTAACCATTTTGGTATTCATAATGGTCCTATATATTTTCAAATGTTAATAGGCTCTGAAGGTATAAAAGTTAATGAAGTTGCGTGCAGATTAGGTGGGGCTTATGAAGATGAACTGATTCCCCTTGTAACCGGGGTGGATATTTTAGATTTGATGATTGATTTTTCTTTAGGGATAAGTATTGACAACATGCAATTAATAAAATACGATTTAGCTTGTAATCAAAAAAAGGCGTCTGTTCAATTGTTCTTTGCTAAGCCCGGCAGAATCAAATCATTAGGTAACATGGATGATTTAAAAAAATTACCCGGTGTTAGAGAGGCAAAATTTAATTTTAAAATTAATGATGAGATACTAGAAATAACGAATGCGACTCAAAGAGCGGGGCATATGTTGATTGAAGGAGAAGATGATGAGATATTAAAGACAAATATTAAGAGGGCATATGACGGGTTGGAGATGCATGATATAAATGGATGTAACATGATTATTAAATTTTAATTTATTAAGGGTTTTCAATGAAAGGAGAACGTAATGTGAGAAAGTATTCATCTAAAAAAATCATAAAAATATTATTAACAGGTTTCTTGATTTTTTCATTATGTTTGTGTGGTTGTGTTAGTAAAAGTACGGAAAATACCGCAAAATATGAAATAAAAATAGCAGAACAGTATGGTCTAGCCTATGCGCCCATTTCAATTATGAAACAAAATAAAATAATGGAAAAAAACTTATTGGGAGTAGAGGTTAGTTGGCAGCAGTTAGGTAATACGGCTGCGATCCGTGAGGCTATGCTTTCTAATAATTTAGATGTTGGCTTCATGGCCATACCTCCATTTTTGATTGGGTGGGATAAGGGAATGGAATGGAAAATTACGAGTGGTCTATCAGCATCTCCTATTGGTTTGATTACGTATAGGGATGACATAGAATCCATTAAGGATTTTTCAGAAGATGATCGCATTGCTTTGCCTCAACCCGGGAGCATTCAACATATTTTACTGTCTATGGCCTGTGAAAAAGAATTTGGGAATGCCCAAAAATATGATGATATATTGGTTACAATGTCTCACCCGGATGGGATGAATACATTGTTAGCTAAGAAGGATATTACTGCTCATTTTACTTCTCCGCCTTATATATTTAAGGAATTAGAAAATAAAGGTATGCATCAAATATTAAGTGGGAAAGAATCAATGGGAAAAGATTTTACCTTTATCGTAGGGGCAACCACTCAAAAGTTTCATGATGCTAACCCCGAAGTTTATCAGGCTTTTGTAAAATCATTAAATGAGGCAATAGATTTTATTCAAAATAATCCTGAAGAAGCGGCAAAAATATTGGCATCTGTGTATGATTTACCAGAAGAAGAAGTATTAAATTATATATCTCAAATAACGTATGAGAATAAGGTAAGAGGATTAAAGGAATTTGCAGCTTTTTTAAGTAGAAATAATTATATTTCCAAAGATGTTAGTGATTTAAATGATATTTTATGGGAAGATGTGGATTATGTTAAATGATCATAAATATATTCAACGTACTTTCTGGATTATTGTATTTATGATCATATGGGAAAGTATAGCGTTAAGTGGTATTTTTTCACCATTATTGGTTCCGTCTATTCAAACTATATTATATTCGTTGTATTTGTCTATTATTGATGGTGGTATCATCGCTCAAACATTATATTCATTAAATTTAATATTAAGAGGCTTAGCGGTCGGTTTGATTATTGCTGTTGTTTTATCGTCACTTTCAATGATATTTAAAACATTTGAAGGGTTAGTTGAAACATTAATAACGATTGCTCATCCTCTTCCTGGAATTGCACTGCTTCCTTTAATTATTATCTGGTTTGGAGCGGGAACGAATGCTATTATTTTCATTATTGTGCATTCTGTTGTTTGGCCCATGATTCTTAATTTATTAACAGGTTTTAGATCTATTCCTAATATATACAAGCAAGTGGGACAAACTTATGGTCTCAATCCTTTTGAAATTGTGGCCTATATTATGGTCCCTGCTTCTTTTCCATACTTTCTTGCAGGAATAAAAATTGGATGGGCAAGAGCATGGAGAGCGCTCATCAGTGCTGAAATGGTTTTTGGAGCAGCTGGTGGCGGTGGAGGGTTAGGTTGGTTTATTTTTAAGAAAAGAGTATTCATGGATAATCCAGGAATATTTGCCGGATTAATTGTTATTGTATTAATTGGGATATTGGTAGAAGATTTTATTTTTAATAAGTTTGAAGAGATGACAGTTAAAAAATGGGGTATGACCATATGAATCTGTTAAATAAAGGCATAACATTTGTTATGCCTTTATTTAATCTTGTACTTTATATATTTTGATATTCCAATCTTTTTTATTAATATATTTTGCAATGGTTATGCCATATGTTTTATTGTTAAATTCTTTAATTAACTCACAATGGTTATGGAAAAAGTGTTGCATATCATTATAGTAATAGGATACATTTCCATACAGACCATTTCTCCGGGGGCTGGCACGATATATCAGATCCATTTCAACTGGATAAATGATATATTGAATTTGATATTTATGAATATATTCTTCAAAGCTTATTCCTTTTTCCTTCAAAAAAGCTAAGTTTCGATAATCATGTAATGTTCCATTATTAAAGTAAAACTCACAATTTAAGTTGGCTAAAACGGTATCATCTTGCTGCACAACCTGAGATATTTGATTTAAATAATGATTGTAATTATTATCAAGATAAGGCAAAGCGTTATATAGGGTATTGCTTATGAGTATTAAACTTAAGATCGCAATGATTGCCTGTCGATATACGTTTTTTAGATCAATTATAAGGTTAATGACCAGAATGTAGAAAAGTGGAAATTGAAAAACGATACTGGTTTGATTGTATCTGCCAATTAAAATGGTTCCCATGTTGATTGCTATAATAGATAATAGAATGGGTATGTACTTATCCTTCATATATTGATCTTTTTTTATAATTAATTTAAATAGGGCTGCCAGCCATGCAAACCCAAACAGAAAAAACTGGAATTTAATATTAGGAAGATAATAAGTGCCGCTGTATAACTGATGATATAAATTAAAATAAAATTCTTTTATCGGAGTTAATTTAGAGGAAACTGGATGAAATACACCGAATTGCTCACCATATTTTGAATAATTATAAAAGAAATGAGGATCTAAATATAAACTTAATGCTACAAAGCAAGATGCCATGGCAGATAATGTTAATCCGTAAACCATGATGTTTATGATCTTCAATTTTTTAGTGAATAAGATGTGGTATAAGTAGATCAGCATAAAAGGGAGAGAGATTATAAAACTATTAGGGTGAATACCGATACTCAATCCAATAACGACCCCTAAAATAATATCATGCTTTATTTCATGTGAATTAGAAGTTTTATAGAAAAAATATAACGCAAAAATAAATACAAAAAGGATAATAATTTCTTGTCTTGCAAAGTGTGATGCATATATGTATTGGACATCAAGACTTAAAAGGAGGGAGGCGGTAAAAGCCATTCTTTCAGATTGAAATATTGTTTTGCATAATTTATAGAAAAAATATAGGGTTAGCATAGCAAATATTAAAGAAGCGAGGCGAATACTAAATATTTTATAACCAAATATTTTTATGAATATGATTTGAATGGTATGGAAGAAGATTTTTATAGCGTGGGGATTTCTATCAAATAGGTCAAAAAATGTTTCAGTTACCGAATAACTGCCATTATCTGCAATATTTCTGGATAATCCGCTTAGCCAAGGTTCATCTGAATGGACAAAGGGGAATCGAGTTAGAACCATTAAGTTTATGATAAAATAAATGCTCCAAAAGATAAACATGGTCCTATTTTTAATAAATGACTTTTTAAACTTAATCAATTTATACACCTCAATAACTGTTAGAATGATTTATAAATTATATCATTTTTTGCAATGAAATTATATAAAAAAAGAAAATTGAAATGGATATTATATTCATGACGATATCGTGAAATAAATTTCATTATAAACTAATTAATGGTAGGTGAAGATACGATGATTATTTTAGTAACTGGAGGCGCTGGATTTATTGGAAGTAACTTTATTAAATATATGCTGGATAAATATCAGGAATACAAAATTGTAAACCTTGATGCGATCACATATGCAGGGAACTTGGAAAACCTTAAGGATATCGAAAAAAACTCAAATTACACGTTCCTTCGAGGTGATATTTGTGATAGAGAGTTAGTGAATGATATTGTCTCACATGATATTGAGTATGTCATTAATTTTGCGGCTGAAAGTCATGTTGATCGTAGTATTACAGAGCCTGATGTTTTCATAAAGACAAATGTTATGGGGACACAAGTCTTGCTGGAGGCAAGTCGAAAATATGCAGTTAAGAAATATATTCAGGTTTCTACAGATGAAGTTTATGGTTCTTTAGGCCAAAGTGGGTATTTTACTGAAGAAACGTCTTTAGCGCCTAATAGTCCTTATTCAGCCAGCAAGGCTTCTGCTGATTTATTGGTTCGGGCCTATCATAAAACATTTGAATTACCAGTAAATATTACGCGTTGCTCTAATAATTATGGGCCTTACCAATTTCCTGAAAAGTTAATTCCACTTATGATAAGCAATGCTTTGCAAAATAAAAAATTACCTGTTTATGGAGATGGTATGAATATTCGGGATTGGTTATATGTAGAGGATCATTGTAGAGCAATTGATGTTGTGTTACATCGTGGTACAGTGGGTGAAATATATAATATAGGTGGTAATAATGAAAAAGCAAATATTGAAATCATAAAATTTCTTTTAGAATATTTAAGTAAACCACAATCGCTCATTAAATATGTAAAAGATCGTCTGGGACATGATAAGCGATATGCCATTGATTCAAATAAGATAAAAAATGAATTAGGGTGGGAACCTTTGTATTCATTTGATAAGGGAATAGAAAAAGCAATCCAATGGTATTTGGAGCATCAAGAATGGTGGGAAAAAATAAAATCAGGAGAATATAAGGAATATTATGACAAAATGTATGCTAATAGATAGTAAAAATGACCGAAATTTTCCTTCATCTACAATTATTGTATATTTTTTATGCTTTTTTGCAGGAAAAAAAATACAAGAAGAGAATAATATAATATTATTGGGGATTAAAGTAAGGAGGAGAATTAAATGGATAAAGATAAAATTAAAGTATTAGTTGCAGATGATAATAAGGAATTTTCTGATATTTTAGCTGAACATCTATCAATGCAAGATGATATTGAATTAGTTGGGATCGTTCATAATGGCTTAGATGCATTAGAGATGATTCAGAAAGAAGAACTGGATGTTATATTACTTGATATCATTATGCCTCATTTGGACGGTGTTGGTGTATTAGAAAAGCTATCCAAAGTGGAATTGGATGTTCGACCTAAGATTGTCATGCTAACAGCCTTTGGCCAGGATGCGATTACCAAAAGAACGATGGACTTAGGTGCAGACTATTATATTCTTAAACCTTTTAGCATGGATATACTGGTAAAACGAATTCGTGAAATTGTTGAAAGACCGCAACGTGTTATTTCTAAAATTAATACAATCGATTCAGATATTCCGCCACGCAGTAAGAATCTAGGTGCAGAAATTACGAAGATTATCCATCAAATTGGGATACCAGCACATATTAAAGGCTATCTCTATCTGAGGGAAGCAATTACAATGGTAACTAAGAATATAGATTTGTTAGGAGCGATTACAAAAGAACTTTATCCTTTAATTGCGGAAAAATATAAAACAACACCTAGTCGTGTAGAACGAGCCATTCGTCATGCGATTGAAGTGGCGTGGAATCGTGGTAATTTAGATTTGCTAAATAAATTATTTGGTTATACCATTGATTTAGATAAAGGTAAACCAACAAATTCTGAATTTATTGCTATGATTAGTGATAAGCTGCGTATGGATAGTAAGATCAGCTAAAATGACCCAATATATACTTATCAAATCATTAAACTGCCTATTGATTAGAAGTTATTCTAATCAATAGGCAGTTGTTTTTTTGGTTCGATGTTAAGCATCCAAAATCTGCGGTGTTTTCTTATCTCATTTTTAAGCATAAAAATTGGTAAATATTTATTAATTAATGCATAATCTAACAGCATGATTAATATATTGATGAATGTGAAGGTAATAAAAAATTATCAAAAGTATGACAGTTAGAATAGATATTTCAAAAAGTTTTATGCCTGGGCAAAATGTTTTTTTAATTGCCTATAGGTCTTACATATTGTTTTAAGGAGGTGGTGGCGGGGAGCGGCGTAAGTTTTTGAAAGAAGCTGGGGTAAAGTAGAGGATTTTAAAAAACAAAGGGGGATTTTTATTATGCAATTAAAAGATGTTAATTTAACAAAAGAACAAATTGTGGAATATACTGAGAAATACATGATTGAAACGTATCCACGGATGCCTTTTGTAGCTGTAAAAGCTAAAGACATGTATATTTATGATTCAGAAGGTAATGCATACTTAGATTTCTATGGTGGTATTGCAGTTAACAATGCTGGTAACTGTAACGAAAAAGTTGTTGCTACACTTCAAGCGCAAGTGGGTCAAATTATGCATACTTTCAACTATCCATACTCCATTCCTCAAGCTGTTTTATCTAAATTACTTGTTGAGCAAACAGGCCAAGGTAAATTAACAAAATGCTTCTATCAATCATCCGGTTCTGAAGCAAACGAGGCAGCTATCAAATTAGCTCGTAAATGGTCAACTGACAAATATGGACCCAATCGTTTTTATGGTTTAACTGCGTTAAAAGGCTTCCATGGCCGTACTTATGGTGCTGCTTCCGCTACGGGACAACCAGAAAGTGTTATTCAAGTTGGTTTCAAACCAATGCTGGAAGGATTCAAATATATTGAGTACAACAACTTAAAAGCTTGGGAAGATGCAATTGATGAAAACACTGCTTTCATAATGGTCGAACCTGTACAAGGTGAAGGCGGTGTTAGACCTGGTACTCAGGAATTTATCCAAGGTTTAAGAGACTTAGCTGACAAACATGACTTGGCATTAATCTTTGACGAAGTACAAACTGGTGCTGGTCGTACAGGTACTTTCTGGGCATGGCAAGGTTTTGGCGTAGCCCCTGATATTATGTCCTTTGCTAAAGGTACTGGCGGTGGTGTACCATTTGGTGGTATCCTAGCTAACGATGACAAAGCGGCTGCATTTGGCCCCGGCGCTCATGGTACAACTTACGGTGGAAGCATTATGTGTTGTGCTGCTGCATTAGCTCAATGTCAAGAAATTATTGACCGTAAACTTCCTGCAAATGCAGAAAAAGTGGGTGCATACTTCAGAGATAAATTAGCAACATTACCTCATATCAAAGAAGTTAGAGGTAAAGGTTTATTAGTGGGCGCAGAGTTTGATTTCCCAGGTGCTGCTGCCATTAAGAAAATTGGTATTGCTAACAAATTATTAACAACTGCTATTGGAACTTCCATTATTCGTATGGTACCGCCATTGATTGTAACTGAAGCTGATTGCGACAAAGCATTTGATATCTTAAAAGCTGCTGTTGAAGAAGCCTATAAACAAACAAAATAAAACAATATCAGATTTGTGCGCCAAAGCCTCTTGAGATTTCCCAGGGGCTTTGGCTTTTTTTAATTCAAAAAATAAAATATAAAATTTAAACTTAATAAATAATTATATTTATCACAAAAAATTTTAGTAAATAAGAAGGAAATTTATTATGGTTGGCGAATAATATCTACATTGGAAAATGGAGGGCGATACAATTATTTGATAATGTATTCGTTCTTATTGCGAAAATATTCCATGAATTTCTTCAGCATGGCAGAAGTTGGAACGGATTATCCTATGGGTTTTATAATAGATATTTTTAAGGAGGTGGTAGCTGACAGGGGTTTAAGTTTTTTTGGAATGTTGGAGTAAAGTTAAGAACTTAAAAAACAAAGGGGGATTTTTATTATGCAATTACAAGATGTAGGTTTAACGAAAGAACAAGTTGTTGAATTGACCGAGAAGTATATGATCGAAACGTATCCACGGATGCCTTTCGTAGCAGTAAAAGCTAAAGATATGTACATTTATGATTCAGAAGGTAATGCATACTTAGATTTCTACGGTGGTATTGCAGTTAACAACGCTGGTAACTGTAACGAAAAAGTT
>DAOUPZ010000004.1 GCA_030625885.1 Clostridia bacterium
CTCGAACCTGTGACCCCCTGCTTGTAAGGCAGGTGCTCTCCCAGCTGAGCTATGCGCCCACTTAAATGGTGACCCTAGGGGGACTTGAACCCCCGTTACCGCCGTGAAAGGGCGGTGTCTTAACCGCTTGACCATAGGGCCGTAAATTGGTGAGCCATCCGCGACTCGAACGCGGGACACCCTGATTAAAAGTCAGGTGCTCTGCCGACTGAGCTAATGGCCCACAAAAGTGCCTCACAAGTAAACATTTTATCAGATTAGCATAAGCTTGTCAACACTTTTGCATTTATTTTTTCAAAATATTATTGATAACCCTTAAAACATCTCTTCTAATACAATGGTTTGATCTCTATTAGGTCCTACAGAAACAATACAGATCGGCACTTCCATTAATTTTTCCAACCGCTTAAGATAATTTTGCGCATTTTGCGGCAATTCCGCTATAGATTTCGCACCTGAAATATCTTCTTCCCATCCTGGCATTTCTTCATAAACAGGTACACACTCTTTAATTTTTGCTAAACTAGCCGGGAAATCTCGTAAAATTTCTCCCCGATACTGATATCCAGTGCAAATTTTGATGGTATCAAATCCACCCAATACATCTAATTTAGTAATAACTGCATGACTTAAGCCATTGACACGCACAGCATAACGCCCAATAACGGCATCAAACCAGCCACAGCGGCGAGCACGTCCTGTTGTCACACCATATTCGTGTCCTTTCTCTCGCAGAGATTCTCCATCTGCTTCAAACTGTTCGGTAGGGAAAGGACCTTCCCCTACACGTGTCACATAAGCCTTAAAAATGCCCAGTGATTTATCAATTGCTGTGGGACCAACACCTGAGCCAATCACAGCACCCCCTGCAGTCGGACAAGAAGATGTCACATAAGGATATGTACCATGCTCAATATCTAAAAGCGTACCTTGGGCGCCTTCAAAAAGCACATTCTCCCCTCGTTTAATGGCATCATAAACCATTACAGATGTATCCTGAATAGCGGATTTAATTTTTTTCAAATCTTCTTCTACAGCATTTTTAATTTCCTGATCATCAAAACCTTTTAGATGATAAACACCGTCTAATACCTCATTATGACTCGCTGTACTTTGAGCCAACTTATCAGAAAATTCTTCATCATCTAATAAATCGCCCATCCGAATGCCCATTCGTGCCACTTTATCGGCATATGCCGGACCAATTCCTCGTTTTGTGGTTCCAATTTTATTTTCACCTAATTTTTCTTCTTTCATTTCGTCTAAACGACAATGATACGGTAATAAAACGTGGGCACGATCACTGATAAATAGTTCTGCCATTTCGATTCCCCGCGCCTTCAATCCTTCAAGTTCTTCTATAAGTACCTGTGGATTAATAACCATCCCATTACCCAATACACATTTTTTATCCTTGTAAAGAATCCCCGAAGGAATAAGATGAAGCTTAAATTCCTCATCCCCAACAATAACAGTATGTCCTGCGTTATTACCGCCTTGATAGCGCACAACCCAATCAGCCTGTTTCGCCAAGAAGTCAGTAATCTTTCCTTTTCCTTCATCGCCCCACTGTCCACCAACAAGCACAACTGTTGACATCTTTTATGCCTCCTTTTCTGGATATGCATTATTCACAGCATATTACCAGCCACTCATTTTATTCTCCACTCCCTGCTTTTGACACAGTATGAAACATATTAATATCATACCCATTCCAAATGGTTTTTATCTCATCCTGTCTGTCACAAGCAGCCGAGGGTCTAGAAAATTCAATGCGTCTTTCTTTACCCTTTGAGCTGAGAATTAATGATTTACAACATCTATTAAAATAACTTTTTTATCAAACACAAAAAAAACTCAAACAGACGGGCTTCCCTGCTCTATTTGAGTTCGTCCACGGATATGATAGCAAACAGCATATTATTTGTCAAGTATTTACGCTTCACTTCTTTGCTCCTCTAAATTTTTAAAGGCTGTGAATTCTTTAAAGAAACGCAAGCGCACGGTATCAACCGGACCATTACGCTGCTTGGCAATAATAATTTCTGCAATATTTTTTTCCTCAGAATCAGGTTCATAATACTCATCCCGATAAATAAATGCTACAAGATCCGCATCCTGCTCTAAAGCCCCACTCTCGCGCAAATCACTGAGCATAGGCCGTTTATTCGTTCGTTGTTCCACCGCCCGTGAAAGCTGGGACAAAGCAATAACCGGTACATCCAACTCCCGAGCCAATCCTTTAAGCGAACGGGAAATGTCAGATATTTCCTGTTGCCGGTTCTCGGTCCGCTTAGACCCTTGCATCAATTGCAAATAGTCAACGATAATTAACCCTAATCCATGTTCTGCTTTGAGGCGTCGCGCTCTAGCCCGCATCTCCATAACCGTAATACCCGGCGTATCATCAATATAAATCTGCCCCTCCGCTAATGGTCCTGCTGCCTGGGCCAGATTACGCCAATCGTCTTCTTGCATATATCCCGTCCTCACGCGCTGAGCATTAACCTGAGCTTCAGCACACAGCATACGCGTTACCAATTGTTCCTTAGACATTTCCAAACTAAAAATTGCAGTGGGTACTTGTTCATAAATAGCGACATGCTGCGCAATATTTAAACAAAAAGTCGTTTTACCCATAGCCGGACGAGCAGCAATAATAATTAACTCTGAGGGATGAAAACCGGATGTCAGCCGATCCAGGTCATCAAATCCTGTTGCAACCCCGGTGATACCCCCCTTTTCACTGCGCAGCTTGTCCAATTCTTTGAATGTATCTAAAAGTACATCCCTGACTTTCGCAAAGGTGCGCGCGGATTTTCTTTGTGAAATAGAGAAAATCAATTGTTCCGCTTCATCTAATATTTCATCTACATCCTGGCTGCCTTGAAAGCCGCTTTCCACAATTTTAGTTGCATTAGAAATCATAAAGCGTAGAGTTGCTTTCTCTACTACGATTTTCCCATGATATTCCACGTTGGCTGCCGTTGCTACACAATTAGACAAAAAAGCAAGATAAGACGCGCCCCCTATTTTATCGAGTTGTCCTTTTTGCCGAAGTGCTTCTGTTAAGGTAATTAGATCAACCGGTTCTCCTTTATCAAAAAGCTCAATAATGGTATCAAAAATCACTCGATGCGCCTCTTTATAAAAATCGTCTCCCGTCAGAAACTCTGTTACACGAACAATCGCTTCTCTTTCCAGTAACATAGCGCCCAAAGTTGATTGCTCCGCTTCAATATTCTGCGGCGGCACTTTTGTCATATCCATCTTTGTACCTCCTCTCTCAGTTAATTCATAATTATTAATTCATAATTCATAATTATGGTAGCTTTACAAATGTAAAGCTATATTGCAAAAACTTTAGATAATTATCCATACGTAGTTACTGCTAAAATTTAATTTTGCCAACGGCAAAATATCCATAATTGTGAATTGTGAATTGTGAATTGTAAATTGTCAATTAATCTTTTATCTTTCCCTACCTGCTACAGCGAGCCAGGCGAGCGTGCTACCTGCTTCTTTCATATTTTCCTTTAAGCTGATAGCTAACTGTCTTTTTCTTCCCTCTTCATCCTTTATCGTTCAGCGACCAAAGGGAGCGGTCTTTCCTCTTTCAGCGAACGCAGAGAGCGATCTTCCCTCTATCTTACGACGGCGTCGCTCTACGGATTGAAAAGACATCTTTTACTTGCTTTAGTTTTTGAATGACACGGTCTAAATGCTGCAAGTCATTCACAACAATACCTAGCGCAATAATACCTACACGGTTTCTTACTGTTCGAACCGTTGCGCTTCGAATATAAACTTTCATATCTGCTAAGACTTGTGTAATGTCTTTAAGCAATGCAGAACGATCCATCGCCATGACCTCAATATCAACCACATATGAACCGTCCTCTTCTTCTTCCCATACAACCTCCATAAAGCGTTCCGGATTATCTAATAATGCTGTAACATTGGGACAGTCCTTACGATGAACGGAAACGCCCCTGCCGCGGGTAATATACCCTACAATATCATCCCCGGGAACAGGATTACAGCACCGGGCTAATTTTACCAGCGCATCATCCACACCTTTAACAACAACCCCTTTGCTGCTCCGCTCTTTTGGCTTAGGCTGTACTTTAACGGTTTCAGGGTGCATAACCGTTTCTGGTATTTCATTTTTCTTTTCTTTTTTCTTCCATGTATCTGCCAAACGATTTGTTACCTGATGAGGCGTTAATCCCCCATAGCCGATGGCAGCAAATACGTCCTCTTCCGTTTGCAGGTTAAACCGTTTTGTAACTTTATTCATTTCCTCCGGAACGATCAAGTCTTTCGGCTTAAAACCCATCCGATTAATCTCTTTTTCAAGTAGTTCCCGCCCATTAATAATGTTTTCTTCCCGTTTCTTACGTTTAAACCACTGTTTAATACGGCTGCGAGCTTGCGATGTCTTCACAATCCCCAACCAATCACGGCTAGGTCCTTTACTTTGTTTCGAAGTTAATACTTCTACAATATCGCCATTCTGCAATTTATAGTTAAGAGAAACCATTTTCCCGTTTACTTTGGAACCTACGCAATAGTTCCCAATATCCGTATGAATTCGATAGGCAAAGTCAATCGCGGTAGAACCTGTAGGCAAGTCAATGACCTTCCCTTTAGGCGTAAATACAAATACTTCATCCACAAACAGATCTATTTTAAGGGCTTCCATATACTCATGTGCATCTCGCAAATCCTGTTGCCATTCTAAAAGCTGTCGAAGCCATGAAAGTCTTTCCGCATATTCAACTTGCTTATTCCCTTCTTTATACGTCCAATGGGCGGCAATCCCGTACTCTGCTATATAATGCATTTCCCATGTACGTATTTGAATCTCCACCGGTTCTCCCTGTGGGCCAATGACAGTTGTATGCAAGGATTGATAAAGATTCGTTTTCGGCATCGCAATATAATCCTTAAACCGACCGGGAATCGGCTTCCATAAATTATGCACCAACCCTAAAACGGCATAACAATCATGAATCGTTCCCACAATCACCCTGACTGCTGTCAGATCATAAATTTCTTCAAAACTCTTCCCTTGGCGAATCATCTTATGATAAATACTATAAAAGTGTTTGGGCCGTCCACTGATTTCCGCTTCAATTTTGGCTTCTTTAATCTTATCATCAATGGCTCCAATGACTTTTTCAATATAGGCTTCTCTTTCATCCCGTTTCTTAGCAATTTTTCCTAATAACTCCTTGTACTTGACGGGTTTTAAAATGCCAAAAGCCAGATCTTCCATCTCCCACTGAATACGAGAAATCCCAAGGCGGTGCGCTAATGGCGCAAAAATTTCCATCGTCTCTTCCGCAATCTCCTTTTGCTTTGCAGGAGAAAGATGGCTAAGCGTACGCATATTATGAAGACGATCGGCTAATTTAATGAGAATCACTCGAATATCTTTCGCCATCGCGAGAAACATTTTACGAAAACTCTCCGCTTGCTGTTCTTCTTTAGAAGTGAACTCAATACGACTTAATTTCGTTACACCATCGACCAGCAATACCACTTCTTCACCAAAAGCTTTTTTAATATCTTCTGTCGTAATTTCCGTATCTTCAACCACATCATGAAGCAAGCTGGCCACGATACTAACCTCATCCATATGCAATCTAGTCAAGATATTCGCTACTTCTAAAGGATGAACGATGTAGGGTTCACCAGAAACCCGCTTCTGCCCCTCGTGCGCTTTTGCCGCATATTGGTACGCATGGAGAATCACATCAACATTTGCATTGCTGTTATACTTTTTTACATTTTCAATAATTTGATTAATGGTTGACATCCTACCGCCGCTTTCTAAACAGTCATATTTTATATTTAAGGTAACACATACACTTTAATTCTGCCTATAGTCTATTATTAACGATAACCTTAGAAATATTTTAGATAGACATTAGGATTTCTTTTTAATATATAGAAATTCCTTTTTTATAAGAACATTTTTTTAATATCTTGAAGTGTAACTTATCCCAAAAATGCGTATATATAGCAAGCGTAATCAATATATAACATAAACTTTATCGGAAAAAATAATCCAGGTAAATTTTCCAACTTTCCAACTAACCAACTTTACCCTTAAATATTTTTCATATATGATTCGCAATAAAGGTTTTGTATTTAACATTGCTCTTTCAAACCGTATGATCTTATTCTTTTAAGCCCTTTACATAATAGGGCGAATCTGTTAAGTTAATCTTTTTCTTATGCTCGGGGTTCAATCTTATCGCTTTACCTCTCCCACTTGTTTCTTCAAAAACAATCCCTAATTCAATAAATATTTTCACGGCATGAGAAACCATCGTCTTATCTACAACCACAGCACCCGCTTTGCCTAATCGTTTTACCAACTGATCATTCGATAACAAGCCACGATTATCTTGCTGATAACACTGTTTCAACAAACAATAAAGTGATGCTAAAAATTCACGTGTAGGAAACCCAACAGATTGATCACGATAATCAACAAGTTGCATTTGAGGCTTTGTAGATCCATTCCACTCATTAATCCCTAGATTAAATGCTAAATCAATCTGCTCCGCCTGCTGAATCTCTCCTAAGTATTCACCTAAACCAAAGCCAATGCCGTCTATATGATCAGCAACAATTTTCAAATGCTTGCCTCCGCCTACCGGAATGGCCTTGTCCAAAACAATATCTCGGGCGATAAAAGTGGGTACAGGATTCCCATTCCCAAAAGGAGCAAGGCTTTTTATCTCCTCTACCAAATTAAGGGTGATTTGTTTTAAATGAACAGAGGCATCAATTTCTAATCGACGTATTAAGTCAGCTTCCGTCAACCAATGATCGGCTAAACGATTAATCATACGACGAAAATCTTTAACGTTAGAATTTAAAAGGGACAGGCCCGCTGCCTGTTCATGGCCTCCGTAACTCTGTAATACGTCACCACATGATTCTAGTGCTTTAAACAAATGGAAGCCAACAATACTGCGAGCTGATCCGCGACAAATTTGACCTTCATCACATAATAGAATAACAGGTCGGTAAAAATGTTCTAACAAACGCGAAGCAACGATACCGATTGTGCCATGATGCCATCCGGCTCCTGCCAGCACAATAACCTTTTCATTTTCTAGATCTACTTGCTCATCCATCAATAGTAACGCCTCTTGATAAATAGATGAACATATTGCCTGTCGCTCGGTATTTAAACGATTTAATTCGTTCCCAATCGCCTCTGCTTCCTCTAAGTCTTGCGTTTTGAGCAGTTTTATCCCCCACTGGGCTGTATCAATACGCCCTGCCGAATTAAGTCGGGGGCTTAGATAAAAACCAACCGTTTCTTCTGTTAATTCCTTTTTACCCCACCCGGCTTTTTCCCGCAATACCTTAATACCCAATCGTTTATCCTGATTGAGGATCTTCAATCCTTCTTTGACTAAAATCCGGTTTTCTTCCACAAGGGGTACAATATCTGCTACGGTCCCTAAAGCCACCAGGTCTAACCACTGTATGCCCAGGTACGGGTAATCTGTTTGCTTGTATACACGCGCTAACAGTGCTTGTGCTAATTTATAGGCCACACCCACGCCGGCCAGCCCCTTAAATGGGTACGCATCATCATGACGTTTAGGATTAATGACAGCAATACCTTCAGGAAGATGCGTACCCGGCTCATGATGGTCCGTAATAATCATTCCCATACCCATCTCTTGAGCCGCTTTAACTTCTTTTTGAGCACTAATACCACAGTCAACCGTAATAATGAGCTTTGTACCCCTTTGGGCAATTACCTTCAATGCCTCAGTATGAACCCCGTAGCCTTCATCTAAGCGATGAGGAATATAATAGTCTGCCTGTGCACCCAACGTTTCCAAAACTTCTAATAACAAAGTTGTACTGGTCATCCCGTCCACGTCGTAATCCCCATAAATAGTAATGGGAAGTTTTTGATCTATGACATTCAATATATGTTCAACAGCCTTTTCCATATCACATAACAAAAAAGGGTCATGGATACTTTCAAGGCTTACATTAAGAAATGATCGTGCTGCCTTGGGATCATTTAATCCACGATTTATAAGCAATTGTGCTACCAAAGGCGAAACACCCAGTTCCTCAGTTAATGACACACATTCTTTTTTCTTCTTCTCACTTACAATCCATTCCTGTTTCATTAAGTGTCAAGATACCTCCTCTTTAGGCATAATCACTTCACTTCATTTTATTATACATGATTTGCATGTATTACGAAAACAAATAAACACAGCATAGGCTGTGTTTATACCGTTCATTACATCTCTTTTTTCTGCTCTTCTGAAAACTTAGGTACTTTTTCCAATTGCACGGTTTTTAATTCTCCCGATACATTTTGTTGCTGTGATTGCAACTCATCCAGCTTGTCTTTCGTCTTCTTAAACTCGTCCTCTTTTTGTGCCAACGCCCTTTCCAGCTGTTTGACATCCTGCTTTGCTTTACTTACTTCTGTTCGCCTGCTAATCTGTTTACTCACGCCCAAAAGCATTGCAAAAATAACGCCAACAACTGCAGAACCCAATATCACTAAAACCAAAGGCATCCGCCATTCCCATAAGAAAAAACTAAAGAGAATCGCAGTAGGATTTTGAATGGCAAAGACAGCAATCCCCATAGCAAAAATGAGGGCAATCACTAAAAAAACTTGCATTCGTTCCACCTCCCTTTTCCTCTTCATTCTATTCGCCATATTGTAATATTTTCCTTCATAAATATAACAAAATAATCGTTCCTTTAAGAAGCGGCTGCTCCCTGTAAAAACAAATCAACTATAAAACGAGCACAATCTTGGGGAGAAAACGCATCATCCTTTGCTTCAGGATGAAAAAATTTAAATACAAAAAATGAATGAAGGGTTCCCCAAAAAAAAAGTGCTGTCTTTTTAACATCCATATCTTTAATAGTGCCTTCTTTCATACCTTCTTGCATAAGCATTTCAATTAAGCAATGATATCTCTCTTCTAATTCCCAAAAAGATTTTTGTAACTCAGAATCAAAATTCCCTTGTTCCCGAGTTAGGATATTTGCCAAATCACGATGATTATCAAAGAAGGCAACCTGCAAAATCACAAATTCATAGAGCTTGTCCAGCAAGGTCTCTTTCTGACTTAGCCTTGTATCCATTTCCTCAAAAAGCTTCAAGAACCCTTCAAAGACAACCCCGCGAAACAGCTCTTGTTTACTGGAAAAGTACAAATAAACCGTTCCCTTGCCAATATGAGCCTTCTCGGCAATTTGCTCAACAGTTGCTTTATGAAAGCCATACTGTGAAAATATTTCCGTTGCCGCCTGTAAGATGTGTTCTCTTTTTTCTTCCCTATGATCACGTTGCGCCATATAGATCCCCCTCATCAACTGACTGACCATCCATTGCTTTTATTTTATATTTGAATAACCTTTATGTCAAACATAAAAAAAGCTGAAGGGATAGTTCCCTTCAGCCATATATACTGCTTACGCTGCAACAGATGTTCCTTTTTTGCGGTTTTTAATCCATACCCACATGGGGCTGGCCACAAAGATGGAAGAATATGTTCCCACAAAAACACCAATCAGTAAAGTAAATGTAAAAGATTTAATCGTTAGTCCACCGAAAAATAAAATGGTAGCCAAAGTAAGTAAGGTCGTAACAGAAGTATTTAAAGAACGCACAATGGTTTGAGAAATACTTGTATTAACCACTACACCAAAACCTTCTTTACGGCTGCGTTTTTTCATATTTTCACGAACACGGTCAAAAATAACAATCGTATCATTGATGGAATAACCAATCAAAGTTAAAATAGCTGCAACGAAAGGTGCACTAATCTCCAATTGCAAAATAGAAAGGACACCCACAACAACCAACACATCATGTAATAGCGTCAGAATTGCGGAAATGGCAAAAGAAAGTTCAAATCGCCAGGTAATATAAATAACCATACCAATACTTGCAATTAACAGCGCTAACAGTGCCTTTTGCGTTAATTCCTTCCCAATCGTAGGTCCTACCTTCTCATCACGCAAGAGTTCATATGATCCCACTTTTTCTTTTACATCTTTTAACAATGCCATCTTTTCAGTATTGTCTTCAATGACCTTAGTACGAATCAATTTAATATTATTTTCTGCATTCTGCACACTGCTTCCCTGAAGCAAATCATGTTCTTCTAAAACACTATTAATTTGTTCTTCCGTTATCTGTTTTTCAAATTGCAACTCTAATAAATTTCCACTCGTAAAATCTATTCCTAGGTTTAAACCCTGAACTGCAAGAGAAATCAATCCTGCCAAAATGACAATAGCAGAAATTGTGACCCACAATTTGGATCTTTCCACAATTTTCATTATCTTCCCTCCCCTATACTAAACCGTTTCCTTGACTTTGACATTAAACAACTTCGGATTACGTAAAGCTTTAACACTTGTAATTAAATCTAAAAAGGTTTTAGTTACGAATACTGCCGTAAACATACTGCAAATAATCCCTAAGCTCAACGTTACAGCAAATCCACGAACAGCGCCCGTTCCGAAGTAAAATAAAACAACGGCTGCAATAAAGGTGGTAATATTGGAATCTATGATCGCTGTCAAAGCGCGTTTAAACCCACCATCAATAGCTGCTCCCAAAGATCTTCCATTACGAATCTCTTCTTTAATTCGTTCAAAAATGATAACGTTGGCATCTACCGCCATCCCAATCGATAAAACAAATCCAGCGATACCAGGAAGGGTTAAAACAGCCCCCATTGCAGCATGAGCTCCCAAAAGAATAATGACATAACAAGCCAATGCGGTAACAGCCACTAATCCCGGGAGGCGATAGAAGAAAATCATAAATAAAGCAACCAGGCATAAACCAATCAAGCCTGCTTTAATACTTTTATCGATAGAATCCTGTCCCAAAGTCGGACCTACGGTTCTAACTTCCGCAATTTCAACTTTTAGCGGCAAAGCACCGGAACGTAATAAAACAGCTAGATTTTCTGCTTCTTCTAATGTTTCACTTCCGCTGATTTGTGCTTTCCCATCTGTAATAGCGACTTGTACAGTCGGCATCTGAATCGGCTTTCCATCTAAAAAGATCGGTGCGATCTGCCCTACGCTTCGAGATGTCATTTCAGCAAACTTTTTCGTTCCCTCTTTATCGAGTTCAAATGTAACAATCGGTCTATTCGTTTGCGAATCAATCACTGCCCGTGCCTCTTCAAGCTCGGCACCTGTCAATACTGTATTGCCTTGCGGATCTTTAAACTCTAGATAAGCCGGCTTGTCCAAAAGTTCAATGGCTTCATCTGGATCCTTAACATCCGGTAATTCAATAATGATGCGATCCGTTCCCTGTTTCTGCAGCGTTGCTTCTGCTACACCCAGTTCATTGACACGGTTTTCTAATACTTCTTTTAAACTTAACATAGATTTATTATCAACCTTGGCTTGTTCGGTAGGTAACCCTTGTACCAAAATATGTGCCCCACCCCGCAAGTCTAATCCTAAGTTAATGTTCGGTTTGATATTACCATCCTCGTCTTTCTGATTGATCGGATACACCGCATACGCTGCAAGTGCCAAAATCAGTACAATGAGTACTAATTTTAACCAAGTCTTCTTTTTCATCATCCATCCTCCCTTATTAATTAGCCTAAAACTTCTTTCCTAATTATAGCTCTGTGCCATAGGCTTGTCAATGCAACATCATATGTCCCATAAGAAAATGCGGCATAAGCCGCAATGGTAATTTCTATTTCTTTTTACGCTTTTTGGGATGGTATTTTTTCTTGGTTCCTTTGTCAAAATTATGCTGAATGCGCGGCGGCCTTTTTGGTGGTTGCATTTTTGGCCCTCGCCATGCTGCAAATACAAAAAACGCAAAAATAAAGGCCATAAACAAATAAAGCATCTTATGTTCTTTAATGTAAACTGCAAAATTTAACATCGCTAAAATAACAGAACCGATTATGAAAAACTTTTTTTGCATCTCTCAACCCCTCCATTCATTAATAGATTATCCTGATAACATCAAAATGATTGACCAAACACGCTAACGCCCATTTCCAATACGCTGATACCAATCCCCAAAAAGGTCATGATCACACCTGCTATCACAATACCTCCCATAATTGCAGGAAAAGCAAATTTAATAGGAATCCCGAAAAGACTAGCCGCAATAGCTGCTGTCCATGCGCCAGTCATCGGTAAGGGTATTGCCGTAAAAAAGATCAACCCTAATGGTCCATACTTTTTTATTTGCCTGCTCCGTCGCCGCGTTCGCTCGTAAAGCCAGCCAAAAAAACGGTAAAAAAATGGCGAACGTTTTAAATAAACATCCAGCGGCTCTAGCAAAATCAAAGCGGGTAATATGGGCATTAGGTTCCCTAATACAGCAAGCAAAAAGGTTTTGGTTGGATCAATACCCAGATATAATCCTAAGGGGATAGCGCCCCTTAATTCTGTAACAGGTATCGAAGCTGCTAAAAGTACCGTAATTTCTTTGGGCAGCAAAAAATAGTTTTCCAGTATTTCTACAATCACTACAAATATAATAATGAGCATAATACCCAGCCATAATCTTTTCTTAATTTCCATCCCATCCACTCCATTGAGTATGATTGTCTTCCTAATTATTTAGGCATGTCCAAGAAAATAACCAGTCAGTATAGCTCAAAATATTTCTACAATCTTCGACTCGTTATTTTATTTACGATGCCTAAATCAATTCGTTAAATGTATGTTATTTTCCTGCAGAAGGATTTGAAATTTTTTTCACGAATATGTCATTATAAAAAACAAAGATTAAAAAACGTTTAACGAGGAACGAATAACGAGCAATGAATAAAAAAAATGAGTAAAGAGGGAAACTGAGAATAACTTTAAGTCTAATAGTTATACTTTAAAATATGATACAAACATAAGGAGTCATACAATGATTAAAGGAATTGGAATTGACATCATAGAAATTGAGCGAATTGAACATGCTATCAATAAAAATGGTGATACCTTTATCTCACGTATTTTCACGAAGCAGGAAATCGCTTACTGTCAGAAAAAGAATGATGCCTGTCCTTTCTTTGCAGGGCATTTCGCTGCCAAAGAAGCCATTCTTAAAGCATTAGGAACAGGCCTTCGCCAAATTTCCTGGCAGGATATAGAAATCAATCATGATGCGTTAGGTAAGCCCTATGCTGTTTTTTCGACAACGATACAGCAGAACTTGAAAAACAGCGCCATTACGACCGTACATATTAGTATTTCTCACAGCCGCAATTATGCTGTGGCACAGGCAGTTATTGAAGGGTAGGAAAGAAAGAGCCTGCGGCTCTTTCGGCAGGTAGCAGGTAGCACGCTCGCCTGGCTCGCTGTAGCAGGTAGGAAAAGATTAAAACACGAGGAATGATAAAACCCTAATGCAAGAATGGGGACATTCCGTAAGGTACGCACGGTGTGTCCCCGTTATTGCATGGAGGAAAAAGCAGGAAATATCAGCTAGAGACCTACCTCCTACCTGCTGTTCGCTACCTGCTTTTAATTTAATATAAGGAGATGGTACCCATGAAGGTGCTTACTGGAGAAGAAATGCGCGGTGTTGATCGGACAGCTATTCAGGATCTTGGTATTCCTGGTCCGGTCCTTATGGAAAATGCCGGGGTACAAGTTGTTAAAGCCATTCAGGAAAATTTAGGTTCAATTCGCGACAAGCATATTGCCATCTTTATTGGCAGGGGTAACAATGGCGGGGATGGTTTTGTTGTGGCCAGACATATTGATAATCTCGGCGGTCATGCACGAATCTATCTCCTCTCTCACCCAGATACCATTGAAGGAGATGCCAAGGTTAATCTTGATATTATTTCAAAAATGAATATTGAAATCATACCAGTCTACGACGAAGAAAGCATTGATCAGATTGAACAAGAATTATTAGGCTTTGATATCATAATAGATGCTATTTTAGGCACAGGGATCAAAGGAACCGTTAAAGGTCATTTTGCAGCTGTTATTGAAGTAATTAATAAAACACCTCGTTTTGTTATTGCTGTAGATATTCCATCTGGATTATCTACCGATACAGGACAAATCTGCGGTTGTTGCATACATGCGCAAAAAACCGTTACCTTTGCCCGTCCAAAGCTAGGTTTATTGCTTTATCCTGGCGTAGATTATGTGGGTGAATTGATCATAGCGGACATTGGCATCCCGCCGGCAATTGAAGAAAACGACCAATTTAAAACAAGCCTCATAACACCCAAAATGCTCTCTCCTCAACTAGAAAAGCGCACTGGAGATACCCATAAAGGCACCTATGGAAAAGCATTTATCTTAGCCGGTTCTCCCGGTTTTACCGGCGCAGCTGCCTTAGCAAGTCAAGCTGCCCTATTGAGCGGTGCTGGATTGGTCACAGCGGGTGTGCCAAAAAGTCTTAATCCGATACTGGAAACCAAACTAACAGAAGTCATGACATTACCATTACCTGAAACATCAGACGGCACGCTGGCACTCAGCGCTTTAGATACGATTCTTTCCTTTGCAAAATCCGCTCAATCACTTGCTTTTGGGCCCGGTGTCTCCTTGCATGAAGAACTTTTTGTATTGTTAAAAGAACTGATTAAACAAACACCCGTTCCTATGGTCATTGATGCGGATGGTTTGAACCTGATCGCCAAAAATCCTGATATTTTAAAGGAAGCCAATGCACCGATCATTTTAACACCTCATCCGGGAGAAATGGCACGGCTCGTAGGAACCACCATTCCTGAAATTCAAAGTAACCGCCTAACCATTGCTCGAAATTTTGCCAAAAACTATCAGGTTATATTGGTTTTAAAAGGTGCTCACACCTTAATCGCCAGACCAGATGGACAAATCTTTATCAATACAACGGGTAACCCTGGCATGTCATCTGGTGGAACCGGAGATGTTCTGACGGGATTGATGGCAGGGCTTATAGCACAAAAGTTTGAGCCTGCTTTTGCAGCAATTACCAGTGTTTATCTGCACGGCCTTGCCGGGGACCAAGCTGCAGTAAAAAAAGGAGAACGCAGCTTAATTGCTTCAGATCTGCTGGAGCAACTACCAGACATAATACAGGAAATGGAGAAAATTGATGGTTGAAAGATGGAAGATCGCTCTCTGCGTTCGCTGAAAGAGGAACGATCGCTCCCTTTAGTCGCTGAACGATAAAAGATAAAAGCTGAAGGCTAAAGGCTGAAAGCTTAAGGCTAAAAGATAAAGGATAACGAATACAGAAAGGAGATGAGTTTATGAAAAAATATATTGGTCTTACAACTACTGTACCCATTGAAGTACTCTTCGCTGCCGGAGATATTCCGGTAGACATTAATAATATATTTATTAACGATCAGGACGCATCAAAACGGGTGGAAGAAGCAGAACTTGCAGGCTATCCCCGCAACGTATGCGGGTGGATTAAAGGGTTGTATGCCACTGTCTTGCAAAAAGAAAAAATTAAGAAAGTGATTGCTGTTACCCAAGGAGATTGCAGCAATACACATGCCTTAATGGAAACATGGCAACTCAAAGGAATCGAAATTATTCCCTTTGATTTTCCCTATAATCGTGATCCTGATTTGCTAAAAATGCAAATTGATAAGCTGATCACACATTTTAATACAACTTGGAAAAAAGTCCTTGAAACCAAAAATGAATTGGATAAAATCCGTTCGCTTGTACATGAAATTGACCGGCTTACCTGGGAAACCAATCAAGTCAGTGGTTTTCATAATCATTTGTACCAAGTCAGTTGCAGCGATTTTAACCATAACCCACAAACCTTTAAAACCCAGGCTCAATCATTCATTGAAAAAGCAAAAGCACAACAACCTTATCCAAATGACGAAATCCGTTTGGGATTTATCGGTGTCCCACCCATCATTAGCAATCTCTATGAATACCTAGAGAAAAAAGATGCCCGGGTTATTTTCAATGAAGTACAACGCCAATTCAGTATGCCCAATAAAACAGATGATATTATAGAACAATATCGTCTTTATACTTACCCTTATGACGTATTTGCCCGTATTGAAGATATTCAGCAAGAAATCAAACGGCGAAACATTCATGGTATTATCCATTATGCCCAAAGCTTCTGTTTCCGCCAAATTGAAGACCTGATTTTCCGGCAAAAATTAAATGTACCGATCTTAACCCTGGAAGGGGATAAACCTGGTCCATTAGATGCCCGCAGTACCATGCGTATAGATAGCTTTCTTGAAATGTTGAGGTGATAAAATGAAATGCGGCATTGACTTAGGCAGTCGTTATGTAAAAATTGTCTGTATACAAGATAAGACTGTTGCTTTTACACAAAAATATAGTACTATAGAATTCTATCGACATTATGGAAAATTAATTAACCATGAGTTGAACATTGATTTTGGAAAACTTGGTCTACCAGCAGAAGTTTCACCCCAAAACATAACTTCTACAGGTTACGGACGTAATACCCTAAAAATTCACGATGCCAATATGATCTCCGAATTAAAAGCCCATACGCTGGGCGCCTGTTTTCAAACCGGATTAACCGATTTTACGCTTCTTGACTTGGGCGGCCAGGATAGCAAAGTCATTAAAGTCAGACAGGGAAAAATGGTTGATTTTCAAACCAATGATAAATGCGCGGCCAGTTCGGGGCGATTTTTAGAAAATATGGCTCATGTATTGGATGTTGATCTCACTGAGCTCAGTCAGCATTATGAACATCCGGTAGATATCAGTACGACTTGTGCCATCTTTGCTGAATCAGAGCTCATTGGCAAAGTCATCGAAGGCCACCCTCTGGATCAATTATGCGCCGGTGTAAACTACTCCATCATTAAGCGCATTAAGCCTATGCTGCAAAGTTTAATGAGTCCGATCCTCGTCTTTACAGGCGGGGTCGCGAAAAACCAGGCCATTCAAACCCTATTGAAGCAAGAGCTGGCTATTGAAGAACTGATCATCCCGCCTCATCCTCAATATAATGGAGCAATTGGATGCTGTTTTTCAGTTGACAGTTGATAGTGGACAGTTGACAGTTAAATGATTAAGAAATCCTTCAGAAAAGAAATAAGTTGGCAGCGTGAAGCTACTAAAAGGGAAAAGCAAAAAAACTTAAGTAGTAAAATATGACATTAGGTATGGTTATGCTGGAAGGCAGCTTATCGCGTCGATGACCTCAGTAATATCACATATTATCCCGTCATACTTCATGAGTACCACCTTACTATATTGTACAAACTTTTTCAGCTTAAAAGATAACTGGAAGCATAACCATACCTAAGTACAAACCTAACATAAAAACAATTTTATTAAAAAGGCCAGGCAATTATGCCTGGTCTAATGCTTTTCTGAGCGACAACACAAAATCATAAACCTTCTCTCGCATCTCCTCAACACGCTTACTGCTTTCCATTTGTTTTACAATCGCACTCCCCACAATAAACCCTTCTGCTAAATGCTTGAGTTTCTTGATGGATTCCGGCCCGGATATCCCAAAACCAATGGCGCGAGGCAAAGCCGTGGCTTCTTTGACTTCATCCATAAAATCTTGTAATTTATTATGAAAAGTTTGGCGCATACCGGTCACACCCATAGAAGAAACACAATAAACAAATCCCTGCGCCTCGTTGACAATCCTTGCAATTCGCTCACCGGAAGTGGGTGCCGCCAGTGGAATCATATTGATCCCGTAATGCTTAGCTAATGCTGCCAATTCGGTCCGCTCTTCCAAAGGCAGGTCGGGAACAATGATGCCATCTACCCCTGCGGCAACAATATTCTTGATAAACCGCGCCTGACCGTACTTAAATATGGAATTGAAATAAACCAGCAATATCAGGGGAATCTCTGTATCCTGGCGGATAGCAGCTGCCAGTTCAAGAACTGTCTGAATACATGTTCCTGCTGCCAGTGACCGCTGCGCAGCAGCTTGAATAATCGTTCCATCCGCCAAAGGATCCGCATAGGGAATCCCCAGTTCTATAATATCTGCCCCGCCATCTACCATTGCCAGAACGATATCTTTTGTCGCCTCCGGGTTAGGATCCCCTGCTACCACAAAAGGAATCAACGCTTGACGCTTCGCAGCTTGCAACGCTTGAAACTTCTTATCTATTCTATTTTCCATTTTCTTCTCCCCCCAATACTTTAGCAACCGTTTCCACATCTTTGTCGCCTCGACCCGATAGATTGACAATTATGATTTCTTCTTTAGCCGTTTGCGGTGCAAACTTCATAGCATAAGCAATAGCATGGGCACTTTCCAAAGCCGGAATAATACCTTCGATTTCCGCCAGCGTTTGAAAACCCGCAATGGCTTCATCATCTGTAACAGCCACATATTCTGCCCGCCCTGATTGATGATAATACGCATGCTCGGGACCAATACCAGGATAATCCAAACCAGCGGATATAGAGTAAACCGGATCAATTTGTCCCTCTTCATTCTGCAGCAAATAGGTCATCATGCCATGCAGCACCCCGACTGTGCCGCCATTAATAGATGCGGCATGAAGTGGTGTATCGATCCCTTTGCCAGCTGCTTCCACACCGATCATCCTAACCGTTTTATCCTCATAGAAAGGATAAAATAGTCCCATGGCATTACTGCCCCCGCCGACACAGGCAATCAAATACTCCGGCAGCCTTCCTTCCTGCTCTAATATTTGCGCTTTCGCTTCCTGGCCGATAATTTTCTGAAAATCACGTACCATTGATGGATAAGGATGCGGCCCGACAACCGAACCAATAACATAAAACGTATCTTCCACCCGCGCGACCCATGTCCTGATCGCTTCACTCGTTGCGTCTTTTAACGTACCTGTCCCTGCTTCCACAACCTTTACTTTTGCCCCCAGCAGCTTCATCCGAAAAACATTTAAACGCTGCCGCTCGACATCTTCCTTCCCCATATATACTTCACATTCCAGACCGAACATGGCACAAACCGTAGCCGTCGCCACCCCATGCTGGCCGGCTCCCGTTTCCGCAATAATTCTTTTTTTACCCATGCGCCTGGCCAAGATCACCTGTCCCAATACGTTATTTATTTTATGCGCGCCGGTATGGTTCAAATCTTCTCTTTTTAAATATATTTTTGCCCCGCCCAGTTTCTCTGTCAATCGTTTGGCATAATACAAGGGTGATGGTCTGCCCGTATATTCTCTTAAATACATCATATACTCATCATAAAACTTATTGTCTTTTACACATTTTTGATATTCTCTTTCTAATTCCAGCAAAGCATTCATGACGGTCTCCGGTACATACTGCCCCCCGAAAACACCAAATCGCCCCTGTTTTTGTGCTATAGACATTCGATCTCCACCTTTCTAATTATCCTATATGCTTCAGCATCACGTTTGCAGCACTCATTTGCTCCATTAAGCGGCTAAATTCCATAAAATCCAGTGATTGCGCCCCGTCAGACAATGCCTCCTCCGGATTAGGATGGACTTCTACCATAATCCCGTCCGCTCCAGCAGCCAAAGCCGCTTTGGCAAGGGGCGCTACCAGTTCACGCCGCCCGCCAGCGTGACTGGGGTCAACGATAATTGGCAAATGACTGAGGTTTTTTACAGCCGGTATCGCACTGATATCCATCGTATTCCGGGTATAGGTTTCAAACGTTCTAATCCCTCTTTCACAGAGGATCACATTAGAATTTCCCTCGAGCAGTATGTACTCTGCAGCACATAACCATTCTTCTATGGTTGCACAAAGGCCCCTTTTCAAAACAACCGGCTTCTTGCTTTTCCCTACTTCGGTAAGCAAGGAGAAATTATGCATATTGCGAGAACCAATTTGTAAAGCATCCGCATATCGGACTACCCGTTCAACATCTCTGACATTCATGACTTCCGTTATGACGCTAAGACCCGTTTCTTTCCCCACGCTTTGCAGGATCTTCAGTCCTTCCAACCCCAGGCCTTTAAAACTATAGGGTGAAGTCCGCGGCTTGAAAGCACCACCGCGCAATATTTGTACACCCAGTTTTTTGATATGGCAAGCCGTTTGATAAAGCTGCATCTCGCTTTCCACAGCACACGGCCCCGCAACCACCGTTAATTCACCGTTTCCGATCAGAGAATTACCAATTTTTACGATGCTATTTTCTGATTCAGATTTTCTATCCACCCGTTTCATCATATTCCCTCACTTTCTCCACAAAATGCAGCATTTTATTAAAATCCTTGCTGCCATCTTCCTCTACGCCGCTGCTCACATCTACAGCAAAAGGCCTCACTTTAATGATTGCTTTCTGCACATTTTCTTCATTTAGTCCCCCTGCTAAAATAATCTTGTGCTGCATACTGACTGAATGCAGTAAATCCCAGTCAAATGCCATCCCTGTTCCCCCATAAGATACAGGATGATAGCGATCCACTACGAATCCATCTACATGATATTTCGTCATTGCTTTTAGACTGTCTTTATCCTTAATCCGCAGCGCTTTCCACACCACAGGCCCTGCTTTTAAGCAATAATCAGGTGATTCTTCGCCATGCAGCTGCACAATATCCAGATGGCAGTAAGACGCAATCTCTTTTAACTCATTTAATGGATGATTCACAAACACACCCACCTTTTTAATCGCCGGTGATAAATTCGCAGCCGCTTCCTTTACCCAGTCAGGAGAAACCTTACGGGAGCTTTCCGCAAAAACAAAGCCCGCATAGGCTATTTGTAGTTTATTTGCCCATAATATATCCTGCTGGTGCTTTAAACCGCATATTTTAATGGCTGTCAAGGTCAACGCATCCTTTCAATTCTCTTACTTTTTCTCTGATGGAAGGCGCTCTCATAAAGGCTTCCCCAATCAGTACCGCCTTGACACCCAGTTTTTGCAGAAAGACAATATCTTCCCGCTGATTGATCCCGCTTTCACTGACAACCAATACTTCCCTGGGAATATATGAAATAAGTTTTTCCGTCGTTTGGAGTGAAGTAGAAAAAGTTTTTAAGTCCCGGTTATTAATACCCATTATTTTAGCGCCTGCAGACACGGCCCTGTCAATTTCTTCTTTTGAATGAACTTCGACCAGCGAACTCATCCCTAATTGATGGGAAAGCTGAATAAGCTGTGACAGCATTTTGTCATCAAGAATTCTTGCAATGAGCAAAATAGCATCCGCTCTTAATACTCGTGCCTGGTACACTTGATAAGGTTCTAAGATAAAGTCTTTACGCAAAAGGGGCAGTGATACCGCCTTATGAATATCCGACAAATAGCGCTTTTGTCCCTGAAAAAACCTTTCTTCAGTCAATACTGAAACAGCGTTAACATGACACACTTCGTACGTTTGGGCAAGTTCTACGGGATTAAAATCTGCTTTAATAAGTCCCTTTGATGGTGACGCCTTTTTTACCTCACCAATCATAGCCATTTCCACTGTTGTTGAAAGACTATGATAAAAGTCTCTGGGAACAGGTACATCATCCAGTCGCTTTATGAGTTCAGCCAAAGGCTGCTGTGACTCTTCTATAATAATTTGTTTTTTCTGGTGCGCAACAATATTAGCTAACATCCTTCCTCACCCCCTGACTATATACAATCAGTTCCTCCAACTTGGTCTTTGCTCTACCTGAATCAATCATTGCCGCAGCTAATTTTACACCTGCAGACAGCGAATCAACTTTTTTCCCTACATATAAAACAGCGGCGCTGTTGAGAAGAACAATATCCCGCGCTGCGCCTCGTTCTCCCTCTAAAACACGGTTAATTATTCTCGCATTCTCCTGTGGTAACCCCCCCGCTAGCTGGTGTGGTTTGACAAACGAAATCCCTAATTCAACCGGGTTGAGTTGATACGTTTTCAACTTCCCATCACGTAATTCTGTTACCTTGGTACATGTTGTCGTCGTGATTTCATCCATACCGTCCCGCCCGTGAACAACCATTGCTCTTTCCAGCCCGATATTCTTTAATACCTCAGCCATAATTTCCGTCAATGCCGGATCAAAAACACCCAGTAAATGCCCCTGAATATCAACCGGATTAATTAACGGACCTAACATATTAAAAATGGTACGAAAACCCATTTCCTTACGCGGCAAACCAACATGCTTCATGGCACAGTGAAAACTAGGCGCAAATAAAAAGCAAATATTAATTTCCGTAAGACATCGCTTCACTTCATGGGGTTCAAGGTAGATATTGATCCCCAGTTCTTCCAATACATCCGCACTCCCGCTGCTGCTGGACACCGAACGGTTACCGTGTTTAGCAACAGATACCCCTGCAGCTGCTGCCACAAAGGAACAGGCGGTGGAAATATTAAAACTGTTGCTGCAATCTCCCCCTGTGCCGCAGGTATCCACAACATAGCGATTTTCAAGTACCATTCGCTCTGTTTTCTGCCGTAAAACAGATACCGCTGCTGTTATTTCTTCAATCGTCTCCCCTTTCATCTTTAATGCTGTCAGGAATGCGGCAATCTGAGCCGGTGTACTTTCCCCCGTCATAATCATTTCCATGGCGTTTTCCATTTCATCGCTCTGCAAACTAACTTGTTTTATTAATTTTTCAGTGAATTCTCTCAGCATTAATTCTCATCTCCTTTTATCTCCAAAAAGTTTTTTATAATCATTATTCCCTCTTCAGTCATAATGGACTCCGGATGAAACTGCACCCCATAGATCGGTAACTTTTTATGTTTTAATCCCATTATTTCCCCTTGCTGCGTCTGAGCCGTAATCTCCAAAACCTCAGGCAACGATTGCTGATCCACTATGAGAGAATGATATCGCGCCCCACGAAAAGGATTAGGGAGCCCAGCAAAAATACCTTGTCCATTGTGAATAATGGGAGATGTTTTGCCATGATACAGGTTCTGAGCCTGGACAACCCGGCCGCCAAACACGTCACCAATACATTGGTGCCCCAGGCAAACACCTAAAATGGGTATCTCTTGTCCAAAACGTTGAATGGTCTCCCTGCTGATGCCCGCATCTTTGGGATAACAAGGGCCAGGAGAAATAATGATCTTTCCCGGTTGCAACTGAGTAATTTCAGCAGTGGTTATCTCATTGTTCCTTACTACTTTTACCTCCGGATTTATTTGCCCTACAAATTGGTACAGATTATAAGTAAATGAATCATAATTATCAATGATTAAGATCATTCCTATCACTCCTTTCTTACAAAACCTTTAATAACGCAGTGGCTTTACGCAATGTTTCCTGATATTCATTTTCCGGGATGGAATCTGCTACAATTCCCGCTCCTGCCTGAATATGAGCAATCCCTTCCTTAAAGACAATGGTTCGAATCGCAATACACAAATCCATCTCTCCCGTAAAACTCATATGACCTACTGCTCCACCATAAACCCCGCGCTTGTCCTGCTCCAATTCTTCAATAATTTCCATCGCCCGTACTTTGGGTGCCCCTGATACCGTTCCCGCTGGAAAGCAAGCCGCTAAAGCATCAAAAGATGTAGCATCAGCCTTTAATTTACCTTTCACCCGGGAGACAATATGCATCACATGAGAATACTTTTCAATCTGGAGATAATCAGGAACCTGAACACTGCCAAATTCCGCTACCCGACCGATATCATTCCTGCCTAAATCTAACAGCATCATATGTTCCGCAATTTCTTTCGGGTCCTCGATTAAATCCTTGGCCAAAGCCTGATCTTCTTCAATGCTGTTCCCGCGGGGCCTTGTTCCCGCAATTGGATTGGTCTCTACATAGCCGTCCATTGATCTAACCAACATTTCGGGTGAAGAACCAACCACTTGATAATCACCAAAATCAATATAGAACATATAAGGTGACGGATTGATATACCGCAAACGGCGATAGACCTCAAAAGGATTGGAATCCGTAGCAGCCTCAAGCCGTTGGGAAAGCACTACCTGGAAAACATCACCATCTTTAATATATTGTTTGGCCCGGCATACTTTTTCGCAATAATCCTTCTCCTCCATATTGCTTGTTAGCTCCGTCGTATTTTGCGCAGCTTCATCATGAAATTGTTCAGGTTCATCAACCACTGTATTGGCTAAAAACTCAGCCATTATCGCTTCTAATTCCTGTAATCCTTCCTCATATGCTTCAGCCGCATTTTCATCTACCTTTACATTGGTAATAAACAGGATACTGTTTTTAACATGGTCATAAACGATTGTTTCTTTAAAGAAAAGCAAATGAATATCTGGCAGCCCCAATACATCTGTTGTTTGCTCTGGCAATTTTTCAATATACCGAACCGTATCATAACCGAAATAACCCACAGCCCCACCGCAAAAAGGCGGTAACCCCTTTATTTTAGCTGCTTTATATTCAGTCAATTTTTTTGCAATTAATTCCAGAGGACAACCGTTCTGCTCGATACATTCTCCTTTCTGAATGGTCAGGATACGATTGCCATATGCTTTTAGTTCCAAAAAAGGATGCCTGCCTAACAAAGAATAGCGCCCCACATTCTCACCCTTCTCCACACTTTCCAGCAAAAAATTCCCTTTCTCTTTTGCGAATCTGCTAAATATACTGACGGGCGTATGCAAATCCGCACGAACCTCCCGACAAACAGGAATGACATTAAACGCCTGTGCTAAATCATTAAACGCTTCAAATGATGGAAAAATCATCTCTACCCCTCCTCGTAGTTAGAAAATAGTTATAAAAAAAATCCAGACATCTCCCCATATTGAGGCGAAATGTCTGGACTTCGCGGTACCACTCATATTTGACATTATGATTTCAATAAAAAAAGCACTTCTCCCCTTATGGGGCGAAATGCTTCATTTCGCTGTGCCACCCATCTATAAATAACACAAAAATCATAACTAGTCAATCTCTTTCAGGTACAGAAAAGATAAACCCTTTCGATACCCTATCTTTTTAACGTCAGAATCACGTCCACAGGTACTCTCGTAGATTTCCCCTGGCTTCTCACGGGACCATTCAACATTCTCGCGTGTATTGGGTTCCCACCATCCCCAACTCTCTGAAACGTACTCAAATGCTTACTCTCCCCGGTCACAGAATTTATATGCTTTTGATATTGTTATTGATTATAACTAAAATATTATATTCTGTCAATGATATGTTATTATTTTTCATCTTACAATTTATGGAACAACGGGGACACACCGCTCGTACCTCACGGAATGTCCCCATTTTTGCATTAAGGTTTTTATCTTTTTCGTTCCTCGTTCAGCAGCCATAGGCTGCGTTCTTTCCTCATTCCTCGTCTTTTAATCTTTTCCCACCTTCTACCTTCTACCTGCTACCTGCTGCTATCCTTTAACCTACTTATAATCTAATACCAACAATTGTTGTTTATCAGGTAAAGTATCCAACATCACATCAAGTGTATGCACATTCGCTCGCACACCATGACCTACAATCCTTAAAAAGTCATCTACCAAAGCAATCTCGAAACTTAAATCCGGGGTTTTAAAATGCATGGGGATAACCAGTTTGGGTTTAATTTGTTTAACCACTTCAGAGGCCCCTTGAGCATCAAGCGTAAATGTCCCCCCTACCGGAATCAGTAAAACATCCACAGCTCCAATCTCCTGTATTTGCTCCTGACTTAAAATGTGCCCTAAATCACCTAAATGGCAAACATTAAGCCCATCTATAGAAAAAACATATACCGTATTGGGTCCGCGTTTAGCCCCTCTCACTTCATCATGATACGTATCAATCCCTCTAATTTGAACGCCCCTCATATCATGAACCTGATTATCCCGTATGACTTCTGGTTCTCCCTTTATCAAATGAACCGCATTATGATCCCAATGGTCATGGCTTACAGTCACCATATCAGGCTTTACATCAGGTACTTCATAACCCGCTTTTTCTTCAAAAGGATCCGTCAATACTTTAGTTCCTTTTTCACTTTCTAGCAAAAAACAAGCATGTCCAAACCACGTTATCTTCATACGGACACCTCCATTTATCCTTTCTCCCTCTTCCCCCTTATTTCTCAACCGCAAACATAAGTTCACCCTGCGCCGCAATTTCACCATTCACTAAAGCTTTACCTTGTCCTTTGCCAATATTGCCCCTCATTTTCGTAATTTCAACTTCCATTATCAGTTGATCGCCTGGAACAACAGGGCGGCGAAAACGCACTTTATCTAATCCTGCAAACAACGCTATTTTCCCTTTGTTTTCCTCCATACCCAAAATCGCTACAGCACCTACCTGTGCTAATGCTTCCATAATGAGGACACCCGGCATTACAGGGTGACCAGGAAAATGGCCCTGAAAAAAAGGTTCGTTCATCGTTACATTTTTAAGACCCACAGCTCGCTTTCCAAACTCGACTTCTTCAATACGATCCACTAGAAGAAATGGATAACGATGTGGCAAAATCTCTTGTATTTGCTTAATATCTAACATAAAAAACACCTCCACTTATTGTATTCTCCTTTTGAAATAATTTTCCCTTCAATCCATTTTATACTGTTAGAAAAGACTAAAAAAAAATGCCCTTATAGAAGGATATCCTATAAGGGATAGAATCATGTCTTATTTTTCAAATTTTGTCATTTGTTCGTAAAGTGTCTTTGCAAGTCCTATACTATGATCTGATTGAGACATTTGTTTGGCCATTTCCTGATCAAACATCCCCTCAAACATAGTCTTCCCGGTGTTATTTGGCATAAAATCTGATTGCGGAATCGTTTTGCGCATTCCTTTTAACATTTGTAAAATAAACAAAGATTCGAATTCTTCACACGCTTTGTGCAGCTTTAGCTTTTCTGATTCTGATATCCCTTTTGTATCATTTGCTTCTTCTGCAGCTTTCAATGCCGTATCAAACACATTAGATTGATTTGGCATCTGCCCTTGATTCAGCATAGACGTTGGCGTCATATCATTCGAAGATATTCTCATATTGTCACCTCATTAACGCCGTAAATTATTAGCAATTCCCAGCATTTCATCAGAAGTTTGAATTGCTTTTGAATTAATTTCATAGGCCCTTTGAGCTACGATCATATTGACCATTTCTTCTACAACCTGTACATTAGATCCTTCAACAAATCCCTGTTCTATCTCATATTGTCCTTCATCCATCAAAATGGATTCCCCTGATGCCTGAGTAGCCATAAAAAGATTTCCGCCTTTACTCTCCAATCCTGCAGCGTTAACAAAACGGTAAACTTCTATCATATCCCCTGATTCTTCCAATTCACCCGTATCTCGGTTACGATAACTAACAGAACCATTGGTTCCAACAACTATTTCACTGGCTTCCTCATCAATCTGTATCCCTGGACTCAAAAAATAACCACTCGTATTCACTAAATTGCCTTCCCCATCAATTTTAAAAGAACCATCACGGGTAAAAGCTTCGCCAAAAGGTGTTTCCACCATAAAGAATCCTTCTCCTCTTATCGCTAAATTATAAGGATTGCCCGTTTCATTCAAAGGACCGGTCTTAAATATCCGCTGAGTTGCTGAAGAACGAACACCCTGTCCCACCTGAATCCCGATCGGATTTTGTCCTTCTGCTGCTTGTGTGTTACCCGCAGACCGAATCGTTTCGTAAAGCAAATCCTGAAACTCCAACCGATTCTTTTTATACCCGGCTGTATTCACATTAGCTAGGTTATTGGAAATATTATCAATGTTTAATTGTTGCGCATTCATGCCTGTACTTGCTGACCATAATGCACGCATCATATCAATCGCCCCTTTCTCTATAAAGTTACGTCAATCATTCCGTAACTTTTCGGGCTTCCGCCAAGCGGTCCAGCCCTTTAGCCTAATCGTCCCACTTCATTCACTGCTTTTTCAAGTGTTTCATCCTGTGCTTGAATGACTTTCTGATTCGCTTCATAAGAACGCAAACTTGTAATCATCTTTACCATTTCCTCTATAGATTTAACATTGGAAGCTTCTAAAAATCCCTGACGTATATTCCCAGAAAACATGGTTTCTTGAGCTTGCGCATCGTTTTTTATACGTAATAAACCATCACCTATTTTTTCTAATTGGTCTGTATTGCCAACATCTACGACGTCCAATTGTCCCACATAGGCGCCATCAGCAAATATTTCTCCATTCGTACTAATCACAGTCTCTTGGGAGTCTTGGGGGATAACAATTACACCGTCTACCCCTAGAACTTTATTCCCACGCTTATCGCATAAAAACCCCTCATCATTTATTTTAAAAGCACCATCTCGAGTATAATATCTTTCTGCCTCTGGCGCATCCGGATTAGGGCTGATTACAAAAAAACCATTCCCATCAACCGCTAAATCTAAAGGATGATCGGTTTCCTTCAAGGAACCTTGCTCAAAGGAGGTATATAAGCTGCTTGCCTGAACCCCCGTTCCCAATTTACCAATATATGGCTTTTGGCTAATGGGGGAATTCTTTTGCTCATAGGCTGAATCATTAATCCGATGAATAAGCATTTCAGAAAAACTACGGTTTATCGTAATGTCTTTTTTATAACCCACTGTATCCACATTGGCCAGATTATTCGCTGAAACATTATTTTGCATCATCTCTGTTGTCATGCCTGATACAGCTGTATATAATCCTCTTATCAAATCATTCAACCCCCTAAAAAAACAGCCGCGGCTGTTTTTTAATTCACAATGCACAATTAAAAATTAAAAGACTAAAGAAAATAATAAAAAAATATATATTTTTCCAAGCTGATAACTCAAATTATAGATTTTTTTATCTTTTGTTTCCAACTAACCAACTTTCTCCTAATATTAAAACCAATGAAAAACATTTAATGCGTTCTATATTATTATCGTCACAAATACCATTCTTCTTTAGAAAAAAATAATACAAAACAGGTTAGACCTGTTGTGTATTATTTGTCAATGAAAAGATACTGCTTTGCAATTTATCTATAAACTCAATAGCTTGTCCGGTTCCTAATGCAACACATGCCAATGGATCTTCTGCGACATGTACGGGTATGCCCGTTATTTCGCTGATTAATTGATTAAACCCATTTAGAAGTGCGCCGCCGCCAGTCATAACAATTCCTCTATCCATAACATCAGAAGCTAATTCAGGCGGTGTCACTTCTAGCACTTCTTTTACGCCACTGACAATGAGATGAATCGGTTCTGATAAAGCATCATAGGTTTCCCGGGCACTGATCGTAACATTCTTCGGCAAACCTTTTACCAGATCCCGTCCACGAATCTCTATTGTTTTATTTTCCTCTAATCCTTTTGGATAAGCTGTCCCAATTTGCATTTTAATCTCTTCAGCCGTTCTTTCACCAATCATTAGGTTATATTCTTTACGGATATATCTAATAATTGCATCGTCAAACTTATCTCCTGCTATACGAAGTGATTTACTGACGACGATACCCCCTAAAGATAGAACGGCAATATCTGTCGTGCCACCGCCAATATCAATAACCATATTCCCAGCCGGCTCAGATATCACCAATCCAGCACCTAAAGCTGCCGCCACCGGTTCTTCAATTAAATATGTTTTTTTTGCACCCGCAGCCATAGCTGCTTCTAATACAGCTCTTTTCTCTACACCTGTAACACCTGAAGGTACACAAACCATGACTCTGGGCCTCATAAATGTTTGCCTGCCGCATACTTTAGAAATAAAGTTTTTCAACATGGTTTCAGTAATATTATAATCTGCAATGACCCCATCTTTCATGGGACGGATAGCTTTTATCGTCCCTGGCGTACGTCCAATCATCCGGCGTGCTTCAGAACCTACCGCCAATACTCTTTTCGTATTCTCTTCGATAGCTACTACTGATGGCTCTTTTAATACAATGCCTTTGCCTTTAATATAAATGTATACATTTGCTGTTCCCAAATCAATCCCGATATCCAAGGTACCAAACATCCTAATCCCCTTCCCAATCCTTTATAATATAATGCCTTATATGTAAGTATGATTATAACATGCTAACTATGCTTTGTTCAATTTTTAGCCCTGGATATCCTTTTTTTATACTAATTTTTATACTAATTTTTTTGGTATTTCCTTTTGGTAGCTTCCCCCCCGCGAAGATGCCGTTCCGCTTTATTACGTTCTAAGACATCTTTAATTTGGGTGGCTAAATTTTTATTTATCTTTGGTAGTCTTTCTGTCAAATCTTTGTGAATCGTGCTTTTGGAGACCCCAAAAACCTTTGCTGCTTGCCGTACGGTATTATTAGTTTGAGAAATATATTCGCCTACTTCAAGTGCTCTTTTTCTGATATGATCTTTCATAAGATCAGTCGCCCCTTTCCCTCCACAAAAAATACTTAATAATTTATATGTGTGAAGGAAAAGAATCATGCCTTATTTGTATAAAAAAAGTGCCTCTAAGAGACACTTTTAATGACTATTCAAAAACTCACTAGGATCTATTGCCTGCCCTTTTTCATAAACTTCAAAATGCAAGTAACCGTTTTGGGAAATAGGACTTTTGGCAACTGTTGCAATCTCTTTACCACCATTTACCCATTGTCCCGTCTTTACCTTTATATTTTCACAACAGCTGTAAACAGTGATAATATCATGATCATGCTGAATTTCAATCGCCTTTCCAAAGTCATTCGTTTCATAAATTTTGATAATTGCCCCTGGAAGTATTGCTTTAACAGTTGTGCCCTGTATGGATTGAATATTTATCCCCGTGTTAAAACGATAGTCTTCATAAATGGGATTCATTCCCCAACCAAATGCGACAACCACTTCTCCGTTAGGAACAGGGGTAATTGCTTTGACTTGTTTTTCCTTAATAACTGTTGGTTTTGCAGGTTTTGGTTTAACGGGTTCTGGCTTAGCAGGTTCTAACTTAATTGCTTCCTTCGCAACAGCTTGTTTGGGTACAACTGGCGGCACTTCAGCTGCTTGAGTATAATCCTGTATTGTTTCTTCATCCTTCAAAACAGCCTTTTCTACTTTTATTTCTTCTTTAACTTCTTGTTTTATTTCTTCTGTTACTGTGTCATTCATATTTTCATTGGTTGTTAGAGGGGTGACCTTCAAATCCGTATTCTTTAGTTCCTTATCAGAAGGAATGGTAATAACAATTTCCCCGCTATCCATGTCTGTAGGCAGTTTACGTGCCGTAAAAGGCATCCCAAGCATCACTATAAAAATCAATACATAGACCATTAAAACGTCATATTTTTTTGCCTGTCTCCAAAAAGAATTAAGTAGACTCAGCTTTTTTCTCATTTCCATCACCTCAAGCCATATTCTACCCATTTTTTTCCTAAGCTATACATAAAAAAAACAGTACATGTACTGTTTTTTTCAGGCAGCAATCAGCAAGCCGAAAAAAATTACGCCCGCTAATATGCTTTCTCAACTTTAACATCTGTATAGTAATGGGTTAAGATTGTTTTATAATCCTTCCCCTCTTTTGCCATCCCATTAGCTCCATACTGACATAATCCAACACCATGACCATATCCCTTGGTTGTAAATACAAATGATTCATCTTGCTGTTTAAAAGTAAATTTTGTAGAACGCAAACCTAGCTTAAAACGAAAATCATTTGCAGCGAACACTTTTTCGCCAACTTTTATATTTTTCACACGTCCCGTTTCTGTCATTTGCTCAATCATAATCGCCTTTTTTCCCTCATCTAACGATAGTGCTGCCAAATCTTTAGTTTCTTCTTCACTGAGCTCTAATTTTTCCTCTAATTCTTGCATGGTAAACTTATGTTCTTCTGTAAAACGAGAGTAATCATTACAATAACCACATTCGACCCCTCGCAAATAGGGAATGGTATTAGACCACACATCTTCCGAATTCTCCGTATGACCGCCACACGTAGAATGAAAAACCGGGTCAATTAATTCACCCTCATATGTCAAAACTTCACCATAGGTTGCTTTAACTGCCTCCGTAATCTTTTGCCAGTATAGATCACCTTCACCCGCTTTCCAACGTGCCCTAGCTGTCTTTTCTGATATCCAATCCTGACAATGCGTATGATCTGTACAAATATCGGCACCTGGATGCGCATCGCATCCACTACCTCCGATCATACACATTTTCTTGGCTGCATACGTTCGTGCTGCTATAGCTTGGGATTTTAAAGCTTCTAATTCAAAGGAAGCTGGCATCTCAGCTGCAACAACACCCTCAATATAAGTTTCCAGAAGCATTTTCTTAATCTTTTTTTCTTCTGTTACATATACTTTTATAACCTGTTCCGGTTCAAGGTTCTCAGGCCGCGGCGTCAACTGTTCTTTTCGCTCACATCCTTTTCCAATGACAGCGGGAATAATAATAATAACCACAAAAAGAATAGTAAAGATTGAGAAAACCAATCGTCGCATCATCAAATCCTCCCTATATATAAACTTGTCTATCAGATATATATGAATACCTGAAATTTTTTAGAACCGTGTGTAACATTTTCCAAAGCGATCCGTTTCATATGATAGATAACAAAAACATAAAGGAGCTGAAAAAAATGTATTCAAGAAAGAAAGCACTTTCCACATTGTTAGTTTTAACTTTAATTATGGTAAGCTTTGGTTCAACCTTTGCTTTTGCAGGTCAAGAACCCATGCTCATCACAAGCACAAATGACAGCAATCTGATTCCACCTTCGCAATTAGTTGTATCCGGTCACGGCACTGTAACCAGTATCCCTGATCAGGCAATTATTAATTTGGGTACCGTTACAGTAGCCAAAACAGCATTAGAAGCACAACAAGAAAACAATAAGATTATGAATAATTTTAGGCAGAAACTCAATGCTCTAGGAATTTCCAAAGAAAATATCACCACCAGCAATTTTAACGTATGGCCGGAATATGTCCGTCCAGAACCGTTAGCAAAAGAAGCGGATACTGAGCCAAAAATCTCTGGCTACCGCTTGAGCAACAACCTTCGGGTAACCGTAAATAATCTTAATCTTGTCGGTAAAGTTATTGATACGGCTATTGGCGAAGGGATAAACAATATCAATGGTCTTCAATTCACCAAACAAGATACAAGTACTATTAAAAATGAGGTTCTGACACAAGCTGTCCAAGATGCTCAGCGCAAAGCAAATCTACTAGCCAACCTGTTAAATGTTAAATTAGTAAGGGTACTCAATTTTTCTGAAAACGGCGCAGCCGTTCCCTATAACTATATGGATTACAGGATGAAAGAAGCCTCCTTTGCTAATGATGTTGCTATTGAACCCGGTCAATTGGAAACTTCCGGATCCGTGCAAATTGTTTATGAGATAGCACCCAAATAAAAAAACGGCTTTTGCCGTTTTTTTATTTGGGAAATTTTCCCCTGATTGTACAATAAAAAGATGAGTGCTATAATGAATGAATCTTAAATAGAAAAGAAGGGATATCATGTTACGCATTCTAGAACTCATCTTTCCACTGTATATTGTCATGTTTGTCGGTTATTATTTCAGACAATCCGGTCATTATACGAATGAAGCCGATAAATTTCTGAATTACTTTGCTTATCATTTGCTGTTGCCGGCAACTATTTTTCTTAAAGTTGCACAGCCACAAGAAGGTACATCCACATTAAATAGTCATATTTTTATCCTTTACATTTTATCGCTGCTCTTAATATCCATTGTAGGGATCATCATACTGGCTGTCCAAAAGAAACAGATTGCCCCTAATATTATCTTTGTTGTTAATATGCTAAGGGGAAATATTATCTATATGGGCTTTCCTTTAATTCTCTATGGTCTAGGCGAAGAAAGCTTTGCAATTGGTGGTATTCTCGGCGCGCTTTTTTCTCCCCTTAACATTATCATTGCCACCAGCGTCATTTTGCTTTTCAATAAAAATGAACAAGAAACAACTGGATTTACGAAAATTTTAAAGAAAATTATCCGTGATCCTCTCTTTCTTGCGACTGTTTTAGGCATCATCATTGGCAAATTACATATTCCTTTATTTATATTAGATAACGCGTTAGGCCTTTTTGCCAAAATATCTATGCCACTGTCTTTACTGATCATCGGCGGCAACTTAAAATTAAACTACTTTTATCGCATGAATCTGGATACTTTTCTCATATGTTTGGGAAAATTAGTTGTCCTCCCTTTAATTTTCATAGGCTTCTCTTTCATATTCCCGGTAGAGCCTCAATTACTAAAAATCGGTATTCTTCTAAGCGCTATGCCTTCTGGTGTCTCCAATCTGGTATTAGCTAAACAATATCAGCTGAATGAAAAGGCTGCAGTGGAAGGCATCATTGCCACCACAAACTTATCGCTTATTACCCTTCCTCTATGGCTCTATGTACTGGAAAATTTTATTTAAGAGCAAGAACGGGGACACACCGCTCGTTCCTCACGGAATGTCCCCATTTTTGCATACATTTCTATAACTCCTTTTTTAACGATAGTTTAACCATCGCTCAACTATCGTTTAACAATGGTTAAACAACCACTTAACCACTTACCTCTTTTTGCATCCTTTATCTTTTCCTACCTGCTACCTGCTTCTTTTATTATCTTTCAGCGACCAAAGGAAGCGTTCGTTCCTCTTTCAGCGAACGCAGAGAGCGATCTTCCCTCTTATTTATGAATTTATAAGTTCAATATCCACGCCTACATTTTTCAATTTCTGTTCAATATGATCATAGCCGCGCCGAATATGATAAATATCGTTAATCTCTGTTTCCCCTTCAGCTAGCAGCCCCGCAATAATCAGTGAAGCCCCCGCCCTTAAATCGGTCGCTTTAACACGGGTACCCGATAATTTATTAGTTCCCTTTATAATAGCGCTTCGTCCTTCAATGGTGATCATGCTCCCCATTCGTTTAAGTTCTGGAACATGCATAAACCTATTTTCAAAAACTGTTTCTGTTACAATACTTGTTCCTGCAATCTGTGTTAAAAACACCATCATTTGAGCTTGCATATCAGTAGGAAACCCAGGATAAGGAAGTGTCTTAATATCTACAGGATGCAATTTCCCCTGCCCAATAACACGAATATTAGAGCCTTCTTCTTTAATTCCAACGCCCGCCTCTTTCAATTTAGCAATCACTGGCTTTAATGTTTCAGGCAATACATTCTCAATTAAAACATTCCCTCTTGTAGCTGCTGCGGCCACCATATAAGTTCCCGCTTCAATCCGATCCGGAATCACACGATAATGCGTGCCTTTCAGTTTTTTGACACCTTCAATATAAATAGCGCCTGTACCTGCCCCTTCAATTTTTGCACCCATCTTTTTAAGGAAACGAGCCAAATCAACGATTTCAGGCTCTTCCGCACAGTTTTCTATCAGTGTTTCTCCTTTAGCAAGAACTGCTGCCATCATGATATTTTCTGTCGCTCCCACACTCGGGAAGTCCAAATAAATACGGTTTCCCTTTAGCCGTTTCGCGCGTGCTTCTACACACCCATGACCAATGACGACTTTAGTACCTAAATTCATAAATCCTTTCAGATGCAAATCAATCGGTCTAGTGCCTATCGCACATCCACCCGGTAGAGGAATTGTGGCTTTTCCCATACGTCCTAAAAGGGGGCCCATTGTCAAAAATGAAGCCCGCATTTTTCGAACATACTCATATGGCGCCTCAAAGTTATTTAACAATTGGGCATTGATCCTCAAGCCATCAGTACCAATTTTTTCTATTCTTGCGCCTAGATGACGTAATACTTCACAAATAATATCTACATCATCAAATCCAGGAACTTCTTCCAAAATGGTTTCCCCTTCTTCTGCTAGTAAGCTGGCAGTTAAAATGGGTAGAATAGCATTTTTAGCACCACTAATACGAATCGTTCCTTCTAACTTGTTACCGCCTCTAATTAAAATTTTTTCCAATAAAATCCACCTCTTAAACTATTGTTGTTGCTTTTATTATGCGTCGTTTAGTGTCTAATATTCTGTAGTTATAAGTGGAGAAGCAACCATAACATGGGTTTGTTGGTCATCATTATTAACTCGAAGCGCAATATTCATATTCATACGCTCGTCTCCAAGCTCAATGAAATTTTTCATTTGTTTGGTATATCCTGTCATGCTTACTAGGTTTTCTTCTGCAATCCCTTCAATTTCTTTTGCTTGTGTAATTTGCCATGCTTTTTGGACACATGATTTCATTTCTTCCATATTTAAACTTTTTGATATGACACCAGAATAAAGCGTACTAATATTTTCTTCACTGCCAAATTCATTTAATACTTTTTTAATTTTCCCCCGCCAATTATTGTTATTTTTCTGGCCCATTTCCACTGTGTTAATCATTAAGTAAGTTTCTGCAAATTTTTGTTCTTCTTCATCATAGCCCATAGTTTGGCATGCAACTTCAATAAACGTATTTTTATCTGTTTTTACTTTCGTTCTACCGGAACAAAATCCAGGGTATTTTTCAATTTCAATTCCTTCATGTGGCAGCCCTAATGTCTGTACTGCATTGTAAATCACGCCTTGCACCTGTTCTTCCGTTAAAAATGTTTCATTAATCATTGCCCAACCATTGTGATTGATTTCCATTAAATCTGCCCCGGTAGCTAAAAATGCGGCCTTAACAGGTGTATCTTCTTGTACATCATCATCCCCAAAACTAATATCAACCATTTGTACACTTGCTAAAACCACCATAGTGATTACCAATAATTTAAATACTGTTTTTTTCATCTTTTATCTCCTCCTTGTCTCTCTCTAAAAACAGTATTGACAGTAAAAATGCATTTTAATCAAGGAGAAGATAAAAATGTAAAAAAAAAAAGAAAGCTCGAAAGCTTTCTTATTTTCCCAATTCAATCATCGTATACATATATATTTTTGTAATCCCAATCAAATCATCGAGCGCCATACACTCATTCGGCTCATGAGCCAGTGAAGGCTGCCCGGGGAAAAGCGGTCCAAAGGCAACAGCATTATCAATCGCTCTCGCATAAGTCCCACCGCCGATCGAAATTAATTCCGCTTCTTCCCCCATCATTAAACTATATATATATTGCAGCTTTTTAATCAGTTCATTCTCAGGGGAAACATAAAGCGGGGGTTGATTGCGAACATCCTGTAACATAATAGATGCCGGCTGTATCTTTCGTTCCATCCGTGAAATAATCTCTTCCTCCGAAAATGAGATGGGGTAACGGATATTAAGAACCGCATTTCCCTCATGCTCATTAATATCAATCATTCCCACATTTAGCGTTAAAACCCCCGAAATATCATCTTTCAAGGCCATGTCAAAACCACGCCCATCGCAATGGCCGCCAATATATTCTGCTAAAAAACGAACAAATGAGGCAGAAGCAGAAGCACTTATATCAAAGTAATTCAATAATTGTACCAAATTCATAATGGCATTTTTACCTTTTTCGGGGGTACTGCCATGTGCAGAGATCCCCGTTGATTTTATCGTAAACATATTGTCCTCTTTTTCTTCTATGTCTAATGAAAAACCCTTTTCTTCTTTAATACGATAATATTTTTGCTTAAAAGCACCTGGGTCTTGCACTTGAACTTCTGCCAAGCAAAAATCAGGTACCATATTAGGTCGGCTTCCTCCCTGTATTCGATGGATCACCATCTCCCCGTCTTTGGATCCCATTACAAATGACTGGGCAAGCGTACACGTCAAAATTCCTTTTTCACTATTGATAATTGGGAAATCTGCATCGGGTGTAAACCCACAGCATGGCTTCTCTTCATGGTCTAAATAATACTTGATACCGCCCCAACTGCTTTCTTCATCCGTACCAAAAATAATACGAATCCGTTTATTGAGAGGCACATCCGCATCTTTTATCGCCTTTAATGCATATAAAACAGCAATACCCGGTCCTTTATCATCCAGAATACCACGGCCATATAACTTTCCTTCATGAATTTGGGCATCATAGGGAGGATACTGCCATCCTGTCCCTTCCGGTACGACATCTAAATGGCAGAGAATTCCGACCAGTTCTTCTCCTTCGCCCCATTCTACATAACCCGCATACCCATCTACATTCTTCGTTCGCAGACCCATTTTATCTCCTAAATCTAAAACATATTCCAAAGCCTCATTGACCCCTTGACCAAAAGGCATACCGGGTTTTGCTTCCCCTTTAACACTTTTAATACGCACAATATTTTGAGTTGAAGCAATGATTTCATCTTTCATCTTATCAATAACCGGATCTAATCCCATTTTAGTTCCTCCTTTATGTAAGTTATTTACAGCTTCGCTGTATTAGAGCAGGTAGCAACCAGCAGGTAGCAGGTAGGTCTCTAACTGATATTTCCTGATTTTTTCTTCTGCATTCTACCTTCTACGTCTTTTATATTTTGTTTTTTCATTCCTCGTTCAGCAGCTATAGGCTGCGCTCTTTCCTCATTCCTCGTGTTTTAATCTTTTCCTACCTGCTACCTGCTTCTATCATCTTTCCCTTTAAGCTGATAACTAATAGCTGATAGCTAAAATATTATCCAAAAATCATAAAAAACCTGCAACTTTTTCATTTTACTAGGAAATATTACATCATTTTTGTCTGTTACCATAATATACTAACAATAAAAATATGTTTTTTAATATTTTTAGGTTTCAAGTGTTTTAAACAGGGTAAATATTTAACAAGAAGATAATAGATAACCGTCTTGACCCATCGCAAGAAAGTCCCGATTTCTGTTATTGCTTGACCGAAAAGAAGTAACTGAAAGTAAGTAATTAAATGCTTTACAGAAAGTTGCAAGAAAAGCAAATCATCAACTGAAAGTTGGTTTTCTGGTAAGACTGGAAAAGAATGAGAGGATCTATTCAAGTCGTTTATGAAGGAAGAAACAAACGGGTCAAGAGCTTATATTAAGGACGGTTATCTATATCGATAAAGGGTGTACCAAATGGTACACCCCTTTTATTTGAGTCTTTTGCTTTCAGCCTTTAGCTTTGAATCTTCAGCCAATCTTTTGTTTTTCATCGTTCAGCGACCAAAGGGAGCGCTCGTTCCTCGTTCAGCAGCCATAGGCTGCGTTCTTTCCTCATTCCTCGTGTTTTAATCTTTCCCTACCTGCTACCTGCTGTTCGCTACCTGCTATTTTATCTTTCTACTTTCACCGATATGCAACAACGGGGACACACCGCCTGTACCTCACGGAATGTCCCCGTTCTTGCATACATTTCTATAACTCCTTTTTTAACGATAGTTAAACCATCGCTCAACTATCGTTTAACAATGGTTAAACAACCACTAGCCACTTGCATCTTTTAATCCTTTATCTTTTCCTAACTACTAACTACTGTCTTTTATTCTTTCCCTACCTGCTAATGCCTGCCTGCTGCTTTCTTATGGCCCAGCTGTTACGCCACCATCAACTGACCATGATGCACCTAATACAAATGATGCCATATCCGATGCTAAAAAACAAATGACAGCGGCAACCTCTTCCGCTTTTCCCATCCTATCAATCGGGTAATCTTTGAGAAGCGCCTGTAAATATACTTCCTTGGTTTCACCTTTTTTGACCGCCGCCTCAATTTTCCGCTCAACCATAGGCGTATGAATCTCGCCTGGACAAACGCAATTAACACGAATATTATCTCTAGCGAGATCTAATGCCAACGCTTTGGTAAACAGGGTAATTGCCCCTTTTGATGCACAATAGGTGGTACAATTGTAATTACCTTGTAATCCGGCATCAGACGAAATATTAATAATAGCCCCCCCTTCTGCTTTACGCATCTGAGGGATAGCATACTTGCACATGAAAAAGGTTCCTTTAACATTCACATCCATGATCCGATCGTATACGACCTCTTCTACTTCATCAATCGTATGCTCAATGAAAACACCAGCACAATTAATCAAAATATCTAATCTCCCAAATTCTGATAACAGCGTTTGTACAACCCTGTTACATTCCGACGGATATGAAATATCTGCGGTTACCAATGTAAGCTGTTGATCCCAATCTTCTAATTCCATCAACGCCTGACGTCCTTCATTTTCAGACACACCAACAATTAGCACTTCTGCCCCACCTTTTAAAAGCATCTTTGTCGCTTCCAGTCCAATCCCCGAGGTTCCCCCTGTCACCAAAGCTACCTTACCTTTAAAATCATACATGATATTCCCCCCTTTTTTCACCTACCACTTAACTAAACACTATGCGTATAGTCCCACTATAAGACCTAAAAAACGCCTTAATAGTTATTTGTACAATTTCAATACCATAATCTATTCAGTTGACAGCTTATTCAGTTGACAGTTGATAGTGGACAGTTAAAGGATAGGGATAAGATCGCTCTCTGCGTTCGCTGAAAGAGGAACGACCTCTCCCTTTGGTCGCTGAACGATAAAAGATTAAGAATAGAAGGAAGAGGGAAGGAAAAAAATGATTTAGCTATCAGCTTAAAGAAAAACATTACATTAGGTATGGTTATGTTGGAAGACATCTTATCGCGTCGCTGGCATCAGTAATATCTTATATCAACCATCATACTTCATGAGTAAAAACTTTCAATATTGTACAAACTTCTTTAGCTTAGAAGATGACTGGAAGCATAACCATACCTAAGTACAAACCTCACGAAAAATTTATACTCTCTATAATCTAAAGACTGTTTTATGATATTACAACAAAAATACCTGGCATAACTTTGCCAGGTACCCTTCATCCCATTATTCTGTCACTTTCTCATACCTAAAATCCCTTGGATTCCAAACATACACATCTTCTCTCATCCTTCGTTTAACTATCTCAAACCCTTCTAAAGGCGGCAATGCCAGCGTCTGTTTTTTACTAACTACCTCTGTCGTCTCTTCGTTTACAACGATACTTCCATCCGGCTCAATGGTATATTCTCTTTTCGTAATCTCTCCCCGCCACCGTGAAGGATTGTCAGGATTCTCCCACTTTTCATTCCAATAGCTTTGTTCGAAAGTTACCACCATAAAAACGTCATCTATTCTCTTTTTCTTGTCATTCCAAGCATATAAATATTCTGTACGACTTTCGAAAAAAGCACCCAACCGTTCTTGATAGTCCTCTTTTACCACCAGTACAGGCACATCCAGTGTCGGTATCTTCACCACTTCTAATCCGGACACATTAACAAAATACAAGGTGCGGATTAACCTGTAACCTTCTTTCATACGCGCAAAAATAGCCACCATACCACGATCGGGCGGTAAAGAAATCCCCACGATCAATTCTTCATCTCCCACGGGTAATAAATCTGCAAACAAAAATTGTGTTGTCAAGGGCTGTAGTTCATACCACTCTGAATGATAGGTCATTTTAAGTACAGCCTTCACGATCTCGTCCTCAGCCGATTTCTTTATAGGGCCTTGATCACTTTTTAGCTGTTGGACAAGGCGTTCATTCAACACATCACTCCCCAACCCGCTGTCAGCCAACGTTTTGGCTTCCTGCCAATCCATACCAAACAGCATGACAACGATAAACGACAAACTCAAGATAAATATATGATACCATTTGTATTTCATACCTCGCCTTTCCCCCTTTCTACATAAGGCATATGAAAGAAAATAACAAGTCAAAGATACGACGGATATTTTGTGTCAGACAAAGAAACAGGTTCCGTTGATAGTTGGTTCTATCAGCGGGTTCTGTTGATGCAGTATGGCGCAAAATAGACTAGCATACTGACTTATTATTTTTTTGAAGATGCCTAATCCCTTCAACAACATTATACGATCTTGTTGTAGTAAATTATGTTATCCAGCAACTAGAGAATGGGTGGAAATAACGGCGTTATTTTCTAATTTGTACGGTCGTTCCTACCTGCACCCATTCATAAAGCTCTTCTACCGCTTCATTTCTCATTCTTACACATCCCCCCGAAGCATGCTTACCAATAGATTCAGGCTCATTTGTACCATGAATACCATATTTCAATCCCTTAGGCGCCCGTTCATCCGGCTTATTGACACGTTGATCTCGCTCATTAGGAACCTTCAACCCCATCCAGCGAACCCCTAACTGAGCATCCTCAGCCTTTTCCAGGGGTGTTTTAGTTTTATTCGCAATCGCAAATACCCCTTCCGGCGTATAATGTGGTTTTTCTCCCGTAGCCACATCATAGACTTTAACAATATCCCCATTTTGATAAAAAAAGAGTTGATTCTCACTTTTGTCAATAACGATACGATCTGACTGACTCACGGGAGCAGGACAAACTGTCAGAATTTTAAAAACAGGCTCTAACTGAACAAAATAAAGATCATTCTTCCCTTTCAGACGAAGACCTTTTTGAATCATTGTTCCAACTAAAGGCGGTTGCGTCTTTACTTTATTTTGTAATGTTTCAACTACCTCTAAGTTTCGTTCTGGCAGTTTGATTTTTTGTCTATTATTGGAATCACTGTTCTGATAAACCATACGCCCTCTATTAAAATAAATCTCATGTGTTTCATCCTGAAAGATGGCCTCACCTAAAGCCATATTTTGATCGTAATAGCCGAAACCAATAAACCCCAATAATAAAATAATCCCAATCAAAATGATTTTCTTCATTTTATTTCACCCTCTTGATTTATTTTCCCACTTACTACTTACCTTTTGCCACATACTAAAAAACAGCCAAAGGCTGTTTTTTAGTATGTATCATTTTGACAGGGTTATTCGATGTTTATATTTCTTTTGCTTTAAAAATACGCGTTGCCATAAAAACACACCCTAGAACATATATCAAGACATAAACCATCATCCAATGGCTGGGCTGTTTTAGACTCATAAAAGGCCCCATTGTATTTAAGATGCTCAGTGAAGGGGTTTGCGAAAAAATGACATTAATCATTTGACGAAAGATGGTATCCACAGGCATAATCAGACTCGACACAATCCCAACATTAACAGCCGCTGTTTTTTCAATGGCATAACCAATCTGCTCGATCATGCCCCCAATCATTCCAAACATATAGAGAATAAACACCGCTACCCCATTAGCAACTGTCGGCAAAAATGTCGTTCCCCAAAAAGTAACTGCCAGCAAAACAAGAGGCTGCAGAGTAAATAACAAATACCCGGATACCATTCCCCCTAATCTTAAATCCAACATGATATCCACCAAAAAGTAAATGCTATAATATATAAATGCTGAATATAACATGAGCATGACCGCATAACCCATAAACTTACCAACAATGATCTCCCCACGACGAACCGGCTTCGAGATAATAGATATCATCACCCCATTATCCACCTCACTGGAAATGGCGCCAACGCCGGCAAAAACAGCAAACAGACAAACGATGAAACTGGCAAAATATAAACCCATAGAAATTAATTGGGAATAAGCCATCAATTTTACTATCTGCTCTGTCATATCACCCATTCCTTTAGCATTAATAAAATGAAGTCCTGTTCCATAGAGGACTAAGTAAATGACCGTCAAAATAAAGCTCACCAGCAATATTTTTTTACTCAAAAGTTCCTTCAGTGTTAAACGAAAGATCGGCCCCATCTCTTACGCCTCCTTCATAAATCGAATAAACAGCTCTTCTAAACTCTGCTGTTTATAAGATACTTCATAGATCTGTACGCCGCCTTCTACCAGCGTTTCTACCAGGGGCGGAACCTCAACTGGATTGTCAATCAACGCCGTTATTCGTGTTCCCTCAAGATGAACGGTCTCATTCATCTTTCTTAAAATGGCTATCAATGGCTCCCTGATATCATTCACTCGAATGGTAACTTCCGTACCACTGCAAAGCAATTCCTGCAAATTGCCGTTGGCAACAACCTGTCCCTCTTTTATGATCGCAACTTCATCACAGACCATTTCCACTTCTGACAGAAGATGGCTGTTCAAAAAAATAGTCTTGCCTTCATGTTTTAAATCGGCAATAATTTCACGTACTTCCCGTCTGCCTACCGGATCCAAGGCTGAAGTAGGCTCATCTAAAAAAATCAGATCCGGATTGGGGAGCAGCGCACTGGCTAATCCTAAACGCTGCTGCATCCCTTTACTGTACGTTTTAATCCGATATTTCCCTTTTCCCGACAATCCCACCCGTTCCAACACGTTTTCAACCTGCATTTTAAGTTGTTTACCGCTCATTTTATACAATGAAGCATGAAATTCCAACAGTCCGCAGCCCGTCATCCATTCCTGATAACGAAATAACTCCGGCAAATAGCCAATACGGTGCCTGACATTCAAATCACCCAGGGGCTTTCCTAAGAGAAAAGCGCGGCCGCCTGTGGGATATAGCAATCCCATTAATGTTTTAACAAAGGTGCTTTTTCCGGCTCCATTGGGTCCTAAAAAGCCAAACACTTGCCCCTCGGAAACCGAGAGGCAAATGTCTTTACAACCTGCATTATTATGATATACTTTCGTCAAGTTATGTGTTTCTATAGCCGGCATTCTATCACTCCATTTCACTTGCAATATTCAGCGCTTTCTGCAATGTTAATTTCCCGCCGTTAATAACGCGAATCACACCATCATCCAGCCACATCAAACTGCCATAACTCCCATTATTATCTTCCATAAATACACCTTGCTTGCCGTTAACAGATACTTCCCGGGCATTACCATTAGTATCCGGTATCAGTAAAGTATGTTCTAAATCCGTCACACCCCGTAATTGTTTTTTCAAAGAAGGTGGTAAAATCGGAATATCCAAAAGCGCATCGCGTACTTCAATAATATCAACATCCTTCGGAACCCGAATTTCCGGTGCTTTAGTCTGCATCACATCTAAATAATCATTTTCATTGGAATAACAAGCTTGAATACTGTCTCCAATACTCACTGAAAACGTCTTATTGTCAATTTCCTGAGGTAGTAAATGATTACTGCCTAAAGCTGTCAGCATTTCATTGGCTTTCTCCACATCCAGCGTAAAATCAATAGTTGTTCCCGATACTTTGGAAAAATCATCTTTCCATCCTTTAATGCTTTCGTCAGGCAGCTTAACTGGCAATGTGCTTACACTTAATGCTTCTTCCCGGGTAATATCCTTATATTCCGTCTCATTGCTCACATTGATCTTACCCATTTCTTCTAAATCAATTTCACCGACACCATCTCTTATTTTTTGCGAAAGATCATACATATCATGTTCATTAAAAGCAATCGTCTGTACTTTTTCCGCTCTAAAGATGGTCAATAATTCGGCAGCTGCGGAACGTACCGGGCTAAAACTTAAGGAACCGATCAATATAACTGCCACTGATGCCGCACCTATCCATTTTTTAAATTTATTATTCATTCTTATACCTTCTTTCCTATTTTCTTTTTCTGCTGTATGATGCGATTGAAAATGCGCCCATGCCTTTTCACTATCAAAATTGGTTTTCTCTATACCGCACTGGTATTTTCCCAAACACTCATGGACTAACGATTGGTTTTTTCTTAATTCTTCTAATTTCTGTTGGCATGGTATGCAGGATGCTAAATGATTTTCTATCTCTTTTCGTTCTTCTTCTCCTAACGCACCGTCTAAATAGGCTTGGAGTATTCCTTCATCATAACACATTAACTTTCTCCTCCTCTCTGCTCCAGATATATCTTTTTGAATTTATCCTGAGCACGTGCCAAAATGGTACCGACAGAGTTAACATTCATCCCAGTTACTGTGGCAATTTCTTGATACTGATAACCGGAAAATTTCAGGAGTAAGCAGGTACGATCTCTTGCGGATAATTGCTTGAGGATACTTCTCACTTCCCGCACTTCCTGATTGCGTACGACCACTTCTTCAAAGGAAATCATTTTAGCCATTCGCTCCATCTCACAGTGATCTTCTCTTTTTTGCCTGCTTTTTTCACTACGCAAATGGTTGTAAGCTAAGTTAGTTGCCACCTTAGCAAGCCATCCTCCGATATTTGAAAAATCAGCAGGCGGCAACTGGTATAATTTCAAGAAAGCTTCCTGTGCCATGTCTTCTGCTAAAGATTGATTCCCTACTAAATAATAAAGCTGACGGCATACAAAGGGATAGTAATTGTGAAATATTTGTTCAAAAGATTGTGATTCCGTTTTAATCATTGATTTGAGCTCAACGGCCATGGAAATTTCCACCTGCCTTCCTTCTAGCGTATCAACAGGCCCTGTTGACTGACTTCACATATATAACACAGTCTTTTGCATTTCTGTGACATGATTTTTAAAAAAATTAAAAAATAGAGGGAAGAACGCAGCCTATGGCTGCTGAAAGATCGCTCCCTTTGGTCGCTGAACGAGGAACGATACAAATATAAACAAATAAAATATTAAGTAAAAACATGACATTAGGTATGGTTATGCTGGAAGGAATCTTATCGCGTCGATGGTCTCAGGCACATCATATATCCACCATCAGACTTCATGAGTACTACATTTCTATATGCACAAACTTCTTTAGCTTAGAAGATTCCTGTAAGCATAACCATACCTAAGCATAAACCTTACATCAAGGTTATACCTGCTAATCATATAAAAAAGGGCACCGCTTGGATGCCCTAATTGCTCTCTGTTTCAGCTTCTTCATTGTTTGTCGTTGCATTTGGAGATCCTTCTTGCTCTTCCTCTAGGGCAAGTTTGACATAAATGGTAACACGCTCCGGTGACGCTTTAGATGAATCACTTTCCATTTCTTCGTTACTTGCACACAGTGCTTCTGCTTCTATTGTAACAAACGTTCCGATCTCTGACAACTCATCCCATAAAGCAGGTTGTTTCTCGCTTGAAACTTGTAATACAAAAACATTTTCTTCTACTTTCTCTGCCTCTATTTCCAAACCATCCAAAGACGTCATCAATCTGTCTGCATCTTTCTCAATATCCTGTACTATGAGTGTATATTCTTCAGAGAAGGGCATATGATTACGCATTAAGGTTAAAGGCCTACTTTCTTCCACCATACCGTCTGTCATGCCCTGTCCCATACCCTCTGCTGAAAATTGACTCATCTCCGGACTTTCCGCTTCATTTCCAAAATCAGATTGATCCTTTATATCTAATGCTGCTATTTCAGGCAGCTCCGTTATTCGGTTTGCCCCATTCGCTTCTTTTGCAAAATGATCCGCCACAGGCGTTGAGGCATCAGCCACCATCATCTCTTTTTGAAGCAAGCTATCTCCAAGATCTCCTCCCGTTCCCGACGGTGCACTCATCTCATATTGGATCTCTGCATCTGATCCCCCCTGGCTTAAGCTTTGTGTTTCTTCGTCCAGTTCAAACGCTTGTTCCAACGAGGACGTTGCCAATGGATCTCCTGGCTGTTCCAACACAGAAAAACCATCCATACTATATAATAATCCACTTATTGCTACGCCTAATGTCAACATAGCTGCTACAGCAAACGAGGGTCTTCTAAAAAGGTTTTTCTTTTGTGACATCTTTGCTAATTCCCGATCACTTTGTTCTATAATTTTTTGTTCTAAATGCTCAGGATAAGAAATTGTATCGTCTTTTAAAATGGACAATTGCTCTAAAACGTCAAGATACTCCTGTTCTTCCGATTCCAAATCACTACTCTCCGTTATTAGCCCATCATTAAAGCTATCAATAAACTCTGATAACTCTTTTTCTTTCATTTATACAATTCCCTCCTTTCTCATCAATTCCTTAAGCTGAACTACGGCACGATGTTGTGCTGTTCGAACAGCACTTTCACTTTTACCCATCATTTGAGACGTTTCCCGTACTGAATAACCTTCTAGCAGGCGATAACTAATGATCTGCTGTTGCTCATCAGATAACTGTTGTAAGCAATGCCGAATTTCCTGCTTTTTTTCCTCTAACATATAAAACGCCTCGGGACCCTTTTTAAGATCAGGTATATACTTTAAGACTTCTTCATGCCCCATCACTGTTATTTTCTTCTTACGATATCCATCAATAATTAGGTTATTGGCAATGGTCATTAAATAACTTTTAAAACGTGTATCACGAATGGTATATCTAGCCATAGATGAAACTGCCCGACAGTAAGTGTCCTGTGTAATTTCCTCCGCTAAATGCGTATCTTTTGTCTTAAAAAAAACAAATTTATAAATATCTTGCCATGTATACGAGCAAAGCGTTTCCAGAGCCGCTTTATTCCCCTTTTTCACCTTCTTTAAGAGGGATTGTTCCTCAGCCAAGGATATCTCCTGCACAGGTGTCACCTCCATAATTAGAAACGATTATGTCTACTAAATGTTACAAAGATTCTTATTTATAAAAGTATAGCATAAAAAGGGAAAAGAAAAAAACAAAAAAACGGGGACACACCGCTCGTACCTCTCGGAATGTCCCCATTTTTGCATACATTTCTATAACTCCTTTTTTAACGATAGTTAAACCATCGCTCAGCTATCGTTTAACAATGGTTAAACAACCACTTACCTCTTTTTGCATCCTTTATCTTTCCCTGCCTGCTACCTGCCAAAAGACAGCAAAGCTGTCTATACTAGTCCGTCTTCTTAATCACTTGTTCATTCCGTTCAAAGGGCTCATTTAGCGCGTAATGACCGGCAATTGATTCATCTTTGCTTCCCTCAATCAAAAGTTGTACTTTATTGATATCTTTAAGCTCGGTTAGGGTATTAACAATCGAATAAATGGTAAATGTTTCTCCGGCACTCCCACCCCAATGCTCGGTTTCAATCTCTCTAGAAAAATCGACATATACCGTATCATTTTTCTTAACGACGGACAGTACCTTAGTTTCAGCAGGTAAGGCAAGACCCAAATCTTCTTTCCCCGATCCCTTAATTAAAACCTCTAAAATTGCCTTTTCTATGGACTCTGTTCCTTTTGAAATTTCTACTTCAACGGGAACCAAAAACTCTGCGTTACCATCTGGAAAATATAACGTGGCTTTCACTATTTCAGGCGCCTGATTCGACTGTGCTGGATTACCATTTGTTTCTGATGGTTTTTTATCACCACATCCCATCACAAAAATCGTAATCCATACGATTAAAATACCTGTTAATAGCCTAGTATAACTTTTGTGTTTCATGCTCATTCCCCCTATATCTTTTTCGCAATACCTTCAATTAATTTAAACCCTTGTATCGAAGCATTCTGCTGCATCATATCATAAATAGCTGAACCTACTAAGAATGCAATCAAAGGCGCTAAAATAGATGCACTTATAATGGCCCACATATATCCTTTTTTAGTAATCTCATTATCACTGCGTCGAAATAAAACGCATACAATATAAGATATACTCAAACCCACCAAAGGACTCCAAATTAACTTTCTTTGAATCACACTTAATTGAAAGGTTTGGGGCTGAACGAACGCCCATATCACATAGACTAACAAAACACTCCCCAAACTCATTAACATAACATGATAATTTTTATATTTCATTGAATCCACCTCAAATTTTAATTGTTTTAATATTTTCCCTGCTATTGCCTTATTCTCATTTATATTTCTCTTACAAATAAAAATCCCCTGCTTAAAATAAAATTTTCTTATAAAGTTTAAAGCGAGCGGTTTGAGAATACCATCCCAAACCCCTCGCTTTATATTTCGTTTCCCCTGTCTTTCTTATAACTGCTTTTGCATCACAAACATATCATGCCACTGACCAAACTTATAGGCGACCTCCTTGTAATGTCCTACCTCTTTAAAACCAAATTTTTGGTGTAACCCCAAGCTTTTTACATTTTGAGCAGCAATCAATGACATCATCGCATGATAATTTTGTTCTTTTCCTAATTCTATTAATTCACTGAGAATCTTTGTACCAATACCTTTTCCCCGGCTTCCGCCTTTCACATAAATGGATATTTCACCTGTAAAACGATAAGAGGAGCGCATTTGAAATTGTGATAGGGTCCCCCAGCCCATCACCACACCCTCTTCCACTGCTACAACTAGGGGGAATTTAGGATCCTGGTGCATTTGAAACCACTCTATACGATCAGCCATTGATTTTGGTTCTTCATCAAAGGGTGCTGTAGAATTGATAATCGCATGATTATATATTTCTCGAATTTGGGGAAGATGCTGTACCCCAGCCTTAACTATTCGTATCATCCTTGTTCCTCCTATTTCTTGTTAATTAAAAGTCTATCGCCGATAAATATTCCGTTTTAGAATATTTATTCATTATTGTCGAATATTTATGTATATATATAATAAAATAAGTTCTTGCAAAATGCAAGAACTTATTTTAATTTTAAAGCAATATTTTCTTATATGGATTACATTAAAGTTTAAATATTTAGAATGGCTCTTGGCTCTTGCCTCTTTCCTTCTCTTTTCCTGCAAATCTGCAATGTAAGTTCTTTATTACATTACATGACGTATATTAATATCGTTGCCTTAATCTTGACGTGGATCAAATTTAGAATGCTCTGCCAATGCTTCAAATAGCTCCCTCTCTTTAAGACTCAGCTGCTTAGGTACTTTAATTTCTACTACTGCATAAAGATTTCCTCGCTGCTCTTTACTTTTAGGTAACCCTAATGCCTTCAACCGAAAACGCTGTCCACTCTGAGTTCCCTCAGGTATATTTAATTTTACAGAACCGTCAAGGGTAGATACCGGAACTTTTGTTCCCAAAGCCGCTTCCCACGGTGTAAGCGATATTTCTACAATTAAGTCATGGCCTTCCAGCTTGAATATCTTATGAGCGGCAATATGCACACTTAAATATAAGTCACCTGCTTTACCGCCCCCCTTTCCCGGGTATCCTAATCCCGCCAAACGAATACGCATTCCTTCTATAATACCTGCTGGAATATTCACATTGACTTCATGGGGTTTTCCTGCCATTCTCCCGGTGGCATTACGCTCGGTATTTTGCAGCATTAAACGTTTACGCCCTCCTTTATATGCCTCTTCCAGCGTAATCGTAATCTCTTCTTCCCGATCCTGCCCTTTCATTCTTTGCTGTTGGTGTGATGTAAACCCCCTATGGCCGCCTGCCCTAGAAGGTCCCCCCATCCCCTTACCAAAGAGTGCTTCAAAAAAGCTGCTGAATCCACTGTCATCCATTCCACTAAAATCGAATCCTTGAGCCCCATTACCACTACGAAATTCATAGTGCTTATTATCCCAACCTGGTGGTGGTGAAAAGTCCTGTCCAGCGTTCCAATTAGAACCTAACGTATCATATTTCTTCCTTTTTTCCGGTTCTTTTAATACTTCATAGGCTTCACTTATTTGTTTAAACTTTCCCTCAGCCCCCTTATCCTGATTCACATCTGGATGATATTTACGAGCCAACTCTCTATACGCTTTCTGGATTTCACGTTGTGTGGCATTTCGTGGTACGCCCAATACTTTATAATAGTCCTGAAATTTCATAATCTTTTCCCACTCTCCCTTCCGATTAGATGATGATTAAAGGGTATTATATAATAAAGAATATTTTAGTCTATTAGGATTCATTTTTCAATAACAAGTATTTACTTTTTGGTACTAATAAAAATGATTTATCTATCGCTAACACTGCTTCCTCTATTATCATATTATACCCCGTAAAAATGCTTAAAATAAATAATTGCTTTTCCTTTTATTTTATTTTAGAATCTATGATAATGATAGTTTTTAAAGAAAGGTGATCTAATATGCTACAGTCTTTATCTAACTGCCAATTATGCCCTCACTGCTGTCAGGTTAACCGTTTAGCTGGTGAAATAGGGCAATGTGGTGGTTCTGACAGCATCAAACTGGCGTTAGCTTCCCTCCATCATTGGGAGGAACCTTGCATTAGCGGAGATCAAGGCTCAGGAACCATCTTTTTCTCCGGTTGTAATCTTCATTGTGTTTATTGTCAAAATCATGAAATCAGCCAGGAACTCAAAGGAAAAACCGTGTCTGTAGATCAACTTGTAGAGATTTTATTAAATCAACAGAAAAAAGGTGCACATAATATTAACCTTGTTTCCCCTACGCCTTATATTCCCCTGATAGCAGCCGCCTTAAAAATTGCTAAAGCGCAGGGGCTACATATTCCTATTATTTATAATACCAGTTCCTATGAAAATGTCCATTCCTTGCACGCTTTAGAAGGGTTGATTGATATTTATCTTCCTGATCTTAAGTATGCTGATCATCAGTTATCTGTAAACTATTCTGGAGCGCCAAAATATTTTTACCATGCCACACGAGCTATTCTAGAAATGTATCGTCAAGTCGGTTCTCCTTGTTTCAATAAAAACGGCTTACTGGAAAGCGGCTTAATGATTCGTCATCTCATATTACCCGGACAACTTGATAATACTCAAAGAATTCTGGATTGGATTAAAGAAAATCTCCCTCTAGATGTTTTTATCAGTTTAATGGGTCAATATGTGCCACTCTACCATGCTGATCAATTTACTGAAATCAACCGAGTGCTGACTGAAAAGGAATATAATCAAGCCATTGACTATTTCTTTGCCATCGGACTTGAAAATGGTTATGTTCAAGAATTAGATGCTGCAAGCAGCGATTACGTTCCAAATTTTGATTTTAGTGGTATATAACCATAATCTCTAAAATAATCATAATATATCTGTATTGTTAACAATTATAAATAATATACGGTTCATAATCTATATTAGCTGAAGGCTTAAGGCCTAAAACTGAAAACTAAAGAAAGAAGAAAAAAATTATGCATATCTAATTTTATTGAAGAATAAGACAACATGCTCATATAATAAGTATAATTAATGCCAATAAGCATTTATTTACCTCTTTTTTGTGATAAAATATTACCATTATAAGGATTATTTTCTTTTCAAGGGGATGTATACTATGCAAGATGAAGTACGTTATCAAGCCGCCAGAAAAATATCCATTCAAACCATGATGGGCAACTTATTTCTGACAGTGCTCAAACTACTGATTGGATTCTTCTCCGGTAGTAAAGCAACTATAGCGGACGGATTTCATTCATTATCTGATGTATTAACAACCCTGCTTGTCCTATTTTGTATTCGAATTTCACGAAAGCCTGCAGATGAAGACCACCCCTATGGTCATTATCGTATTGAAACCATTTTAGCACTTATTATGGCAATTTCTCTAGGATTTGTAGGCTTGGAAATTGCCAAAACAAGTATCAAAACCGTTCAATCAGGCTCTTATAAATCAGCAGGTGTTTTACCCATCGTCTCAGCTTTATTATCCATTATTATTAAAGAAGTCATGTTCCGCTATACATACCGGGTCGGTAAACAGATCGACAATAAAGCACTTATGGCTGACGCCTTTCATCATCGTTCGGATGCGTACTCTTCTATCGCTGCATTATTTGGAACCACGGGGGCCTATTTAGGTCTTGCTATTTTAGATCCTTTGACCGGATTATTTGTGTCTCTTTTTGTTATAAAAGCGGGTTACGATATCGGCAGACCTACCTTTGATGAGTTGATGGAAAAAAATGATGAAGCACTCGCCCTTAAAATTGCAACCCTTTCAGAGCGTGTTAATAATGTCATTAATGCTCACCATATTAGAACGAGAAAAAACGGCTCAAAAATTTTTGTTGAATTACATCTTGTCGTTGATCATGATTTAACCGTTCTAGAGAGTCACGAAATTACTGAAAATGTTGAAAGTATGTTAAAAAATGAATTGCCTTCGATTGAAGAAGTATTAGTTCACGTTGAACCTTCCCATCAATAGTACTTTAATCAATCTAAAATGGCATACTAAATATATAAATAAAGCAACTGAGACAGACACAGTTCATCCTGTCTCAGTTGCCTTTTAGTAATCATAAAAAATCACCCCATTACGTTATTTTAAAACCTAAAACAATTTTATAAAAACCTCTTGCTTATTTATATAAGCAGTGATATCATTACTTCTCGGATGGCGATTTGTTCTTTTAAAAAGCAAATATAAAATATAGCGATTGATGATAGTCATATCGCTTAAAGGCATATTCAAAGAAATAAAAACCCAGTATGCTCTTCTATTTTGCGTCATACTGCATCAATGGAACCTGTTTCTTTGTCTGACACAAAATATCTGTCGCATCTTTGACTTGTTATTTTTTCATAAGCCTAAGGCTGATACCTTGCATTCGTATTTATACGAATATGAAGTATGAGTCTTTTTGTTTTCAATAATTTGCTTTTAAAGCTACTTATTCTACGCTTTTGAAAGGAGTCTTTCACATGACGAATCAAATGATTCTGGCTTCTGTTATTTTTATTTCTACTTATGGTCTAATCATCAGCGGAAAAATATCCGATATGGTTGCCGCTTTTATGGGCGCTATTCTTATGCTTCTTCTTGGCATGACCAATCAAGAATTAGCAATAAACGCCATCGATTTTAATACCATTGGCCTTCTCATAGGTATGATGATTATTGTTAATATTACAAAAAGGACCGGTGTTTTTCAGTATATTTCTATTCTACTTGCAAAAAAAGCCAGAGGCAATGCATGGATGATTATGGTCTTTTTAGGCATCTTTACTGCCGTTGCCTCTGCCATTCTTGATAACGTAACAACCGTTCTGTTAGTGGTTCCCGTTACTTTAGCCATTACGGAAACTTTAGAAATTACCCCCATTCCATTTCTTATGTTAGAAATATTGCTTTCAAATATTGGTGGAACAGCGTCGCTGATAGGCGATCCCCCTAACATTATGATCGGAAGCAGCAACAATTTAGGTTTTATGGATTTTATTTTCAACCTCGGCCCCATTGTCATTATTATATTTATCGTAACCATGATTATATACTATTTTTTATATGGAAAGAAACTGAAAGTAGACCCAAAGTTAGCTCAAAAAATATTATCATTTGACGAAAAAAAGGCGATTAGTGATAAAAAGCTTTTGCTTAAATCTCTCTTAATACTTTTTCTCACCATTTCAGGGTTTATTGTTCATCAATTTCTCCAGTTGGAAGCTGCTACAATTGCTATAAGCGGTGCTATGCTTTTACTCCTTATCAGTGGTGTAGAACCCGAAACAATTTTACAGGAAATTGAGTGGTCCACCATCTTTTTCTTTGCAGGACTCTTCATCCTTGTTGGTGCTTTAGATCATCTTGGTATCATCGAACTCATCGCTAAATGGGTATTGAATTGTACAAAAGGTGACATTGCTATGACGGCACTCATGATCTTATGGGTATCTGCTTTCGCCTCGTCTTTCATAAACAATATTCCGTATGTTGCGACCATGATACCTCTAATTCAAACCCTTGGCAGGTTAACAGACATGAATATTACACCGATATGGTGGGCACTCGCCTTAGGTGCCTGTCTGGGAGGCAATGGCACATTAGTTGGTGCTTCTGCTAACGTAATCGTCGCTGGAATCGCAGAAAAGGATAACAATAGTATTGGTTTTCTGAACTATATGTTGCTAGGCATGCCAATGATGGTTATTTCAATGATTCTTTCGAGTATTTATATCTACGTACGGTACTTAAAGTAATAAAGACGGCTGAACGCCGTCTTTATTACAATTCATAATTCATAATTCATAATTCACAATTAAAAGATAGAGGAACGAGCACTCCCTTTGGTCGCTGAACGAGAAAAGAAGCAGGTAGGCGTTAGCAAGTAGGAAAAGATTAAAACACGAGGAATGAGGAAAGAACGCAGCCTATGGCTGCTGAACGAGTAACGAAAAAGATAAAGAATAGAGTAACGAAGAAAGAGAAAAGACGAGGAATAATAAAAACCTAAATATGGAATAGGTATACTGGAGAAAAATATTTGGCGAGTTCGAGCTGGGAGCTACTCATTTCCGTTAACTTTATACGCTGTGCTCATCCTTTACACCTTATTACAACCTTTTTAGCATTCAAAGTTTTTCGGAAGTATACCTATTCCATATACTCTAACAATACAAAAACAACAAAAAAGTAACAGGGCATCAGCCCTGTTACTTTTTGTTGTTTTATTCGTCTTTCCCAACCGCTTTCAAACGAGCCACAGCACGTCTGAGGGAAATCTCTGCCAGGAGTATATCTTCTTCGTTCTTATTTGCTCTAATTTGCTCAAGCGCTTTTTCTTTAGCACGATAAGCTCTTTCAACATCGATTTCAAAGTCTTTTTCAGCAGTATCAGTTAATAGAGCAACACTAGTTGGCGTAATTTCGATAAAACCCCCGCTAATCGCCATTCTAAGTTCCGTACGATCTTTGGTGATACGAATGACACCGACCTGTAAACCTGTTACGAGATGCGTATGGCCTGGCAGAACCCCCAAGTCCCCATCCGTTGTACGAACGATCAGTCTTTCGACCTCTTCGGAATATACAACCTCTTTCGGGGTTACAACTTCTAATTTAAAGGTCTTTTTATCGGCCATGGGCTATTAACCCTCCTCTGCTATCTTCTTAGCCTTTTCCACTGCATCTTCAATAGTTCCAACCATTAAGAATGCATCCTCTGGTAAATCATCATGTTTCCCATCTACGATTTCTTTAAAGCTGCGAATGGTGTCTTTCAATGCAACGTATTTACCAGGGAAGTTTGTAAATACTTCTGCAACATGGAACGGCTGTGAGAGGAATTTTTGCAATCTACGTGCTCTTGCAACGATCAATTTATCCTCTTCACTCAATTCATCCATCCCTAAAATGGCAATAATATCCTGAAGCTCTTTATACCGTTGCAACACGCCTTGTACTTCACGCGCCACATTGTAATGTTCTTCTCCAATAATCATCGGATCTAAAATACGTGATGATGAATCCAACGGATCAACCGCCGGGTAGATCCCCAACTCAGAAATTTGACGGGAAAGTACCGTCTTCGCATCCAAATGGGCAAATGTTGTTGCCGGTGCAGGGTCAGTCAAGTCATCCGCCGGTACATAAACTGCCTGTACGGACGTAATAGAACCCTTTTTAGTGGAAGTAATACGTTCTTGCAATGCACCCATATCCGTTGCTAATGTCGGCTGATAACCAACCGCGGAAGGCATACGGCCTAAAAGTGCAGATACCTCAGAACCTGCTTGTGTGAAACGGAAAATATTATCAATAAAAAGCAATACATCCTTACCCTGTACATCACGGAAATATTCCGCAATGGTCAAACCGGTAAGCCCTACTCGCATTCTTGCTCCCGGCGGCTCATTCATCTGACCGAATACCATGGATGTTTTGTCGATAACACCAGATTCACTCATTTCAAGGAACAAATCGTTCCCTTCACGCGTCCGCTCACCAACGCCGGCAAATACGGAGTAGCCGCCGTGCTCGGATGCAATGTTATGAATCAATTCCTGAATCAGTACGGTTTTACCAACACCCGCACCACCAAACAAACCAATTTTACCACCCTTTGAATAAGGCGCTAAAAGGTCAACGACCTTAATACCCGTTTCAAAAATTTCCGTTGCCGGTTCTAAGTCTTCAAATGCGGGAGCTGGACGGTGAATTGGAAAATAATCTGCAGCTTTTACTTCCCCTTGTCCATCTACTGGTTTCCCCAATACATTTAAAATACGGCTCAGTGTTCCATCTCCTACAGGTACACTGATTGGTTTTCCTGTATCTACTGCCTTAATTCCTCTTTTTAGTCCTTCTGTAGAATCCATAGCAACACAGCGCACCACATTATCACCTAAATGCTGCATCGTTTCAAGCGTTAGTTCCATCCCTTTTTCTTCTTCACTAACGAGTATTGCGTTATAAATATTGGGTAACTTTCCAGGCTCAAACTCGACGTCGATAACCGGTCCGATTACCTGGACGATTTTCCCTACGTTCATTCAGTTTCCCTCCTTCAATTTCTTCCTTACAATCCGCGGAAAAGAAGGATTGCTTCTTAACTTATTATTCTAATGCGTTTGCTCCAGCAACAATTTCTGACAATTCTTGTGTAATGGCTGCCTGACGGGCCCGGTTAAATGACAAGGTCAACTTAGCAATCATTTCATCTGCATTCTTAGTTGCTGATTCCATTGCCGTCATCCTTGACCCTTGTTCACTGGCTTTTGATTCAATTAATGCACCATAAACCATTGTTTCAATATACTTAGGCAGCAATTCTTCTAATACTTCTTCAGCAGACGGTTCGTATAAATAACTAATGCTTTTGGGTTTTTTGCTTTCCGTATTAACATCATGTTCGTTATGGTCTGCATCTTCAGGTTCAGTCATTTCAACTGAAAATGGAAGTAATTTGATCTTCATCACTTGCTGCTGCATCACGGTAATAAACTTTGTATAATACAAGTAGATCTCTTTAAAGGTCCCTTCCTTGTATAATTCAATAATTTTATCAGCTATTTCTTCGGCAGTTTCATAATTAGGCTCATCACCTAATCCAGTAAACTTAGCAGTGATATTTGCGCCGCGTCCTTCAAAAAAGCTGGAAGCCTTATTACCAATCGTCAGCATTGTGTAATCAGATTTTTTTTCTTGATCATGTTGCGCTGTACGAATGATGTTGGTGTTAAATCCACCACACAATCCTCGATCAGCTGCCACAACAATCATTCCGGTTTTACCCTCTGTATATTCTTTTAGCAACGGATGTTGAACACCCCCGGCTGTAGAAGCAATTCGGTTCAAAACTTCATACACTTTTTGGGAATAGGGACGTGCTGCAACAACCTTTTCCTGTGCTTTACGCAACTTTGCTGCCGCAACCATCTTCATTGCCCGTGTAATTTGTTGTGTATTCTTAACACTTTTTATTCGTCGTTTTATTTCACGAGTCGTTGCCACTCTTTTTCACCACCTTTTCTATAACATTCTTTGTACAGGTGTGCTCTACGCAACGATAAATGTTTCTTTAAATTCAACTAACCCTTTACGTAAACCATCTAAAACAGTATCAGATAATTTTCCGGTTTCGCGAATCTCTTTACCCACTTCCGGATGAGTTGTACGCATAAATTTCAAGAACTCACGTTCAAATCGTCCGACTTCTGATACTGGAACGTCATCTAAATAACCATTGGTTACCGCAAAAATGGCCATTACTTGATCATCTGCAGACAATGGAGAATATTGTGGCTGCTTAATGGCTTCCATCGTTCTCTCTCCACGTGCCAAACGTGCCCGAGTAGCCTTGTCCAAGTCAGAACCAAACTGTGCAAATGCCGCCAACTCACGGTATTGTGCCAAATCCAATCGAAGCGTACCAGCAACTTTTTTCATTGCTTTAATTTGTGCAGAACCCCCAACACGGGATACAGAAAGACCGGCATTGATTGCTGGACGTTGACCCGCGTTGAATAAATCACTCTCCAAGAAAATTTGACCATCTGTGATGGAAATAACGTTAGTTGGAATATAAGCGGAAACATCACCCGCTTGTGTTTCAATGATTGGCAAAGCTGTCATGGAACCCGCACCCAAATCATCATTTAATTTAGCTGCTCTCTCTAAAAGACGAGAATGAAGATAGAATACATCCCCTGGGAATGCTTCACGTCCTGGTGGTCTTCTCAATAACAGTGATAATTCACGATAAGCAACTGCATGTTTGGATAAATCATCATATATAATTAATACATGTTTGCCATTTTCCATAAATTCTTCACCCATTGCAGCTCCAGAATAAGGTGCTAAATAAAGAAGCGGCGCTGGATCACTGGCGGTTGCAGTTACAATGATACTATAATCCATAGCACCATGTTCTTCTAATGTTTTTACAACACTGGCCACAGTAGATGCTTTCTGACCAATTGCAACATAAATACAAATAACATCCGTATCTTTTTGGTTTATAATCGTATCGATTGCAACGGCTGTTTTCCCTGTTTGACGGTCACCGATAATTAATTCACGTTGTCCACGTCCAATAGGAACCAATCCGTCAATCGCTTTAATACCTGTTTGTAACGGTTCATGTACTGGCTTCCGAGCCATTACACCATGCGCTTTTTTTTCTACCGGGCGGAACTTATCAGTATTAATAGGACCTTTACCATCTAATGGCTTACCCAGAGGATTAACAACGCGGCCGATCAATGCATCACCAGCAGGCACTTCTACAATTCGTCCCGTACTCTTTACAATGTCGCCTTCCTTAATATCTTCATAAGGTCCCAAGATAACACAACCAATGTTATCTTCTTCCAGGTTTAATACCATGCCGTATTCACCATTGGCAAATTGAAGCAATTCCCCAGCGAGTGCATTTTCTAAACCATATATACGGGCAATACCGTCCCCAACCTGAATAACAGTCCCAACATCTACTGTTTCAATATCGGCTCCATATTGTTCAATCTGTTGTTTAATAATTGAGCTTACTTCTTCCGGTCTCAGATTCATCTAATTACTCACCCCTATCTCACTAACTTGAATTTCTTTAAGACCTGCCTGCAACCGTTCTAGATGACGTGCAATACTGCCATCCATTACTTTATCGCCCAATCGGATAACTACGCCACCCATAATTGCTGGGTCAACCTTAGTGGAAACACGGATATCTTTTCCGGTTTTCTTCTCCAAGTTGGCTTTGATTTGACTGACCTCTACATCTGTAATAGGTACTGCAGTGGTTACATCAGCTCTTACTATATTACGCGTCTCGTTTGCTAAGTTCGTATATTCATCTACAATTACTATGACTTCTCGTTCTCTTCCTTTATCAATGATAAAAGAAATGAAATTCATAATATAAAGGGAAAGTTTATCAGCAAAAACTTTTTCAATAAGTTCTTTCTTTTCACTTTCCAAAATGTATGGATGATAAAATACTTCACGGAATTTCTTTTCTTGTTTTAGTATTTTTGCAAGAAATTGCAATTCATTCTCCATGCTTTCCAATATATCATTTTCGACAGCAATAGCATGAAGCGCTTTCGCATATCTTCTTGCAGCTGCGCCACTAATCATTAATTATCCCCCATCTCTTCGATAAAGTTATTGATTAAACTTTGATGGGTTGCCTGATCAAGATTTTTATCAATTACTTTTCCAGCTGCTAGTACAGCCAGTGTTGCCACTTCATCACGTAATTCTGCCAAAGCTTTTTCTTTTTCGCGTTTAATTTCTGCTTGAGCTCTCTCTAATAATCTATTAGATTCCTTTTGCGCATTAGCAACAATTTCATCTCGGCTATCCTGTCCCTGTCGAGCAGCTTGCTGTAAAATATCCTGTGCTTCCTTACGCGCTTGAGCCATTTGCTCTTGATATTCTTCTTTTAATTTCTTTGCTTCCGCTTCCCATGTCTCAGCTTGGCGAATAGAATTCTCAATGTATTCGCTTCTTTCTTTCAGGAATTGGGAAACCGGTTTATATAAAAGTTTATTTAGCAACCACATTAAAATTAGGAAGTTGATAATCTGTATGACTAGTGTCCAGTCAATAGTAATCAAAGGTGTATTCAACCTAATTCCTCCTTCCTTACCCAGTAATAACTACAGCATAAATAAGGAAAGGGCAATTAAATTACCCTTTCACAATTATGCACTTCTTTGGGAAATTTTCCATTAGATTAGATACCTAATGCAGCTTTTACTACATTCATAAAAGGTGCTGCTATAACAAAGATTAAAATCAATGCGATTACTAAGGAGTAAATACCTGTTGACTCAGCTACCGCATCACCAAGAAGTAAAAGTGGTAATACTTCATTTCTAGACTCAGGTTGACGACCAATAGCCTCAACAGCCTTTCCAGCAGCGTAACCTTCACCAATACCAGGTCCGATACCAGCGATCATAGCAAGTCCTGCACCTAATAATGCTGCAGCCACAATAATTACTGCGCCCATTTCCATGTCATTTCCCCCCTTTCATAACAAAAGCAAGTTTTAAAATTTTACTGCTACTTTGCTACTGCAATGTAGGCAACCGCTAACATTGTAAATACAAATGCTTGTATCATTCCCTGGGCAATATCAAACCACAAACTTAATCCTGAAGGTATAACCCATGGCACAAACATAAACATGATACCAATAATAAAGATTCCCCCAACCATGTTCCCAAATAAACGGAAAGCGTGAGATACAGGCTTAGCTAGTTCTCCAACAAGGTTAATGGGAAACATCAAAAAGAACGGCTCAAAAAAACTTTTAACATACTTTATAACACCTTTGGAACGGATACCTGCAGCATTAGATACAATATATACAAGCAAAGCAATCGCAATATCTGTATTTAAATCAGCTGTAGGTGCACGAAATCCGGGTACCGTACCAATTAAATTAGAACAAGTAACATAGATCATAATTGTCCCAATAAAGGGTACATAATGACGATTTCCCGGTCCCATTAAATTATCAATTAGATAACCGCCAACACCCTCTACTATAATCTCAGCCATATGTTGTGATCCCTTAGGAACACGTCTTAGGTTGCGTGTAACAATGACAGCAAAAATGACTAAAGCAATCATAATAATCCATGTTACAACAATTGTTTCGGTAATTGGTACAGGTCCTAACTGAAAAAATATTCTTGGTCCATCACCACTCATTTCTTCTTTCACTCCCTTCCTCTTTTTTTGATTAGTTTGGGCTTTTTAAGTACATCTGCAAAGCCTTTAAAATAACTAGCAAGCATATGCTTACTAAAAATAATTATTTTAAGCAACATGATCCCCAATAAAGCGGATACAAAACATTTCTGACTGACCCGCATGGAAAAGATAAAAACCAAAAATGTAATAAAATATCGAATCAGATAACTGCGTCTCATATATCCCATAGCAGTACTTGAATCCATATATGTACTACGTTCAACAGCAATAGCCAAAAGACGAAATTTAAGAATGCTAACGGCTACCCCCAAGAGGAACCCAGCTAATGGCCAAAAGTCTCTTTCTAATATTCCCATCAAAATTAAACTAATAGACATCAAAGCAGCTACATAAAAAGTCAGACTAATTATTTCTTTTTGGATACGATTATATTGTGACAACAGCTCTATCCTTTCTTTTTACCTTCCATATTATTAATCATCCGATAAACATTCAAAAATCCTGCTATAACACCAAAAATCAAAAAAATTATAGTCATTATAAAGCCACTATGAAACACTCGGTCTAAATAATATCCTACAATAACACCTACAAAAATTGATGCTATAATCGTAATACCAAGTTGAGTTAAAAATCCTAAGTATTTAAGTACTTTAAAGCTTAAGAAACTTTTCATATTACCAAACCCCTTTATGAAGGTTTCGGTACTTATTTTCCTGTCTTGGTTAAAACTTCTAGATATATTTTAACACAACTATTAATTTTGACAAGGTTTTTAAGCAAATAAACTTACAAATTGTATAGAAATAGCTCATATTTTTGCAATTTTACTGCTATTTAGCGTTTAAACTAGTTTACTTCATCTAAACGTGATTATAATCTTCTTTACGTCTTAATTTGGTTCAATGAAATAAATTTCCTAGTGCCAATCAGGTGGTTGTTGTTCTATTAGACCCATCCAGTATTTTAAACCTTCAACAATATAATATGATGCTTTTCCATCCCCATAAGGGTTTGTTGCATGTGCCATTTTTTCATACAATGATTGATCCGTAAGCAACCGTAATCCGATCTGATAAATCTCAGATGCATTTGTTCCCCCAATACAAACCGTTCCTGCCGTTACCGCTTCTTGTCTTTCTGTTACATCCCGTAAAACAACAACAGGAATGCCTTTAGCAGGTGCCTCTTCCTGAATACCACCTGAATCTGTCATGATTAGAGTTGCCTGACTTAACAAAGCAACGAATTCAGCATATTCTAAGGGCTCCAGTAAATGAATGCCTGGCTTCCCGTCTAATAAATTATAGACGGTTTCTCGTACAACAGGATTGCGATGAACGGGAAAAATAATCTCACAATCCGGAACCGTTAGGGAAAGCTTGAGTAATGCACGGCAGATATTAGCCAACGGCTCTCCTAGATTTTCCCGGCGATGTGCTTCCACAACAATGACCTTTTTATTGACAAAATCAATAGCTTGCAGCTCGGGGTTTTTAAATTGATGAACACGAGAAGCCACATCTAAAAATGCATCAATCACCGTATTTCCTGTAACTAATATTTTTTCTGGTTTTACGTTTTCTTGTAAAAGGTTATTCCTGCAAAGGGTGGTAGGCGCAAAATGCCATTCAGTAAGAACCCCTGTTAACTGGCGGTTAATTTCTTCTGGAAAAGGTGCATATTTATGATAGGTACGCAACCCTGCCTCCACATGTCCCACTGGTATTTGTTGATAAAATGCTGCCAATGAAGCTGCAAAAGTAGTTGTCGTATCTCCATGTACCAACAATACATCTGGTTTTTCCTTTTCTAAGATCGGCGCCATCCCTTCCAGAATCCGATGAGTGATTTGGGTCAAGCCTTGCTTGTGTTTCATTAAATTCAAATCATAATCAGGTAAAATATAAAAAAGTTCTAACACCTGATCAAGCATCTCACGATGCTGAGCTGTTACTGTAACAATTGTTTCAAAACATCCATGCTTCTTTAATTCTTTGACCAGGGGCGCCATTTTGATTGCTTCAGGACGCGTCCCAAAAACCAACATAACCTTCTTTGTATCCATATGCTTCTCCCCTTTATTATCATCATGCCAATAAAGAAATTATCATTTAACCAATATGAAGTGATTCTCAGTCAGGGGGATCAATTCAGATAGAACAACTCTCTAGTCACATACTCGATTATATCATAAACGTGTTTAATTTCAAAATATAATTTTAAGTTAATTTTATCCAAATATTATCCCTAATATACTCCATATAACAAATATATATCCATAATATATCAATCTTATATGAGAAAAACCCCCATCGGGGGCTTATAATTAAATCATATCTTTTCTCAAAACAAAATAAAGAAGGTACAAAAGTATTAACTCTCAACCTTCTTCTCTTTTGCTTCTGTTTTGGAAAATGGCAAAAAACTCCTATGAACACCAACGGTAATACTCCAGAAAATTAAAGTAACTAAAAGCATTTGAATAAAAAACAAATGACCTGTGTGTACTAAAAAGATGGCATTCATCCCCAACAAGGCGCTCATAAAATATAATAAGAGCACCGCCTGACGCTGTGTCAATCCAGCAGCAATTAATCGATGATGTAAATGTCCCTTATCTGCTTGAAAAATAGGCTGCCTATTTTTCAAGCGGCGCATAATCGCAAAAGCAGTGTCAGCAATAGGCAATCCTAACGCTAAAATAGATACAATAATGGCTATTACAGTAGCACTTTTTAACAAACCAAGTATAGAAATAGCACCCAGCATAAAACCTAAGAACATACTACCTGTATCTCCCATAAAAATTTTTGCAGGATTAAAATTATATTTGAGAAAGCCCAAAGCACTCCCTACTAAAATAATCGTCAGAAAGATAACAACCCCTTGCCGTTCAATCAACGCCACAATGAGCAGGGTAATGGAAGCAATAGAAGATACCCCTGCAGCCAAACCATCTAATCCGTCAATTAAATTTAGGGTATTGGTGGTAGCTACAACCCAAAAAACAGTTAAAGGCAATCCCCAAAAACCCAAATCATATATATGATGATTAATAGGATTGGTAATAAAATCAATTCTGATATCAAAAGCAATCAAAATTAAAGCTGCCAAAATCTGACCTGCTAATTTTACTTTTGCCGGCAGTTCCTTAAAATCATCAATTATTCCCAAAATAGCAATAAACGTCCCACCTAATAAAATCCCCTGAATATTTTTAGATAAGGGTAAAAAAACAAGCGCTGTGATTACAAAGGCTAAATATATTCCTATTCCACCTAACCGTGGAATGGGTTCATGATGAATCTTACGTCCATTAGGCATATCAACCGCACCCCAGCGTATGGCACACCATCGTACTAAAGGTGTTGTCAGCAAAGCGATAGATACCGCCATTAAAAAAACCCACCCGTACTTTACATACATCCTCTATTGTCACTCCTCTAAAAGCTTATTATTTTTTTAATAACACTGGTCTATAAAACTTTTAAGACAAGATACTATGGTTCATTTTAATGCACGTATGCAAAGTTGTCAACTTAAGAAATAATCAATAAATTATTTTCCGATCATCCCTAAGGGTTCTTTCTAGGAGAATACGAGGTAAGATATCCCTTTTTCAGTAATTTGTCCATATGTTCCCGGAGTGCTTGTTCCAGATCTACATCATATTCTTCCTCTAATACATACATCATGGTTACAGCAGTCTGAGCCACATCCATTAATTCCATGGTAATCATTTTCAAGGCTTCTTTTTCGGATTTTTTTACTTTTTCCCCGTTTAAGCCGCGAAATTTACCCATAGCTTGAGCCAATTCTCCTGTTTCTTCCATTAGCTTTAATGCTGTTGACTCTAATGTGGGTGATAATTCATTTAATTTAGGCAATGCAATATTCTTTTTATTCATCCTTTCCTCCAATTATAAATATTTTCCCAGCATAAATCGAACGGTTAACTATACGTCAGATAATAATTGTCTTTCGACTTAAAAGCCTTGTCTTTTATTGAGTTAAATATTCATTAGTTTTTATTCGATGTTTATATGTTTTATTCCTGTTAATTAAGTAAAACAAACAAGAAAAGATTGACATAAAAAAACAACATGATTAATAACATTAATCATGTTGTATAAATTAACAAGCTTATATGTTTATATACTAACAAATTACATTAATTTTCCTAATAACGGTAATGCAATAACAAAAATTAGGATCAAAGCAATAAGTAATCCATAAATACCTGTGGTTTGTGCAGCTGCACTACCAAGAAAGAACGGTGCTATAATGGGATTTCTACCTTTAGGCATACATTTAGGCCGAACACGCTTTGCAGAAACCTCAACCGCTTTTCCTGCAGCATATCCCGCACCAATAGCAGGTCCAATACCACAAATCATAGCAATACCAGCACTCAAGATTGCCGAAACAACAACAATAACAACACCCATTTCTATACCTAATCCCATTGTTTTTTCAATTAGTCCCTCTACAAACACTTGTAAAACTTCCACTAATTTTCACATCCTTTAATAATAGTTTTTAAGATACCACAAATACAACCCTAGTATATCACTCTTTTATTAAGTATTCAAGGGATAAAACCCACAATTATGGTAATATTATGCTACAAAAACCAGTTCTTTATACTCTACTAATTCAAAAGTTCAGCAATAGACTACTATATTTCCCCTCCAAAACGCTCTAATTTAACCTGAGCTTCCTCAAGCACCTCCAGGGCTAACCGATCTGGATATTCTCCTTCATATACAACCCGCACAATACCCGCATTCACAATCATTTTGGCACACAAATTACAGGGTTGATTGGTGACATAAATCGTCGCACCCGCAATGGAAACACCATGAACCGCCGCCTGTATAATGGCATTTTGTTCCGCATGAAGCGCGCGGCAGAGCTCATGCCGCTCCCCGGAGGGAATCCCCATCTCATCTCTTAAACACCCTCTATCGCTGCAATGAACAATATTGGCAGGTGCGCCATTATAGCCTGTGGTAAGCATGCGCTTATCTTTAACAATAACCGCACCAATATTTCGACGCAGACAAGTTGAACGCTTCGCCACCACATGAGCCACCTCCATGAAATAATCGTCCCAGGAAGGCCGTTCTATCTTTTTCTCATCCATCTCCATCATCCCATCACTACTTAGTTCCAAACAAACGATCCCCGGCATCTCCTAAACCCGGCACAATATAGGCATGGTCGTTGAGTTTCTCATCCACCGCAGCCACATAAATATCCACATCATCATGCGCATCTTGAACCACTTTAATACCTTCCGGCGCCGCAATTAAACACATAAGCTTTATACTCTTTGCCCCGCGTTTTTTGATAAAATCAATACATGCACACGCTGAGCCGCCAGTTGCCAGCATAGGATCAACAACAATCAAATCCCTTTCTTCAATATCTGCTGGTAATTTACAATAATACTCAACGGGTTTTAAGGTTTCAGGATCCCGATACATACCAATGTGACCGACACGTGCTGCCGGAATCATTTTTAATACCCCATCCACCATGCCCAGTCCCGCACGCAAAATGGGTACAATCCCCAATTTTTTACCCGCAAGCACTTTAGCTTGTGTTTTACAAACTGGTGTTTCAATTTCAATATCTGTCAACGGCAAATCCCTTGTTACCTCATAAGCCATCAACATAGCAATTTCTTCCACCATTTCTCTAAACTCTTTAGAACCGGTCTCCTTGTTACGAATAAAAGAAAGTTTATGTTGAATTAAAGCATGATCAAATACATGTACATGACTCATCATGATTCCTCCTAAATTAATCTATTAAATTTTGTATATACTCAGCGCAGGCAGCACGCTCCCTTCGGTCGCTGTAGCGTGTAGGTTTTAGTTTGATACTTTTATGCTTATTTCAGCAAAGTTTTTTACTAACCTTCAATCCATAACCAAACTCTACTGTAAATCCTCAATCTTTCTAATCATCCCCTACCTCCTACCTGCTTCTTTAGTCTTTCCCTTTAAGCTGATCGCTAATAACTGATAGCTAAAATATTTTAATACGCCAGTCCTTCATATAGCGGAAATCTTTCACATAATGCTTTGACTTCCTCTTGAATTTCTGCTTTAATCCCTTCATCGTCGATATTCTCAAGCAGGCGAGTCATCATCTTTGTAATCTGCTGCATTTCTTTTTCTTTCATCCCTCTCGTTGAAACCGCAGCTGTCCCTATACGAATACCACTGGTAACAAAAGGACTTTCTGTTTCAAAAGGAACCGTATTCTTGTTGACCGTAATTCCTACTTCATCCAATGCTTTTTCTGCCAATTTGCCGGTTACACCTTTACTGCGTAAATCAACCAGGAAAAGATGGTTATCTGTCCCGCCTGAAACCAGGTTAAATCCTTGTTCTAAAAAGGCATCTGCCATTGCTTTAGCATTTTTAAGAACTTGTGCCTGATAATCTTTAAATTCCATCTGCATGGCTTCTTTAAAGCATACTGCTTTAGCGGCAACCATATTTTCCAAAGGCCCGCCCTGCATGCCCGGAAAAATTGTTTTGTCAATCGCTTTGGCAAATTCAGCTTTACAGAGTATCATCCCACTGCGAGGTCCCCGTAACGTTTTATGGGTTGTACTTGTCACAAAATGCGCATAAGGAACGGGACTTTCGTGCAAACCGGCTGCTACCAGCCCAGCAATATGAGCCATATCAACCATCAGGTAAGCGCCCACTTCATCCGCTATTTCCCGGAATCGTCTAAAATCAATCGCCCGTGGGTAAGCACTGGCTCCAGCAACAATCAATTTAGGCTTACATTGCTTTGCAATTTCTAATACATTATTATAATCAATTCGATGAGTTTCTTTATCTACTCCATACGATACCACATGATAAAGCTTTCCTGAAAAATTAACGGGACTTCCGTGTGTTAAATGACCCCCATGAGATAAATCCATTCCTAAAATCGTATCCCCCGGATTTAACACAGAAAAATAAACCGCCATATTCGCTTGTGATCCAGAATGTGGCTGTACGTTTGCATGTTCGGCATCAAAAAGCTGCTTTGCCCTTTCGCGTGCTAAATCTTCAACCTGATCAACAAACTCACATCCGCCATAGTAACGTTTGCCAGGATACCCTTCAGCATACTTATTGGTCAAAACAGATCCAATGGCTTCCATAACAGCAGAGCTTGTAAAGTTTTCAGATGCAATCAATTCAATTTTTTCCCGCTGCCTTCCCAGTTCCCTATTCATCATTTCTGCAATTTCTGAATCAGATGTTCTCAAATAATTCAAACTAATCTCCTCCTATACTTATATAATCCTCCAATCCTGCCAAAGACAGAATTTTGAATTTAAGAATTACTCTTGTTATATTTATTTTCAAGTAACGAAATCTTGTCTACCCGTCGTTGATGTCTTCCCCCTGAGAAATCAGCCCCTAACCAGGTACGAACAATCTCTTTCGCCAATTCTGAACCAATAATACGTCCTCCCATTGTCAAAACATTGGCATTATTATGTTCTCGGGTCGCACGTGCAGAAAACACATCATGGCAAAGTGCGGCACGAATGCCAGGAATTTTATTAGCTGCAATGCCAATGCCGATGCCTGTCCCACAAATCAAAATACCTCGTTCAAATTCTCCTTTAACAATCGTACCGGCAACAAGCTCCGCAATATCAGGATAATCTACCGAATCCGTACTAAATGTCCCAAAGTCCTTAAACTCTATCTTCATTTCCTCTAATAAACTTTTAATTTCTTCTTTTAATTCATAACCACCGTGATCACTACCCAAAGCTATTCTCATTTTTTGCCTCCATTTTTATTGGATTTGAAAAACTAAATATAAAAAATAATACCATATAACCCCAACAATTGACAATGTTATTTTTCTAAAAACCAATAAATACCGGCCGGTATTTATTGGTTTTTTTCTTTTTCCAGCTTTTTTATTACCTTTTCTAATACCTCTTTTAATTCAGAAAGGCATTGCCGATATATCTCGGAAGGCTGCCCAAAAGGATCCATGACATCCATGTTTTGTGAATCTCCAATCAATCGCTCCAATTCTTTTCTTTCTGGATACGTTTCACTCTCCAGCCGCTCTTCATAATGGTTTAAATCACGCTGAATCTGTTGAAGTTCTTCTCGCAGACGATCATATTTTTTTCGAAGCGCATCAATCTCATCATGATAAATTGCAAAAAATTCACCCTGTTTTTCGGAAATCGCTCTTGTTAAAATATCTATTTCTTCCTTTTTTTCAGAAAAATAACTGGCTTTTTCAGCATATTCTTTCAAAACAAATACTTTATCCGCTGTCATAGGAAATTTTTGAACAATATACTGTTTATGCTGCTGAGTCATTGTTAAAATCAGTTCACATTCTTTAAGAAGTTCTAGGGTCAATACACGTGCCTTATGATTCGAGAGATTAATCCCTTCCTCCAGCATAACATTAACTGCCTGACATGAAGCTTCAGAACCTGAAAAAGCTGAAATACCCGCAGAAATCACTTCTACCTCTTTTCCCTTTTCTTGCCACTTTTCCACAAGCATTTTTTTAAACAATCCTTCAGCCATCGGACTTCGACATGTATTTCCTGTGCAAACAAAAAGGATTTTCATCCTTGTCCCCTTCCTTTCTAAACCCAGTCTTATAGCTTCTTCCCACCTGCTGCCTTAATCAAACGATTCATAATTGCTATCCCCCAACCTTCTTCGGGAACAGCTTGTGCTAAAATAATATCTACACTTGTTTCGTCGAATTCTCTTAACATTTTAAATAAATTAGCTGCAACACTCGCCAAATGATATTTTGAGCCGATTACTTTTATGACATCCCCGTTTAATCTATGCGCATCTTCATGGGTCACAAGCACGCCTACTTTTTGCCCCTTGTCATGAAAATCATCAACTAACGCATTAAGCTTACTCCGGAATGCTTCTCCTGTTTCATCCATAATAAAAACAGGTGCTTGAGGCGCATAATGTGTATACTTCATCCCCGGCGCTTTTGGCTTTTGCTGTGACGAAGGTTCATCAACAGCTACATCATTTAAAATATCTAATAAATCTTCACGACTGATTGCACCGGGACGTAAAATTGTCGGAACATCAACTGTCAAATCCAAAACGGTAGATTCAAGACCCAGTCCCGTTGGTCCTCCGTCTAGTACATAATCAATACGACCTTCAAGGTCCTGAAGGACATGTTGAGCTGTTGTAGGGCTAGGACGTCCAGAGCGGTTAGCACTGGGAGCAGCAAGAGGCACCCCAGAAGCCTCAATCAAAGCCAGGGCCACAGGATGATCCGGCATCCGAATGGCAACAGTAGATAACCCGCCGCTAACGGTTTCTGGCACAAGTTCACTCCGTTTAAAAATAAGCGTTAACGGTCCAGGCCAAAAGCGTTCTGCTAATTGAAGCGCTTTTTCGGGAAGCATCTTTACCAAAGGATTAACATCCTCTAAATGAGCAATGTGTAAAATAAGCGGATTATCAGAAGGCCTGCCTTTTGCCATAAAAATTTTCTGCACGGACGATTCATCTAGTCCATTTGCCCCCAAACCATACACAGTTTCCGTCGGAAAAGCAACCAGTCCCCCATCTCGGATCATCTGTCCTGCTTGAACAATTCTATTCATTTCTTTGTTAACATGATTAATTTTATAATAAGTTGTATGCATCTGCCTCTACCTCGCACTCCATTTACAATCATACTAACACCCTTTAGCTGCTTACAGCCTAAATCCTGTAATCTTAAAAGAGAAAGTTGGTTAGTTGGAAAGTTGGTTAGTTGGAAAGTTCATCCATCTATTTTTTACTATAAAGTTTATGTCATATATTTATTGTATTTCATATATCTTTTATTCTTTAGCCTTTAGATATTAATCTTTTGTCTTTTCCTACCTGCTACCTGCTAAACCCTACCTGCTTCTTTTTATCTTTCTACTACTCTCAAATCTTAAACACAGAAGACAATATAATACCTACAATAACACCAATAACAATCCCAAAAGTAGCCGTATGCCCTTTCTTTAATTCATGAGCTTCTGGAATCAATTGATCACATGTGATAAACAACATAGCGCCTCCTGCAAACCCTAAAGAAAGAGAAAGATAGATTGGAGAAATTGCGCCTATATACGCCCCCACAAATGTACCAATTCCCATAGGAACGCCTACTAAAACACAATACAATACAACGGTCCATTTATTTGTAATACCCATCATTAGCGGTGCCGCCATAGCAATCCCTTCAGGCAAATTTTGCAATGCCATAATGCTTGCAATTCCAAACCCTAGCTTCGCTTTAGAAGCATAACCCGCACCAATTGCTAACCCTTCGGGAATATTATGTAATGCAATGCCCAACCCGATTAATATACCCATACGAATAAAATGCGCATTGGCGCCTTTCGAATCATATGAAAAGAAATGAAAGTGAGGAATGATGAGATCTAATCCAGCAATAAGAAAAGTTCCTAAGATAAGACCCATAATACCATACACCAAACCGCCTACTGCAAAAGCCTCTGGAATTAAATCAAAACATACAATTGAAATCATAATGCCCCCTGCAAAACCTAAAATAAAACTAAGCAGGGATTTTCCCGGGCGCCGCATAAGAACAGCAATGATACCGCCTACGCCCGTCCCTAATACGCCGGCAAATAAACCCGTTATTGTTGCCAACCCTATTTCATCCATCTTGGCTCCTCCATTTTTAGAAAAACAAGACAGAGGGAACCGTCCCTCAGTCTCATTTTTCATTATAGATTATTCCCCTAAGAATGCGATAACCATACGATCCAATCCAGAATAATCTTTGATAATAGAAACATCTGTATAAACCCTGCTTTGGATCATTAATTCTTTGACGACTTGACCTTGATTATAACCAATTTCTAATGCCAGCATTCCTCCGGATATCAAAAAAGCAGGTGCCTCTTTAATAATGGCATGATAAAATTGAAAACCATCTTCCCCTCCACTTAAGGCCGTGAAGGGTTCCTTCCTGACTTCAGGGGATAGAACCGCTATTTCTTTTTCAGGGATATAGGGTGGATTAGATACAATCGTATGCACCTTTCCACCTAAATCATATTCTAACAAAGGCTGAAATAAGTTGCCCTTTAAAAAGCAAATTTGTTTATCTACACCATGATTTAAACCATTTTGTCGCGCCACTTGAAGCGCATCTGGAGAAATATCAACGGCGTAAACAAACGCTTTAGAAATAATCTTTGCAATGCTTACAGCAATTGCGCCGCTGCCTGTACCCAAATCTACAATAATGGGCTGACGATATCCTTTAATATATCCTGTAACCCTTTCTACAAGTTGTTCCGTTTCAGGGCGGGGAATTAAAACATGCTCATTGACCTGAAATTCAAGAGACATAAATTCTTGAATACCTGTTAAATATTGCAAAGGGATCCGTTCACTTCTTTTATGAATCAGATGTATATATCGATCTATTTGTTCCTTCGCGGCTATGTTTGACAGATTTGAAAAAAGGGATGAGCGGCTCATCCCCAATACATAACGCAATAGTACTTCAGCATCCAATGCAGAATTGGTAATGCCCTGTTTTTCAAGATAACATTTCCCCTGTTTTAGTAATTCTCCCATTGAGGCTGAACGTATTTGCACGCTTATTCCACCTCTTCTTTTAACTTCTCAGTCTGATCAGCGGTATTCAGTTGATCAATAATCTCATCTAATTCACCGTCAAGTATCGCGTCAAGACGGTGCAACGTCAAGCCTATTCGATGGTCTGTTACCCGTCCCTGTGGGAAATTATAAGTTCTAATTCTTTCACTTCGATCCCCAGAACCGACCTGACTTTTACGAGCTTGTGCCACTTCTGCCCGTTTCTCTTCTTCTATTTTATCTTGAATGCGCGCTCTCAATACCCGCATTGCTTTATCTTTATTCTTATGCTGCGATTTTTCATCCTGACAAGAAACCACAATACCAGTAGGAACATGCGTCAATCGCACTGCTGACTGAGTTGTATTTACACATTGGCCTCCAGGACCCGTTGCACAAAATAGATCGATACGAATATCATTAGGATTAATATCTATATCAACTTCTTCTGCCTCAGGCAAAACAGCAACCGTTGCTGCTGATGTATGGATACGTCCACTTGATTCAGTACTAGGAACGCGTTGTACCCGATGTACACCACTTTCGAATTTCATTCGGCTGTAGGCACCATTACCTTCTATCACGAATACGATTTCCCTAAATCCTCCTATATCCGTATAGTTAGCATCCATAATATCTGTTTTCCAACCATGACGTTCAGCATACCGGGTATACATTCTAAAAAGATTAGACGCAAATAGAGCAGCTTCTTCTCCACCCGTTCCGGCACGAATCTCAAAAATAACGTTCTTTTCATCATTAGGGTCCTTGGGAATAAGTAATACCTTGAGCTTTCCTTCCAATTCCTCTTGCTGTTGTTCCAAGTCTCCCAATTCCATTTTAGCTAATTCTTGCATCTCTTTATCTAAATCATCCTGCAACATTTCTTTGGTACCTTCTATACCCTCTATAACCTTTTTATATTCTAGAAAAGTTGTTACAATAGGTTCCAAGGATGCATGTGTTTTAGCATATTTCTGCCAATTTGTCTGATCCGCTATAACTTCCGGGTCTGCCAAAAACTGTGCTAATTCATTATACTTCTCTTCAACTGATTCCAGTTTCCCTAGCATCCAACATTCACCTCACATTTTTTTAATAGACTTATGAAAAAAATAACAAGTTAAAGATACAACGGATATTTTGTGTCAGACAGAGAAAAAGGTTCCGTTGATGCAGTATGACGCAAAATAGACGAGCATACTGACTTGTTTTTTTGGATATGCCTAATAGAACATGACATTACTTTTTTATTAAACGACTAGCATTTTTAAAATAGAAACACACCTGCAATAGCGCCAAGCATAATCACAATAAAAGGATGAATATTAAACAGCATCAACATCAAAAATGCGACCACAGCGATGCCTGCACTTGCAACATTCCAATGTTGTTTAACCCCTAATTTAAAAGCCGCAAAAATAATTAGAGCAATAACAACCGGTCTAATACCTTTAAATGCCTGGGCTACTTTAGGATGATAACGATATTGATACAAACTCGTCACAATCAACAGAATGATGATAAATGAAGGCAGAACAACACCAAATGTACCAGCTACGGCCCCACCCAATCCACCAATACGGTAACCTACAAATGTGGCTGAATTAACAGCAATAGGCCCTGGAGTCATTTCTGCTACAGCTAAAATATCAACAAAATCGTCTTCCGTAATCCAGTGACGTGTTTCAATGATTTCACGTTCAATGAGTGGCAGCATCGCATACCCCCCACCAAAAGTAAATAAACCAATTTTAAAAAAAATAATAAATATTTTTATAAAAGCCATATTATCTTCCTTTAAAGCGATTCTTTCAAAGCCGCTATAGCCACTTCCAATTGCTGATCATCGGGCTCCCGCGTTGTCAATTTTTGTAACATAAGCCCTGGCCAAATAATCCAATGCATTAACCCAGAACGATGGCACCCTGCCAACTTGATAATTTCATATGAAATGCCAGCAACAACAGGAAGTAATACCATACGTGTCAGGATCCGAATCAGTAAAGTATCCCACCTTAAAAAGGAAAACATAATAATACTAACCACTACCACAATCAATAAAAACCCTGTCCCACATCGTGGATGAAGGGTAGAATATTTTCGTGCATTCTCAACCGTTAATTCTTCACCTGCTTCAAAGGTAAAAACAGTTTTATGTTCCGCCCCATGATACTCAAAAACACGCTGAATATCCTTCATACGAGAAATTGCCATAACGTATAGTAAAAAAACCACTAACCGAATGGTTCCTTCTGCCAAATTTAATATAACAACATTGTTTACTCTATTTTCCAAAAAATGCGCTAATAAAGTAGGCACAACCACAAATAATAAAATACCAAATCCAAACGCCAAAACAAGTGTTATGGCCATTTCAAAAGGACCGATATCTTCCTCTTCACCTTCCAGTTGCTGATTAGCTGAAAAATTTAATGCTTTCACGCCCATAATTAAGGATTCAAATAAAGCAATGAAACCTCTAATAAAAGGCATTTTCAATATTTTAAATCGTTCGCCTAAAGAATGATATTCTTCCCGCTTAAGAACGATCTCGCCATTTTCTTTACGCACTGCAACCGCAACATGATCTTTTGCTCGCATCATAACCCCTTCGAGCACTGCTTGACCGCCAACGTTAAAGGGTGCTTTAGCCAAATTAATCCTCCTTCCCCCAAAAACAATCTTTTCATAAGTTATATTATACCACATGTTTTAACTTTCAATCAAAAAAAGCAGAGCTTGGAAGCTCTGCCCTTAATTATTCCTTAATACCATATTTTTCATTAAATTTCTCTACTCGTCCACCTTTGTCCACACGTCTTTGCTTTCCAGTGTAGAAAGGATGACACTTAGAACAAACTTCGACATTAAGACCTTCCTGTGTTGAGCCTGTTTCAAATGTGTTACCACAAGCACATGTTACCGTTGTTTTATAATATTTTGGATGAATACCTTCTTTCATCAATATCACCTCTTTCCTTCCGACATCTCCAAATTAAATTCTGCGAAAATACCTTTACAATTATAACATATCCCATTTTTCCATGCAATATGTTTTTTTGGGTCTTTCTTATTTAAATATCATAAGGACTAAAATTTCCAACCTTTAACTCTGGAAGCGATTTTTTCAACGCATGAATCATTTCAACCATCCCCCATACCTTACCTAAAGGACGCGGAAACAATTTGACATAGACACCAGGATCTATATTCAGATTACGAAGTTGAACCATATCCACTTTAGTTTCTTCAATTAACTTCATTAATGCCATACATTCTTCTTCACGGTCACTAATCCCCGGAAAAACCAAAACATTCAAAGAAACAAAAACACCCTGCGCTTTAGCTGCTTTGATAGACTGAACCACATCTGCAAACTTATAATTACGCGGCCGATAATAAGCATGATAATGATCGGGAATGGCACTATTGAGACTAACACGAATACTATCTAACCCTGCCAGGCAAATCGTTTCTATCGCATCCCTATTCCCAGCATTACTATTCATATTAATAATACCTTGGTCCGTTTGCTCCCGCATGGCCTTAATTGCAGGCGCAATGCGTTCATACTGCAAGGAAGGCTCTCCCTCACACCCTTGACCAAAGCTAATAATACCTTCCGGAGCCCCTTGTAAATGAAGCGCACCAATTTCAACAATTTCTTTCATTGTCGGTACAAAAGAAATACGCCCTTGAGGGGAAGGACAACATTCAGCTGGTTGTTCAGATATACATCCCAGACACCGCGCATTACAACGAGGCGAAACTGGAATTCCGGCCTCCCAGCGCTCATAAAATAAGTTTTGTGCGGTAAAGCATTGATATTCACGTGCACATTTTGCCAGCTGTCTGACAATTCTATTTTCAGGGAACGCATTCATTTTTTTGATTATTTTCTCTTCTAAATCAGGCGTATTATAAAATCTCGGTGCCCATTTATGATCATCCATTTCCGTTTGTTGAGCTGCCACGAACAGTTCTCCATTTTGACTCCCAACAGCCGTATAACCAAAAAGCGGTAATGTCCGTCCTAAATGAGCTTCATATCCCGGCACCAACGTGCGTGTATACCCTTGAGGAAGAATCGCCCCTACCGCAAATACAGGTTTACCTTTCTTTTTACGTAATACTTTCAAGCGATCAGAAATCGGATCATACCCCACCGGGGGATCATCCGGCAACATCAATAAAGAAGTTCCTTTAGGTGCAGGTATCATTTCACAAGCCTCCGGCTTGTATTGTTGCCGCCCGCTTTTCCCAATCATCTCCAAACGATCATCTTCAAAAATATGGCCTTGATGATCAGCATAAAGCATTTTTATAACCATCGTGCATCTCTCCATTTAGTTATTAGTTATTAGGTATCAGCCATTAGCCCTTCAACCTTCTTATCTTTTACTTCCAACTAACCAACTTTCCAACTAACTAACTTTCCCTATAAGATATTAAACTAAAGTAGAAAATAAAATTCTCAGTCTCCTACCTTTAAGAAACTGAGAATAAATAAACAAACATCAATGTAGATAATTGGCTGGGTTAACCGGCTTCCCTTTAATACGCACTTCAAAATGAACATGGGGACCTGTCGAATTACCGGTGGATCCCATCTTAGCAATCTGTTGACCGCTTTTTACCTGAGTCCCTTTAGAAACAACCAGTACTGAATTATGACCATAAAGTGTTTGAATACCATTTCCATGATCAATCATGATACATTTACCGTAACCGCCTTTCCAGCCCGCATAAATCACGCGCCCTGACGCTGAAGCATAAACGGGTGTTCCCTTGGGAGCAGCAATATCGATCCCGGTATGTTGTCTTCCCCAACGATACCCAAAAGGTGACGTTATTCTGCCTTTGGTCGGATAATTAAAAGAACGGTTGCTACGACTTGCCATATAGACTTGTGAATTTCCTGCTGTGTTTTTCTTATTAGAACTTTTTTTAATAACGGCCGGCTTAGCACCGGGAAGAATCAGTTCTTGTCCAATTTTAAGTTTGGATTCATCGTTAATACTATTAGCGGCTAATACAGTTTGGGTCTTGATTTTATAATTGCGGGTAATATCCCATAATGTTTCGCCTTTTTCTACCTGATGCACAACCCCTTTAACAGATAAAATTTTTAATTCTTGACCTATTTTTAATCTTCTGGGGTTAAGCGCTTCATTACAAGAAATAATGGTATCTATATCAACATTATATTGTTCTGCTATACCACCTAGGGTTTCACCCTGTTGGATCTTATGAGTTAAGATTTTAGGCTTTTCCGGCGTCTTTTCTTCAGCCTTTTCTATTTCTTTTTTACCTTCAGTTAATATATTTTCCGCTATAACCTGTTTACTAACCGCTTGCTGCTGCGGCATTATTATGGGCTTCTGTTGTCCAAAACCCCACGCTGTTGTGGCAGTTACCACAAGAATAAGGGGCCCAATCACTATGATTGGCTTCTTTTGAATCAAAGATTTCCAATTTAACATATTTCCACTCCTTAAATTTGCAAAGAATCTCATTTCTTATAGAATACCACGTTCTTTTTACTTATTCAAGCGTTGAACGAATTGTATATTAGTGGTTGTATTTGACATTTTATTCAATAGAATAGTAATGGCTTCTGCACCATCCAATCGACTGATTTCCCGACGAATTTTCCAAACCGTTTCTAATTCATTTCTGCTAAGCAATAATTCTTCTTTACGGGTCCCCGAACGCAAAACATCCATAGCAGGAAAAATTCTCTTTTCTGCTATCTTACGATCCAAATGCAATTCCATATTCCCTGTTCCCTTAAACTCTTCAAAGATAACATCATCCATCCTGCTGCCCGTTTCTACCAAAGCAGTAGCCAAAATAGTAAGGCTGCCCCCTTCTTCAATATTACGTGCTGCACCTAAAAACCGTTTCGGTTTATGTAATGCACTGGGATCCATTCCTCCAGATAAAGTACGTCCGCTAGATGGAATAACTAAATTATAGGCTCTTGCCAACCGAGTAATACTATCTAATAAGATAACAACATCTTGCCCGTGCTCTACCAAACGCTTTGCTCTTTCCAATACCATTTCTGACACCTTAACATGGTTTTCCGGCAATTCATCAAAAGTGGAACTCACCACTTCGGCGTCAACAGAACGCTGCATATCGGTTACTTCTTCAGGACGTTCATCTATTAATAAAACAATCAGCTTAATATCCGGATTATTATGGGTAATACTATTAGCGATCTGCTTAAGAAGGACCGTTTTCCCCGCTTTAGGAGAAGCGACAATTAGTCCACGTTGTCCTTTCCCAATAGGGGCAATTAAATCAATAAGACGGGTGGCCACATTTTCTTTCGTTGTTTCAAGGGCAATACGTTCCTGAGGATAAAGTGGGGTAAGCGCTTCAAAATAGAGTCTTTCCGAAGACAGTTCTGGATTGCGCCCATTAACCGCTTCAACGCGAAGCAATGCAAAGTAACGCTCCCCATCCTTGGGATGGCGAACCTGACCGGATACCATATCACCAGAACGTAAATCAAATCGTCTTATTTGAGATGGAGAGACATAAATATCATCTTTACTGGGAAGATATTTTAGCGGCCGTAAAAAACCATAACCATCCGGCATGATTTCTAAAACACCCTGGGTAAATAGAAAACCATCTTTTTCTGTCTTTGCTTTTAATATTTCAAATACCAGCTCTTTTTTCTTCATTTTTGAAAAACCCGATATATTAAGTTCTCTCGCAATTTTATAGAGATCAGACAAGTTCTTTTCTTCTAGCTGAACAATATTCAATCATAACACCTCATCATAATTTCATTTTAAACCTTGCTATTAGTTCTCTTTTATGGCTAACATATCCTTCTCTGCTTGTTTATTTTATGTTTTCCAAGTTAGGATATTTTATCATATGCATTTAAGAATTAAAATATTAACATAAGAAAGTGAAAAGACCGCAGCCTACGGCTGCTAAAAGGGAAAGGAAAAAATAAAAGAATTGGCTAAAAGCTTAAGGGCGAAAGCTAAAAGCTAAAATCAAAAGATTAGAGAAAAGAAATATGAAATTCTAGAGTTTTCTTATCTATGATATCAGATATAGTTATAATGAAAGAAGGTTTGCATTTTGTAGTAAATCGTACAGGGAATTAGTTTGATATTATGAGGATTTTTGAATAGAATATGAATTAAAGACTGAGTCTTGATTATCTTAATTTCAAACTCGAAATCTTCAATTTTCAATTTCTAAGCGATTGGAAGTGATTTATATTAATACTTTTATACAGGCCTCAAGAAAAAACATAACCCTTATTGAATTAATAAAAAAGTTATGGATCGAACTAGCAATCAATCATGTTTTAGGCACTTCAGCCCAGCTCTCTTACTATTTTATCTTTGCCCTTTTCCCATTTCTCATTTTTTTAATTACACTACTGAGCTACCTTCCTATCTCCCCAGATGAAATGTTAAACCTGTTTGGACAAACCATTCCTGATCCAGCATTTGAATTTATCAAAAAAAATGTGCTCATAATTGAAATGGAGCGTCAAGGAAAATTACTTTATTTTGGAATTATTACCGCCCTTTGGGCTACCTCTACAGGCATGACAGCCTTAATTAGAGCCTTAAACCAGGCGTATAGAGTTGAAGATACGCGTCCTTTTTGGAAAATAAGAGGCGTTGCCATTCTTTTTACCCTGGGCTTATCTCTCTTCATTCTTATTGCTCTTATTTTACTCGTTTTTGGTCATCAGCTAGGGCTTTGGCTGGCTTTCTTTTTTAGATTGGGACTATTCTTTCTCGTGCTGTGGGATACACTTCGCTGGCTCTCTATTATTTCTTTGCTTACTTTCGCTTTTGCCTGTCTCTATTATTTTTCTCCAAATCACAAAGTGGATTGGCAAAGCATCATACCCGGTTCGTTTTTTGCCGTTGGCGGTTGGATTATTATTTCATTAGGATTTTCTTATTATGTTAATCATTTTGGCTCTTATGAAGCTGTCTACGGCAGTTTAGGTGCTGTCATTGTTCTAATGACATGGCTTTTCTTTTCAGCATTTATTATTCTAAGCGGCGGAGAACTCAATGCGATTTTAGAAAAAATGAGAAAAACAGTCTAAGATCATTAAAAAATCACGCTTTCTGTCTCATAAAAAAAACGGGATTAAAAATCCCGTTTTTTGATTTCCCATTCTTGTTGTTCTTCCTCAATTTTACTTGTTATCAAATGATTGCGTTCTACAAAATAATAACTATTTGTACGAGAAGAGGCAATCAATGAATGTGTAATCACCCGATTATCAACATGACGCACACCATTCAATAAATAACCACCGGTTACACCCGTTGCCACAAAAACAAGGTCATCCCCTTTAGCAAGTTCTTCAGTCGTAAATACTTTATTGATATCTTCAATCCCCATATTATGAGCGCGTTGCGTTTCACCATCATGACGCGGTGCTAAACGAGCTTGCATCTCCCCGCCTAAACAACGCAAAGCTGCAGCCGTAACAACACCTTCCGGTGCCCCGCCAATACCGATCATGATATCACCTTCAACACCTTCTATAGCCGTTGCAATCGCGCCTGCTACATCACCGTCAGTGATTAATTTTAACCGTGCCCCGGTTTTTATTGTCGCATCGATCACATCGCGGTGACGCGGACGATCTAAACAGATCACAACAACATCCTCAACCGCTTTCCCCAATGCTTTTGCAACATTCTTAATATTTTCAGCAACAGGCGCATCAATGTCAACATGCCCGGCTGCCTTGGGTCCTACCGCTATCTTTTCCATATACATATCTGGTGCATGCAACAAATGGCCTCTTTTTGCCACTGCCATGACCACAACTGCATTTGCCATTCCTTTTGAAGTTAAGGTAGTCCCATCTAACGGATCAACAGCAATATCAACTGCAGGTCCATTCTTCGTTCCTACTTCTTCACCAATATATAACATGGGTGCTTCATCAATTTCTCCTTCACCAATAACAACAACGCCATCGATATCTAAATTATGAAAAGCAGAACGCATCGCATCAACAGCAGCTTGATCCGCAGCGATCTTATCTCCCCGTCCAACCCATTTGTCACCTGCCACTGCTGCAGCTTCACTCACTGTTACAAGATCCATGGCAATTTTATGAATCATCTCTTCTCATCCCCTTAATACATACTAGTATATAGTAACGCTTATACATTCAGTTATTTTATCATAGTTTGTATTAATTATCAAAAGAAATTGTCGGATCTTGTAAAAAAATTACCTACTGCCCTCTACACCCTCCCAATCCTTTAAAAATCGTTCAATCCCTTTATCCGTCAACGGATGCTTAAACATTTTACATAAAATCCCATAGGGAACCGTCGCAATATCGCTTCCTGCCTGAGCCGCTTGCAGTACATGCTGGGGATGCCGAATGCTGGCGGCAATCACCTGAGTGGCTAAGCCATAACCATTAAATATATCTTTAGTATCTTTCACAACCTGCGTTCCATCATACCCAATATCATCTAAACGTCCTACAAAAGGACTGACATAAGTTGCCCCTGCTCTGGCAGCTAAAAGTGCCTGGTTTGCAGAAAATATCAAGGTCACATTGGTACGAATATTTTCCTGTTTCAAGATATGTACCGCCTTGATCCCCTCCATCGTCATGGGAATTTTTATCACCACATTCGGCGCCAATTGCACCAGTTCTCTTGCTTCTTTGACCATACCGTCACAATTTGTGCTAATGACTTCTGCACTAATGGGACCAGATACAATACAACATATTTCTTTAACAACCTCTTTAAAATCACGTTTTTCTTTGGCAATCAATGTGGGGTTGGTGGTCACCCCTGAAATGACACCCCAGGATGCAGCCTCTTTGATTTCTTCGACATGCGCCGTATCAATGAATAGTTCCATGCTATACACCTCTTTCTTTTTTTGATTCTTGGGAAAAAGATTTTGAGTTCTCAGCTCTCAATTCCCGGTTCTCAGAAAAAAAATAAAAGACCTTAAACCTTCTACAAACATTAAAGCCTTAGCCTAACTTGTTCAGTTCATCTTTTGCTGAGAACTGATAACTGAGAACTATCCCCCTCATAAAAAACGATACTCACCTTAACAAGGTGAGTATCTATTATAGAATATACATTTTTACGCCAGATTATGTGCAATAAGATATTCTGCAATTTGAACCGCATTAAGTGCTGCCCCTTTAAGCAAATTATCGGCAACAACCCACATATTCAAACCGTTTTCAATGGAGAAGTCCTGACGAATTCTACCCACCAGTACATCACCTTGGCCTTCTGCATCCAAAGCTAATGGATATTTTAAATTGGCTGGATCATCAATAACTTGAATACCAGGCGCCTTAGCTAAAAGCGCTCTAGCTTCATCCGGTGATAAATGTTTTTCTGTTTCAATATTAACGGACTCAGAATGAGCGCGAATGACTGGAATACGAACCGTCGTTGCGGTCACCTTAATGGTATCATCCCCCATAATCTTCTTCGTCTCATCAATCATCTTCATTTCTTCCTTAGTATAATCATTATCCAAGAAAACATCGATGTGAGGCAAAGCATTAAAGGCAATTTGATAGGGGTATACTTTTGCTTGTGTCACTTCCCCCGCAATCATATCTTTTGTTTGTTGATGGAGTTCCTCAATCGCTGCCAACCCTGAACCGGAAACAGCTTGATAAGTAGAAACAACAACCCGCTTTATTTTGGCCGCATCATGTAATGGTTTTAAAGCTGCTACCATCTGAATGGTTGAACAATTGGGGTTGGCAATAATCCCCTGATGTTTATGACAATCCTCAGGATTAACTTCCGGAACAACCAGCGGCGTATCGGGATCCATACGAAAAGCACTGCTATTATCGACTACCACAGCGCCCCGCTTTGCTGCTTCGGGTGCTAACTCTAAACTAGCTCCACCCCCTGCACTAAACAAAGCAATCTCAACCCCTTCAAAAGCATCAGGAGAAGCAGCCTGAACTTCATATTCCTTTCCTTGAAACAACACCTTCTTCCCAGCATCTTCTGGCAACGCCAGAGGAATCAACTCATTAACTGGAAAATTGCGTTCCTCTAAAACATGCATCATTTCCTTACCCACTGCCCCAGTGGCTCCTACTACTGCTACATTATACGCTTTCATCTTTTTTCCTCCTCATCCCTTAAATAACTATATTTATTATAAAGTGTTTATTATAACCATCATAGTATAATCGTACATCTGCATATATATTAATATAGAACGTATTTTATATATAAAAGTACCACAAAAATGTTTTTTATGGTTTATTTTTAATTACATTGTATTAGAGGGTAAAGATTACGAAAACTGCAAAGCTGTTTTTCTTACTCGTGATTAATCAATACAGGCTGAATTTGTTTTCCTTTTAAGGCATATTCAACTGTTTCCAAAATTAAAGGCATCTTGGCAACTAATGAGTTCGCCTTTTTAACAGCATTATCCTGCCCAAAAGGCACCATATATATATTCTTTGTATTAATTAACAATCCAATATTCCGAAAATTTAATCCCAATCCATCATTCGTTGAAATCGCCAATACCAAAGGGCGTTGATTGCGCAAATGAGCCTTTGCTGCCATCACCACAGGCGTATCAACAATGGCATTAACAAGCTTAGCTGCCGTATTCCCGGAACAAGGCGCAACAACCATTACATCAAAAAGCTTTTGCGGCCCAACAGGTTCAGCGCCTACAATCGTGGTAATAATTTCATGTTTTGTAATCTCTACAAGAGATTTTTTCCAATTCGCTGCGGTACCAAATTTAGTATCCATTTGGTTTACGCTATCGGAAATAATAGGATAAACTTCTGCCCCAGCGTCCACAAGCCGCTGGATTTCGGGTAATACTTTTGCCAGTGTACAATGAGACCCCGTTAAAGCAAAGCCAACCCTTTTCCCCTCTAATAACATGACAAGCACCTCCATTCTTAACAAAAACTTAGGTTAAACATTCTCTTTCCAATAAGGTACTAATTGTTTCAGCCAAATACGCTCCGGCAGTTTGAGGCGCAACTTTACCAGGTAGTCCTAAACAGGACATAGCACGTATACCTTTTTGCTTTGCTGCTGAAAAATCTGTTCCGCCTGGTGCTGAAGCAATATCAATAATTAATGCCTGCTGGAAAACAGTTTCTAATATTTCTGCGGTTAAGACGAGGGCTGGAACTGTATTATATATAAGTTGCGCATCTGTTAAGCTAGTCGAAAGAGAAGTCCAGGGAATACTTTGTAATCCTGCGACTTGGGCCTTTGCTAATTCTAGAGGATCTTTGGAAACAACTTGAACCTGTGCACCTAGTGCCTTCAGCATCTTGGCTAATGTTGCACCCACACGTCCGAATCCTAAGACAACCACTCGACTTTCATGAATGGTAATGGGCAACTCCTGCATCGCAACTTGAATTGCCCCTTCCGCCGTTGGAACAGAATTAAGGACAGCTAGTTCATCCATATTAGCATATTGAATCACTCTAAGACCATAATGGTTAGCCATTTGCACAATATGTTTTGGCATAGAACCCATTAAAATGGGTACATGAGTAGGTATCTGAGCAAATAGTTCTTGAGAAAAAACAAGATTCTGTCCATTTGGCGTACGTTTTATCCTACCCGTATCATCCGTACCAAAAATAGGACCCACAATAGCATCCGTATCCTGAATACCTGCTTTAAGATCCGGAATGGTCTGAACGCCTGTAATGGATTCACAAAATCCAACCGCTTTTACGATAACCTGTTGCCTCAATAAATATTGCATGACAACTTTATCCCTTTTATCTCCTCCGAGGACTGTTACCTTGAGCCCCGCTAACTTCGGAATCATCCTTCTTCCTCCTTCCAGCATGCTATTCTGACTCACCCTTAATATATGTGATAGCGAAAGAGGAGGTGCTTGTTTTTATTATATTAAGTTTTTTGTTATTATTCCTCTATTACATTATCCAAACCATAAACTAACCCATTAATCTCCTTTACTTTATGGATTGCCATAATAACACCAGGCATAAAAGATTCTCGATTAAGGGAATCATGACGAATTGTAAGCGTTTGCCCAACACCTCCAAAAAGAACTTCTTGATGTGCAACATATCCAGGCAAACGAATACTATGAATCGGTATACCTTGATATTTCCCGCCTCGAGCGCCCTTCACTTTTTCAAATTCACCCTTGTTTCCTTCTTCTAATTCTAAGCGGCTTGAAGCAATCAATTCTGCCGTCTTTATAGCTGTTCCGGAAGGTGCATCAAGCTTTTGATCATGATGCCGCTCAATAATCTCTACTTGGGGCATATAACGTGCTGCAATTTTTGCAAATTTCATCATGAGCACAGCACCAATTGCAAAGTTAGGTACAATCAGTGTATTGACATCATATTCCTGGCATCTTTTTTGTATGCGGCATAAGTCTTCTTGACTGAATCCCGATGTCCCTACAACGGTTGCCACTCTGTGCGACAATGCAATTTCAATATTTTCATTGACCACATTAGGATTTGTAAAATCCACCATAATTGTTGGTTCCACTGCTTCAATTAATGCTTTTAAATCACTCACCACCGCAAGGCCAATCCGTCCAACACCTACCACTTCACCAATATCTTCTCCCACCAGATTGGTGTCCACAATCCCGACTAATTTCATGTCGGATTCCTTAAGAATCGCTTTAACTGTTTCTCTTCCCATCCGTCCCGTTGCACCAGTAACAATTATTTTTTCCATTAACACACTCACCCTTTCAATATATCAAAAATATCTTAGTAAAAATGGCCGGAGAATAGATGTTCCTCTCCAGCCATTTCTTCCAAATCCCAAGAAAATGTTAATTATATTTTCGTACAAATTCTAACGGATGTCAATAGTTCTAATAAACATTTTATCCTTTTTCAATCCCCCATAATCGATTCTTTTTTTTATTTGTTTTTCTATTTTCAAGCCCTTCTGACAAATCCACAATAATCACTTCAGAACCAATCTTACATATCTGTTCCCAGGGAATCGTCATTTCACTATGATTTCCCCAAATACTAAATTTATTCTTTGAAGGAACCACAATGGCTTCAATTTGCCCTGTATCCTCATTTAAAATTAAATCTGACGCACTAATAACACCAATTCTTGTTCCATCATGCATGTTTATCACTTCAACACCATTTAAGTCACTTAAGCGCATACCTAACCCTCCTTTCTAAGACTTATCCATTATCTAGTCCATTTTATGAAAGGAAGTAGTAAATTATACCAAATTAACCAAGAGATCATCAACAAATTATTCCTTTATGATCTCTAATCACTTAAATTTTCCAAATATTCTTCAGTTATCAAAACTTGACGCGGTTTACTCCCTTCATGAGGGCCGACGATTCCATTCTCTTCCATCTGTTCCATCAATCTTAAAGCACGATTATAACCTACTTTTAATCTTCTCTGCAATAATGAAACAGAAGCCTGTCCTCGCTGTAAAACGATCTGTACAGCTTCTTGGAATAGGGGATCCATTTCAGTATAAGTAGAAGCACTTTCATCCATAACCGCAAATATATCTTGTTGATAATCTGGCTTCTTCTGTAGTTTTACAAAATTAATTAACTTTTCTACTTCTTTATCAGAAATATAAGCACCTTGAATACGAATCGGTTTCGCAGCCCCGATAGGAAGAAAAAGCATATCTCCTTTGCCTAATAATTTTTCAGCCCCACTCATATCTAATATGGTTCTAGAGTCAACCTGACTAGAAACTGCAAAAGAAATACGGGAGGGTATATTGGATTTAATAACACCTGTTATCACATCTACAGAAGGGCGTTGTGTTGCTACGACAAGATGAATACCTGCCGCACGAGCCATCTGAGTTAACCGGCAAATGGCATCCTCCACATCGCCTTGCGCCACCATCATTAAATCCGCTAATTCATCAATAATCACAACAATATAGGGCAACGTTGAAACCACATGATCTTCTTCAGTTTCTTCCAATTGCAGCGCATTGTAACTTTTAATATCCCTAACTCCTGCACCTGCAAATAGATGATAGCGATTTTCCATTTCTTTAACAATCCACTGCAATGCACTGGCTGCTTTGCGTGGGTCGGTTACAACAGGCGCTATCAGATGAGGAATACCATTGTAGTTAGTCAATTCCACCATCTTAGGATCGACCATCAATAGCTTGACTTCATGAGGCGCACACTGATATAAAAGACTCGTGATTAAGGTATTAATACAAACGCTTTTCCCAGATCCCGTTGCGCCTGCAATCAATAAATGAGGTGCTTTTATCAAATCAGTTACAACCGGATTCCCGGAAATATCTTTGCCCAGTACCACGTTTAATGCTTCTGGTTTTTTTAAGTTGCCAATTGCTTCTAATATTTCCCGCATGTTAACAGCTGCAACTTCTGCATTAGGAATTTCTATTCCAACGACTGATTTTCCTGGCACAGGTGCTTCAATCCGCACATCTCGAGCAGCCATACTCAGTGCAATATCGTCAGCTAAATGAACAATTTTACTAACTTTGACACCCTGAGGCGGCTGCACCTCGTAACGTGTAATCGCTGGTCCTTCAAATATCTCTGTTACACTAGCATGAATACCAAAGCTATTTAGTGTTTCCTCTAATATCTTTGCTTTTCCTCTTAACTCTAATTCAGTCTGCCCCCCGCCTAAATCTTTAGTTTTATTCAAAAGTGTAATAGGAGGCAAATGATAGGTTTCATCTTTTAACAAGGTTGGGGCAGGACAAAAAGTATCTGCCTGCGATTGATTTTCTTTTATTATTTCATCCGACACAGAAACACTTTCTTCCATACACCTTAATTGAGCAGAATTAATAAGCGGCTCCGCTATTTCATCTTTTTTCCCTTTTTGTAACAATTCTTGATGAACAACCCCAGATTTTTGTTCTGACTTTTTTGATTTTTGCTCTGATATATTTGATTTTTCAATATTTTTATCTTTGACTACTTTTTTTGTCTTTTTACTTTTTGCTAAACTCATCCCTAATTGCTGAAAACCTAAGCGTAACTTTTCGCTTATTTTGCTAACCAATTCTCCTAAAGAAGTATTGGTTAACACCATCAACGCAATCCCTGCAATCAGTGCAATCATAAAATATGTACCTGCGGTAGCAAATAACTTGGTTAAAAACCATGTAAACACCCCGCCCAGCATACCACCGCCTTCTCCCTGATAACCTTCCTTAATCCAATGTTCAGTGTTAAGCTGCAAATGAAATAAAACCAGCAAACAACAAACCAGTACCATTAATGCTGTGTTCTGCTTAGTAAAATGGTTCTTCTCTTTTCTTCGGATTATTTCTGCACCCCAAACTAAAAGTAAAATAGGGATCAAAACTGCGCCATCACCAGCAATAATCGTTAATAATTTTTTTACCCCTGCTCCTACGATCCCCATAGATTCAATCCATAAACTCGTCATAGAAAACAATCCAATGGCAATCCATACCACACCGATCGTTTCAATATTCAATTCATCTTTTTTTGGTGCTTTAACTTTTCTTTTTCTTCCCATCTTATTCACCTCAAGCAATATTTTGACATCTGTTAATCTCATTATAAACAAAAACCCTACTTTTATGTAGGGTAAATACAAATCCTTGGTTCCAAGTGAGACTGGGAACGGTTCCATCTGTATTGTTTTTACAACGCTAAAAGATTTGATATAATATAATAAATGTTCCTAATAACCAACAGTAATAGGAAAAATATTTTAATTTCCCTTGTTTTAAAGCCTTCATGACCAAAAGAATAGCCATAACACCAAACACAATTGAAGTCACTGTAGCAACAATAAGCGGCATAAAAGGAATATCCACTGCCCCCATCTCGAAAAGATCTTTTAATTTAAAAATACTAGCACCAACAACAGCTGGTATAGAAAGAAGGAAAGAATAACGTGTAGCGGTCTCCCTGTTCAATCCCAATAAAAGACCCGCCGCAATCGTAGAACCTGATCGAGATATTCCAGGGGTAATAGCTGCCCCTTGAGCAATACCAATCAATATGGCATCGATCCCTTTCATCCCAAAAATTTCCTTCCTTCCGTGAGCCGCATGGTCTGCAATCCACAATATGATTCCTGTAATCAATAACGTCCATCCTACCAAATAAACCGATTCAAAAAAACCTTCAAAAATTGGTTCTAGCAAAAATCCAATTATAGCTGTAGGAATCGAGCCTAGGATAATATATTTTATCAATTGTATTGAACGCTGTTCCTCGGTGGTGCGAAATTTACGTCTAGAAAACAACCCGAAAAACGCGTGCAACATTCCTATGATATCCTTCCAAAACACAATGCCAATAGAAACTAATGTTCCTAAATGAACGGCAACTTCGAAATATATACCTGGTTCTTTAACCCCTAAAAAATGCTGGAAGATAACCAAATGCCCTGAACTACTGATGGGCAAAAATTCGGTTAAGCCTTGAACAATGCCTAGAATTATTGCTGTTAATATTGTCATGATGATCCCTCCGCTTACTAAAGTACATATCCCTAAACTTATTCAATCTTCTACTATTATAACACAAATAAAAATATGGAAATGACAAAATAAAAAAAATCTCAGTTTTTATTTCCTTTTATTAGAAATAAAAACTGAGATTTTTACATTCCTTCAAAGTGAGGTGTATAACGAACCATACTTCCCGGCATATAACAGGGATTCAAATAATCCTGTGGATCCGTACTCATCATTTGTACAATTTTTCCTTCGTTATCCCCCACAGGCTCTACTAGAAATCTAATGCCTTGCCATTCCATTTCTAAATAATCTTCTCTAGGTTCATTTATACCTGCCAAAACGGATTCAATGGGTACATCAGTATAAAGTAACATGATTATTCACCTTCTTTAATCAATTCGTTAAGCTTTGTTATTGCTTTTCCTAAACCTCCAACTTCGTCAATCAATCCTTCTTTCACTGCATCCTTTCCTACTAAAACAGTACCAATATCTCTTGCTAATTCACCCGTATTATACATGAGCTGGCGAAAACGCACTTCAGTCATCCCAGAATTATTAGCTACAAACTTAACCACTCGGTCTTGCATTTTTTCCAAATACTCATATGTTTGAGGCACACTAATCACTAAACCGGTTAAACGGATCGGATGCAGTGTCATTGTTGCTGTGTCCGTGATAAAAGAATAGCAAGATGAAGCAGCAATGGGAACACCAATAGAATGCCCGCCTCCTAACACCAAAGATACAGATGGCTTACTAAGGCTTCTAATCATCTCTGCTAAGGCTAATCCTGCCTCTACATCTCCCCCTACTGTATTTAAAACCACCAGCAATCCTTTTATATGTGGGTTTTGTTCAATCGCAACCAGTTGAGGGATAATATGTTCATACTTTGTTGTTTTATTTTGTGGCGGTAAAACCATATGACCTTCTATCTGTCCTATAATTGAGAGGCAATGAATATCACTTACATCTGACGGAACATCAAGTTGCCCTAAATCATTTAATGTTTTTAGTTGTAATTTATTTGCAGATAATTTCTTCTTCGTATCAGAGCTTTCTTTAGGCTTTCCTTCTGGATGGGGCAATGTTTCTCCCCGTCCTGATAATGTCTGTTTTCCCATTAATATCAGCCTCCATTTATATAATCATCCATAGTATGTTTAAATTGGATTAAAATATACATAAGTGGAAAGAAGAAAGATCGCTCCCTTTGGTCGCTGAAAGTGGAAAGTAAAAGATTAAAAAAGATAAGAGGAGCCTATATGAGCTCCTCTATAACCTACTACATTTGACTTTCAGCCTGTTCGATTAACTTTTTAACCATGTTGCCGCCAATTTTCCCACCTATACGACCACCAACTTGACCGGCTTCTTTCGTTGTTAAGTCACCATTATAACCCTTTTTCAGATTGACACCCACTTCATTTGCTACTTCATATTTGTAATCTTTTAAAAATTGTTTGTACTCTTCAGGACCACTATTAATCAATCCTAACTCTTCCGCTACTTCATATTTTAGTGAATCTAATTTAGGGTTTCGAGCCATCTTTGCTCACTCCTTTATATTGGTTTAATTATATTTTTCCGCAAAAAAGAATACTGATACCTAGTAAATTATTGTACAATATCCAAGAACAATTTCTCCTTAAAAAAAAACAGATAGAATATTCTATCTGTTTTTACAATTCCATTATAATGGGCATAATCATTGGACGTCTTTTAGTTTTTTCGTAAAGATGCTTTCCTAGTGCATCACGAATAGTTGATTTAATTACTGACCATTCCACATTATTATTTTCTAGAAGGTTTTCTACTGCCTCTTTTGTAATATCTCTGGCTCTATCTATTAATTCTTCAGACTCTCTTACATAAACAAATCCCCGTGAAATGATTTCTGGGCCTAATAGTATCTTTCCCGTTTGCTTATTAATGGTTATAACCACAATAACAATTCCATCTTGAGATAATTGCTTGCGATCTCGAAGCACAATATTGCCTACATCTCCAACCCCAAGGCCGTCTACCAGCACTTTCCCTGCCGTTACTTTACCTGCTATACTGCCTTTTTTCTTTGTAAATCTAAAAACGCAGCCATTTTCGCCAACAAAAATATTTTCTGCTGGAATACCGGTATCCTCTGCTAATCTGGCATGATGAATCAAATGACGATATTCACCATGTACAGGAATGAAGAATTTTGGGCGTGTAAGATTCAGTAACAATTTCATTTCTTCGCGGCTGGCATGCCCTGATACATGAACGCCTGTGCTTCCTTGATAAACGACATCGGCTCCCTGTTCGAACAGTCGATTAATCGTTCTAGATACTAATTTCTCATTACCAGGAATCGGTGTAGCAGAAATCAATACCGTATCTCCTGGCAGAATATTAATCTTGCGATGCTCTTGTAGTGACATACGTGTCAAAGCCGACATAGGCTCACCTTGACTACCGGTTGTTAAAACCACAATTTCATCCTTGGGTAAACGATTAATTTTATCTATATCAACCAATATATCTTCGGGAATATTTAAATATCCCAATTCTGTAGCAATATTGATGACATTGACCATACTTCGGCCAACAACGGCTACTCTTCTTTCATGGTTATGAGCTGCATCAATAATCTGCTGAATTCGGTGTACATTTGAGGCAAATGTCGCAACAATAATGCGCTCTTTAGCCTTACGAAAAACCTCATCTAAAGTAGCGCGCACCGTCCTTTCGGAATGCGTAAATCCCTCGCGTTCAGCATTTGTACTATCAGCCATTAACACCAAGACACCCTGGTCTCCGAGTTCCGCTAATTTATGAATATCTGCCACTTCTGAATCAACAGGTGTCTGATCAAATTTATAGTCTCCAGAATGAACCACCATACCGATTGGCGTTTGTATTGCAAAGCCAACCGCATCCGGTATACTATGATTCATTTTAATAGGTTGTACAGTAAAACAACCAATCTTTACTTTATCTCTGGATTTAATAACATGAAGACGACCTTTCATGGGAATCTTATTTTCTTTCAATTTAACTTCAACTAATCCTAGGGTTAATTTGGTTCCATATACGGGCACATCAATACGTTGAAGAACATATGGTAAAGCACCAATGTGATCTTCATGACCATGTGTAAGCACAATTCCTCTAATCCGATCCTTATTTTCAATCAAGTAAGTAATGTCTGGAATCACAATATCAATCCCTAACATCTCTTCTTCCGGAAACATTAAACCTGAATCGATCAATATAATATCATTTCCGTACTCAATTACTGTCATGTTTTTCCCGATTTCTCCTAATCCCCCTAACGGAATAATATTAAGTGAATTTTGTCCGTTAGCCATTAAATTAATAACACCTCCTATTTATTTTAAAGCAAAACGATTTAAAACTGGATATTTTTTTGATAAAGGGCAGATAGGAGCAATCAAATCAAACCATTTCTAAAAACCGTCCATTCATTCTTAGCTTTATTATAATTTATTTTTTGGTTTTCCACAACTAATAATAAATAATATATCCTTATTTTGTCCGATTATATGTTTTCTAAACATCTTCCTTTAATAAATTATGAACAATCTCAGCACCCGCATCTATTCCTTGTGTCCCCAATAATAAAATAATATCGTCCTGTTGCACCCATTCTAATGCTAATTTAATGGCTTCTTCTAATTCTTTAGTATTTACAACTGAAATATTATGATTCTTAATAACACGATTATATACTTCCTCCTCATCATCAAAAACAATGTTTTTCTTAAGTACCCTGGATTCGCTCCGAGTCGTGATCAATTGTTTCAATTTAAGCCGTTTCGCCCAACGCGAAATCAATTCAGCGTTAATTTTATTTGCTTCCACGCCCCTGCTTCCTTTTAGAAAATTGACAATAATCAATTGCTTATAATCCATTCCCTGAATGGTTTCAAATACTGAGGTCATGCTGCCAATATTATGCGCAAAATCATCTAATACAAGAAAGTCTTTATCATAAACAATCTGCATCCTTCTTTTTACCCCATCAAATGATTCTAAAGCCTCACATATAGCGTGTGGCATTAGCCCATAAATCAAACCCGCTAGAAAAGCACCTAACGCATTATAAATGTTGTGTTTCCCTAAAATATTTAGATTCAGGGTTTGGGTAAATGGCTTAATTCGTTTACCATTTAGTGCTGTGATTTCTTTATGCAATATCACATCACATTGACTTCCCCTTGAATGGAGTCTTATATTTTGCACAGCTAAATCAGCATCTACCCCCATACCAAACGTTAATATGTTAGCCCGAGTCTCCTGCATCAGATAATAGGAAAATGGATCATCTAAATTAAACAGTGCATACCCTTCCTTCTTAAGCTTAACAAACAATTCACTTTTAGCATTAAGATAATTTGTAAAGTTCTCATGAAAACTCAAATGATCTTTTGTAATATTAGTAAAAATCCCAATATCAAAATCTATCCCGTTGACTCGATGAAGTACCAATCCATGCGAAGAAACTTCCATCGATACCACTTCTACATGGTGATCGATCATCTCTCGCAATAGACCTTGCAACTCTGGTGGATTAGGTGTTGTTGTATAGGAAGGAATAATACATTGATCAATTTTCCGCTGCAACGTCCCAATAATCCCACTTCTTTTTTTTGAATATGAAAATATGTGGTCAAGCATAAATGTTGTGGTTGTTTTTCCTGTTGTTCCTGTAACCCCAATCACTTTTAACTGCTGAGACGGCTTATCGTAAAAAGCATTCGCGAGTTGTGCTAATGCAACTCGTGCATCAGAAACAACAATCGTAGGAATGACATCCTTGATATCATCATCCTCTACAACGAGTGCCCCAGCCCCTCGTTTAATAGCTTCATTTATATATTGATGACCATCGACACGTAATCCTTTAATAGCAACAAATATATCTCCCGGTTTAACCGTATTTGAATCATCTGTAATCCCACCAATTGGGCAGTCGTTTAAATGATGGCAATCTATTGTTTCTAAAGCACTCACTAGCTTTATAAGCGATGACACTTCATTTTTCCTGCTGCTCACAAAATCCCCTCCTATTAGCTTTCTATTACTTTATCAATATTCAAAAGGGGATTTTTTGTGCATATGGAAAAACGGTTTTTATCCGTTTTTCTGAGGAACGAGGAAAGACCGCAACCTTCGGTTGCTGAAAGTGGAACGATATCCAAAGATTTTATACATTGTCGTAATAAAAAATAACCCCTGAAACACAGAGGTTATTTTAAAAACAAGTATAATCTTATAATATCTTTATCTTACTATACCACACCAAGTTCATTTAAGATTGAACGGATAGCGTCTTTAACTTCTTCTGATGCTTCATAAAGCGGTGGACGTAATTTACCAGCATTAATTCCCATGTAATTAACAGCAAACTTGACAGGGATAGGATTCGTTACCATGAATAACCCCTTGAAAACAGGTAATAACTTCAAGTGGATCTCTGTGGCTTTTTCACGATCATTATCAAAGTAAGCATCAATCATCTCTTTCATCAGATCTCCTGCACAATGAGAAGCAACACTAATAACGCCTTCGCCACCCACTGACAAGATCGGCAAAGTTAATGCGTCTTCACCACAGTAGATCATAAAATCTTTAGGTGTCATTCTACGAATCTCTGCAGCCTGATTAACATCACCACTGGCTTCCTTCACCGCAACAATATTCGGTATTTTAGCTAAATCAGCTACTAAACCAGGCGTCATATTTGTACCTGTTCGCCCGGGAACATTGTAAAGAATAATCGGTGTACTAACTGCTTCAGCAATTGATTTATAGTGCTCATATAAAGCCTTTTGCGGCGGCTTATTATAATAAGGCGTAACCAACAAAAACCCATCAACACCTATTGCTTCTGCTTTTTTAGAAAACTCAATCGTTTTCTTAGTATCATTAGAACCCGTTCCTGCAATGATAAAAGCTTGATCCCCTACCGCTTCTTTGACGGCTTTAAACAAATTAAGTTTTTCTGTTTCTGATAAAGTAGGCGATTCTCCTGTTGTGCCGCACACAACAATACCGTCTGAGCCATGTTGCACCAAGTATAGAGCTAACTCTTTTGCTGCTTCATAATCCACATTGAGATTATCATCCATAGGTGTAACCATGGCAGTTAGTACTCTGCCAAAATTTTTCATTATGCCACCTCCATGACTTATCCAATAACTACCCTCTGCTAACTCCCCATTCTAAACCATCCTCAAAATATCTTAAAACTGAAAGAAATAAAACCTCTTCTTTAAAAAGTAATATGTTGTTTTTCTAAAGAAGATTGTGCTTCTTATAAATATAAAAATTATTTTTTACAGAAATCAGAAATGAAGTGCTGGTGTAATGCCCTCAGGGATTTACCTGTATCTTCTCCCTTTATAAGGCATGAAATGGTAATATTAGAATCTGAAGTCTGTAAAATATTTACATTCTCTTTATTAAGCGCTTCAACTAAACCAGCCATGACGCCCGGTATTTCTTCAATCGTTGCCCCAACAACAGAAATTTTTGCACAATCCCTTTTTACAATAATATTCGGAGCTATGGGTTTTAATACCTCCAATGCCTTCTCAACTTTTGTTTCTTTTACAATAAAGGCAACTTCAGTGGGCAAAACATTGATCAAATCAATGTTTATCTGAGCGTCTGCTACTGCTTTCAATATTTCCAATTTAATATGAGCCGTGGATTTTTCTTCTTCTAAACTAAGGTGAAGCTGTGCAACTTTCGTAATTTGAGCAATACCAGTAATTATTCTGCCATCTTTGAATGTTGTTGTCTCTATTCCCTTTCGGAGTTGAGCATTTGTAATAAGCGTTCCTGGACCATCCGTAAAAGTTGATCTAATCCGCAGTGGAATTCCTTTTTGCATAGCAACTTCTACCGCCCTAGGATGAATGACCGTTGCACCCTGATAAGCCATTTCGCATACTTCACCATAGGTAACAACATCTAAAATCTGCGCATCAGGAACTAACCTAGGATCAGCAGTCATAATTCCTTCTACATCTGTATAAATTTCGATTAATTCTGCATTCAAAGCAACCCCTAAAGCAGATGCCGTTGTATCACTTCCACCTCTTCCTAAAGTAACAACCTCACCACTTTCCGCTTGGCCTTGAAATCCAGCCACAATTACAATTTTTCCTTCATTCAAATGGTTCAAAATTCCCTCTGGTTTAATTTCAAGTATCCTACCATTCCCAAATTGATCATTTGTACAGATACCCGCCTGACCTCCAGTTAAGAGAACCGCATCATAGCCTAGTGCTTTTAAAGTATTGGCCATCACCACACCAGATATAATCTCTCCACAAGACATTAATAAATCTAATTCTCGAATATTTATATCAGAGTGAACACTTGTTGCTAAATCAATAAGTGTATCCGTAGCATATGGATCACCAGAGCGTCCAATTGCAGAAACGACAACAACGGGTTGATAACCTTGATCAATCGCATCCACAATACGCTGTGCTACCATCATGCGTCTTTCGGATGTAGCGACAGATGTTCCCCCAAATTTCTGTACAATCAAATTCATTATCTTCATTCCCCCATAATTCTGATCAGGGCAGAAAGCAGCACCCTCACTTCGTTCGCTGTAGCAGGTAGGTTTTAGCTTGCTACTTTCTACTTTTTCATGATAGCGTTAAATAAACCGTTTCATTGTCATTATAAATTTGATTCTGCTGAAACACCCTTTTAGACTCATTCGCAATCCATATATTGTACTTGTTATAATAACAGAACACAATATATAGATTGATTTTACTAAAAAATATACTTTTCTCAATGGAATCAAATTTTTAATTTCTTTTATCTTTCCCTACCTGCTACCTGCTGTTTGCTACCTGCTGTTTGCTGCCTTATTTTTTATTTCTTCTACATTTTCTCCTACTAATTGATGGCAAACCGTTAACACAGCTTGGTTATGTGCAAGCATTTTTTGGGCTACAACGCGCAGCTTTCCTTCCTGTGCTTGTTTCTCCCGTGGCGGTGCTGTCATAATAATATCCTTAATTTCAATATGATGCGCCTGTAATATCTCTTGTGCATCTGTTAAAAGATAGGAAATAACGTTCATACTCATTAATGATTCACTTCCACTTTATAATATGTGTACTAATATTAAACTTCCATTACTTCATTTTCTTTAAGTTCAATAATCTCTTCAACTTTCTTGATGTATTCATTTGTTATTTCTTGCACCTCATCTTGTGCCCGTTTGGCATCATCTTCAGAGACATCACCATTTTTTGTCATCTTCTTAATTGAATCATTACTATCTCTTCTTGCATTACGAATAACAACTTTAGCTTCTTCTCCATACTTTTTCACTAACTTTACAAGTTCTTTTCTTCTCTCTTCTGTTAAAGCAGGAATCACTAAACGAATCACATTACCATCATTTGCAGGCGTAATACCTAATTCGGATTTTAAAATGGCTTTTTCAATGTTGCCTATAGACGTTTTATCCCAAGGCTGAATCAATAACACACGGGCTTCAGGAATAGAGACATTAGCCATTTGATTGACAGGTGTTAGTGTTCCATAGTAATCAACTGATATTTTATCAAGCAATGATACACTTGCACGACCTGCACGTAAAGTTGATAGTTCATGCTTCAACGCCTCAAGTGTTTTATTCATACTCTCTTTTTGTTTTTTATTGATCTCCTTAATCACAGTATTATTCCCCCTTTATAAATGTTCCTATTTGTTCACCAAAAATAACTTTTCCAATATTAACTGGATCATCTAAACCAAAAACAATAATTGGAATATCATTATCCATACATAATGATATTGCTGTAGAATCCATTACTTTTAATCCTTTATTTAATACATCAATATAACGTAAGTTCTCAATTTTCTTTGCATGAGGATTATTTCGTGGATCATCATCATATACACCATCTACACCACGTTTGGCCATTAAAATAACATCAGCTTCAATTTCTGCAGCTCGCAACGCAGAGGTTGTGTCCGTTGAAAAATATGGGTTACCTGTACCTGCTGCAAATATAACCACTCGTCCTTTCTCTAAATGGCGAATCGCTCTTCTGCGTATATACGGTTCCGCTACCTCCCGCATTTCAATCGCTGTCTGAACCCGAGTAATAACATCCATGTTTTCTAAAGCATCTTGGAGTGCCAATGCATTCATCACCGTTGCCAGCATTCCCATATGATCAGCTGATGCTCTATCCATTCCTTTTGTACTACCTGCAACCCCTCGCCAGATATTTCCACCACCAACAACAATGGCTACTTCTACACCACCTCGAGAAATCACTTTGACTTCCGAGGCAATTGAATTCACAACTTCAGGATCAATACCATATCCTTGTGAGCCCGCCAAAGCTTCTCCACTTAGCTTAAGTATCACCCGCTTAAATTGAGGAATTCCCATAATATATATCCTCCCATCTAAAAAATCCAAAATTTAAAATCAAAGACCATAAATCAATATAAAATAATCCTTATTGTATTTTTCAACTTATTATGTCTTTTATCCTTTAATTTTAAATTTTAAATTTTGTTTTTTTAAAAAAAGAGACACTTTAGAAAGTGCCCCCCTTTTTTATCTAAAATAAAAACTATTTCCTAGTCATTGCTTTTTACTTGTGCTGCCACCTCAGCTGCAAAATCTTCTTGCTTTTTCTCTAATCCTTCACCCATTTCGTAACGTACAAAACGGCGAATATTAATATTTTCACCAATAGTAGCAATCTTTTCTTTTAATAATTTTTCAATTGATTTATCAGCATCTTTAACAAATGCTTGTTCCATAAGACAGATTTCTTTAAAGTATTTATCAATCCGTCCTTCTACAATTTTATCAACAATTTTCTCAGGTTTACCTTCATTCAAAGTTTGTGCCCGTAAAATCTCTTTTTCTTTTTGTACTACACTTTCAGGCACTTCTTCCCTGTTAACATATTGTGGTTTAGCAGCAGCAATTTGCATTGCAATATCTTTTACTAACGCTTTAAATTCATCTGTTTTACCCACAAAATCAGTTTCACAGTTCACTTCAACAAGAACACCAATGCGACCGCCCATATGAATATAGGACTCCACAATACCTTCACTTGCGATACGTCCAGCTTTTTTTGAAGCAGAAGCTAAACCTTTTTCACGTAAATATTCTATTGCTTTTTCAGTATCCCCATTCGTTTCAACCAGTGCTTTTTTACAATCCATCATTCCAGCACCTGTTTTTCCTCGTAATTCTTTGACCATTCCTGCTGTAATACTCATTATTATTTCCTCCTTATAATGCGTGTTCAAAAAGAAGCACGAAAGACACAAGAAGTTCAAGGCGGCAAAGACTTCGAGTAGCAAATCGTAGGATAAACCTACGTGAGCAGCGCAAAAGCCAAGCTAACGCAGAAATTCGAAGTGGATTTCGCAAGGACTTTTCGAACATCCTCTTATAGAAAATAACCTAAAAAAATTAAGGGCAAGCGTCCTAGCAAGGGCACCATCTATTACCCTCACTTGTACCCTTACCCTTATGGTATACTATTCTAATTATTCAGTTTTTGCAATATGCTTATCAGAAGCTTCTGCTACTACTTGTTCCATAGTAATCTCTTCTTCATCTTGCTCGCCTTGTTTTCCTTCTAAAACAGCTTCCGCCATTTTACCTACCAGCAAACGAACAGCTCGTATTGCATCATCATTACCTGGAATAATATAATCTACTTCATCCGGATCACAGTTTGTATCCACAATTGCAACAACTGGAATATCTAATTTTTTTGCTTCAGCAATTGCAATTTTTTCTTTACGTGGATCTACAATAAACAATGCATCAGGAATTTTTTTCATTTCTTTGATGCCGCCTAAGAAACGCTCTAATTTTTCTTTTTGGTTTTTCAATTGAGCTGCTTCTTTCTTTGGAAAAACTTCCAAAGTGCCATCTTCTTCCATTTTTTCAATATCTTTTAGACGCTTTACCCGTTTTTGGATGGTCTTGAAGTTGGTAAGCATCCCTCCAAGCCACCGCTGGTTAACATAAAACATCCCGCAACGCTTCGCTTGTTCACGAATTGATTCTTGCGCTTGTTTTTTTGTACCAACAAAGAGAACAGTACCGCCACCTTCAACGATGTCGCGAATAAAATAATAACATTCTTCAACTTTTTTAACGGTTTTTTGTAAATCTATAATATAAATACCGTTTCTTTCGGTAAAGATATACGGTTTCATCTTAGGGTTCCAACGACGTGTTTGATGTCCAAAATGAACGCCTGCTTCTAATAATTGCTTCATTGAAATAACTGCCATTCCTATTTCCCTCCTTCCCGTTTAGGTTTTTCCTCCGCTTCTTTCATCTTCTAGAAACACCTTTACAGGCACCAGTTCTAGAAATCCCAAAGCGTGTGTACTAAATGTATAATATCATAATGGCAACAACTTGACAAGTTTATTTCCTAATATATCATTTGGAATATATTTTTTTATTCTTTTAGCTTTAATCTCACTTTTTGTCTTTTCCTTTAAGCTGATCGCTAATAACTGATAACTAAACTTCAACCTTTATATTTAAGTTCAAACCATCTAATTTTTGATTGTAAATTTGATATCATATATTTATTGCAATCTATAGATTTCCAAGCTAATAACTTAAATTATAGTTTTTTTATCTTTTATTTCCAACTAACCAACTTTCCAACTAACCAACTGCCCTCTGAAATTAAACTCTAAGAAAAATTTTTAATGCGTCCCCTATAATAATTTTATTTTTGACATTGGATATCTATATATAATTTCTAATTTTTTGTAATAACTGTAATGGGCATACGAATCCATTTAGAAAGTGCAATCATAAACGTTTTTCCATTTAATTCTCTTCTTAATGTTTCTTTTACCATCCTATAAGACTCGCGACTAATTTCTTGCGCTAATTGACCGGTATCCATATTATCAATCATCTTGTCAAGTGTTCTTATAGTATAATTTTGCAGTTCGCGCTCTAAGCGTTCGGAAAATGACTTTGGTAATGTTAATTTTATTTTTCCTACTTCTAGCTTTGTATCACCTAACTTACCTTTTAATTCTTTATTAACAATAATGGGGATTTGTTTTTTTGTATCTTGAACAATATCCGGTAATTCTGTCCGTAAGTTTTTTTCCACTTCTTTTCGCACCGTCATGGCTACTTCAGTTGTGTCAACACAAATCGTGATCCCCTTTTCTAATAACATATAGATCCCAATAATGTTAAATATCACACAGACTAAAATACCAATCCCTATACCATACCAAAAATTAGGCTTTTTTAATGCTTCCCGCACGAAAAATCACCTCATTAGCAATATTATGCCAATATGCACCTTGTTTATTCCGGAAATATAAAAAACATTAAAGAGAAGAAAGCCTGCTCATCACTTCCTTCTCTTTAATGTTTCATTTGGACATCTTTTAAGTCTAATATTAACTTGACCTCGCCTTGCCCCATTTGCAATGTTTTTGCAATATGCGTCAAGTCCAATCCCTCTTGGGCGAGTTGATAAACTGCCTGATAGCGATGATCCTGTGATAAATTTTCCTCAAATACCGGTAGACAAGGTTCAAAATTCATAATGTTTTCTTGCTCAATATTTTCTACCATTTCATTTGTTCTTTCTATTAGCGCATGCAGTGCTTTTTCTTTTTCCGTTGCTTGAGTTAATAATAATTCCAGGTTTTTACTTCGATCATCAATTTCCCCTACCATATCTTCTGCAAATTCATTAATCTCTTGCAGCATTTTTCCTAATGATTCTTCTGTGTGAGACTTTTGTGACACTTGAGATGAAAAATTATTATTATTCTTCAGCGATCTCCTTAAAGTAAATAATATCATGCTCATACCCAGAAAAATCAATATATACTCATATTTCAATCTATTCACCTCAAACCTATTAAAGCGTAATATCAATATGATAATTATTACGCACTACCTTTTTTTCACTCTTTTTGTTAGTTTTCCGTTGTTTGTTCTTCTTCCCTTGTTGTTGCTTTTTTCTTTCTTCATGCTCTTTATTGTAATCGTTCACTTCATATCCTTTTGAGCCTTGCTGAACTTGTTTTTGTTTTCGCATTTCCTGTTGTGATATTTCAGCTGTCAATTGCTGTTCTTGTTCCAAAACGCCTGATTGCTGCCTATGTCTTATTTTTCCAGCTTCAAACGTTTTAGGAATAATCACTCGACTATCTATTGGTTGAAGTGACATCCATTTCACCACCTTTTTCAACCACACGATCAATACCCTTTAAACACACCCCTTTGTACACATCCTTCTTCCATTTCAAAAGTAGAAGCAGTTTGCCTGTCTCTAACAGGTAATGACGTGTTGCCAATCGTAATAATAACACCTGGAAAAACAACTTCTTTTACAATAACCCGCCCATTTTTGGATTCTACGATTTCCTTTTTTAATCCAGTCATGATATTTTCCAATTCTTTCTGCTTATTCAATAATTGTTGATACGTTATTAATAATTTCCGCAAAATGTCTTCTTTATCTGAAGGTAACTTTCCCCCTTTTTCTAATATACCCTTTAATAAACTGATTCCTTTATTTGTTTTATCCAAATTATTCACACATAGTGCTTTTTCTTTTTCTAATTCTGCAATCTCATCTCGTAATTTGGGCCTTATCCCTACTTCTAAAACCGTACGCGTTGCAAATTCAGAACCTATTGTCTTGCCAATGATTAATTTTCCGGCTTGTATCAATCCACCAACAATTAATCCTTTTCTGCCTTCTACTTCCACTTGCCCTTCCGCCATGATACGACTATGCATAACCGCTTCATTTATTTTAATATTTTCACCTGCATCTAATATACCATTTTCTATAAATTTCGCATGGATATTTTGCCCTGCTTTTATGAACCCTTTATCTTTCCCAGCTAACCCATGATGCAAAACAACATCTTTACCAGCCTGCAAATAAGCTGATCCTACTATTCCAAAAACCTCAATATTTTCTGCGGCTTTTACTTCAAATCCATCATAAACTCGCCCCTTGACAATAACAGTACCAATAAAATCTATATTTCCTGTATGATAGTCGACATCTCTTACTTCTAAGATCGGATTGACTTCTACTTTTCCCCATTCGTTAATACCAACTTGACCATTAGCTGTCGCGATCAGGTGCAATCCCTCATCATCAACCATCGTATTCTTTCCTTGGGGAATGGGCTTGTCTTTTCCCGGGCGCGCCTTAATGATTTGGCCTAATACGTTAACACCATCTTCTCCAGATGTTGCCGGTATTTTTGTTACTAAAACACTACCCTTTTTAATATTGCAAACCGTATTCAATTGCTTATAATCAACCGTTCCATCTTCAAGTATCTGTGGCTTATTATCTTTAAAACTTTTGAAATGAAGATTTAATATGGCATCTTCCCCATTTTGTGGTTTGTGAGTCAAAGCGATCAACGTGCGAGTACATTTTCCTGACTGAACAGCCTTTTCAATCTCTTGTGTTAAAATCCCACAAGTCACTTTCATTTTATGTAAAACCTGATTGACATCGTCCACAGAAATCGTTTGACCGTTTCCTAACGGAGGATCAATTGTTAAATAGGCTTGCATTCTATCAGGAGATACTTGTAAATCAAGCTGACCATCTTGATCGGTATTTTCCATGTTTTTATGTTCTTCTTCCATATTAATCTCACCTTTTGATTTTATTTTTCTTTCTTGAACTATAGTGTACGATTAAGTTTTCCACGGAGATGGAAAATAGCCTTTGTATGAATTTGTGAAATGCGTGATTCAGATAAATTCATAATTTTACCGATTTCTTTTAAAGTTAATTCTTCAAAATAGTAAAGTGCTACAACCATTTTTTCTTTCTCTAATAATTCATCAATAGCCTGAGCTAATATGTGTTTTTCTTCATTTTGTTCTATTTCTTTTCCTAGATTATTTTCCTCATTATTTTTAACCATGTCCATTAATGTTGGGGCATCACCCTCATGATCCTCAAAAGATTCATCCAATGAAAGTATGGTTGCATAACTCAACTGGCTTAACAACTCATAAAATTCATTCAATTCAATATCAAGGTAAGATACAATTTCCTCATCAGTTGCTTTTCTGCCAAATTCAATCTCAATTTTTTCATACGCTTTTTCTAGCTTTTTAGCCTTTTGCCGCAAGGAACGCGGTACCCAGTCTAAAGCACGTAAAGCATCTTTTATAGCACCTTGTATACGAAGTGGTGCATAGGTTTCAAATTTCACCCCTGCATTCATATCATATTTTTCTATAGCATCAATTAAACCAATAATACCATAGCTTACCATGTCGTCCCGCTCAATATGAGCAGGAAGATTAATCATCATACGATCCACAATATATTTGACTAAATAAGTATAGTGGAGAATAAGATATTCTCGTGCCTTAGTATCCTGAACATCATGAACTTTTTCCCAATAATTTCTCAGGGATATGGACATCACTTCTCCTCCTAATCACTTATAATCGTCAAATGGTTTTTTCTCCTTTACTAATTGTCTTTATGAACAAGCTGCCTGTTTTGGTATCTAACTCAATCGTTCGTCCAAAATTACCTCCAGTATCTTCAGCTGTAATGGGAATTCGATACTCAGCGAGTCCTTTTTTCACTGCTTCAATATTTCTAGTGCCTACACGCATAATATCCGAGGCACCATTGTTAAATTTAAACATTTGTGCCCCACCAGCAATCTTTGCAACAATTCGTTGTTTAGAGACACCTTTTTTTTTCATTTCATCTACTAATACACTTAAAGCTGTGTCTGCATATTTAGCAGCATTCACATCTCCTTTTCTCGCTTGTTTACTATCTGGCAGCATGATGTGAGCCAATCCACCAACTTTAGTTTTAAAGTCATAAAGTGCAATACCTACACAAGATCCTAGTCCGAGCGTCACTAATTTATCAGGTTCTGTGGCTACTTTTAGATCAGCCATACCTACCTTTATCTTTTTCTCCATTACAACCCCACTCCTATTGCTTTCATCATAATTGATAATGAACCTGGATCAGGAAGTAAGAAAAAATACCCTTTTATGTCTCGGTTTTCTGCAATAAATTCTGTTTCAATCACCAATGCAGTATCACCAACTTCTCCCAGTTCAACAAGAATTACACTCATAATAGCAGCTGCCATATCACATGACAGTGCAGGTATCGATGGTTGTAATGATAATGAAGTCATATCTGCTAAAGCATTTAAATAAGAAGCGGCAAGAATATTTCCTATTTCCATCAAAGCTGATTGAGTCATTTCACTAAAATCAGTGGATATCCCCGGCTCGATTCCCATTAGCATATCGGTTAATGCTAAACCACTTTCTACAGGTAAAACAAAAAGAATACTTCCAGGTGCATCACCCAAAACTTTAAGATAAATTCCCGCTACTTCAGTTTCCGGCCCCCCCAATAATTCTGCAACCTCATCGAATGGCAATAACTTAACAAGAGGTACATTCATATGGATTCTGCGATTAATCATTTGAGATAGAGATGTGGCAGCATTTCCAGCTCCAATATTCCCCACTTCTTTCAGCGCATCCATTTCAATTGGTGTTAATTGCATAATATCTTTTATTCACCTCTCCTATAGTGACACACACCATCATATTTCTTTATTAGGCTTATTGTTTTTCTATCCCCATTAATTCCAAGTTTAATAGTAATAATAAACGATTATTAAGTTTACCTACACCAGATAAATAAGAACTTTCAATGCCTGATGCTTCTTGAGGTGGTGGTTCAATATCACTCTGATCTAAGGAAACCACTTCAGAAACCGCATCAACGATCATTCCCATCATATTACCCTCAATATCACCAATAATAATGCGCGAATTATCATCACACACCTTCTCATTTAACCCAAATCTTTTTCTTAAACTGACAACGGGAATAATATTGCCCCTCAAGTTAATAACGCCTTCTACATAATAGGGTGTTTTAGGGACACGCGTAATATTGAGCATCTTAATAATCTCATGCACACCCAATATATTAACAGCATATTCTTCCTGACCTAATGCAAAAACCACTAACTTAAGCTCTTTCTTGTTTAAACGATCCTCTTCCATTATATACCTCCCCACTATGTCACTTTTTCTATTTGTCTTCCCACTAAAGCTCTGTTCCACTGCTTTTATATGATACCGCCAATGTCTAAAATCAAAGCAACGTGACCATCCCCTAAAATAGTCGCACCAGCTATTCCTTTAATCCCACCTATTAAATCACCCAAAGACTTAATAACGATTTCCTGCTGCCCGATTAAATCATCAACAACAAGACCTGCCCTTTGATTACCTTTACGCACAATAACAATATAAAGATCTTCGTCTTGATTATCTTCATCTTGCTCTAATATATTAAGGACGTTACTCAATCTCACCAAAGGTAATACTTCTCCACGAAGCAAAATGGTTTCCTGCCTTTGAATGGTCTTGATATCTTGAGGATTCATTGTAATCGTTTCATCAATAAAACTCAGAGGAATGGCATATATTTCTTGATTGATACGAATAAGAAGTGCTTGTATAATGGCCAGTGTAAGGGGGAGTCTAATAATAAATTGACTGCCTTTCCCTTTTTCAGTTTCGACATCCACAAAACCACCCAAAGATGAAATTTGTGTTTCGACTGCATCAAGCCCTACACCCCTGCCGGATACTTCTGTTACTTCTTTTGCTGTGCTGAAACCAGGCTTAAAAATTAATTTAACTGCTGCTTTGTCATCTAGTTCTATCGCTTCTTTTTCAGTGAGTAATTCTTTTTCAACAGCCTTACTTCGAATCACATCCGGATCAATACCTTTACCATCATCTTCAACTTCAATCAATATACTATCACCTTTATGATAAGCAACCAGCCGAACCGTTCCTACTTCATCTTTCCCAGCTGCTAAACGCTCTTCCGTGGACTCCAACCCATGATCAATAGAATTACGCAATAAATGAACCAAGGGATCACCTATTTCATCTATTATGGTCCGATCAAGCTCTGTTTCTTGCCCTTCAATAACTAAATTAATTTTCTTATTTAAGTCCTTTGCTAGATCACGAACCATACGTGGAAACCGATTAAAAACCTGTTCAACAGGAACCATTCGAATTTTCATAACAATATCTTGTAAATCCGTCGTTATTCGCCCTATATGTTCCACTGTTTCCCCTAAACCATGAAAATCATTGTGTGTTTTTATTTGATCTAAACGCGTCTTACTAATCACCATTTCCTGTACTAAATTATTAAGATAGTCTAAGCGCTGAATATCGACACGTACTGTTTGAGTCGTTTTAATTTTTTCGTTTTTATGATTGAGGTTGTCTTTTTTTTCGTTTTCCATACCAGTTGTTATATTATTAGGGATCATCTTTTCCATTGAAGCCTTCTCATGATCATCCAGTTTATCCACCGAAACATCTTTTATATCAGCACTTTCAATCTCTGAAATAGAAAGAATATGAGACTCAACACTTGAATTTTCTTCTTTTGTCACAAAAATGATTGAAAATTCATTCTCAAACTTTTCGTCTTCAATATCCTGGGAAGATGGATCGGAACTCAATATTTCCCCTATTTCCTCCAAATTCTTAAAAACCATATAGGCTCTCGCAGACTTCAAAAGACAATCATCCGTTATTTTAACCTTGATATGATAGGTATTAAAGTTTTGCTTTATAGCCTGCTCAATAATATCTTTTTCATAAACACTTAATTCCAACGATGATGAATTAACATCGTTTTCAGAAAATGTTTCAGATGCTTTTACATCTTCTTGTACTGAGAAATTTTCCAATTCTTGCATTAAAGATACGACATCAACATTAGAATCCACCTGAGAAACCACATCATCTACTAAAATTTCTAAAGAATCCAAACATTTAAATAGTAGGTCTATCAACTTTTCTGTTGCAAATGTTTCTCCCGTTCGAATCTGATCCAGTGTATTTTCCATCTTATGTGTCAGATCAGCAATTTTACTAAATCCCATGGTAGCCGCCATTCCTTTTAACGTATGCGCAACCCGAAAAATTTCATTAACCAATCCTAGATCAGCAGGCGTTTTTTCCAAGCCTAACAAACATTGATTTAAGGCTTGCAAATGTTCATGTGATTCATCCATAAACATCCCCATATATTGAGATACATCCATACTTCTACACCCCCTACAGGTTTCTTGTTATTTAGATAAGAACTTCATAATTTGAGAAGCGACACGATCAATAGGCACAACACAATCTACTTTTCCCGTCTTAATGGCTGACCGCGGCATCCCAAATACCACACAGGTTGATTCATCTTCTGCAATCGTTATACCATTATTGTCTTTAATGATCTCCATACCTTGAGCACCATCACTACCCATGCCCGTTAGTAAAACACCCATCACACTTTGACCTGGAATTCCCCCAACGGAATTCATCATGACGTTAACAGAGGGTCTATGCCCACCCAATGGCGGCTCTTGATTCAGCTTCACATGAAGTTCTCCTTGTTTATCCTTAATGACTTCCATGTGAAAATCTCCCGGGGCAATCAATGCAACACCTGGCTCAATTCTATCAAGATTATGAGCTTCCCTCACTTCAATAGCTGATAAGTGATTAAGACGATCAGCTAATGACTTAGTAAAACCAGGAGGCATATGCTGTACAATAACGATGCCAGCTGGAATATCTTTGGGGAGTAATGGCAAAACATTTTGTAATGCCCGCGGCCCTCCCGTGGATGTTCCTATAGCAATAATCCATTTGTTTTTTTTGTACACCTTTGTATCATGTAAAACATCCATCTGCAGAGATTTTTGTTGAACCTGATCAATCGTACAAGGATGACATGGTAAAAAATGTTTCTTGTTTACTTTTGCTGCTTCAAGAATCTTCTCAATTAATTCCTGCTGTACTTTCCGAATGTCCAGAGAAATCGAACCAGAAGGCTTAGAAATAAAATCAATTGCGCCTAGTTCCAAAGCTTTGAGTGTCGTTTGAGCCCCTATTTGAGTTGTACTGCTTAACATAATAACCGGCTTAGGAGAGGATTCCATCAACTTTTCTAACATACTTAGCCCATCCATTCTAGGCATTTCTACATCCAATGTAATAATATCCGGTTTTAATTGTTCCGTTTTTTTCAGGCCATCTATCCCATCTCTTGCCGTACCAATAACGTTTAATCCCGGATATTCATTGATCATATCTGATACCATTTTCCTCATAAATGCAGAGTCATCAATAACAAGTACATTAATTTGTTTCAATATCTGTCTCACCTCTTTCAGCGGACTTTCAACAGGTAAGGCTTGGAATAATTCTTTTGCCTTTCTAAAATTATACCTACTTTACATCTCCTTAAACATCCCGCCTATAAAAGCCCTTTGCTTCTTAATTCCCTTTGCCGCTTAAATATATAATGAATAATTTTTTGTCGTTCCCTTTCTGATATATTTATAAATTGTACACCCATCCAATACTTCTTGGTTGGTGATGTATCTACTTCACCCCACCGAACGACTTTTCCTTTAATTTCTAGATTTTCTTCAGGTAAATGAATATTTAAATTAACAATGGTATCTACAGGAAGGACCTTTCTTTCTATAATAGCTATTCCACCACCACTAATATCACGACTGGATACATGCAATACGCATAAGTCCTTTGATTCTTCATCGTTTTCAATAGAATAATCAACAGAAAGCATCGTTTCTATACGAACATAATCACGCCGTTGAATTTTAAAAAATTGTTTCGGCTGTTTCAAAATTAGAAGGGGTAACGGCTCAGTCAATGCACGTTCTACCTCCGTAGTGAAACCATATGGTATCTTTAAGTAAGTGTAATCAACTTCAACTTTCGTACCTTCTCTTAAGAAAATAAGAGAATGCTTTTGAATCGGCATACCCACGATAATATGCGAATCATTGATCGCTTCTACCCTTGAATCGTATGTACCCTTTCTCTGGCCACTCATTACTCTCAATTGTATGTGCTGATTTTCCTTTAATTTCATGTTCTCCATTCTCCTTGCTTAGCGAAACAAATGTGTCAACTTAGAAAAAAAAGATTTAATATGGGTGTTTGTTTCCTCCTCTAACAAAATTTCTTCTCCATTGACCATCTGTAGCGCAATCCGTTTTAACGTTTGGGCTGCTTTTGAATGAGGATACGATAAGACAACCGGCTGTTGTTCCATAACCGCTTTCATCATTTTTTCATCGTGTTGAATAATACCGTGCCTTTGAAGAGAAATATCAAGAAACTTACGCATTGCAAGATCAAGTTTCTCTAAAGTTTGTTGTGCCTCTTTTTCATCCTGTGCCTTATTAACAATTACTTTTAAATACTCTTTTTTATGTGATGATTCATTAACAATCGCTTTTATCATAGCATATGCATCCGTTATAGCTGTTGGTTCTGTTGTTGTTATAACGATAACCTCATCAGCAGCTAATACAAAATTTAAGACTTTATTTGAAATACCTGCACCCGTATCGATTAAAATAATGTCTGCTTCTTCTTCTAGTTTATTCAAAGCATAAATAAAACGTCTCAATTGATGATCACTTAAGTCAGATATTTCTTTGAATCCAGAACCCCCTGAAATCAATTTGACCCCATCCGGTCCAGTAACAATAATTTCATCCATATCTTTTTTCCCGGTCATGACATGGCTTAGATTGTATTTGGGATAACATCCCATTAAAACTTCTACGTTGGCAAGTCCTATATCCGCATCCATAATAAGAACACGCTTCCCCATTCTACTGAGGGTAATGGCTATATTTACGGTAAAACTTGTTTTCCCAACCCCGCCTTTACCGCTCGTTATCGCTATAACCTGAGACTTCCCGCTCCCTTTTAATCGTTGGGCTTTAGATATTCTATTCGGACGAGAAATAATTAATGCCGCAACGGGCTCTGTCTTCCGACTCAAAACTTCTGCTTCAAATACATACGTTTCTTGTGTATCCAATGAGTGTAAAGAAATAACGGTTCCCGGAGTAATTGCAATAATTTTTCCTCTCTTCATGGGCGTTGAAAAAGCAAATACTTCTTCGTTCATAGCAAGTAAGCACGTCAAATATTTCCCAGCATATATTCCTTTGCTAACAACCAATTCAAAATACTGATTCACTTCAAAGTTCACTCTAAAACGCCCCCCTTAAAGGCATTATCCAAAGAAACTAACAATTTTTTTTATAAAAACAGGCATCCCGCTGCTATCACTTTTATGATACGGTTTATTCGCCAAATCACTTGCTAACGCCAAAAACCTTTCTGCTGCTTTTGATTGGGGAGAAGCAATTATGAGTGGTGTCTGCCGCTTAACTGCTTTGACAAGTTCTTGATCCTCTAAAACATACCCCCAGTAACCTAAGTTATAATTAAGGAATTTCTGTCCTGCCATAACCATTTTATCTTTAACTTGTTTCGCTTCACTTGAACCTGATACCCGGTTTAAAATCAAATTGATTTTTGCTCTAGGATCAACCTCTATCATATATTTCATCACAGCATAAGCATCGGTCAAAGAAGTGGGTTCAGGTGTCACAATGAGAGCAATTTCATCAGCAGCCAATGCAAAGCTAATGACATCATATGAGATCCCTGCCCCTGTATCAATTAATAGCCAGTCTGTTTGATATTGTAGTTTTGCCAATTCTCTAATAAATCGTTGCAATTGGTGCCGCCCAAGACGGCGCATATCTACCATGCCAGAACCGCCTGGTATAATTTGTATCCCCCCAGGCCCTGCAACAATAATTTCCTCTAGTTTCTTCATTCCCAATAAAACATGACCAATATTAAAACGGGGATATTGGTTTAATAAAACATCTACATTCGCAAGACCGATATCAGCGTCTAGTATCATAACGCGTTCTCCCAGTGAAGCCAACGCAATCGCAAGATTCGTTACAATATTAGTCTTTCCAACGCCCCCTTTTCCACTTGTTACTGCTATGACCCGACCTTTTGCGGCAGAATCTTGAAAAGATTTGGTTTCAATATTTTTTATAATATTACGCAATTTAGTTGCCTGGTCATTCATCCTTAAGACTCCTTTAAAATCAACTGAGAAACCTGAACAGCATCGGCAATTTCAATGTCATCGGGAACATTTTGCCCGGTCGTTATGTATGATAACGCTTTATTTGTCTTTTGTCCGATGTTAAAAATACTGCCATAAGTATTCGTTTCATCTAGTTTGGTAAAAATTACTTTAGAAGGATTTAATTCTTCAAAACGATTAATAATTTCTAACATATCTTTATATTTTGTATTAGCACTCAAAACCAAATATTTATCAATCGAGTAGCCAATATCATGCAAATTACTTAATTCCTTTATTTGCGTTAAGTTCTTTTGACTTCTTCCTGCTGTATCCATAAATATTAAATCCTTGTCACTATGCTTTTCTATAGCTTTGATAATATCATCTTTTGTAAAAACAACCTCTACGGGAATATTTAATATATCTCCATATTTTTTTAACTGCTCAACTGCTGCAATTCGATAAGTGTCTGCTGTTAATAACGCCACCTTTTTCCTTTTATATAATGCAAAGCTAGCCGCAAGCTTTGCGATGGTCGTTGTTTTACCTACACCCGTTGGCCCAATTAATGAAACAATATGCTGCTTCCCATCCACTAATTCAATAGGAGACGGTTTCCCCAATTGCTCTTCTATATAGGAATATAGTACCTCTTTAATCGTATCTATGTCATTTAGTTCTTCTTCTTTCAATGTTCTTAAAACTTCTTTTAACATATTCCTGGCTAACACTTCTTCAATTTCATTTTTTATCAATTCATTGTAGACACTCAGCAAAACATAATATGCCTCTTGTAATTGAGTGAGAAATAGATCTTCATGATCATTTTTCTCTAAATTTTCATGTTTTCTTTCTGTAATTAATTCTACCTTTTTACGCATTTGTTCTATTTGTTCTTCTAACTGCTCTATTTTTTCATTTTTCTCTGGAATTGGTTGTGGCTTCTTTTCTAAAGGCGGTAATATCACTTCATCTGATATCCCTTGAAAATGTTGTTCTTTAGGTTGTTCTTTAGGCGATGAATTATTAGTAGATAATGTTCTAACATCATTAGCTGCAGTAACTTCAAACCATTCCCGTGAAAAAAATCCCCAAAAGCCGCCTTTCTTAAATTTACGGGTATGCAAAATAACCGCATCTTGTCCTAAGTCCATCTTAACTTTCGTCATGGCCTCCTGCATACTTTTTGCTACATAACGTTTTACTTTCATCTATAACTTCACCATCCCCACTGATTGCACATCAAACGTACCGTCTAATTCATTATAAGACAAAACAGGTATGTCAGGGACAACGCGTTCAACTAAACGTTTAAAATAAATTCTCACCATCGGAGAACATAAAATAACAACTTGATACCCCTGTCGTGATGCTTGTTCAACAACCTCCTGAACATTTTTATAAATAGTTTGTATCGTATTAGGATCAATATTAATGTAACTGCCTTGTTCTGTTTGTTGAAGACTCTGCATCATCAATTTTTCTAAATCTGCATCTAATGTAATAACAGGTAGTGAATGTCCCTGGGGCTTATATTGTTGTGAGATCTGTCGTACCAGAGACTGTCTTACATATTCTGTTAGGGCATCAATATCGCGGGTCGCACGTGCTTGATCTGCAAGCGACTCAAAAATGGTCACAAGATTACGTATCGATATCTGTTCACATAGAAGATTCTGTAAAACTTTTTGCACTTCTCCCATTGTCAATAGGTTGGGTATTAATTCTTCGACAATCGCAGAATAATTTTCCTTTAAATTATCAATTAACGCCTGTGTCTCTTGCCGTCCCAAGATTTCATCCGCATGTCTGCGAATAATTTCTGTCAAATGCGTTGCAATGACTGACGATAAATCCACTACAGTGTAGCCATTCAATTCCGCTTCTTCCCGCTTTTCTTCTGTGACCCACAAAGCAGGCAGACCAAAAGCAGGTTCCATCGTTTCTATTCCATCCACAGAGGACTGCACCATTCCTGAATCCATGGCCATGTAATAACCAACCATCATTTCACCTTGTGCGATATCCATCCCTTTCATTTTAATTTTATAAACACTAGGTTTTAACTGCATATTATCCCTTATGCGAATAGGTGGAACAACTAACCCCATTTCCATTGCCATTTGACGTCGAATCATCGTTACCCGATCTAATAGGTCTCCACCTTGCTGAGGATCAACTAACGGAATTAAGCTATAACCAATTTCCAACTCCATGGGATCAACTTGCAACAGCGAAAGAACATTTTCCGGTTTACGCGTTTCTTCAATTGCATCTTCTTCAGCTTCTAACGCTTCCGCTTGGGCTGCTTGCTTAGAGGTACGATTTATTAAATATGCCAACGTTCCCACTATAATAGCAATGGTTATAAAAGGGATATGAGGAAGCCCCGGAATCATACTTAAAAACAACAATGCCCCTGTAGCAATAAATAATGCTTTAGGTTGACTGAATATTTGCCCGATAACATCCCGCCCCAGACTTCCTTCCGACGCCGCCCGTGTGACAATAATACCTGTTGAGGTTGATATCATAAGTGCGGGGATTTGACTAACTAACCCATCCCCAACCGTAAGAAGCGTAAATCGCTGTGCTGCCTGTGCAATAGGCATTTTCATGGTGATGACGCCGATTACCAATCCCCCAATAATATTGATAATTGTAATAATAATGCCCGCAATTGCATCTCCTTTAACGAACTTACTGGCTCCATCCATAGCCCCATAAAAATTAGCTTCACGCTGAATTTTATTGCGTCTATCTCTTGCGTCCTGCTCAGAAATTAATCCCGCATTGAGATCCGCATCGATACTCATCTGTTTCCCAGGCATCGCATCTAACGTAAAACGAGCAGCAACCTCAGCAACCCTTTCTGCACCCTTCGTAATAACCACAAACTGAATAACAATTAGAATTAAAAATATCACAAACCCCACGATTGGGTTTCCACCTACTACAAAATTACCAAAGGCATCAATCAGTGCACCTGCATTTCCTTTAAGCAATATTAATCGTGTAGAAGATACGTTAAGTGCCAAACGAAAAAGGGTTGTAATTAATAACAAAGAGGGGAAAATTGACAATTCCAGTGATTCCTGCGTATACATGGTTACTAGTAAAATAATTAACGCTAAAGTAATATTTATTGTAAGTAAAAGTGTCAATAAAAAACTAGGCATCGGTACAATCATCATGATTACAATAGCAATAATACCACACGCTACCATTATATCACTATTCTTTAAAATACGATCTATATCAAAAGGTGTTGAAATTGATGATGCCATTTTTTATTCTCCTTTTAGGTTTACGCTTTTTTCTGTTTTAATTGATAAACAAAAGCCAATACTTCTGCCACAGCTTTGTACAAACTCGCAGGGACAGCTTCTCCAATCTCTACTGATTCATAAAGAGAACGCGCTAAGGGCTTGTTTTCAAAAATACTGACTTCATGATTGCGCCCCACTTCTTTTATCCTTTGAGCCATCATATCTTGTCCTTTAGCAATGACTGTAGGCGCCTCCATACGATTACTATCATATTTTAATGCAACGGCTAGATGCGTAGGGTTCGTAATAATTACATCTGCTTCAGGAACAGATTGCATCATTCGCTGCATAGCCATCGCTCGTTGTCTTTCTTTAATTTTTGATTTAATAAGGGGATCCCCCTCTGATTGTTTGTATTCATCTTTAATTTCTTTCTTTGACATTTTTAAGTTTTTTTCATATTCGTACCATTGAAAAGCATAGTCAAATATGGCTAAAAACAATAACAATATCCCTGCAGAAATTGCAATACGATAACTTATTTTCCCCACATACGCCATCCCTGTGAAGATACTCATATCTTGCAATAACGGTAAATTAATGAATTCCTTTTTAATGATTCTAAAAGCAATATATCCTACCAAAAAAACTTTAAACAAAGATTTAACAAGTTCGACCACGGAACGTTTGGAAAACATTCGCTTTAAACCCTCTAAAGGATTTAACCGTTCAGGTTTAAATTTTAATGGTTCTGTAGTAAAAAGCGGGCCTACCTGAATATAGTTTGCCAGTATACCCACTATCATAACGATAATCATAAAAGGCAGTATAATCTTACCCATAGTACTAATGGTTAAAAAAGTCAAAGAAATCATACCACCACGGGTTACAGCAAATCCCAAGGGATTTGTAAAAAGCGTCACCATAAAATTTCCAATTTGTTCTCCCATATAGGGCATAAAGGAAAATAATACACCAAAAGCCACGAGTAATATAAGTGCTGAATTTAATTCTACGCTTTTTAGTATCTGCCCTTTTTCCCTTGCTTCTCGCTTTTTCTTGGGCGTTGCGTTTTCTGTTTTCTCTTCTGAAAATAATTGCAGGTTAATCATCATTGTATGATGGGTATGCTCCATGCCAATAACGCCCCTTCATCTTAGGCCTCTTAACATACTAAAAATATCATGTATCACATTATTAATAAATTCAGGCAATAGACTCACAAATAAAGGTATCGATAAAAATATCATAAAAAGTCCAACCAATATCTTTGCGGGAATGCCAACAATAAAAATATTCATTTGAGGTACTGTTCTAGCCATAATACCAAACACAACATCCGAAATGAGTATGGCACCAATAACAGGCGCTGCAATTTTGAAGCTTATGATAAACAACTTACCGGAAATAGCAATTAAATTTACCAGCACCCCATCTGATATTCCAACACCCATCAACGGAATAATTTCATAACTTTTATATAAAGATAAAATCAAGTGATGATGTCCATTTATAATTAAAAAAATCAGCATCGCTAATAAGTAATTAAAATTACCCACGAGAGGAACTTGGGTACCTGAATTAGGATCTAAAACATTAACCATTCCAAAACCTATTTGCATATCAATAAGCTGCCCTGCCATCTGCATGACGGAAAAAAGAAGAGAACTGATAAAGCCAATGGTCAATCCTACCAACATTTCTCCCCCTAGTGCAATAACAAAAACCCCTAATTTAGCAGGTACTAAAATTGTTCCTTGACCCATTAGGGGCAAGAGTGTAAAAGCCAAGAAAAAAGAGAGTCCAACTTTCGCAGACAGCGGAACCTGCCGCTGACTAAAAATAGGCGCTGAGATAAAGAAACCCGTTATTCTACCAAAAATAAGGAAAAACAAATCCATCCTCTGCATAAAATAGTCAATTTGCTCCATCTTTTATTAATTCCTTTTACAAGTTTTTAGGTATATTGACAATCACGCTATAGGTAAATTCCACCAGATGATTTAATATCCACGGTCCAAACAAGATCAATGAAACAAGAATGGCAACAATTTTAGGAATAAACGATAAGGTTTGCTCTTGAATTTGAGTGGTCGCCTGAAATATACTCACAGCTAAACCTACAAACAACCCAATCCCTAAAATGGGTGCACACAGAATAAGCACCAGCATAACTGCATTCTGTGCTAAGTGAATTACAAAATCTTGCGTCATGCTATAACCTCTTTTCTTAAAAACTCTGTACAAGAGATCGGATAATCAAATGCCATCCATCTACCAGAATAAAAAGCATGATTTTAAAAGGCAGTGAAATCATGGCAGGCGGCAACATCATCATTCCCATCGACATAAGTGTACTAGCAACCACCATATCAATCACTATAAAAGGGATAAAAATAACAAACCCTATTTCAAAAGCTGTTTTTAATTCACTGATAATAAAAGAAGGAATCAGTACATATGTAGGGATATCATTAGAATCTTTAGGGTGTTCAATGTCAGCTAAATTAACAAATAGAGCCAGATCCTTTTCACGTGTTTCTTTAAACATAAAACTTCGTACGGGTTGTATCGCCTTATTAAAAGCTTCCTCTTGAGAAACTTGCCCTTGCAAATAAGGTTGAAGTGCTTCTGCATTAACCTGGTTCCACACGGGTGTCATAATAAAAACAGTTAAAAACAACGCAAGACCTACCAATATTTGGTTAGGCGGCATTTGCTGTGTTCCTATCGCACTTCTCATAAACGAAAGAACGACTATAATTCGGGTAAAAGAGGTTACCATAACCAAAATAGCAGGCGCTAGTGATAAAAACGTTAGTAGAAACAATATCTGCAACCCTACCCCAACATCCTCTGGCGTTTCTGCTGATCTAACACCAATATCGATATTAGGAAAGGGCAGTACCGGTTCTGCATATCCATTATGACTAAAAACGGTTAACATAACGAGTACTAAAAACAACCCACAAACCCATTTCCTCCATTTAACGTTCATGTTTGTCATCCTTACCTAACTCTCTACTATTTTTTTGCCATATGGAAGATGATTCTTCCTTCTGTCTCCCTGAAATGTTTTTTAGCCGTTCAATCTGATTTTGTAAAAAAAGGCTGGAACTCAAATCAGTATTTTCTCCCTTTTTGATATTGTCACGAACACTTTGAAAATAATTTCTAAAAGAAAGCGGTATTTCTGTAACGTGATCTCCTTCTTCCTTTAAAGTTGCGATCACACCAGGCTCCTCTATCTTTGAAAGTAAGTTCATGCTATTATCTGCAGCACCAATAACCAATACTTCTCCTGCGATCTCAATAACATAGACAGCCCGATTATGCCCTAAAACAAAATGATCTAAAAGTGAAATATGTTTCCCTTGTCCAATATTAACCATGCGCTTATTAAAAAATCGACTCATAAAAACAGCTAATATAATAATTAATGCCAGTGAAAAAAATATTTTAATAATTGTACCACCTAAACTATAATTAATGGGTGTCGGTTCCTGATCTTTATATTCTAAGTTTACAGGTTCTCCCACAGCAACTGCTACCAGACACAACATCAATCCTATGCACAGCAAAAATAATAGCCATCTATTCGATTTATTAAAATATGTTTTCACCTTTTCCTCCCTTATCCTAGTGCCTTACTAATTGCTTCTAATACCCGTTCAGCTTGAAATGGCTTTACGATAAAATCTCTAGCCCCTGACTGAATGGCATCAATTACCATCGCTTGCTGACCCATAGCTGAGCACATCACGATTTTCGCTTCAGGATTAATCTTACGAATTTCTTTAACAGCTGTAATACCATCCATCTCCGGCATCGTAATATCCATTGTTACTAAATCAGGTTTTAATTCACTGTAACTCTCAACCGCTTGAGCCCCATTTCCAGCTTCCCCAATCACTTCGTAACCATTTTTGGTTAAAATGTCTTTCAACATCATGCGCATAAATGCAGCATCATCTACAATCATAACTTTCGCAGCCATTCTTCTGCCTCCTTCTTATGTCTATTGCAAATTTTTCATTCTTTCCATTGGGCTGACAATATCGGTAACACGAACACCAAAGTTCTCATCAATCACAACCACTTCACCCTTAGCAATTAGTTTACCATTTGCCATGATATCTACAGGCTCACCGGCTAACTTATCCAGCTCAATAATGGTACCCACTGAAAAATCCAAAATTTCTTTTATGGTTTTCCGCGTACGACCTAATTCAACGGTAAGTTGCAGGGGTACGTCCATAATCAATCCAATATTGTCAAGCTCTTGTTGACTTACTCCACTACCCAGTTGGGCAAACTGGACAGGTCTTACCTCTACTTTAGGATCTCTTTCAACTTTTGGTTGCTGCTGATTGTTAGATCTTGCAAACGAATCATTGTACTGTGAACCATTGTACTGTGAATCAGCAACAATCGGTTTTTCTGGTATAACAGACTCTACAGGTGGTGATTGATACGAAGGTTGCTCAATTTCATTTATTTCCTGGACGCTATTGTCCTTCGTCATATCTTCAGGTTGATAATCGCCAAGCAGATGACCAATTAAGTCTTTCGCAAACCACATTGGCAAAATTTGCATAACTTCACTATCAATCAGGTCTTCAACAATCATTCGAAATGAAACCTTTACAATATGTGAATCATTTGAATTAAGCACTTCATTTACTACAGGTGGGGTAAGCTCAGATAATTGGGCGTGAGGCGGCGAGATATCAACAGAACGATTTAACATCGTAGCAAGTGATGTTGCCGATGTCCCCATCATTTGATTCATCGCTTCAGAAACACCGGAAAGATGTAACTCTGTCAATTCCTGCGGTGGATTCGTGCCATCTCCACCCATCATCAAGTCTACTATTATCCCACTCTCTTGCCGCCCTAAGATTAAAAGATTGGCACCTTCAATCCCTTTTGTATACTTTACATCAATTGCAACATAGGGAAGCGGGTAATCTTCAATAAGTTGTTCAATTTTTATCACATTAATCTTAGGCGTCGTAATACTTACTTTGCGCCCTAAAAGGGTAGAAAGCGTTGTAGCCGCACTCCCCATTGTAATGTTTCCAATTTCACCGAGCGCGTCTTTTTCTATTATTGTCAAATCATTTTGAACGGCTATATCAGCATTTTGTACCTCATCTCCAGCTTCACCCTGGCTGCTATCACTCCCTCTAAGTAATGCATCAATCTCTTCTTGAGATAAAATTTGATCACTCATCTTCTCTTTCAACTCCTTGATTCTGGGAAGGCGTCATAATCTGAACCGCTAATTTTCCTCCCACTAATCCTGCTTTAGCCGTAAATTTTTTTCTTTCACCAATAATAATGTCCAAATCCTCATCTGTTCCCTTATCTAAGGGTAGTACGTCACCCCTTTGAAGGTTAAGGAGCTCCTCTACCGTTACAACAGAATTCCCCAATTGCACCTTCACCAGCACCAAGGCCTTTTCAATTCGTTGCCGTAAAACATCAATGTTTTGACTCTCTTCATTGTTTCGCACGGCTGCAGCTGCAAACCAGTACTGGGCACTTAGCTTCGGAATCAACGGTTCCATTGCTACAATAGGGATACAAATATTTATAAAACCTTTAGCTTCACCCACTTCTGCTTTAAAGGTAAGGAGGACAACCATGTCACCAGGCGATACAATTTGGACAAATTGAAGATTCGTTTCAATTTTTTCTAATTCTGCTTGGAAGGATGCCACATTAACCCAGCTTTCTGAAAAATACGCCAGTATCCTTTTAAGCATATGCTTTAACACATTACGTTCAATATCTGTTAAATTTCGTTTTTCTTCATAAGGTCTCCCCCCACCCCCAAAGAGACGTTCAATCATAGAAAAACCTAATTCAAGATTTATTTCAATAATAGAATTACCCATAAGGGGTTCCATGGAAAAAATACCTAATAAGGTAGGACTGGCAACAGAACGCACAAATTCATCATAAGTTAATTGATCAACAGAAGCCACTTCTATGTTAACCCGTGTACGCAAATGCGCTGATAAATAAGTCGCAACAAGCCGGGAAAAATTTTCATGCATCATAACGAGCGTACGAATTTGCTCTTTGGAAAACTTATCAGGCCGCTTAAAGTCGTATACTTTAACGCTATGTTCTTTTTCTTCTTCCTTAATTTCCTCTACTTTCATATCTCCTGATGAGAGGGCAGAAAGCAAATTATCAATCTCTTGTTGGGAAAGGACATCTTCACTCAAGAAGAACCCTCCTTTGCTATTGAATGACGATATCCGTAAAATAAATTTCTACAATTTTTCCATCCTTTAAATAAGAATTGATCTCGTCTTTAATTTCCTCTTTTAATTTCTGTGTTCCCTGAACATGATTTAGATCGCTAGAAGATTTATTTCGTAAAATCGTGATAATGGTATCCCGAATCTGTGGTGCTCGTTGTTGTAGTTCTTTAGCTAATTTTGCATCATCCATCGCTAAAACGATTGATGTTTTTATATAATGAGCGCGTCCTTCATCCGTTAACTTAACCGCAAAATTCTGTTGTTCAAAGACTGGATAAATTTCTGATTGATTATAAGAATTTTCTGCTTCTTCTTCTCCTGCTCCATTTGCTGTCCCAAAGAAAAACCGCACGGCAACATAGGAGGTGCCTGCCGCAAGGATAATAACCAAAAATAAAACCGCAATAATTTTAAAGTTAATTTTAAACCGTTTCTTTTCCATTTCTTCTCCCATTTCACTCCTCCTATAATTCTGGTTCTAATAACTCGGATTCTGGCATGGAAAAACCTGTATTTAGAAGAATAATTTCAATACGTCTATTTAGCTGTCGTCCTGCAACCGTTTGGTTTGACGAAATAGGATGATATTCTCCGTAGCCTGCCGCTACCAACCTCTTCGGGTCAACATCATGAATTTCAATAAAATAACTAATAACCTGAATCGCTCTCGCGGTAGATAATTCCCAATTTGAAGGAAATAAAGCAGTATGAATGGGTATGTTATCCGTATGGCCTTCAACACGAATCATCTTCTCACTTTTAGAAAAAACACGAATGACTTCATCTAAAACAACTTTGGCAGCCGGCTTTAAGTTTGCCTTGCCCGAATCGAATAAAACTTTATCCAAAAAGCGTACCACCAGTCCCCTTTCATCAATTTCAAGATGTACATCTTCTTCTAATTCGTTAGATTCAATATATTCTTGTAATTGATCATAATAACTTTGTATCTCTCCTAATTCCCTGCTGTCTTCCCCTACATCTGAACCATTAATAAATTCGTCATCTACAATTGTTTTTCCTGCCTCTAACACACCAAATGAACCCTGAAGAGATGATACCATTAATTTGAATTTTTGTATATCCATCTTAGAAAAAGAAAATAGAAGAACAAAAAAACAGAGTAACAATGTCATTAGATCACCATAAGTTGTCATCCAAGCAGGTGATCCGGCCGGAGATGAATCTTCTTGTTTCTTTTTTCTAGCCATTTGCACTCACCGCCGCGTTACCGCTTTTAATATTTTCCACTTTTTCCCTCGATTGGGGATCTAAAAATGCCTTTAACTTCTCTTCAACAATCCGCGGATTATCCCCAGATTGAATGGATAATATCCCTTCAATCATGATTTCTTTTAGTAACATTTCTTCGGCACTGCGAACTTTTAGTTTCCCAGCAGTAGGTATGCATAACAAATTGGCAATAACTGCCCCATATAATGTTGTAAGCAACGCAACCGCCATTGAAGGACCTATTGTGGTAGGGTCATCCAAACTAGCAAGCATTGCTACCAATCCAATAAGTGTTCCGATCATCCCGAATGCCGGCGCTAATGCCCCCATTGTTTCCAAAATACCTGCTCCTGCTTTGTGTCGATCTTGAATGAAGGATAATTCTGTTTCTAATATATTACGTACCAATTCCGGATCCGTACCGTCGACTACAAGCTGAATGCCTTTCTTTAAAAAATCGTCATCCACCCCATCCACATCCTCTTCCAAAGCCAGCAACCCTTCGCGACGAGCTTTGTCTGCAAATCCCACCAAACTAACAATCATTTGCGAATAATCAAGGGGTTTTTGAAAAAACACATTGCGCACAATCTTAAAAACGCCAATGACCTGATTTAACGAATAATTAATCAGTGTTCCGGCAATTGTTCCCCCGAGAACAATAAATATGGATTTTACGTCAATAAAACCTGTAACATCGCCCCCCATAATAATCGGTACAACAATACATATCATACCTGCAACCAATCCGATTACCGTTGCCAAATCCATTTTCAGTCACCCCTGTTTCTTATCCTATCACTTATATCCCCCAAAATTTTCCTGTAAAACCCTATTGACTGTGTGATTATTTCCTCAGTCGATTCCTTAACTACTATTTTTTTCCCTGTTGTGAGAGTAATCACTGTATCCGGTGTTGATTCAATCATCTCAATCAACTGAACATTAACGATTAATTGTTCACTATTAAAGCGCGTAACTTTTATCATGTGGCACCTCATTTTGCAGCTTCGCTGTAGCTCTTAGGTATTAGCAGTTAGAAGTTAGGTCTTTATATGTTTCCCTTCCATGCAATAAGGGGACACACCCCTCGTCCCTCACAGAATGTCCCCATTCTTGCATTAGGGTTTTTATTATTCCTAGTACTTCTTTGGTAGAAGGTTCAAGGTTGAAGGAAAATTCAAACCAATAATTACTCTTTTTCCTTCTACCTTCTACCTACGTCTTTTTATTCTTTATCTCTTTATCTTTTCCTACCTGCTACCTGCTGTTCACTACCTGCTAAAACAGCCTGCAGCTGTTCTAATCTATCGCTTCAGATTAACCAATTCCTGCAACATTTCATCAGAAGCGCTGATAATACGGGAATTAGCTTGAAAGCCACGCTGTGTTACGATCATGTCGGTGAATTCCTGTGATAAGTCGACATTGGACATTTCCAAAGTTCCAGATGAAACCGCTCCTCGTTTACCTGTTCCTGACGTACCAATGTTGGCTTCCCCAGAGTTATTTGATTCCTGGTACAGGTTCTGCCCATCTTTGATTAATCCCGACGGATTGGTAAAGTGAGCCATCCCAACCTGAGCCAGTGTCTGGGCCTCTCCGTTGGAATATACGCCCGTCAGAATACCACTACCATCTATCGCATATTTAACCAATTCACCCATAGAACGTCCTGCATGCTTCCCTTCAATATCTCCTTTTCGACCAGTTACTGTGGATTCTTCAGATGCAAATTGGGTGAGATTGGATAAATCAATCTCTATATCCATTTCATCTAAATTGGCAGGTGTATAGGCCACTGATATTTTCTGGAAATTTGTATTTATTTTACCTACATCATCTGTCGTTTGAAATGAAATTTGTTTATAATCCGCACTATCAATTTGGGTTTGTTCCCCATCAATTGTTATGGAAAGATTCCAGTTGTTTTCTCCAGGATCCTCCCAATCTGTTTGTACTTTGTCATCATTCAATTCGGGTTTCCCATCTGCATCCCGCTTAACGGTTGCTTTAGAAAAAGAAACTTCCATTTGGTGCTTGACACCCATTTCATCATAAAAGCTAACAGGAACGGTATATGAATATTGTGTTTTTTCGTCATCCCCATCCGTGTACCCATCTAAAGAATCCTTATCCACATATGAATCGGTAGGGGTTTTCATCATATTACCCGAAACAGTAACAGCCTCTGTTTTTAATGGCGCAATGATTTTATCTTTAGGTAGAATCTGAATGGCCCCCATATCTGCCGGCGATGTACTATTAATGATACCATCTTGCGCTAACCAACCCTGCACCTTTAAGCCAGTACCCATGCTCACCAGGTTATCATTGGTATCAAAATCAAAATCACCTACACGTGTATAGGAAGACGCCTCGCCTTCACCCAAAACAAAAAAACCATCTCCCTGAATAGCAAGATCCAGCATTCTGCCTGTTGGTTGTAAACTCCCACCCGTATGAACCACATTGATTGATCCAAGTTTTGTACCTAATCCAACTTGAACGGGGTTAGTGCCACCTCGTTCATCCTGAGCTGCTGACGCACCACTAATCGTCTCATTTAACATATCTTGAAACGTCACCTGACTTTTTTTAAAACCAATCGTATTCACATTTGCAATATTATTACCAATGACATCCATCTTTGTCTGATTAATTCGTAATCCAGACACAGCGGAAAACATAGAACGCATCATAATAATGACCTCCTTGAGTTTTTAAGTTTTTAAGTTTATACCGCTTCTATCATTCCACGGCTCGGGCTTCCTCACTAAGGTCCAGCCCTAAGTTATTACGGCACTATCAATATTTGTAAAAACGTTTTCCTTCAGGTTCTGCCCATCCATTGCGGTGATAACTGTATTGTTTTTTACACTGACCACAAAAGCCACATTTTTATCCTGCATTAAGATTAGGGAGTCCCGTGCACCTTTTTGAGCAACCTTCCCTATCGCCTGTTCAAGTTGTGTCATATCTCCCTCTGACAAATGAATATTACGCGATTGTAGTCGTTGCCTGGCATGTTGAGAAAATTTGAGCGGCGTTTGCGTCTGCAATTGTTGTGCTAGAACTTGCTCAAACTGACGATCAGCTGCCTTATTACTAGAAGGATTGGCATCAGGACGATTCTTCCCTACCGGAAAAACACCTGGATTCATCATAATACGATGATTAACCATTTTCAGCCCCCCCACGGACTTCCGTAACATCACTTGCATTAACAAGGATATCTCCAATTGTTACTTTAGGTCCTTCTTTTTCCATTTTAACACCTGTAACCACACCTTCTACAGGTTCCCCTTCGTTCGTTGTTGCACTCACCCATTTCCCTAGCATGCCCAGCGCCTGTACCTGAGCTAAATTCCCGCTCATGTTTTGGGATTGTTCTAAAGCAGAAAATTGTGCCATCTGGGCAATGAAATCTTCATTTTCCATGGGGGACATGGGGTCTTGATAACGCAATTGCGTGACTAATAATTGTAAAAACTCATCTTTCCCCAGTTCGTTCTTAGGTGTCCTATTTGTTGCATTCGTTTGATTACCAGCTGAATAACTTCCATTAACGCTGGATACACCATCCATATTTCCGCCTCCTATACCCTATAATCTACGGATTCACTCATGCCTGTTGGCGCAATGAGCTGTTGATTGACAACCTCATCCTCCCAAGTGATTCCCTCTTCTTCATGATATCCATTTGAAAAATAAAATTGCTGTTTGGAATGTTGCTGATGAAAGGAATGACTGCCAAAAGACTGTTGCTGCAAGTCATGATCCTGACCCACAAAGACCTGCACATTTTGTACTTTTAAACCCTGCTCCTCAAAATGATGTCGCAACTGGATCATTTGGCTTTCTATCGCTTCTTTGACCTGGTGGTTTTGAACAAAAAATTTAGCTGTCAGCGTGCCATTCTCAAGTGCAACTTTCATGCTTAGTTCACCCAAGTATTCAGGTTTAAGCTGTATTTTCATTTCATGCAAACCCTCTTTGGACATCAGCGATGCTTTTGAGACAATCTGCTCCATCACATTCTCTGATGATGAACTTTCACCTGTTTCCATCACAGCTGCTTCGTTTCCCATTTCCATTATAGGCTTAAATAAAACGTCTTTGGGACTTCCTTCCATCATATTAGACATGGTACTTTGATGTGAAGGCTGCAAAGCAGCTTTCTCCTGATCTTCTACTGATAATCCTGGGAGTACTATTTTTGTTTGCTCGTTCATGTTTTTCGTATTATCATGAATACCAGGTTTCTTACTTAAGTTTTTCAATTGATTAATGACTTGAGATTTTTCTAAGAGTGATTGATCATTTTTTGTGTCTATGCCATTCTTGATAGCTGCCTTTACATGGGTTGTTTTTGCTTTTAACTTTCCAGATTCATCTGCATGAATAGCTGCCAGTTGTTCTTCAGAATCTATTAATTGTATACCCCGTCCATCACCATTCGGTTTAGAACTATTTAAATTTTCCTCAAGCACAACTTGAACCATCTGCTGCAACTTTTCTTCTGCTCCTGCTATTCCCTTTATCCATACTTCCAAGTCAATTACCTTATGATTCGTCATCATGGTATCCTGAATACTTTGAAGCAGTTTTTCACTCTCTTCTGTAAACCCAGCAGCATTTAAGGTTTGCACCATATTATTAGCAATCTCTATTAACTGGTCTGGTGTCATTTCTTGTTCAACTGCTGGTAATGCAACCGCCAAATCTTCTACATTCTTTGTTTCATCTGCTGATTTTTCCTTGGTTTTGGCCTTCTCTACATTATCATTGTTATGACTTAAATAATCTTCACTTTTTATATGTTTTCTCTTACTAAGATCTGATCCAGATCCAGCTTGACCTTGAATTGCTGACTCACCCTGTTTTTCCTGCAAGGACTTATTAAACATCTTCGCAAAATCATTAGTCCCTGCCTTTTTGTTCTTAAAACCACAAGATTTAACAGCTGATAATTCATGAGTTTGACTCATCAAAAGCATATTCGCATCATATTGTTCCACTTTCTCACCTCCTTTCAACAAACATTATAAACTATTGATATTCTCCACTCATCATCCTAGTAATTCGTGCTGCCTGCTGTGGATCCATCACCCCTAAAATGGGGGCAACAGCGTCCGGTTTCATAAAATTGAATATTTGTACAATGAGATTATCATCCAGCACAGCAATAATCTCCTGTGCTTCTTTAGGCTTCATTTCTGCATAAAGTTTAGCCAAAAGCTTATAATTTTTTTCATATGAGGTAACCGTTTCCACAGCTCCGCCATTTGTCTCATCAGTTTCAGTACTGTTAGCCTCGCTTTTTTCCAATTCCCACTCTATTTTTTCTGCTTCAAATTGAGTTCGTTCTTCTGTCAATTGTACTTGAAGATCCTTTAACTCTACTTCTTTTTGCTTTAATTCTTCTATAGTAGGCAAATCTTCACCCTGATCTTCTGTTTTTTCAAAGTACTTCCCCACAACTGGAATGCTCTTAAAATTATTATCGGCAAATTCCTTAACACCCAATAGTCCTGAAAAGTATAAAGCTGTAAAAATACCTAATCCCAAAACAATTAATAACAGCAATACAAATATCATTTTACGTACAAGGGACTTTTTTTTATTTACCTTAGGCATCTTATCTTGAGTCGATTGTGCTAATTGCTGTGAAGATTTTTTAGGTTTCATAATAACTCAATACCTTCTTTACATAGTTTTGCGTCTCTTTAAAAGGAGGGATGCCTTGATAATGTTCCACATTTCCAGGACCTGCATTATAAGCAGCTAATGCAAGCGAAACATCCCCATCAAACTGTTTTAACATTTGATGCAGATACTTAATTCCCCCCACAATATTCTCTTTAGGATCAAAAATGTTATTAACGCCCAAATTTTTGGCTGTTTGAGGCATCAATTGCATAATCCCTTTAGCGCCTGCGCGCGATATGGCTCTAGGATTAAAATTAGATTCTGCTCTGGCTACTGCTTTCACCAAATCAGGCTCAACGCCATATTGAACGGCCAGTGTTTCAATCATTGGCGCATAAATTTTCTCTTCTGAATCACCATGTGTTTTATCCTGCTGCAACTGTTTTAAAGCTGCAGCAAATTGTCCCTCATTTATTTCTTGCGAAGAACGGGTTGATGTTTGCTGGGTATGAAAACGTGATTGTATTTCACCCATCCTCACTAGCACACGATTAAATCCAGTCATTTTATCACCTCAATTATTTATGTGTACCCATCATGGTTGAAATTTCATCAACCTGCTGCTGCTCGTATTTTTTTAACATCTTTCCATAATCCTCAATATGTTTTTCTTTCAGCTTTTCGAGTTTCTTTTTTTCTCTTACGGCTTCTAGTAAATTTTCTTGAGCTATGTTCAAACTGTCATACAATGTCTTCACATTCAAAGTTTCTCTCTCTATTTGATTTTCCAATTGATAGATAAAACGTTGATAAAATTGAACCTGTTCTATTTCAATACAACCAAGTTGAGCTTCACGGTACCCCATACGATATGTATCACATTTATTTTTAAGTTCTTTCAGGTTTTCATCTGCTTCTTCGTAAGTTACTTGTGCCGCTTTAAACTGCGCCTGCCTTTCATCTTCTTCTCTTTGTTTAAGATCAAGGATCTTTTCCAATTTAAAGCGAAATTTTTGCATGTTTCTTCCGCTCCTTAATCTTTATATTATTGTTTTTTTTCATAAAACAGATCATACAGTTCCTGTTTTATGGCTTCGAAATTACAATTTTCATGAACATCTTGTTTCAAAAAACTATTTATCTTCTCAATCATTTCTAGGGCATAATCAATGCGGGGATTTGCACCCTGACGATAAGCACCTATTTGTATAAGGTCCTCCGCTTCTTTATAAACAGCTAGAACTGACCGCAGTTGATTCGCCAATGATCGATGGTCTTCCCCCACAATGTCATTCATAACACGACTAATGCTTCCCAAAACATCGATAGCTGGATAATGATTCTGTGTCGCTAATTTTCGTGAGAGTACAATATGCCCATCTAAAATACCTCTTGCTGCATCAGCAATAGGTTCATCCATATCCCCACCATCTACTAATACCGTATAAAGACCTGTAATTGTTCCACGAGCGGAAGTACCGGAACGCTCTAGCAATTTAGGCAACAAAGCAAAAACAGATGGTGTATAACCTTTAGTAGCAGGGGGCTCACCTACGGCTAAACCCACCTCCCGTTGTGCCATTGCAAAACGTGTCACCGAATCCATCATTAACATGACATCTTTACCTTGATCCCGAAAGTATTCTGCAATAGCCGTTGCCACCATAGCACCCTTAATACGAACGAGCGCAGGCTGATCAGATGTAGCGACTACAATAACAGAACGGGCTAAACCTTCCTCTCCCAGATCCTTTTCCAAAAAGTCTCTCACTTCCCGACCACGCTCACCAATTAATGCAATCACATTAACATCTGCTACAGTATTACGAGCAATCATCCCTAGAAGCGTACTCTTTCCTACACCACTACCGGCAAAAATCCCCATTCTCTGTCCTTTTCCACATGTTATCAATCCATCAATTGCTTTAACACCCAAAGGCAACGGTTCAGCTATACGTTTGCGCGCTAAAGGATTAGGGGGCGTATTATAAACAGGATAAGAAAGCTTTGTTTGTAAAGCACCATGAGCATCTATGGGATTCCCTAAACCATCAAGTACTCTCCCTAACAATTCCTCCCCTACTTGAACCGAAAGGGCATGGCCTGTCGCATTAACTTCACAACCCGGACCAATTCCTTCCATTTCCCCCAAAGGCATGAGGAGTACTTTGTTGCCTTTAAACCCAACAACCTCTGCTTGTATGTAACGATTTAAACGGGCAGAATAAAGATAGCATAATTCTCCCAAGTTAGCCCCTGGACCATGAGATTCAATAATAAGACCAATTACTTCTGTAACCTTCCCGTTAAGTTTGATTGTTTCAAGATAGTCTAGTGCATCCCAATACTTTCCCAAGTCAAGCATTTCCATCATGCACCTCTGCCCCTGCAATTTCTGAAAAAGCTTGCATGATTTCTTGGAATTGGGATTCAATTTGACTATTAACGGTATCTAAAGGTGATTCAATAATACACCCTCCTGAAAGAATGCGTTCGTCTTCGGTGATAACCAGTTCTTCAATCTCGGAATTTAACTTCAGTAATTCTTGCCTCTGAGATTGAAGCACTTCATAATCCTGTGGATTAATTTTGACTGTCATTTTAGTTTTATCTGTAACCTTTTTTACAGCTTGCTTTACAACACTAAAGACAACGTTCGTATTCATTGTAATTTCTGTATGAATTACTTTTTTTGCAATAGCTAATATTAATCGCACGATTTCCGGCTCCAACGCCGTCATCATCTCTGCCGCTTTTTTCTTCATTTCTTTCTCAATATCTTTTGCTCGGATCAGTGCAGCAGCTAATTCCTTCCTGCCTGCTTCAGTCCCTTCCCGCTTCCCCTTTTCAAACCCTTCTTTTTGTTTTTGACGCATCATTTCTTGTCCTTCTTGCTCAGCACGAGTCATCATAGCACGCGTTTCTGTTTCCGCATCCTGCAACCTGGCCTCTATTTCAGACTGAATTTCTTTTTGCCTTTGCTGTAACTCAGAAATTTTTTCTTCCATATCCTGAACAATCTTTTGTTCTTGAGGAATCTCGGTTTTGGGTTCTTCAGATGTTTTCTGCAGCGGTGGTTCAATGGAGAAAACATAAGGTTGAGCAGCAACCATTCGTTCCGATTTAATGATATTATTAGACAATTAAGTCACTCTCCCCGCCGCGTGCAACAACAATTTCTCCTGCTTCTTCCAACTTACGAACCAGGTTAACAATTTTTTGCTGAGCCTCTTCAACATCTCGCAAGCGTACAGGTCCCATAAATTCGATATCTTCTTTAAGCGTATCGGCAGCTCGGGAAGAAATGTTTTTAAAGATTTTTTCACCCGCTTCTTCGCTGCTGCCCTTTAATGCCAATGCTAAATCTTTCATATCCACTTCACGTAATACACGTTGCATAGAACGGTCGTCTAAGACAATCAAATCTTCAAATACAAACATGCGTTTCTTGATTTCTTCAGCCAATTCCGGATTGTCCAGTTCCAAATCTTCTAATATTGTTTTTTCAGCCCCTCGATCAACCAGATTTAATATCTCGACAATATTTTGAATACCGCCAACACTGGTAAAGTCCTGAGTGACTAATGAAGATAATTTCATTTCCAATACTTTTTCTACTTCCCGAATAATTTCTGGAGACGTACGATCCATTGTTGCGATACGTTCGGCCACATCGGCTTGTTTTTCATTAGGCAATGCGGAAAGAATCATTGCTGCCTGGTCAGGATCTAAGTATGCCAGAATGAGTGCTATGGTTTGAGGGTGTTCATTTTGAATATAGTTAAGCAGTTGTCCCGGATCCGTTTTACGAATAAAATCAAAAGGTTTAACTTGAAGTGTAGAGGTTAAGCGATTAATAATGTCCATGGCTTTTTGGCCGCCTAAAGCACGCTCCAATACTTCCCGAGCATAACTAATACCACCTTCAGAAATAAAATCCTGAGCGATACACATTTGATGAAATTCATCCAATATGTCTTGCCGCTCTTCACTAGAAATCTTACTGATATTAGCAATTTCTAATGTCAATTGTTCAATTTCTTCTTCAGATAGATGCTTGAATATTTCCGCTGATGCCTCTGAACCCAGGGTAATTAATAATACAGCTGCTTTTTTCTTTCCTGATAATATTTCAGCTTTTCTGACCATTCCCCTTCACTCCTAATCTTCTGATAACCAAACTTTCAAAATCTGCACGACATTTTCTGGTTGTGTATGTACAAGATCTTTAATCTCTTGGTGTATTTTCTTCCGTTTTGCATCTTCCGGCGACAATTCTTCAATTTCAATATCATCCTCTAAGTCATCCGCCTCTTTCATAGCCATAGATGCTGAAATTTCTTCGCCAATAACATCTTCTTGCTTGCGCCGCCGACGCATCACAAACCCTATACCTAATCCTGTTACCAATATAGCAATCGCCCCGATCGCTAACAATAGTTGAGTTCTCTTTTGTTCTTTTTCATTGGTTGCAAACTGTTCGTTAAATTGATCCTGAATCTCAGTATTAAAATTCATACCCTGAACAACAACTTGATCCCCACGCGCTGCATCATAGCCAACAACACCACCCACCAAATCTGTAATGACTTTCTGCTTCTGTACATTTAAATCAGAACTGACAATGACAGCAACTGAAATCTTGTTAATGGTTCCAGGTGATATAACACTATGAATCTTTCTCTCATTTATCTCAAAATTAGTTCTTTCTTCCGTATGTTCATATTCTGTACTACCATCATCCACTGCCTGATAACCCGATAGATTGCTTTCTGTACCGGGAATGCCGCCCGGAATATCACTCCCACTTCCGTTAAATGATTCTTTTATTTCTTCTACACTCCGAGCAATTCCGCCATCTTCCATAGGGGGTGTATATTGGACCTCATCAACGGTAGAATGGTCTAAATTAATATCTGCATTCACTTTCGCCGTCACTTTACCCATTCCAAAAACTTTTTCCAGCATACTTTTGATATCTTTTTCCAGGCTTTTATTAAATTGTTTGCGAATCTCTAATTGATCCATTGTAAACTGATTAGACTGAAAATCATCTTCTTCTCCAATATTTTCAGAAAGAATCATCCCATTCTGATCGACTACTGTTACATTCTCTGGCTCTAACCCTTCAACCCCTCTTGCAACTAGATGAACAATACCTTTTATCTGTTCCTGGTTCAACTGTTTTCCGGGAGAAATCTTTAAAAGGACTGAAGCCGTTGCATCTTTTTGTTCGTCGATAAAAAGTGTTTCTTTAGGGACAACCATATTAACAACAGCCGCATCTACCCCCACAATTTGTTCCAAACTCGTCTCTAACTCTTCTTTAAGCGCTATATGATACTTCACTTGCTTATCCGTATCCGTCTCACCTAATTTTCCTGCATCAAAACGACTAAACCCTGCTTTCCCTTTGGGTAATCCTTCATTGGCAAGATTGACTCTCAGACCATAAACTTCCTTTTGCGGCACCACAATCGTGCTGCCACCGTCTTCCAAACGATACTCAATATTCTTTTCCTGCAATTTCTCTACAACAGCTCCAGCATCTTGAGAGCTTAAATCCGTAAACAAAGGCATATAATGCGGATTACTTGCCCAATTGATCAGCATGCCCATCCCCAAGAGAACTAAAATAACAGAACCGATAATGATTCCCCTCTGTTTTTTACTTAAGCCTTGCCATATCTCAATAAGTTGTTGTTTCCAATGCAATAATAGCTCTTTCATTCGTAAGACGCTCCTCAACTAATCTATATAGGTCTTCTTTGTAATGATCGTTATAGATAAACAAACAAAAAATTTTTTTGACACATAGGGACATACCACTCATACTTTGTGGGATGTCCCCTAATGTCTTGTTTTCCTTTAACATTCCTTCTTCTTTGAATTACACCTGCATCCTCATAATTTCTTGATAAGCTTCTACCATTTTATTCCTAATTTCTAACGTCAATTGCAAGGCCATATTCGCTTTTTCCGTTGCAATGACCACATCATGCAAATCCGTACTTTTCCCCATAGCAAGTTCCAACGTTTTTTGTTCTCCATCTTTCTGTAAATGATTTACTTCACTAATCGCGTTTTTTAACATATCTTTGAACCCAGCCGCTTTATCCGTCTCTTGCTTACCGCTACGGTTTAGACCATCAGCTGTCGATTGAACAGGTAATCCCGTTATTCCTCTCATTACCTAACCCTCTTTCCTAACCCCGACCAATTTCTAGTGCCTGCATAGCCATTCCCTTAGCTGCATTCACAACTGTCACATTCGCTTCATATGCTCTGGAGGCACTTATCATATCTACCATTTCCTTAACAATATTAACATTAGGCATTGCCACATAACCTTTTTCATTCGCATCAGGGTGCTGTGGATCGTAAACCATTTTAAATGGCTCCTGATCTTCTACAATACCAACAACTTTTACACCTAACCCCTGATACGTATCGCTTTTCCCTCTCGCTTGTTGCAACACTTCATAAAAAGAATCCTTTTGCCTTGATTCATAAACCGGCATTTGTCGCCGATAGGCTTCCCCTGTATTGGTACGAGTGGCATTCACATTCGCAATATTATTAGAAATAATATCCATACGCAATCTTTCTGCTGTCAAACCAGAAGCTGCAATATCGATAGAACGAAAAATAGACATCCCATTTCCTCCCTTGTTTACGTATTATATAATAAATGTTATTCTTTCTAGCTATAATGGCAATCGTTTTTACCTATAGAGAACGCATTAAATATTTTTCATAGATTATAATATTAGGGGAAAGTTGGTTAGTTGGAAAGTTGGAAGTAAAAGATTAAAGTTCATGGCATATATTTATTGCGTTTCATATAGTAATATTATTATCATTTTTCTTTTCTGTTTTACTATTTTAATTTTGAATTAATAATTATGAATTATTGTTATCTTCCTTGAATAACTGTTCGAAGCATTTGAAGATTTTTTGCCATCTGTTGAGATAAAGCATTATATGTCAAAGAATTCTCAGACAGCTCTGCCATTTCTGCATCAATATCCACGTTATTCAGATCATTACGAAAAGAAAGCTGATTCTCTTGTACGACTTTAGGATTAATACGATCGATCGTAGTACCGCCCCCAAAAGGAATATGACCTCGATGCGTTATCATTGCCTTATGCCTGCTTCCTGTATCCAATGCATGTGATAATTCTTCCTCAAATATAACATCACTTCGCTTATATCCGGGTGTATTCACATTGGCAATATTATTTGCTAGAATATTATGGCGCAAAGTAGAAGCATCAAGAGCTTTTTCAACCATTTGAAAATAAGAGTTAGAAAAAATGCGCTCAAACATCACTTTTTCTCCTTTCTTAGTAATTTAATGCAAAAATCAACAGATTTTATGATAAGTCATTCAATAATAATAGTATATGCTGTAATAACTATATGGTTAATTGTGTATTATTTTAAAGAATAAGGAAAGTGTATATTTTATGTCTCCTTAACTTCTAGATATTACACTTAAATACTGCAAATTCCTGCAAGAAAACAAAACATTTGTCAACATTGTCAAATGTTTCTCAAAAGAGTTAGATGGTCATAATTCATTAGTTCTAAAGTCTTAGTTAATGAAAAAACTCCCGAAGGAGTTTTTTTAGTGTTTCAACTTATCTAATTCATCTATCAAACGCTCATTGAGAACATGAATATATGTGCCTTTCATTCCTAAAGAACGGGTTTCAATGACCCCGGCACTTTCAAATTTACGTAAAGCATTAACAATGACCGAACGCGTAATACCGACACGATCTGCAATTTTGCTGGCCACTAGCAACCCTTCATTTCCTTCTAATTCATCAAAAATGTGTATAATAGCTTCTATTTCAGAGTATGAAAGTGTTCCAACCGCCACTTGAACCGCAGCTTTCTTTCGTGCTTCCTCTTCAATCTTAGAAGCTTCACAACGCAAAATTTCCATTCCAACAACAGTTGCACCATATTCCCCCAAAACCAAATCTTCATCTGTAAAATTCACATTAAATCGTGCTAATATTAATGTACCTAAGCGTCTTCCTGCACCGTTGATAGGAATAATGCATGTTAGTTTATTAACGAAAAAACATTTTTGTTCCTTTTTAAAAGCACACATTCCCTGACTTTCTGTATTATTCGCTTTAGTTTGTTTAAGACTCAAAAGCCACTCATTATATTCATCAGGAAAGTACGTTTTATTTAAAACATCATTTTTCATAATCTCACATTCAAAATCTTCTTTTAAAGTATATCCTAATATTTTTCCATCCTGATCAATAACATAAACATTTGCTTCAAGCAAGTTACTCAACACATTAGACATTTGATCAAAATCTACTAAACATGCTGCTGTTTTTTGTAAAAGTTGATTAATTTTTCGAGTTTTTTCCAATAAAGATAGCGGTGCCATACATTTCCCTCCTATGTACATCCCTATCTAAACACAAACGATTTAAGACACGAGATGTTACCGCGTAATTACAAAATATATCGACTTAAGTCTTGATTTTTAACAATATCCTTTAATTTTTCCCTTACATATCCTTGGTTAATCGTAATTTCTTGTCCCTCAATTTCCGAAGCTGCAAAAGAAAGATCATCAAAGAGTTTTTCCATAATAGTATGCAGCCGACGTGCACCGATATTCTCCATTTGTATATTAACATCATATGCTATCTGAGACAATTCATCAATAGCTTCTTCCAAAAATATCACTTTAACACCTTCTGTCTCCATTAAAGCAATATACTGTTTTGTTAATGCATTGCGAGGCTCCATAAGAATCCTTTTAAAATCTTCTTTACTCAAGCTTTCCAATTCTACCCGAATCGGAAAACGCCCTTGCAATTCTGGAATCAAATCGGAAGGTTTTGAAATATGAAACGCCCCCGCACCAATAAAAAGGATATAATCTGTCTTTACTGGGCCATATTTAGTGGTAATTGTTGAACCTTCAACAATCGGAAGTATATCACGTTGTACACCTTCACGCGATACATCCGGGCCCTTTCCACCATAGCTACCCGTGGCGATCTTATCAATTTCATCAAGAAAAACAATACCATCCTGCTCTACCTTCTCCAGCGCCTCTCCCACAACTTCATCCATATCAATTAATTTCTCTGCCTCTTGCTGCAAGAGAATTTTCCGCGCATCTTTAATGGTCACTTTACGACGTTTGGTCTTTTTAGGGAAAAAATTTCCCAGCATATCCTGAACACCCATCCCAACCTCTTCAATACCCGAACCTGCAAACATATCAACCATGGGTGACTGTTGGCTTTCTACTTCGATCTCTACAGTACGGTCCTCAAGCTCCCCATCTTGGAGCTGCCGCCGCAATTCTTCCCGTGTCTGCTGGGCTTTAGAGACACGGCGTTTAAAATCTTCATCCTGATCCGGTTCTTCCTCCTGCATACCACCAAATAGCCCTTCCAAAATATTAGTATTCTTACGTCCTGCTTTATGAGGTAAGGGAAGTAACAATTCCAGAAATCTCTCTTCCGTCATCACTTGAGCTCTTTCCGATACATCTTTCATTTTTCGATTTTTTACCATGCGGATCGCGATCTCCACTAAATCCCGAATAATCGCTTCCACATCTCTTCCCACATATCCTACTTCTGTAAATTTTGTCGCTTCAATTTTAATAAAGGGTGCATCTACTAACTTGGCTAAACGTCGTGCAATTTCTGTTTTTCCTACACCAGTTGGTCCAATCATTAATATGTTTTTAGGCATAATTTCATCTCTTAGTTCTGAAGATAACTGCTTACGCCGCAAACGATTTCTCAGGGCAATCGCAACAGACTTCTTGGCCTTCTCCTGACCAACAATATATTTATCTAATGCTTCCACAACCTGTCGTGGTGTCAGACCATCCATAACATGACCTCCTATAATTCTTCTACAGTAATCTGGTGATTCGTATAAACACAAATGGAAGCTGCTGTTTCCAGTGCTTCTCTAGCAATTTCAGTTGCAGGTAGATTGGAGAATTTCACCAAAACTCGCGCAGCTGCTAAAGCATACGCACCGCCTGAACCAATAGCCGTCACCCCATCATCAGGCTCAATGACCTCTCCATTTCCAGAGATAATTAAAAGATTTTCAGTATCTGCTACAATTAATAATGCTTCTAGATTTTTTAATATTTTATCTGTACGCCATTCTTTAGCTAACTCTACTGCAGCCCGTTGCAAGTTTCCATTAAATTCTTCTAAACGACCTTCAAACTTTTCAAATAATGTAAAAGCATCTGCTACCGAACCAGCAAATCCAGCTAGAACACGGTCTCTATAAATGCGGCGTACTTTCCTAGCCCCGTGCTTTAAAATCATATTCTGCCCAAATGTGACTTGCCCATCCCCCGCTAAAGCAACTTTTCCATTATGACGAACGGCAACAATCGTTGTTCCACGAAACAATCTTCTCACCTCAATTTCTGTTTAACCTGTTCAAGGCTCTCTAAACCGCGCTCAGATATTAGATTATATTTTTCCCGTTTATTCTTAATTCTTTTTGGCCAAGGTGGTAATAATCCAAAATTAACATTCATAGGCTGAAATGATTTTGGCGGCGAAGTCGTAATATAATGACATAATGCCCCATGCGCCGTTTCCTTGGGAAAAACAATCATTTCATCACCGCTAACCTGCAAAGCTGCATTTATACCTGATACTAACCCCATCGCAGCAGACTCCATATATCCTTCGACACCCGATATTTGTCCTGCAAAAAACAGTCCTTTAACTGCTTTCATTTCCAAAGTCGGCTCTAAAAGAGTAGGCGAATTAATATATGTATTACGATGCATCACGCCAAAACGCACAAACTCAGCATTTTCCAGTCCAGGAATCATCCTGAAAATTCGTTTTTGTTCACCCCATTTTAAATGAGTTTGAAAACCTACCAGATTGTACAGGGACCCTTCTTTATTATCCTGACGCAGTTGAACCACTGCACAGGGCTGCTTCCCGTCCCTAGGATCTGTAAGACCTACTGGTTTCAAAGGGCCAAACGCTAATGTTTGTTCTCCTCTTCTAGCCATCTCTTCAATCGGCATACAACCTTCAAAATACTTTTCTTTTTCAAATTCCTTAAGCGGCACCGTTTCCGCATTCACTAATTCCTGCCAAAAAGAATGATACTGTGCTTCACTCATAGGACAATTCAAATAATCGTTTTCTCCACGCCCATACCGAGATGCGGCAAAAGCTTTTTCCATATCAATGGAATCGTAGGTTACAATAGGTGCAGCCGCATCATAAAAATATAAATAATCTTGATGCGTCAACTTCGCAATAGCTTCAGCAAAATCTTGAGAAGTTAATGGTCCAGTTGCAATAATCACAGGCCTTTCCAAAGGAATCGTTGTAATCTCTTCACAAATTATATTGATCCTAGGATGACTAACTAAACGCTGGGTCACCATCTGAGAAAAACCTTCTCGATCCACAGCCAACGCACCACCAGCTGGTACACGCGTCGCATCTGCACAAGCCATAATTAAGGAATCTAGTCTCCTCATTTCTTCCTTTAACAAACCTACTGCATTCGTCAATCCTTCTGCCCTTAAAGAGTTGCTGCACACTAGCTCAGCAAATTCCCCTGTATGATGAGCAGGCGTTTTTTTATGCGGACGCATTTCTATTAAATTGACATCGATTCCTCGCTGTGCTATCTGCCAAGCCGCTTCACTACCTGCCAGACCCGCCCCAATGACAGTTACTTTCTTTTCCAATTTTACATCAACCTTTCGTATCATATGCCTCTATAGTCTTATCTTTTTCTTTTATTCTTTTATTCTTTAATCTTCATCTTTTATCTTTAAGCTTTAAGCCTTTAGCCTTCAGCCAATCTTATTATCTTTTTCTTCCCTTTATCCTTTGTCGTTCAGCGACCAAAGGAAGCGATCGTTCCTCGTTCAGCGAACGCAGAGAGCGATCTTCCCTCTATCTTTTACCCCTTATCTGCAACTTCCTCATAATCACATTCTTCCCGCACACATTTATAAATCTTACCACTTTTTTTAGAACCTTTTTCAACTAAAAATGCATTACACTTGGGACATTTTTTATGAACGGGCCGATCCCAAGTCACAAAATCACATGCAGGATATTCACTGCAGCCATAAAAATTTCGCCCTTTTTTAGTTTTCCTTTCTACTATAACCCCTTTACAATCTGGTTTGGGACATGCCACACCCATTTCCTTTAACAGAGGTCGCGTGTTCCGGCATTCAGGAAACCCGGGACATGCTAAAAATTTCCCAAAACGCCCCCGCTTAATAACCATATTCCGGCCGCATTTTTCGCATATTTCATCTGTCTCTTCATCTTTAATCTCAATTTCACCAATTTCTTCATCTGCTTTTTCTAACCATTTGGAAAAAGGTTCATAGAATTCCTGTAATACCTTATGCCAATCCATTTCTCCCACGGCAATTTTATCAAGTTGCGCCTCCATGTCAGCTGTAAACTCCATATCAAGAATATCCCGAAAGTATTCCTTTAATAAATCAACGACGAGAAAACCCAACTCAGTCGGTATAAAATACCGATTTTCCTTCGTAGCGTACCCTCTCTGCTGAATTGTACCAATAATCGGTGCATAGGTACTGGGGCGTCCCACCCCATTTTCTTCAAGCACTTTTATAAGAGAAGCTTCCGTATACCTCGCTGGCGGTTGTGTAAAATGCTGTTTAGGTTCTAAACTTAAACATTTCAAGTTTTGCCCCTCAGTAAGTTCAGGTAATAGCCTTTCTTCTTCTTTTAGCACCTTGGTTTTATTTAATATTAGAAAACCAGGAAAAGCAACAGTAGAACCGTTCGCTTTAAATAAGTAATTTTTTGCCCCGATCTCCACAGTTAAGGTATCCATTACTGCCGCTGCCATTTGACTGGCAACAAACCGATTCCAAATCAGCTCATATAAACGATATTGATCCTTACTTAAAAATTCTTTAATGTCGGAAGGCTTGCGCCATACAGATGTAGGACGTATCGCCTCATGCGCATCCTGTGCGCCCTTTTTCTCTTTATAAGTCCAAGGCTTCTCTGGTGCGTAATTTTTTCCCCATTCCTGTATAATAAACGTTTTAGCCGATTCTTGAGCCTGAGTAGCAATACGCGTAGAATCTGTACGAATATACGTAATGAGACCTACTGTACCCCCTTCTCCAATATCTATCCCCTCATAAAGTTGCTGTGCAATCATCATCGTTTTCCGGGCAGTAAATCTTAAAGTACCCGCCGCTTCCTGTTGAAGACTACTGGTAATCAAAGGCGGATAAGGTTTGCGATTACGTTGTTTTTTATGTATATGATCAACCCTATAAATGGCATCCTGAAGTTCAGCAAGAATCTTCTCACTCTCAGCACGTTGATGAATCTCTAGTTTTTTCCCATCTCTTTTAACCAGCTTTGCTTCGAATTTATTCTTTATCTTATCAGGTGTCAATATACCAGTAATAGACCAATACTCTTCTGGTACAAAAGCTTCAATTTCCCGTTCGCGATCACATATTAAACGAACAGCAAGAGATTGGACACGGCCAGCACTTAGACCCTTTGTTATTTTCCGCCATAACAAAGGGCTCAAATTGTAACCGACTAGGCGATCCAGAATACGACGAGCCTGCTGAGCATTTACTAAATCTAAATTAATAGGACGTGCCTGTTTTAAAGCACCCGTTACAGCTTCTTTTGTTATTTCATTAAAAGCAATACGACAATACTCTTTTTCATCAACACCCAACAAATGAGCTAAATGCCATGAAATAGCTTCACCCTCCCTGTCAGGGTCAGCAGCCAATAAAATACGATCAGCTTTTTTGGCCAAACTCCGTAATTCACTAAGTACGGGACCCTTACCACGAATCGTTATATATTTAGGCTCAAAATCATGTTCTGTATCTACTCCCAATTGACTTTTTGGGAGATCACGAACATGACCCATAGAAGCTTTTACTGTATACTTGCGTCCTAAAAATTTCCCTATTGTTTTTGCTTTAGCTGGTGATTCTACAATTACTAAAAATTTATTAGCCAAAACAGTACCCCCCGTTGCAACATATATGTTCAAAAAAAATCAAATATTCATTTTCTCTAATCTTTTATTAGATGAATCTTCTTTTGCCAAATATTTAGTTAACTTTAAATTCTGATATCTATATCATATGCATATGCCTTAATTTGGCTATTATTGTTGTTATTATGCATCTTTTTTTCTTTACTTTCTTATGTACGCCTTATTTATCACATGATGCTACTTTCCCTTCAGATATAACCTTAACATATTGAGCGCATATTGCTTGGCATCATTTTTAATTTGAAGTCGATCTCCAAACAATTTAAATTCCTCACAAATAACATCCCTGTCATAAGCCAATGCAACATAGGTTAACCCAACAGGTTTTCCAGATGCGCTGCCGCCTGTACCGCTAATACTTGTAACCGCTACCCCTAAGTCCGATTTCATAACATTGGCAACACCACAAGCCATTGCTTTAGCGCAAGCCGCACTAACAGCCCCCTGCTCAACAAAAATTTTATCAGAAACGCCCAAACAAGATTGCTTCACATCATTACTATAACTTACAATACCCCCCATAAAATAAGCAGAACTTCCTGGAACATCTGTCAGCGCACTTGCTAATAAACCATCAGAACCTGCTTCGGCAACAGCAATTTTTAATCTTTTTACCCGCAGCATTTCTCCTACTACTTTTTGCAAGGTATCTTTATCTTCTCCAAAAACATACGGACCTAAACTTCTTTTGATTTTTTCTGTCCATAATATCAACTTCTCCTGTACATCCCCCTCATGATCCCCTTTAGCTGTTAACCGTAAATTGACCAAAGGACCATAAGGCAAAAAAGCAATAGATGGGTTAGTAGGAAAAGACATTGATTCCAACATCATATTTTCTAATACCTTTTCTCCCGTCCCAAAACACCATATATCCTTTACTTTAATACTTTTCAAACACGCCCTATATTGATCCATTAAAAATGGTACGACTTTCTCTGCCACCAAAGACTCCAATTCTTGCGGTGGGCCTGGCAGGGAAATAATTAATGTATTCTCATATTCTATCACCATAGCAGGGGCTGTGCCAACCCTATTTTTCAAAACAATCGCTCCCTGAGGTATAAAAGAAAAACTTTCCAACTGTTTGCTGCAAATTTTTCTATTCCTTTCTTTAAAATATTCTTGTAACCATTGCAGTACTTCTGGATAAATTTCCAGCTCAAGTTGTAGCGTTTCCGCAATTGCCTTTTTCGTAATATCATCAGAAGTAGCGCCTAACCCTCCCGTTGTAAAAACAATGTCGCAGCGTTTTATGGCAATTTGTAATGCAGAAGCAATATCCGCTTCAATGTCAGCTACTGTTGTTTTGTAGCCCACAGCAATACCCAACATTTCACATTGCCTCGCAATAAACGGCCCATTTGTGTCAACATTGCGCCCAGATAAAATCTCTCCTCCAATCGTAATAATCTCTGCTTTCAAATTTCATCACTCCATTTCACCAAAAATTGCTGGAGCATTTCTATTGCAGCCAGTGCTGCTTGATGTTTAATATCCAAACGTCCTCCCTTAAAAAAATGCCGAACACAAAACGTACCCTTAGGAGAAGATAATCCAATATATACTAAACCCACTGGCTTTCCAGGTTCTCCTTGAGGACCTGCTAATCCTGTAGTCGAAATGCCAATATCGGCCTCCGCCCACTTTCGAACACCTTGAGCCATTCCAATAGCCGTTTGCGGGCTCACAGGCCCCACCGTATTTAATATGCCTTTTGAAACACCTAATATTTTGTTTTTTGCTTCATTGCTGTAGGTCACAACGCCTTGTTTAAAATAATCGGAACTGCCATCCACGTCCGTCAAGAAGCAAGATACCAATCCTCCTGTACACGATTCTGTCGCAGTAACGGTCAGTTTTCTATCTTTTAACATACACCCTACTCCATTTTTTAATTCATTTTCCTGTTTCAACCCAATCCCCCCTAAAAAAATAGTGATGGATATGAAATCCATCACTATTTTACCCCTAAGCACTCTATTTAAACAACCTTTTTATTCACTTCATTTTGTTGCTGCACCATTTCACGCAAACTTAGGCCGGAAATTTTCTCATCTTCAAGTAGTTTCTGAACCAATACTTCAATTAAATCTTTATTTTCCTCAATAAAAACCCACACCTTCTCCTTCTGTTGTTGTAAGATTTCCCCGGTTGCTTTATGCAATAAAGAGGCAGGTAAATGGTCTAAAGAAACAATACCTAAACTCGACATCCCTGATCCAATCATACGTCTTGCACATCTTAAGGCTTGTTCAAAATCATTGCCTGCACCTGTACTAGAACTCTTTAAAATAATCTGTTCGGCAACAGCACCCGCAAGGAAAATGCGAATTTGTCCTTCAAGATATTGCTGGGTATGCAAATAAAAATCATCTTCAGGCGTTTGCCTCATATAACCTAAGGCATTTCCCCGAGATGTAACCGTCACCGCCGAAACTGATCCGGGGCGAATCCACTCACTCACAAAACCATGCCCTAATTCATGAACAGCAATCCGTTCCATTTCATGCTCAGGCGGTCTACGCAATAATTTTTCCCCCATCATTACTTTCTCTAATGCTTCTTCAAAATGATCATAATTTACCTGGTTTTCGCTCTGGCGCAGTGCAAATATAGCGGCCTCGTTTACGAGACTTTCCAAATGAGCACCAGAGAATCCGTAAGTGTCCTGTGCAATCTGCTCCAATGTCACATCACTGTTCAAGGGCTTATTCTTCGTATGGATGGTTAAAATTTTCAGCCGTGCTTCTTTGTCGGGTAAGTCTACCTTAATGACTCGGTCAAAACGCCCGGGACGCATTAAAGCATCATCCAGAAGGTCTACACGATTGGTCGCTCCCATGAGGAGTATGCGTATACCTTCATCTGTTTTTAATCCGTCCATTTCCACCAGTAATTGATTGAGCGTTTGATCGTATTCCAAATGGCTGGTATGTTGTCCTCTTTTCCCACCTAAAACTTCAATTTCATCAATAAAGATAATCGCCCATGTTTTATTTTGTTTCTCAGCGGCTTGACGAGCCTTCGCAAAAAGTTTACGAATACGTTGCGCCCCTACACCAGCGTACATTTCAATGAATTCACTTCCAGAAGCAGAGACAAATGATGCTTGAGTATAAGCCGCCGCCGCTTTTGCCAAAAGTGTTTTTCCTGTTCCAGGAGGACCTGTCAATAAGATACCTTTCAAAGGCCGGATGCCCAACTTGCAAGCGGCTTCTTCTTTTTTTAAGAAATCTAAAGCCTCCTTTAATTCCCTTTTAGCCACTTCCTGTCCCCCAATGTCATCAAAAGAGATTTGTGAAAGCTGTGTATGATGACCTGCTTGAGTCAAATGACCTGAAGGTACTTTTGCCCTGCTCAGTTTATAAAACATAAGGGCAGCACCGCCTATAAATAGGAATGGAAGTACATTCAAGCCTATAACTGCCATAAAAACAAGTACACCTAAACTACTCCCAATCGTTATTTCCTGCCATATTTTCATTCATTTCACATCCATTCTACGCTTTATTGTCCACATTGATCCCGGTTTATCTTCCAGACCGCGGTAATATTTCATAGAGAAAATGCTCACCTTTCTTTAAAGATACATAGACATATTTCATATCAACATTCATTTGATATGAAACGCCTGATTGTTCATTCATATATGTTTTAATCGCACCATCCATCTCTGCAAAGTTCCCCCGGCTCATCGCTTCCTGTAAGTAGATGTTGATTCCATTAAAGATAGGCACTAATTCTTCTCCACGACTATCTTTTAAAATCAACTCATAAGACTTGTCCCCCAATTGCGCCTCCACCTGTCTCTCTAATGCAGTATGAATTTGGGGTAATTGTTCTGTCCAATCTAGTTCAACCACGACTTCCAGTTGTTTCTTAGTCGTTAATACTTGAATTTGTTTAACATCCTTGTTATTCTTTAAAACTTCCGCTAAAGGCTTTGCGATAAAATTCTCTTGATAGACTGTCTTGCCAAAGGTCAAAAGAGCGACTGTAACAACCAAAGCCAATATCATAACCCCTAATCTTTTTCCCTTTATTTCCACACGCATTCCCTCCTATTCTTTAATTATATCATATCTTCTGCACACATTAATCGCGTCAAACGATGTAATGAAAGGATGAAATGGCAAGAAAAAACAGCCTTGTTAAAGGCTGTTACTTAATACTTGAAAACAAAAGATGACGCGATTTATAAAAATAATCTACACCCGATACAATTGTTAAAACAAGCGCAATCCAGATTAAGATCGTTCCCATTGGAATATGAAGGTAATTAAAAGGGAAATCCTTTAATATAATTTCCACAATCGCTATAATCTGAAAAACCGTTTTAAATTTCCCTAACTTACTGGCAGCGATCACCACACCTTCTGCTGCAGCAACCATCCGTATCCCTGAAACGATAAACTCCCTGCCTACAATAACCATCACCACGGGTGCCGTTAATTCTCCCATTTGTACCAGAGAAATAAGTGCACCTGAAATCAACAATTTATCTGCTAATGGATCCATAAACTTGCCCAAATTTGTAATTTGATGCCGTGACCGGGCAATATACCCATCTAACCCGTCTGTAGCTGCTGCTAGAATAAAAATTCCTGTGGCAATATAGGAACCATACGGTATTTTAATTAATAAAAAAGACATAAAAACTGGAACCAATAAAATACGCACAAATGTAATTCGATTAGCTAAGTTCATTTTCTACAATCTCCCCATACAAATCATATTCATCACACTCTTTTATTTCAACCCATACCATGTCTCCCGATTTTGCTTCCCCTTTTGTCATATAAATCAGGCCATCTATATCAGGCGCATCACGTTGAGAGCGGCCTACTAGTATTTCTGTATTTTCAGCATCATTTCCTTCCACCAGCACATTTATTTTTCTTCCCACCCATTCTTTATTCTTAGAACGGGAAATTTCCTGTTGCAGTTGCATGGCTTTATGATAACGTTCTTGTTTGATTTCCTCTTCAATCTGATCTTCCCGCTCCCCAGCTATTGTGCCTTCTTCTCGAGAATAAGGGAAAACCCCAACTCGATCAAATTTTGTTTCCTCCATAAAATCGAGCAATTCTTGAAAATCATCTTCCGTTTCCCCGGGAAAGCCAACAATAAACGAAGTGCGCAAACTGACATTGGGAATCGTCTCCCGCAACTTCTGAATAAGCATTTTCGCTTCTTCAGGTGTACCCTGCCGATTCATTTCCGCCAAAATATGATGGCTGACATGCTGCAGCGGCAAATCAATATAAGAACAAATTTTAGGCGCCTTCCCAATCAATTCAATCAACTCGGGTGTAAAACGATTGGGGTAAGAATACAGGAGCCGGATCCATTCCAAATCTTTAATCTTTATGAGTTCTTGTAATAACTCTGTTAACGCGTAATGACCATAATAATCAATTCCATAAGCCGTTGTATCTTGGGCAATAAGATTAATTTCCTTTACCCCTTGTTCTACCAAGTGTTTGGCTTCTTCAACAATAGATGGAATAGAACGGCTGCGAAAGGGCCCCCTCAATTGAGGAATCACACAATAAGCACATCGATTATCACAGCCTTCTGCGATTTTCACATAAGCCGTATACTGAGGTGTTGTTAATATACGCGGATAGGTGTGGTCATAAATAAAAGTAGGATGATTAACATTTACATAACGTTCTCCGGCTAAAACTTTATCCACTGTGTCTACAATATGGTTGAATTCCCCTGTTCCCACAGCAGCATCAATTTCAGGCATTTCCCTCAATAATTCGTCTTTGTATCTTTGCATTAAACATCCCGTAACAATCAGACCCTTGCATTTACCATCCGATTTATATGTATTCATTTCTAAAATCATATCAATGGCTTCTTCTTTGGCAGGACCAATAAAACCACATGTATTAACAATAATAATATCTGCTTCACACTCAACACCGGTTATTTGATATCCTGATTCATTCAGTAGACCCAGCATCACTTCTGCATCCACTAAATTTTTAGTACATCCTAAAGACACCATAGCAATCTTCGCTGTGTTCTGGGCATTCTTTATTTTATCGTTCATCATTGTTTCTTCCCTTCTTTATGCTTTCTCCCATCATAATACACCCCTACATAAATGTCAAAAGCCACAGTTCTTCTCTCCTGCAGCTTAAAGGTTATCCAATACATCTTTTAATGTTTTAGATACATTTTGTAAATGTATCGCTTTTTCTCCCCGCTTAACTTTTTGATGAATCAGTTCTTCTTCCAATTCCATTCTTATTTTTTTAAAGGCTTCTTCTATCATTTGTGGGTTTTCGGCCAATTTTGGAGATACATAAAACAACACATCCCCCTCTTGGGAATAACGATAGAACCAGATCGGCACAAAAGACATGTGATTTACAATTTCATTAATCACTTTTATTGTCTCCCACCCAGTCCCAAATATATTATTAAACTTTACAATAGCAGGTTCAATGATATGATCTTTTAATTGGAAACCCTCAATTAGTTCTATCTTTATTTTTACCATCTTATTCACCTTCCATATCACACATATGAATATTATAAGAAAACCCCGGATAGGAACCGGGGCATAGAAATTACGATTGATTGACAGCAGGTGTCATACGTTTAAAAATATCTGTTAACTCATCCCATGACTCTGAAATAGGACGACCTTCAGAAATTCCTGTCGTAACCTTTTTAATTCTAGTTGTCAAATCAGGATCAGCCGTTATAGATGTGTTTTTAATACGTTGATCCCTCTCTTTTACTGCTTGATCAATTTCGCTCTTAATATCATCTATTTTTTCTTCGGCTATATCTTTATCTAAACCCACGCCAATCAGAGCTGTATTTCCCAATACAACAACATTTGCTGCTTCTACACCTTCTACATCCGTAGCAGCATCCACAGCATTTTCTGCCATATCTTCCATCCTCTCACTGGTTCCTACAGCATTGTCTTGTGCCGTTTCTCCTCCTTCTTTCTGATTATCTGCATCTTCTGCATCCTGAGTATTTTGTTGCGGGTCAGGATTTGGTGGTTGTTCTTCTGTTTTTGGTGTACATCCTGCAACAACCATTAAGGTTAATATCATTAACCCAACTAAAAGTAATGCCATTATTCTTATACGTCTAGACAAAAAATTCATCCCCTTTTTATAATTATCTATGATTAGTATTGCTAAAAAGGTGTTTTTTTATGAGTATAAGAAATAAAAAATAGTCCAACATATACGTTAGACTATCTCTGCTGCTCCCTAATTATTGACCCTATAAATCTTATCGGTTGTTTCACCCGATTTTCCAGCAACACCTTGATCTTTTCCATTAAACATAATACGCGCTGCACCCGCATTACCAAACCTAATTTTTACGTAGCTAATCCCTTTCCAGGTCTTCTTTTCTCCTGCTTTTAACAATCCTGTAAAAACAACGCGTTCATCTTCCTGTGCTTTTACCCAGCACTCACCTGTAAATTCAACTTGCACTTCAGCACCCTGGAATGCAGGTTCTTCAACAGGCTCAGGAGAAAGATCCCCTGTGCTCGGAGGACGTTGTGTCTGTCCTTGTTCCGACGGTGGTAATTGAGCTTCGCCATATGGATGAATGGCTTTATCCCTTTGTACAATCCAAACAGCTGCCAAAATAATCCCCAAAATCGCAACTGAAATGATTAAATAAGATTTTCTAAAACCCGAAGACTTTTTAGGTAAAGAAATTTTTTTGGATGATAATGCAGGTTTCTTTTCCTGTTTTTCATGTAGATTATTTTGCTCCAATGCTAATGATTTTTCTGTTTCTTCACTAGAATATGCTATGCGATAATCTTCAAGTAACTTTTTCTCATCAATGCCTAAAAATTGCGCATAACTACTTAAGAATATCCGGGTATAGCTTTCTCCTGGAAGGAGTGAAAATTTTTCTTCTTCCATCGCCTCTAGATACTTACACCGAATATTAGTTTGTTCTTCAACCTCTCTTAAACTGACACCTTTAGCTTCTCGTGCTTTTCTAAGCCTCTGCCCAACTGATAATTCAGCCTGCTTCTTGCTGCTATTATCAGTTTTACTTTCTTGTCCTTCGTTGAAATTTTCTACGGAAACCAAAGTTCTCCTCCTTTCTACACCTCTCTAAATAGTAATAGTCTCTTAATCTTCCCCTTCTTTCATGCGATTAAGAATCAACAAATAGCCATCAGCACCATAATTAAGACAACGTTTTACCCGACTAACCGTTGCCGTACTTGCCCCTGTTTTCTCTACAATTTCGTTATATGTATGTTCTCCCTGTAGCATCCTAGCTACTTGAAGACGTTGAGCCATCGATTTTATCTCACTGATTGTACATAAATCTTCAAAAAATTGGTAACATTCTTCATTATTTTTCAATAATAACATGGCGTTAAATAACTGATCAACTTCTGGATCCTTCAGCTTTTCATTAATACTCAAAATTATACACCTCCAAAATTATTATTGGACATTATCATAAATTTATCCTTCTTTATAGTAAAAATGTTTATATTAATAAAAAATATGTACTATTTCTTATTAATAATTCAGGAATATAAAGCAAAAATAGAATTCCCAAAAATGATTACAGTAATATCAAAAATTATAATTTAACCCTTAAATACTTGTATATTTTATTATTAATGAACCATAATAAGTTTTGATTGGAACTCACCCTAATAAGGAGGTTTTTCTATGGAAAAAACAACGGTTGCCGTATTTTCCCATTTTGATTATGCAAACCAAGCACTAAAAAAACTAAAGGAAGAAAATATTTCTGAAGATCATATTCACTTTATAAATAAAGATATTCCTGATAGAAATATTGTAGATCCCTTCTTAAAAACCACACAACTCATGGAAAAATATCATATTCCGGATATCAAAATTGAATACTACAATATCATGTTAAAAACCGGCCATTACGTCATTGCAGTAGAATCAAGCAGTGAAAAAAACCCTCCTATAGAATCTTTATTTCAACACGCTGATTGTGAAAGTATAGAGTCATATGCTTCTATTCGCCAGGGGTATGAGTCATCTACCAGCAGCATATTAATGTAAGAAAAACGGCGATTCGCCATTTTTCAGCGGAAAGGGGAAAGGCGAAAAACAGTAAGCAGCAGGTAGATCTACCTGCTGCTTACTGTTTTTTATCATCTTGCAAATACATGATTACCAATTCGTCTGACAACAGGTCGAGTATAAATCCAGGGTGTTTGAACACCTAATGGATTATAGAAATACAACGAGTCATAAGAAGGATCCCATCCAGCAATGGCTTCTTGTGCTGCTTTATAAGCCGTTTGATTAGGTGCATAATTAATTTGTCCATTCATTACCGGTTCAAATTGCCACTTCTGATAGATCACGCCAGCAATCGTATTAGGAAATTGAGCGCTCTCCACACGATTCAACACCACAGCAGCAACAGCAACCTGTCCCTCATATATTTCTCCCCGCGCTTCACCATATACCAAATGTGCCAATAGATCTATATCACGACGAGAATAATCACCACGTGAGCTTACTGGTGATACCCTGGGAACTGAACGTCGCATTTCATTTTTAGTTTTAGCACCGACCACCCCATCAACTTCCAAACGGTGAATCTTCTGGTAATTTTTTACAGCTTGGAAAGTTTCTTGTCCAAACTTTCCATCAATCAAATTAATGTTGTATTTTAAATCTTTCAAAACTTTTTGTAGTGCCGCAATATCAGCCCCTTGCGTTCCCAAAACAAGCTTACGATCATTATAAATTTCCTGATAATCAACAAAATCAAATACACCATCAACATTAAGATGATGATTACCTTCAAACTGCGTGACTACCTGATGTGTCTGATCGCCATAAATTCCGTCTATAGTGCCTACATGATACTTTCTTTGTTGCAATATATATTGCAACTGACTCACATCCGACCCCCTCATCCCCTTTTGCAACGTTCTGCTGCCTAAAACAGCCCCTTGTGCTTGAGCATAAGGTATAAATAGAATCCATACAAAAACAAGAATGATAACAGCTAACGAGCTCTGTATCTTCGATATTTTCTTCATCTTTTCTCCTCCCTCCCAAAACAAAAGCTCATATCGAAATATATGAGCTTAGTAAAATTATAAGGGAAAAAGAAAAAAAGGACAAAAACGCTAGTCCTTTTAATTACTTACTGAGCATCGTTTTGTAGTTAACATAATGCCGATGCACGCCTATCTATATTTTTCTGCACGAATACAGTATGATGGGGCTTTATCCCCCTAATGGATAAGTTTAACGTATTTTTTTATGAGACAATAGGTACAGCTCTCTAATCTCGTAGAAGGGTATATCCAATTATACTTCGGTATTGGGCAACTCAAGCTGAGAACCTGAATCAGCCCTTTTTATATCCTCAATATCGTTATTTTTCTCAGGCAAACCCTCCAAACTATTAAGACCAAAACTTTGCAAAAATAATGGCGTTGTGACATATAAAATGGGACGTCCGATGGTTTCCTTACGTCCAGCTTCCTCAATTAACCCCCGTTCTGATAAGTTAGAAACCGCTTTATCTGCACGCACACCTCGAATTGCCTCGATCTCCACCTTGGTAACTGGCTGACGATAAGCAATAATAGCCAATGTCTCCAAACTCGCTTGAGAAAGTGCCATGGTTTTGCTTTCTTGTTGTGCAAGTTCAGTCAAATAAGATGAAAATTGCGATTTTGTTACCAGTTGGAACCCACCGGCAACTTCCCTAATTTGTAATGCACGTGTTTCATCTTCATTAAATTGTTCTTGCATCTGGTAAAGTAATTGTTTTGTCCTTTCGTTGTCAACCTCTAAAACGGATGCTATTTTATCACAAGAAACGGGCTCACTTACAGTAAAAAGTATCGCCTCAATAATCCCCTGTTGATTTGTTTCTTTATTCATACGATCCTCTTTCTAACCTGCAGTCTGCAATAAAATGGGTTCAAATATTTCTTCCTGTAAAACTTTAATCTCCTGCAATCGAATCAATTCCAACAATGCTAAAAAAGTTACCACCCGATCTATTCGAGTCGTATGACTATTAAATATTTCTGTAAAATAGATTCCATCGGGTTGTTCTTCAATTAAATGCCGCAGGTCAAGCATTTTTTTTCTTACTGTTACCTTTTCTTGACGGATTTCCTCCACACGCTGCGTCTCATCTAAACGTTTTAATACCTGCTCCAAGGAATTAAAAAGCTGCGAGACACTCACATTCACAAGCGGCTGAGGCTGTGTAGGCGAATAAGCTAAAAGATCATTAACTGAACGCGTAAATATTTTCCTTTCTTCAGCACCTAAATCTTGCAGCTCACCTGCCAATTGTTTATACTTACGATAAGTCATCAATCGCTCAACCAATGCTTCTCGAGGATCATCCGCTATTATTTCTTCTTCCATTTCCTCTTCGGAAACCATGATGACAGGCAATAACATTCTGGCCTTTATTTCCATCAACGTAGCAGCCATAACCAAAAACTGTCCGCCTACCTCCAAATCCAAATCCTGCATCGCCTCAATATAACTAAGATACTCATTGGTAATCCTGGCGATCGGTATATCATAAATATCAATTTGATCTTTTTCAATAAGGTGAAAAAGCAAATCAAAAGGCCCTTCAAATACAGGAAGTTTTATTAAATATGCCATCATTTCACCTACTATAACAACCCAATCGCATCGCGAACCTGCTGCATGGTCTCTTGTGCCGTCTTACGTGCCCGCTTAGCGCCTTCTTCTAAAATATCGTCTACTAAATGTAAATCTTTTTCTAATTCAACCCGTTTTTCTCTAACATGTGCCAGCGAATCCACTAAAGTTTGTGCCATTTTTTTCTTGCAGGCAACACAACCGATTTCCCCAGCTTTACAAGCCGCCTCAACTTCTGCAACATTTTCCGGATCAAAAATCTTCTTAAACGCATATACCGTACAAACATCCGGATGTCCGGGATCGGTCTTTTTGATGCGGTCAGGATCGGTTACCATTGTTTTTACTTTCTCTCTTATTTCTTCTTCAGAAGCAGACATCGGAATATAGTTCCCATAACTTTTACTCATTTTTCGTCCATCTACACCGGGCAACATCGGCGTTTTAGAAAGTATTTCCTTAGGAATAGGAAACACTTCACCATACAGATAATTAAAGCGGCGGCCAATTTCCCGACAAAGCTCAATATGAGGCAACTGATCCTCTCCAACCGGTACAATAGTAGAACGATAAAGCAGGATATCCGCAGCCATTAAAACGGGATAGCCTAAAAAACCATACGTTGAAATATCTTTGTTTTGCAACTGTTTCATTTGATCCTTATAGGTTGGGCATCTTTCTAACCATCCCAAAGGTGTTAACATCGATAGTAACAAATGAAGTTCCGCATGTTCTTTGACCTGGGATTGTACAAAAACAGGACTCTTCTGGGGATCAATACCTGCACTAATCCAGTCAATCGTCATCTGCCGGATATTATTTCGAATCTGGGAAGGATCCTCGTAAGCCGTCGTCATCGCATGCCAATCCACGACACTAAAATAACATTCATATTCATCCTGTAATTTAACCCAATTGCTTAAAGCTCCTAACATATTCCCTAAATGAGGCCTGTCCGCAGTCGGTCTCATACCACTAAAAATACGACCCTTTGAATTCATTACACTCAGCTCCTTAATTAATTGATGTTATATGGTGAAAATCATAACATTTCTAGTCTTCCCTACCTCCTACCTGCTGCAGCCGCAGGCTGCTAAAATATCCTCGTTCCCAGTATAAACCACGATACCAAGTTCGCTAAAGGAAATAAGATGCGATCAATGATATTAAAGTAGATTAATACAATTAAAATTAAAAACCCATAACGTTCTATTTCTAAATAACGTAATCTTAAATGAGCCGGCAGAAGACCTGCCAATATTTTTGATCCATCTAAGGGTGGAATAGGGATCATATTAAAAACGGCCAGTACAATATTGTATAAAATAACCATGATCATAAACCTTGTAAGCCACGGATATTGATATAATACCATACTTAGCTTTTCACTAAAAGGTGCCAACCGCACAGGTAAAGCAAAAAGCGCAGCAACAATCAAATTGGCCAAAGGACCGCCTATACTGGAAAGAACCATTCCTTTTTGAGGATTCTCAAAATTGCGGGGATTAATCGGTACCGGTTTGGCCCAGCCAAATTTAAAAACCAGCAGCATAATGGCACCAATAGGATCTAAATGTTTTAACGGGTTGAGACTCAAACGACCCACCATCTTAGCCGTCGGATCACCCAGACGATAAGCCACATACCCATGAGAAAATTCATGGATCGTAATAGCAATCAATAATGCGGGTATACTCGTCAATAATTCTGTCAAATCAGGTAAACTAATCATTTAATTTAATCATCCTCTCAATAACTTATGAGCTAATGCCATCTCTTCTTTTTTCGTTTTTACATGACCATCTAGCTTAGCTAATTTTATCTGCCATAAAACTTCTCGGAATTGCGGTCCCGGTTCAAAACCAGCACGAATTAAATCTCTTCCCGAAATCTCAGACTTAATAAACCGTAGATTGTTTATAAAAACCATCACTCGCGCTTTCAAACACGCGTTCCTACTTTTTACGATCAAAAAAGCCAACACTTCTAATGGTATATCATAAAACTCTTGATATAAATGGCTATTGGGTATCTTCTCTGTCTGACTCAGATAGACCCCTTTTTCCTGCCATATCTTAAAAGCCAATATCAATTTATCGCCAAGTTCTAGGGGAAGATGAAGGCGCTTCATATTTTCTCTTACTTCTTCATGCCCTATTTTATGGAGTAAAACCATAAGATAAAGCTGCCATACCCAAACCTTATCTTCCCCTAATTCTTCAATCAGCGTAGGTAATAACTTTTCCAAATAATAAAGTGTTTCTAAAATTTCAAGATCTAGTTGTACAGAAGGAAAGAAAAATCCGAGAACATTCAGTTCTGACAAACGAATAATGACTCGAGGTACATGGTTCTCTTTTAAAAGGCGTATCAATTCATCTCGAGCACGTTCCAATTTTAAATCACGGAGCACACCTGTATCTAAAGCACTTTTAATATAATGAAGCGTTTGAGGCCCAATGGTAAACCCATATCGTTGTTCATACCTAACAGCACGGAAAATCCGCGTCGGATCCTCCACAAAACTTAAATTATAAAGCACACGTATGATACCTTCTTTTAAATCTTTTATACCATTAAAAAAGTCCCACAATCGCCCAAAGTTGTCTTGACTCAATTCAATGGCCAGCGCATTAACTGTAAAATCACGTCGGTACAAGTCCTGTCTTAATTTGACTTCTCCTGCTTCTACCGTCGGCAAAGCTGCTGGATATTCATAGTATTCCTGACGGGCACTGGCAATATCCAGCCGTAACCCACTTTGCAAAATGACCTTTGCTGTTTTAAAACGGTCGTAAACGCTCAAGGTTCCTTGAAAATGTTCAGCAACAAGGCGGGCAAATCGTTCTCCCTCTCCTTCAACCACAATATCGATATCCAGATTAGGTACACCCAGCAGCAAGTCACGTACAAATCCCCCGACAATATAGATTGAAAAACCATGTTGTGTCCCCAAATGACTCAAAGTAAGCAATAAGTCATATATTCCTTCAGGCAGCTCCGTTTGCATCTTTTCCTTCACATTTATATCTAGTTTATGAGTCCCCTCAGTAAAGGTTAATGATCGACGCTGTGAATAATTTGCACCATGCCACGTCTCCAAAACATTGGTCCGGGTCACGATACCTACAATTTTACCGTCTTCAATCACTGGCAGGCGCCCAATATCGCTATGCGTCATCAGACGCTGTATTTCTCCCAATGAAGTTGACGGTTTGATATAGACCACTTCTTTGGTCATAAAACCCTTTACAGGAGCATGTCCCAGGCCATGGTAAAGGGCTTTATCCATATCGCGCCGCGAAATAATGCCCACCAATTTACCATGATCCACAACGGGTAATCCCGTATGTCCGTGACGCAATAATATCTTAAAAGCTTCTTCTATCGGGATATTCGATGGAACCGTCTTAACAGGGCATGACATGATTTGACTGGCAACATATTCAGGTTTCACCTCTTTCTGAAGAACTTTACGAAGCTGAGCAACCACATCATCTAATCCTTGTTCACTATCTTTAAAACTGGCAGAGGCTGCTTTCTTGTGTCCCCCGCCGCCAAAACGTTCCATCACTTTCCCAACATCTACAGAATCAATTTTACTCCGTCCAATTAATTGGAAGCGTTCACCCATCTTCACAACAACCATCATCAAAGCCTCATTCTCAATTTCGCCTAAATGATAGGTCAAAAGGCTTAATCCCGGTACAAATTCCTCCGTCTCGGCTGTTGCCAGCAGAACATCCACTTCATTAATTGATATATTTTGTGCATCCTGTAATAGTTTGCTTAAAACTTGCTTTTGCATCATCGACAAGGGCCGATCCAGGAACTCGCCAACAATATCTAAGTTTGCACCTATTTCTAACAAGTAAGTCACCGCTGCTGCATCATGAACAGTTGTGGTGGGAAAAAGCAAATTACCCGTATCTTCATAAATGCCGAGCATAAAAAGAGTGGCTTCTAAAGGCGTTATTCCCAAACCCTGCTTCCGGATCAAATTCACCAGCAACGTTGTGACTGCACCCACATTTTCTACAATAACAAAATCTCCGGAAATATCATCTGCCAAAACCGGATGGTGGTCATATACACATATCTGAATATCTTCTTTATCAAGAAGTGCCGCTATTTTATCCAATCGATCTGGCGATTTAGTGTCTACTATTATAATCTTATGAACATCTTCTAGTAGAACCTGTGCTAATGGTTTAACATCAATCGTATCTTTATAAATAGATAAAAAATCATGGACATTATGATTCACATGACCGCTAAAAACCAATTGTGCCTCAGGGTGGAGTTTCTGTGCTGCTACCATTGAAGCAAAACCATCAAAATCTAGGTTAATATGGCTTGTAATAATCTCCACGGACGTCTCCCCCCAATAATAACTTACTTAACAAGATTAAAATGAACTGAGAATAGTAAAATTATAACACAAAAAAATAATTGCTAAAAGAATTAGTCGTAATTTCAAAGGATATAACAAAAGCGCCTATTATCCTACTAATAGGCGCTTTTGTTATATCCGTTTTTTGAACCCTCTGAAAAATACGCAATTTCTTCAGATGTTAAAATCTTAGTTGTTTCTTTCCCCGTATCCTTGTCATTACAAACACTTTGTTCGCTTTGCTTACTCTCATAACTCATAGATATAACGCCTCCTAAAGTTACTAATATCTCATAAAATTATATAATAAAACAACGAGATATCAACCTTATTATCGACAAAAATTTCTTGATTTTGTTATAATTATTATTGGTTTTCTACGGATATTGCAAAAAACCTCTTTATTTGTAGAAAACCAATAAAAAAAGACCCAAAGCACTACACCCTGGGCCTATCCTACTGCTTCTTTTATCTTTTCTTCTTTTATCTTTTCTTCTTTTACCGATCAGCTATTTAAATCTTCCATCATTTAAAACCCCAACTTCATCATATAGAAGATCTCCATATCTTAATCCCTATCCTTAATCTTTTTCCTACCTGCTACCTGCTGTTCACTACCTGCTTCTTTTGTCTTTCATTCTTTTAAATGTAAACTGTCAATTGTCAACTGTCAACTGCCTAAAACCCTTCCGCTTTTATTGCTGCTATAAATCGATTTGCGTTTGCCTTCTTTCTACAGGTTTCGCATTTTTTAATGTCAATATCATCTCCAAGCTTTTGGTATAGATAGGCTATTTCCTCTTCAGTCGCAAAATATTTTCCACACGCTTTGCATTGAACCATTTTAAATGTTTTGCCCCAAATGGCCCGTGTTCCATTCTCCTCTAAATATTCAATCGCATTCGTCGGACAAACAGATGCGCAGGCACCACACCCAATACAAGGCTCAGACGGTTCGTCAAAAGGTGTACCCACTTTCTTTGCCGCCCCTCTAAAAACAGTATAAATCGCATTCGTCCCCATTGTCTCACAGGCCTTCACACAAAGTCCGCATAACGTACATTTGTTTTCAGTATCCACTTTGCATCTATTAAACTCACGTACATCCTGTTGTTCCATCAGTTTCCTGATCATTTCACTATTAGGCGCCATGGTATAATATAATTTTAGCAAGGTTTTTCTAATACGACGCAGTTTTTCATTATCCGTTACCACTTCTATTTCGCTTTGAATGGGATACGAACAGGAAGCAACCCGTTTTGTAACGCCATTTTCAACAATTTCCACCATGCACAAGCGACAGGTTGCCAGACCGGGCAGCGCTTCAGAGTGACACAAAGTAGGAATATAAACATCATTTCGTTTGGCTGCTTCCAAAATGGTTTCACCATATTGTGCCTCTACCTTTTTCCCATCAATAATGATTTCCATCATGCTTCCCCCTTTTATTTCACTCTAACCGCATGAAACTGACAGTTATCCATACAAATACCGCATTTTGTACATTTTCCCTGATCTATAACGTGAAGTTGTTTTTTATCCCCTGAAATAGCGCCTACAGGACAACGCTTGGCACATACCGCACAACCCACACAAATCTTGGAATCAATATAGAACGCCGTCAAATCCTTACAAACCCCAGCCGGGCACCTCTTATTCTTAATATGTTCTTCAAATTCTACTCTAAAGTTTGCAATATTCGAAAGAACCGGATTGGGTGCTGATTTACCCAAAGCACAAAGGGAAGCTTCTTGAACCATTTGCCCAATTTCTACTAACAAATCAATATCGCCTTCTTGGCCTCTGCCTTCACAAATATCGGTCAAGATTTCCAACATCGTTTTAATCCCCTGCCGACAGGGCACACATTTCCCACAAGATTCTTCTGAGAGAAATTTCAAATAATACCGGGCAAATTCGACCATACAGGTCCGGTCATCAACCACAATCATCCCACCCGAACCCATCATAGAACCTTCAGCAGTCAACGAATCAAAATCTACGGGTAAATCCAGCTTAGCTTCCGGAATACAGCCGCCGGAAGGACCGCCTGTCTGCACAGCCTTAAACTTTCGCCCCTTCGGAATTCCGCCGCCAATCTCAAAAATAATCTCCCGCAAAGTCGTCCCCATCGGTACTTCAACTAAACCCGTATTATTGACCTTACCAACCAGCGCAAATACCTTGGTCCCGGGACTGTTTTCTGTCCCAATACTTCGAAAATAATCGGCACCCTTGTTAATAATCACGGGTACATTTGTCCAAGTTTCGACATTGTTAATGACAGTAGGCTTCCCCCATAAACCCTTATCTGCAGGATAAGGCGGTTTAGGCACCGGTTCACCAGTATTCCCCTCTATTGACCGTATCAGCGACATTTCCTCACCACAAACAAAGGCGCCGCCCCCTCTAACAATTTCAACATCAAACGAAAAGCCCGTACCCAAAATATGTTCCCCTAAGAATCCCCTTTCACGCGCAGCAACAATCGCTCGCTTCATATTTTCCACGGCTAATCCATATTCATCACGAATATACAGGAACCCATGATCGACCCCTATCGCATAACCACAGATGACCATTCCTTCCAATACCGCGTGTCCATCTCCCTCCAATACCGCTCGGTCCATAAACGCACCCGGGTCTCCTTCATCACCGTTGCAAATAACATATTTACATGTCCCTTCTGCTTGAGCCGCAAAAGACCATTTCAAACCGGTAGGAAATCCGCCGCCCCCTCTGCCGCGCAATCCTGATTTCTTGACTTCCTCAATAACTTCTGACCGCGTCATATCTTTTAATGCTTTTTCCAAAGCTTTGTAACCATCTCGCTCCAGATACTCGTCAATCTTACCCGGATCAATCAAACCTACATGACGCAAGGCAACTTTTTTCTGTTTACGATAGAATGTCCACTCATCGCGTTTAACCAGCTTCTTCTTTTGAATCTTATCCGTATATAATAACCGTTCTACCACTTCGCCCTTTAGAACAGTTTTTTCTATGATTTCCGATACATCTTCTACTTTCACTTTTATATACGTGATATCATGAGGCAGAATGGTAACTAGCGGTCCATGCTCACAAAGGCCGTGGCAGCCTGTTGCTTTAATAGCAGGTGATGATTCTTTATCGCACTCACATTCAACCGTCATCGCCACTTCAACATTTAAGTAGCTTCCAGCTATATGCTTTTTAAAAGCTTCATAAACTTGCATGCTGTTATTTGCGATACAACCCGGACCACAACAAACTAAAATCGTTAATCGTTTGCTACTTTGCATCGACCATCCCTCCCTCTCTATATGATTCTAGAACCGCTCTTAATTTAGCAGGTGTCAATTTCCCATAATACGATTCATTAATCATCATTACGGGGGCCAACGCACAGGAACCAATACAGTTAACAATTTCTAGAGAAAACTTTCCATCTGCAGTAGTCTGACCAGGATCAATCCCCAAAACGGCTTTAATCTCCGTAATTAAATTCATAGAACCTTTAATATGACAGGCTGTACCATCACAAACTTTAATAATATTTTCCCCCTTGGGTGTTAAACTAAAGGCTTTATAGAAAGTAACCACGCCATATACTTTAGTTAAAGGAACATCAAGATACTCACTTACCACTTCCAAGGATTGTTTGGGCAAATACTTGTATTTCCTTTGGATATCCTGCAATACGGCTAACAAAAAACGGGGTTCAGGCTTGTAAGTAGAAGCAACAACTAATGTTTCCTGTTTAATTTGTGATAAATCCATCCTCTCAACCTCCCTCATTCATTTGGGTAAGTGGTAAGTAGGAAAAAGGTAAGTAAAAAATATAAAAAGCTAATAATTTTCAAAATAATAAAACTGTATAAGCTAACACTTTGTATATTATAAAAAATGTAAAAATAGACCGGCTTATTACATACCACTTACCACTTACCACTTACCTTATTTTATGCTTTCTATAAATTAAGAAAAAGGAGAAGGAGCTCAGCTCCTTCTCCTTTTCCCACTTTACTTATAAGCAGCTAATTTATCTTAACTTTTCATTAATTATTCTTAGCTGAAGCCGCTTCTACAGCCCCTAGCATTTGTGCAAAAGCATCCTCTAAACCAAGCTCGACCATCTTATCTTTAGTGGGAACACCCGCTTGATCCCAACCTCGAAGTTGATAATATTCAGGAAGCATTTCATGTAAGCGGTTAACGCTGCCTTTATAGGAACCATTTTTTTGCGGCTCTTGCAAAAGTCTCTGTGGCAATGTATCGTCTTTACTTGTAAAGCCACACGCCATGTTAAATAACCGTTCTAAATTCCAAATTCTTTCCCCCGCTTTGAGTAATTCATCTGGACTATATTCAATACCCGTTGCTGCCGATACAACATTAGCAATAATATCAGCGCCAATTGCAAACGTTGTAAATAAACAGAAACCCGAAGCATCTACTGCGCCAGTCAAATCCTGGAATGCTTTACAGACACCTGCTTTTCCTTCTGTTACTGCCGGATCTAACTTCACGGGAATACCCAAAATTTCCGGAGCTGTCATATACCCGCGCACATGGCAGCCACCACGATTATTGGTAGCATAATTTAAACCCATTCCCTGAAGTGTTCTGGGTTCATAAGCGGGCAATTCCTGTTTCTTAACACTCATGGATAATTCCGGATGACCGTATTTCTCCGCTAAGCGATAAGAACCTTCCGCCAGTATATCACCAATATCTTCCCGGTAAGCCGTCTTAGTTACCAAATCAGCTAAGATGCTCGCATTGCCAAACCTTAAATCACATCCGGCATCTTCGTTCGGCAGATAGCCGTTTTCATAAAGCTCCATGGCACAGGCTATCGTACAAGGCATGGAAATCGCATCCAATCCCAACTCATTGCAACGGAAGTTGGCTTGGCAAATCGCATCAATATCCTTGACACCACAGTCCGCACCAAAACCCCAGCCTGCTTCATATTCGGGACCTTCTCCAAATCCTGCATATGGCTTGAATGTTCTGGTTACCCGACCACAACGCATCACACAGGAAAAGCAGCCTTTATTACGCACCAAATTCTTATGTTCAATCATAAATTCACCACTGGTTTTATCTGCCCATTCTACCGTACCGGAATCACGGAAGTTACGTACCGGCAACCCACCAGACTGATCTAAAATATTAATTAAAATTTGCGTACCATAAGTTGCTAAACCTGTACCCGTAACAGGATGTTCTAACAAAGCTTTTCGTGCTTCTTGGATCGCTGCCATAAATTTTTCCCCATCAGGAACATGAACGGGATTCGTACCACGTACAACAATTCCCTTTAAATTTTTAGAACCCATAACCGCACCAACCCCAGTACGACCCGCTGCCCGATTCATTTCATTCATAATACAAGCTATTTTAGAAAGATTTTCCCCCCCAGGGCCAATACAAGCTACTTTAGCCATCTCATCCGTTTCTTCTTTTAACAGATCTGTTGTATCAGGTACTTCTTTGCCCCAGATATGATCTGCCGGACGAATTTCTACCTTGTCATTATTAATCCAGATATACACTGGTTTTTCTGCTTTTCCTTCAATAACAACCACATCATAACCCGCATATTTCATTTCACTGCCAAAATACCCGCCGGAATTGGAACAAGCAATGGTCCCCGTAAGTGGTCCCCGCGTAATCACCATATATCGCCCGGCAGAAGGTGCCATGGTGCCTGTAAGCGGTCCTGTCACTAAATACATATTATTATCAGGACTTAAAGGATCGACGTTAGGACCTACTTCTTCGCAATACATTTTCGTCCCAAGTCCACGACCCCCAATAAAATCTTTCGCATATTTGGTATTTAATGGTTCCATACTCGCTGTACCATTTGTCAAATTAACCCTTAAAATCTTATTTTGGTAGCTGCTCATCATTGCTTATTCCACCTCCTCAAATATTTTTTTGAATTTTTCGGCATACATCGCTTTCTTAGTCAGCATACCTTTGTCCGCTTCCTTATATTCAATTGCCTCATTGGGGCAGAATTTAACACATTCCGGATCGCCGCCGCACAAATCACATTTAATAACGCTTTTTGTTTCACTATCGTAGCTCGCATTACCAAATGGACAGGCACTGATACATAATTTACAACCAATACATTTATCTTTATCCCATAAAACACCATTTGCTTCTTCATCACGATGCAGCGCACCTGTCATACAAACTTCGACGCAAGGGGCATCATCACAATGCATACACATCAACGGAACACCTAATCCTAAACGCTCCCAGACTAAAGCATGTACTCTCGACTTATTGGGATTAAATACGCCTTCATGTGCAAAGGAACAAGCGAGCTCACAATTACGACAGCTTGCACACTTGCTTGGCTGAACCATTAAAATTTTCGCCATCACTTCCCCGCTTCAATTTGATATTGAAGCAGGTTCCACCTCCTCGTATTATTATTTATCACCCTACAATGAAGCGCCTTCCTTTTCACCTCCTCAATTATTATTTATTTCAATGCTCCTTTGCACACTGGCAGGTATAAGAATTACTCCTTATGCCCTATCGCCCTGAATTCCCCCGTTCTTCTTGTGGAACTTCCAGGGTCGGAGATATGATTGCTTATACTTATATCATTTCAGACAATCATATATCATAAATATATGAAACTATTTCCTTTATATATACCTCTATTAAGGTGTTTTTAGAATACAATGATTCCCTTAGTTTTTATACGCTATATGATGGCATTAAAGTTTTACATTTAGAATTGCCCCATCTTTCCTTCGCTTTTCCTGCAAACCTGCAATGTAAATTCTTGATTGCATGATATGTAGTCGTTTGATAATATCAAATGTTATTTATTTATATTTAGTTCAGTTTCATTATATTCCTATCCATTTTATTGTACAAATTCCTCGTATTGTAATTTATATCTATAATATGGATTATAACGCATTTATTTAATATTAACTGTTTACACCCTTTACTTTCGCGCTTTATCAATATCTTCCATAAGGAAAATAAAAAAAGACCCAAAGCCCTAGGCTTTGAGTCTACCCTCCTGCTACAACAGGGAAAATAGATACTTGATCACTTGCTTGTAATTTTGTATGAATGCCATCTAAATGGGCAACATGCCGCCCATTTACCAATACAATGATGAGATTATTCAAATCATCCTCAGTCTCATTAAACACCGCTTCTCTAAATTTCTTCCCATAATGCTGTGAAAGTTGCTGTAATAATGCCTGCAAATCATCCGCTGGATCATTCCAGGTTGTTTCCTTTTCTCGGGTAAAATCACGGATATAAGCAAAATATTTAATATTCATAAGTTCCCTCCCTTTTTTCAGCTCTTAGCAGTTAGCTTTTTCTTTTCCTAACTGCTAACTCCTAACTCCTAACTGCTTCTTTTTTCTTCACTCTTCCAGCAACTAAAGGGAGCGTTCTTTACTCTCTCTCAAATATCCAATTCTGCCTTTAACGCTTCCTTAAATTTTGCCGCATTCCCCTTTTGCTTACACTTTTCACACAATGCCATATCCATATCATTACCAATCTTTTGCTTGACATAAGCAATTTCTTGTGCTGTAGCAAAATATTTACCGCATTCCTTACATTGAATCAATTCAAAGGTTTTATCCCAAATGGTTCTTACCCCATTTTCTTGAGTCATTTGAATGGCTTCTGTTGGACAAACTGAAGCACATGCTCCGCACCCAATACAAGAATCAGAGGGTTCATCAAAAGGTGTGCCTACTTTCTTTTCCGCCCCTCTAAATACAGTAGAAATGGCATTTGTACCCATTTCTTCACAAGCTTTTACGCATAGTCCACACAATACACAATTTTCTGCCAAATGTGTTTCCCCTTTATTAACCTGCAAGCGTTTTATTTCCGGTACATCATACTTTTCTTTTAACGCCTTAATATCTTTATTATGAGGGACACGCGCACTATATAAATTGAGCAGCACATTTCTTGTTCTTCGTATGGTCTCATTATCAGTGGTAACTTCCATACCTTCATGAACAGGATAAGCACAAGATGCCACCCGCTTGGTCACACCGTTTTCTTTTACTTCCACCATACAAATCCGGCAGCTTGTAATGCCGGGTAATGCATCCGAATAACATAACGTCGGGATATCAATACCATTGCGACGTGCTGCTTGTAAAATCGTTTCACCTTCTTGTACTGCTGCCTTTTTCCCATCAATGATAATTTCCATAATCTCCCCTCCTTCTATTTTACTTTTATTGCATTAAATTTACAACTGTCAATACAAATACCGCATTTTGTACATTTCTCCGAATCAATCACGTGAAGTTGTTTCTTTTCTCCCGAAATAGCGCCTACCGGACAGCGTTTAGCGCATAAGGTACATCCTTTACAGGCTTCTGCATCAACATAAAACTCTGTTAAATCCTTACAAACCCCCGCCGGGCATCTCTTATTCTTAATATGCTCTTCAAACTCTTCCCTAAAGTTCTCGATATTTGAAATAACAGGATTAGCCGCTGTTTTCCCTAATGCACAAAGGGATGACTCTTGAATCGCTTCTCCCATTTCTAATAATAAATCAATATCGCCTTCTTGGCCTCGACCTTCACAAATATCACCTAATATTTCCAGCATTCTCTTAATACCTTCACGGCAGGGGGCACATTTTCCGCAAGATTCCCCATAAAGAAATTGCATATAGAAACGAGCTACTTCGACCATACAAGTCCGATCATCCATAACAACCAACCCACCAGAACCCATCATGGAACCTTCTGCTGTCAAGGAATCAAAATCAACCGGTAAGTCTAATTTAGATTCTGGAATACATCCCCCGGAAGGCCCGCCTGTTTGTACGGCTTTAAATTTTCTGCCACCGGGAATACCTCCGCCAATATCAAAAATAAGTTCTCTTAAAGTAATCCCCATCGGTACTTCTACCAGACCTGTATTTGCAATTTTACCAACCAGTGCAAAAACCTTGGTCCCCGGACTGTTTTCCGTACCAATAGAACGGAACCAATCTGCTCCTTTATTGATAATAAGCGGTACATTGGACCATGTTTCTACATTATTGATAATGGTAGGTTTACCCCATAACCCTTTATCTGCTGGGAATGGCGGCTTCTGAACCGGTTCACCCGTCTTCCCTTCTATCGAAGCGATCAACGCTGTTTCTTCCCCACAAACAAAAGCCCCGCCGCCTCTAACAATCTCGGCATCAAAGGAAAATTCCGTCCCCAAAATGTTTTCGCCTAAGAAGCCTCTTTTTTTGGCCGCTTCGATTGCTTTTTTCATGTTCTTAACAGCCAATCCATATTCATCCCGAACATAGAGAAAACCACGATTAGCACCAATAGCATAGGCACATATAGCCATTCCTTCTAAAACAGTATGTGGATCACCTTCTAATACTGAGCGATCCATAAATGCGCCCGGGTCTCCTTCGTCAGCATTACAAATAACATATTTAGGTGACCCCTCTGCCTTAGCAGCAAACGACCATTTCAAGCCAGTCAAAAATCCACCACCGCCCCTGCCACGCAGTTTGGAATGCTTCATTTCATCAATCACTTCTTGAGGTTTCATGTTCTTCAAAACCTTTGCAATGGCTTTGTAGCCGTCTCTTTCAATATAATCATCAATACTTTCGTTATCAATATGTCCTACATTGCGCAACGCTAAACGCATCTGCTTTTTATCAAACGTCCAATCTTCTTTAGACTGAACTTTTGCTTTTTGCTGTGCATCAAAATATAAAAGACGATCAATTACTTCATTATTAGTAATACTTTTTGCAATAATCTCCGGAACATCGGAATCTTTGACATGAACATAGGTAATCTGCTGAGGGAGAATATGTACGAGCGGCCCTTTTTGACAAAGTCCATGACAACCTGTTCCCTTAACATCCGGGATCAGCTCTACATCTAACTCTAGCGCTTTTAATTGTTCTTTAAATGCATCATAGATCTTCTGACTGCCATTTGCCAAACAACCCGTACCACAGCAAACCAGAATCGTTTTTTTACTTTCCATGGTTCTCCCCTCCTCTATAACGATTGATAATTTCTCTCAATGAAGCTGGTGTTAAATTACCATGATATTCATCATTAATTACAACAACGGGTGCTAATCCACAAGCGCCCACACAACCAACGGTTTCTAATGAAAATTTACCATCTTCGCTCGTCTCACCCGGCTCTATTCCAAGAATATCTTTTACTTCTTGTATCAAATTCATAGAACCTTTAACATGACAGGCTGTGCCGTCGCATACTTTAATAATATTCTCACCTTTGGGTTTTAAACTTAACGCTTTATAAAAAGTAGCAACACTATAAACTTTTGTCAGTTCCACCCCAACATACTCCGCAACAATCACCAAAGATTCTTTAGGTAAATAATTATATTTTCTTTGCACATCCTGTAGTATGGCTAATATGAATCGCCGTTCAGGCTTGTAACTAGAAGCAATCGCCAACGTTTCCTGTTTAACCTGTGATAAATCCATCCCTCAACCTCCCTCATTCATTTTGGTAAGTGGTAAGTGGGAAAAAGGAGAAGGAGCTCATCTCCTTCTCCTTTTTCCACTTTACTTATAAGCAGCTAATTTATCTCAACTTCTCATTAATTATTTTGAGCCGCAGCCGCTTCTACAGCCCCTAGCATTTGTGCAAAAGCATCCTCTAAACCAAGCTCGACCATCTTATCTTTAGTGGGAACACCCGCTTCAGTCCAACCACGCAATTCATAATACTCTGGAAGCATTTCATGTAAACGGTTGACGCTGCCTTTATAGGGACCAAATTTTTGCGGCTCTTGCAAAAGTCTCTGTGGCAATGTATCATCTTTACCCGTAAAGCCACACGCCATATTAAATAACCGTTCTAAATTCCAAATTCTTTCCCCCGCTTTGAGTAATTCATCTGGACTATATTCAATACCTGTTGCTGCCGATACAACATTAGCAATAATATCAGCACCAATAGCAAACGTTGTAAATAAGCAAAAACCCGAAGCATCTACTGCACCAGTTAAATCCTGGAACGTTTTACAGACACCTGCTTTTCCTTCTGTTACTGCTGGATCTAATTTCACCGGAAGACCCAAAATTTCAGGGGAAGTCATATACCCGCGCACATGACAGCCGCCACGGTTATTGGTAGCATAATTTAAACCCATCCCTTGAAGTGTTCTCGGTTCATAAGCCGGCAATTCCTGTTTCTTAACGCTCATCGATAATTCCGGATGACCGTATTTCTCCGCTAAGCGATAAGAACCTTCCGCCAGCATATCACCAATACCTTCCCGGTAAGCCGTCTTAGTTACTAAATCAGCTAAAATACTGGCATTGCCAAAGCTTAAATCACATCCCGCATCTTCTTTAGGCAAATACCCGTTTTCATAAAGTTCCATGGCACAAGCAATGGTACAAGGCATGGAAATCGCATCCAATCCCAACTCATTGCAACGGAAGTTAGCTTGGCAAATTGCATCGATATCATCAACATCACAATCGGCACCAAAACCCCAGCCTGCTTCATATTCAGGCCCTTCACCAAATCCAGCATATGGTTTATAGGTTTTAGTCACTCGACCGCAACGCATCACGCAGGAGAAGCAGCCTTTATTACGCACCAGATTCTTATGTTCAATCATAAATTCACCACTGGTTTTATCCGCCCATTCTACCGTACCGGAATCACGGAAATTGTGGACAGGCAGCCCACCAGACTGATTTAAAATATTAATCAAAATTTGCGTTCCGTATGTTGGAAGACCTGTTCCTGTAACAGGATGTTCAGCCAATACTTTACGCGCTTCTTCGATCGCTGCCATAAATCTTTCCCCATCAGGAACATGAACGGGATTCGTACCACGTACAACAATTCCCTTTAAATTTTTAGAACCCATAACCGCACCAACACCTGTACGACCTGCCGCTCGATTCATTTCATTCATAATACAAGCTATTTTAGAAAGGTTTTCCCCCGCTGGGCCGATACAAGCTACTTTAGCCATCTCGTCCGTTTCTTCTTTTAACAGATCTGTTGTATCGGGTACTTCTTTGCCCCAGATATGATCTGCTGGATGAATTTCTACCTTGTCATTATTAATCCAGATATACACTGGTTTTTCCGCTTTTCCTTCAATAACAACCACATCATAACCCGCATATTTCATTTCACTGCCAAAATACCCGCCGGAATTAGAACAAGCAATGGTCCCCGTAAGTGGTCCCCGCGTAATCACCATATATCGCCCGGCAGAAGGTGCCATGGTGCCTGTAAGCGGTCCTGTCACTAAATACATATTATTATCAGGGCTTAATGGATCGACGTTGGTTCCTACTTCTTCATAATACATTTTCGTCCCAAGTCCACGACCACCGATGTAGTCCTTAGCATATGATTCATTTAAAGGTTCCGTACTGACTTTACCCGTTGTCAAGTTAATTCTTAAGACTTTATTTTGGAAACTGTTAGCCATCTTATTCCACCTCCTCAAATACTTTTTTGAATTTTTCCGCATACATGGCTTTCTTGGCCATCACGCCTTCATTTGCTTCCTTATATTCAATCGCCTGATTAGGACAAATCCTCACACATTGTGGATCCCCACCGCATAAATCACATTTGATAACCTGTTTTGTTTCATTATCATAACTGGCATTACCAAAAGGACAGGCACTAACGCATAATTTACAACCGATACATTTGTTTTTATCCCATAAGACACCATTTGCTTCTTCATCACGATGCAATGCCCCCGTTGGGCAAACCCCGGCACACGGAGCATCATCACAATGCATACACATCAATGGAACACCTAATCCTAAGCGTTCCCAAACCAATGCATGTACTCTTGATTTATTGGGATTAAATACACCTTCATGTGCAAAGGAACAAGCCAGTTCACAGTTACGGCAACTAGCGCATTTATCCGGATGAATCATTAAAATTTTTGCCATCACTTTCCTGCTTCAACTTTAAATAAATGGCACATCTACTTTAAGTTGAAAGCAGGTTTCACCTCCTCTATATTATTTTTTTAGGAAAAGCCGATACTTACCCTTTCACCCCCTCAATCATATTCATCTCATTTTTCATTTCTATCATGGCTCTTTTGCACATTGGCAGATATAAAAATTGCTTTTTATACCCTATCGCCTGGAAATTCACACTTTGTGTGGAATTTCTAGGTTCAGAGATATGATTATGTTGTACCATGTGATGCGAATTATTTTGATATTATCAAACTAAGTTTTATATTTATTTAATTTATTTTTATTATATCAACTGATGTTTTATTAATCCAACTTTTTTATCTCTTAATTATTAAGTTTAATACCTAATAAGGCAATTTTTCTTACCCTTGCTCTTTATATATCTTTTTTTCATGTTTTTTCATTTAAAATAAAAAAAGACCCTTTTTAAAACCAGGGTCTTCTTCCACAATCATTATACGACTAATTTTTTCTTTTCTTCCAACACCCCTGCTTTAGCAAGAAACTTAAACAACAGAGGAATAAACATCAATTGCATTATAATACCAGGAAGTCCTTTTATAATAGAACCATATACAAATATCAAGGGATTTACGGGCAATCCTCCAAATCCGGTTATATGAACCATGACCCATACAACCATTCCAGCTGCCATGCGCCCGCCTAACATCGCAATTAGTAATGATATCCAAATATTGCGCCCTCTTTTTTCAAAAGTAAAACCAGTCAAAAATCCATATACACCTAATTCAAAGAACATGATCGGCAACATGGGTATTACGGGCGGCATACCCGTTAATAATGTGCTTAATAACACAGTAAGCATACCTATTAATGCACCCCAACAAGGTCCTAACATTAATCCTGCAATCAAAACGGGAATATGCATCGGTAGGAAAATTGCACCCCCAATGCCGACAGCATGAAACCCCATCGGTAATACAATGCCCATTGAAATGAGAAATGATCCATTTAACATCATTTTAGTCTTTATCTTCACAAAATTCCCCTCCTCTTTATCTTTATTTACTCTTATTAACTTATTCTATTATAACTCAATTATAATCAAAAAAAAACTTCTTACATTCTTTCTTTATATACAACAGTGGTGTATCACCAATTTTGCGTGTAAAACCTTTATTGCTTCTTATTTATCAATTTGAAAACAAAAACAGGCTAAAATATGGAGAAATATAGCCTTATATCAATGCTAAATCTAAAATATGGTAACTTTTTATCCTTTTTGCTATATTTCTTCGTTAAATTAAGTTTGATTTTTTCACTACTTGTTTAATATAATATAAGCATAGTTTGCTAATGTAAAATTAATTTTCATATAATCAAACAATCATCTTTATTTAAATATTAAAAAAGGAGGTAAACAAAACACGAGTTAAAATTTTCGTAGTATCCTATGCACAAATATTAATGTGCATAAAATTGAAACTAATGATGAGGAGGAGAAAACTATGAAAGAAGAAGTATTTGGTTATTTCATGCCGCCAGTCAGTTTAATGGGTGTTGGTAGTTACAAAAAAATCGGGGAACAAATTAAAGCCCTCGGAAAATCAAAAGCATTAATCGTTACTGATCAAGGAATTATTAAAGCAGGTGTTGCTAAAAAAGTAACTGACATATTAGACGAAGCCGATATTAAATACGTTATTTTTGATGGTGCTCAACCTAATCCTACGGTTGGCAATGTAGAAGACGGCCTAAAAGTATTAAAAGATAACGACTGTAATGTTGTTATTTCATTAGGTGGCGGCAGTCCACATGACTGTGCTAAAGGGATCGCCCTTGTAGCCACCAATGGCGGCAGTATTAAAGACTATGAAGGATTAGACCAATCCCCAAAACTCATGATGCCATTGATTGCTGTTAATACAACTGCTGGTACAGCCAGTGAAATGACCCGGTTTGCAATCATAACCGATACCGACCGCCATGTTAAAATGGCTATTGTTGACTGGCATACAACACCAACCATTGCCATTAATGATCCTCTTTTAATGATGGGTATGCCTGCCAGTCTGACAGCTGCAACTGGTATGGATGCATTAACTCATGCCATTGAAGCTTATGTTTCCACAATCGCAACACCCATTACCGATTCTAATGCAATTGCAGCCATTGAACTAATTTCCAAATATTTAAGAAGAGCTGTTAAAGACGGTAATGATACGGAAGCTCGTGACAAAATGGCTTATGCTGAATTTCTTGCTGGTATGGCATTCAATAATGCAAGCTTAGGATATGTTCATGCCATGGCACATCAATTGGGTGGTTTCTATGACCTGCCACATGGTGTATGTAATGCCATTTTATTACCCCACGTTCAAGCTTACAATGCCAAAGTCGTACCGGAAAGATTTATTGCGATCGCTAAAGCTATGGGCGAAAACGTTGAGAGCTTAAACCCTGAAGAAGCTGCAAAAGTTGCCATTGAATCCATTAAGAAACTTTCAAAAGATGTTGATATTCCTGCCGGTGTTAAAGAATTGGGCGCTAAAGAAGAAGATCTTCCAACTCTAGCAAGTAATGCCTTAAAAGATGCCTGTGGTTTAACCAATCCAAAACAACCTACTAAAGAAGAAGTTATAGAGATTTATCGTCAAGCTATGTAACAAAAACAATTGTAATTGCCCTCCCCCAATGTGCAAATATACAATTGACATAAATAACCCCTCAGTACTATAAATGATAGATCTGCCTATTAATTTATCGACAAAAGATAATGGCTGCCTGTTATATAACAAGCAGCCATTATCTTTTTTATTGTTCAGAAAGTATTAGAGGACACACCTCGTACCTTTTATTAATTCACAATTCATAATTAAAAACATTCAACATTTTTGCATTAGGTTTCAGTCTCCACCAATCATTTATCTTTTAGCTTTTAGCCTTCAGCTTTCCGCCTTCTACCAATCTTTTGTTTTTCATCTTTCAGCGACCAAATGGAGCGCTCGTTCCTCTTTCAGCGAACGCAGAGAGCGGTCTTCTCTCTGTCTTTTCCTACCTGCTACCTGCTGATAGCTATTTTTCCTACAACACCACATTATGAACCATCTCAGACAAAACTCGTCCATATTTTACCACTATTTTAATCATGTCTTTTATCCGCTTATCTGTCATATGTGACGGAGGGCCGGAAACAGAAACCGTGGCAATAATTTTATCACCAAAGCCAAATACCGGTGCGGCAATCGTGATCGATTCATCATGCTCCCCATCATTAGCTGCAAAGCTGCGCAATCTTATTTCCATCAACTCTTTATTTAAAACTTCACGATCGGTAATGGTGTTTTTTGTAAAACGCGGCATCCCCGTTTGCTCTAATATTTTTTCTCGTTCCCCTTCTCCTAAAAAAGCCAAAAATACTTTCCCTGAAGCACTTGCATGCATAGGCACACTGTTCCCAATCGGGTTATGGCTATGAAGCGGCGAATAGACTTCTCTAGCTAATACACAGGTGGCTTTATTCCCACTATAAATATAGAAATATACACTTTCACTTACTTCATTCTGTAACTCACGTAAAACAGCATCAATATCCTGATAGGGAAAATCTTTACGAAGATAACATTCACCAACACGAAAAGCTTCTGGCCCAATACGATACTTCTTATTTTCTTGGTTTTGTATCACATACTTTTCCATCACCAGTGTCGCTAAATAATGATGCATGGTGCTTTTGTTAATTTTTAATGATTCTACTAAGTCCGTAATACTCACTTCTTGATTTAATGTAGCCATATAGCTTAAAATTTGCAAACATTTTTGGGCAGAACCAATAATCTTTACTTCTTTTTGTGTCATTTTTATTCACTTCCTTATTAAGGTGCAAGGGATATTTCTTCATTATTTGTAAATGTTTCACACTACTATTATAAATACAGAAAGTGTTACATTTCTATTAAAATTCTAAAAAAAGCATAATATTATTATTTTCCAAAAATCAGTAAAGTTAATGTTTGATTCATATGCAAACCATTATGTTGCTCACCATAGGTATTAAATCCAACAACAGGGGCAACATGAAGGGCATCAAAAGATGCTTCCAGCGTTCCCAGTTTTAGTAATTCCTGATAGCGAAGGATGCAATTAAAAGCAATAATCGCGCCAATACCACCTAATTCTTGTTTTGCTTCTACCATGGCATCTTCGATCTCTTTAACCATCTTCCCAGGGCGCATAATGGCTACCCGGCTGCCCTCTGTCACATGGCAAAAAAACTTCAAGGCATTTTTTTCAACCACTTTTAAAGGACTGCGAATATAATAATCATCACCGAAATGAATGGCAATCGGATGACTCATAAAGATATCCTCATTGAGCTTATCTGAAGAAATTCCTAATGCATGCGCATATTCTTCTGCAGCTGGCCTCCCATTAAATTCATAGACAATACGTTTTTCTAAGTCAGCCCTAGTAATCTTCAGTTTTTTATCTGAAGGCAAATAGCTTCTTACCCCCATTATTTTAAAAGGTGTGTCTGTCTTAAAAATCACAACCACTCCAGCATCTTCATATACTTTTCCCCGTGCATGAATCTGAGTATTTTGAAACTTAAAATCATCTCCAGCTGATCCACCTGCTACGCGCAATAATCGTACCGCTTTACTAATCCCTAGCATAAAATACTCTTCTACACTTTGAAGTCCGTCCACTAATACCAGTCCTGCATAATGCTTGCCATCAATATCATCTGTTGTAATTCCCAATTGTGAGCAAGCTTTTTCCACAGCATGCTTTGCAGAACCAATAGGATTGGTACTGATTTTCTTAGCGATACCCACGCCAACTTCCAATTCTTCAGAAGCCATACTCATTGCCGTAAAACTTTTCGTTTTCACGCCTTCTGGTGTTATTTCTCCTGCAGAAGTACATCCAACGAATTCTACCCCCTCAAAATCCTCATCTTGAGCAACATACGCTTTGATTGCTTGTGAAATGAGTTCTTGATCATAATGACTGGATACAAAAAACAAGACATATTTCATATGCGCTTGCTTAATATTCTGAAGCACTTCAGTTACTAAACCCTTTTCATCTTTATTTGTGCTTACACTTGTTAAAAAAGAAATATGACTCAAAATAATTTCCCCCCCAGGAAAGCACTAAAATTTTATTCATTTAGTTCTTATTATCTATTTTATATGATTGTATGAACGGTGTAAATAGGATATATCTAATATACCCGTTTATCATAACATATGATCACTTTGCTTTCCTTTTACTTATATTGAAAACATTGGCATGCAATATGCATATAATATATTAATAAATAACCTTAAAAAATGACTAAAAAATTAACATATAAGAAGACTATTAAGGAAGGAGGAAATACAATGATTCGAATGACACATAAACGTCCTTATAACCAGAAGAAAGCTTTAGAGCTTATTAAACTCGCGTGTAAAAAATCTATTTCACGATCCCTCTTTAACGCCAAAGGTATGGAAGGTATCTCTATTGTGAGCGATGAAAATATGGTGATGGTTAAAATATTCGGTAATGTTCAAAAGGCGTATCACTTTCTAACACTAACCAGGGAAGACATGGGGGATATAGATATAAAATTTATGGAACAGAATGTACTGGATCCTGAGCATCAAACAATCGTTGCCACCTGGTTTTTAAATCCTGAAATTATAAAAGATGCTTATACAGAATTTAAAAAGTGTTCCACAATTACGATTCTTAATTTAAGTCAAGCCGTAGAAGAAATTGTGTTTAACCCATATCATTACCCCCCCCTCGCTTCATGCTCTCTCTAGCTACTAAAAAAGACGGCCTAACGCCGTCTTTTTTAGTAGCTGACAGTTGACAGTAACACATTCACAGTTAAAACGATAAAACCACTTACCCCGTTATTAGACTGGGTAAGTGGTTTTTTTGGTGGGCAATATTGGACTTGAACCAACGACTTCTTCCGTGTGAAGGAAGCACTCTCCCGCTGAGTTAATTGCCCATAATTATAAATTCACAATTAGTATAATATATTTTCCATAAAACAACAAATGCCAATATAGATGTTTTTCTCGCTTATTTTTTTCTAAAAACTCATTCGCTCTAATTATCGTGACTCAGCCTTTTTTTCCACACATTGCCACTGGCATGCTCTATTATGACCACGTAATATAAGCAGAATATAAAATAACAACCTTCTTATAGCACAACATTATGTACCATATCTGATAATGTTTTTCCATATTTAATCACAATATTAATCGTTTCACCCATCCATTTATCGATTCTCTCCTCCGACGTATCAGCCAATATGTCATCTGATATTCCAACAACAGACAAAACCGCTACGATTTCATCGCCAAATCCAAAAACAGGAACCGCTAATCCCCTTGACTCACCATATTCCAAATTATTGACCGCATATCCTCGAAGGCGAATTTCAATTAATTCTTTGTTAAAGAGATTACGTTCTTTAATATCTTGTTCTGTTAGCTTTGAATTCATATTTTCTTTAAGTACTTTATCTTTCTTTAATTGAGCCATATTTGCCATAAATACTTTTCCTACTGTGCTTCCATATAACGGCAAATTATACCCAATCGTCATATAGGGTGTTTCTTCTTTAACTAAAACACAAATTGCCTTGGAACCGCTACGAATGAAAAAATATATATTCTGACCTATTTCCCTCTGTAATTGTTGCAAAACTCTCTTAATATCATCATACGGGAAATCTTTCGTCAAATAACATTCACCAACCTCGAAAGCCGCAGGTCCGATACGATATTTTTTATTTTCTAGATTTTGAAGAACAAACCCTTCAATGCCTAGCGTTGCTAAGTAATGATGCATTGTGCTTTTGTTAATCCCCATAGCTTCTACCAGATCAGAAATACTAGTCTCTTCATTTAAAGTAGCCATATATTTTAAAATTTGAAGACTCTTCTGAACTGAGCCGATAATCTGCATATTCTTTTCGTTACCTTGAGCGCACATACACCTCACATCCTCGCCTAAGAAATTCCCTTCGATTGGAATTCTATTTTTAATATATAACATGATCGAATAAAATATTAAATTTTATGTTTATTTTAATAGCTTTTCATTAAAATAATTTCTAACTAAGCTGCAATTTCTGCTCCAAAATGGCAAAACTTATTTACCAAATGCCAAAAAAATCATAGCTTGATTAGTATGCACCCCATTAAATTGTTCCCCATATGTATTAAACCCAATCACTGGAGCAACACTCAATACGCGATTAACTTCTTGAATATTACCTTCTTGTAAAAATTTATGGTATCTTAAAATAGAATTAAAAACAATTAAAGCACTAATTCCCCCTAAAGACTGTTGGAACTTTTGTATTTCATTTTCCATTTGCTCAATAATAGGACCTGGTTTCATTAACGTCACCCGCGTATTTTCCGGAATATGACGCAAAACTCTTAATGCACCGTCTTCAATGACTTCCCAGGGACTACGAAGCCAGTATTCTTGACCCGTTCTAATGCCAATAGGATAACTCATGAAAACATTCCGATCTAATTGGGAAACAGGCAATTGCAATGCACGGGCATATTCATCAGCCGCCGGTCTTCCATTAAACTCATAAATAATTCTCTGCTTTAAATCAGATTTGGTAATCTTAAATTCTTTCTGGGTTGGTGAATAACCCACAATACGCACAATTTCTACAGGGATATCTGTTTTAAACAGAACCACAGCCATAGCATCTTCGCAAACTTCACCATGAGCATGAATAAAAGTCTTCTTTAATTTCAAATCATCACCAGCTGAACCACCAACTACTCGCAAACGACGAGCTTCCATACTAATACCCAAGGTAACAAACTCTTCTACTTTCTGCAAACCATCCACCAAAAGCATGCCTACATAATGTTCCTCATCAATATCAGATGATTTAACACCTAATTTTGCCGCCGCCTGCTTAACCGCTTGTTTGGATAAACCAATAGGGTTACTCCTAATATTCTTTTTAAAACCTACCCCTACTTCAATACAATCAGAAGCAATACTCATTGCAGTAAAACACTTTTCTGTAAATCCATTGGACGAAATTTCTCCTACCGTTGTACAACCTACACATTCTACACCCTTAAATAGAGGATTATCATCACAATATTTATGAATAGCATCAGATATACGCTGTTGATCAAAGAGACTTGACACAAAGAACAGAATACATTTCATATGATCCTGTTCAATCTGAGAAAACGCATCAACAACAACCTCTTCTTCCGTTTTTGAGTGCCCTGAACAATCAGGACAATTCGTATTCCAACAGCTAACGCTGTTCTTTACTCGAATCCTTTCCAACATCCATGCACCTCCTCTTAAGATAAAATGATCTTACTGATCATTACCTTTCATTATATATGATTACCTTTTTAGTGTAAATACAAGATGTTATAAAAAGTATATTATAATTATAATATACTTTTTTCATTTAATATTGATTCCAACACTTATACCTCTTGAAATACACCAGGACATTTTCTTAAAAAAAACCATATGTACTATATTTTATAGTATATATGGTTTTTGAGGAGGAGAGGTACTTTTTTCAAACATATTCTATCCTGCCTCTTTTTCAATATTAAATTGAAAATGTTTAAAACTAATTTCCTTAAAACTGTTTATAAATTCTCTTACAGAATGATTGATACACCCCTCCGTTTTATTAATAAGATACATATCATAATCTACATTAAAATCTAAAACATCAATTAATCTCAACTGTTTTGTACGTAGTTCCTCTTTTATGGATGAGTATGGCAGAAACGATACCCCATAACTTTTAAGAAGTATTGATTTAATAGATTCAATTGAACCAAGATTAAATAGTACATCAAGATCTTGAATACAATATCCATCATTCTTTAACATACTATCCAATTTTTCTGACATGTTAAAATGATTTATCATAATTAAAGGATACCCCAATAAATCCTTAACATGAATCTTTTTAGGCATTTTTGAATGTACCGAAGTGGTTAAAACTAATTTTTCAGTTTCCATTTTAAAAGACAGCAAATCATGATCCTTTGGCTTTTCACACACAAACCCAATATCACAAATACCATTTAGTACGTTTTGTCTTATTGTTTGTGAATAATTTGAATTAAGTTCATAGTTATGATGAGGATATTTTTTCTTTATTTGATATAACACATTGGGTAATGTATAGGCGTCGATTGGCATGCATGCTTCCATTTTTACTGTATTATAATATTTATCAATATGACTTAATTTTTCTAACATTAGTTTATAATTTTTAATTATATGTTCTGCATATTTTAGCATAACAGACCCTGTCTCAGTTAACTCCACACCCAAGTTACTTCTTGTAAACAATTCACATCCTAAGCAACTTTCCATCTTTTTCAACTTTTGACTTAAAGCAGATTGTGAAATATGGACATGATCTGCTGCCTTTGAAATACTTTTTGTGGCACATACGTGGCAAAAACATTCGAAACATTCAATATCACACTGCATAGGCATACCTTCTTTCAAGATTAATAGAGATTGAGTTAATGAATAATGAAATTATTGCTTATATATTTCTAAGAAGAATTCATCCATAAAAATTAAATCTTTTGTCAAATCACTTATGCCGTTTTATAGTTTTGGAATTCAGTTTTTTTGAATCCTGGTTGTTCATACTTGAAATTTGTACACTCTGCATCACTACATCTATTTTTTAGTATATCCATGATCTCTTCTGGCTTTAATCTTAATGCATCAATCATTAAACAATTTTTGTCACCATATGGTATATAACACATGCTGTCAAAGATACCATGCCAATTAGCCGTTGTCCCTTTGTAAATAATTGTATCTGCTTCTTCATTTTCTATTACGCCATACTTTCTAAATTCTTCCTTCAAACCTTCGTCTAAAAATTTAGCTTCCATCATTTTT
>DAOUPZ010000020.1 GCA_030625885.1 Clostridia bacterium
TCAGACCGGAGTTTTGCCGCCGACTTCCTTCAGATTCCACCTCACGATGGACACCCTTGTCTTAAGCTAACGGTTGGCACTATCAACCCCCGTATCGGACTTTCACCGACTAGTTTACGCCCATGCTGGGCACACTTAAAAGATGACTTCTGTAGAGTACAGAAATCATCTTAATAATGCAGCGTAGATGTTTTTTAAATTGTCCTCGGCAAAGGGTACAGTTTACGTAGTCTAAGGGAACATAAAATTAACTTCAATTTTCACTTAAAATCGTTCTAACCCCTTGCTATCAACCTATTTCTTCTCTATCAAGACACAACACTCAACGTGTGTTATATGCGGAAACACATCTCCAAAAACCCACCGTCACTTGTGCACAATTCACCAATCACAACCCTAAAATCAAAAAACCGTACTGATTAGCAGTACGGTAGGTGGGTTTCATTGGTGGAGGTGAACTATATCTGACAATACCCCTTTCCGTAATTTTGAAAGATATATATCAAAATTAACATGATTTATTTTTAAAAATACGTGACATTCTCTTAAGAGAATGTCTCGTATTAAAACATCTCAACTTTACAACCCAAGCTATCTCTTGCAACCCTTCCCAAGTAATTAGATGTACATTGTAACTCACTTTGTTTATCTTAAAATTAGTAATACTTAGTGCAATTAATTAAAATGAACGTTTTCTTCCACAGAAACAACTTAATCATTCCTTGCTTCAAATTAACTTTTTTAATTAATCATTACCCGGCTTATCAATCTCATACTTGTAAATCAACTGCCGTACTAAATCTTCAGTAAAAATATCCGTTTCCCACAGCATCTTCAGCTTCAGAAATAATTTTCTCATATCTATTCAACCGTTGGTGCAACACCTGCATACTTTTTGCATAGTCTTGTTGTTCAAAAACATCTAATTTGTACTGAGCTTTAAGATGTTTCTTTTCTTGTGCTAAAGCTAAACTAAAAGTAGTTCTCCCACATTTTTGGTAAAATTATAACAAATGTATTTGTCATAGCAGTTAGGGCAAATACTAGAATGATTTGATGACATTAAATTTATTGTGATTTTGTTTTGTATAATTTATACACTTTCTACAGTAAATTCGCGATGGAAAAATGCACTTATGTTTAGCATAGCTATTCCTCCCGTCAATTATTACTGTTTTATTTAAGTATACCATATTAGGAAAGTGTTATGTTTTCACCAAGAATGCGGAAGAACCACTTTTGCTTCAAAAATATACTTTCTAATAATCTCTTCACAAAACAATTCCTTAATCTACTTATCAAGATAAGGTTTTACAAATGCTTCTACCTTTGGTCCATATTGTGAACTTACTGAATTGTATCCAAATTATCCCAGGTGCATATCGTAATATTCTTATACATTCACCTCAATCCTTCCCCTCAATTTCATAATTTTTTCTAGATTCAGCTATCTTTGAATCATGAATTATTGGACTGGAATAAAACATTTCTTCAACATTCTTAATTTGGCTTATCCTTTTATTAAGATAGTCCCTCAGACCTTCATCTTCACAATACACAAAACATCCTTTTTGCCCTCTTGTCATCAACACTCTATATGTGTTCTTGATAATTTCATCAGCAACTTTCAAAGCTTCATCAGCATTTTCTTTCATCAATTTCTTTAAACCTTTGATCGACTGGTCTGTTCTTGCCCTTTTAGAAAAATCAGTAATTACTTTACCATTTTCAAAACGCATATCTTTGCCAATAATTACACCAACATAATCCAGTTCCAGTCCCTGTGATGTATGAATGCATCCAACCTGATTTACAGAATCTTTATCAATCATATAAGTTTTTGAATTACCTAGATTCCAACTCTTACTGAAGTTAAACTTCTCGATAACTATGTCATGATGATCCGGATTGTTCTTGTTTTTACCATTCCATTCCCAGCAATATCCTGCTAATAATCTTGATTTATTATCTTTATTCTTTTCAACAATTAAATCAAATAGCTCATTTGGATTATCAAAAACTCGTAAATCATAATCCATATCAAATCCATCACTATTAGCTGTTTCTTCTATTTGAAAAACGTCATCAAGAAAAGCCATATAACCATTAGACCCATTACATCTGAATTGTGATGTCAATTCAACTATTTGTAATTCAGCATCTTCATTTTCAGCAAAATGCTTGATTGTCTCAATTTTACCTGCATCTTTAAAGTGTATCCGTTGTCGTTCATCAATGAAGAACACAGAAAATTTAGCTGAATGTATTAATTCTTTGGTTTGATTTTCTCCCAAATGACTAAATAATCCAGATTTCTCATTCAATCTATGCGCTTCATCAACCAAAACCATGTCTAATTCATTACGATCCATTTCATAGTATATTCCTGAACTTTTAAAAAGATTATCCACACTGCTTCTTTTCATATGACCTTTAAGCTTCGCCGCATAAACTTCTCTAGGTGCAGTGTTTTTCGTCACATAATGGCATAACATTTCTTCGTTAGTCACATGAACTAACAACTGTACTGCTAAAACACTCTTGCCTGTTCCAGGACCGCCTTTAACGACTAGAACTTTTTTCTCACCAGTTCTCTTAGCTTCTTTTGCAAGGTATCTAGCTTGCTCATAGATGACTTTTTGTTCGTCGATCATTGTGAACTCTTCGTTCCCTTGAATCATTTTTAGCAACGATTCTTGTAATGACTTTGATGGTTTTATTTTCCCACTCTCTATCATATAAAGCGTCTCTTTATTATCACCATACTTTACATGTTTTTTAATGAAATTCCGTAATTTCTTAGTCCCTTGGCTGTCAAATAGTGGGGCTTTTTCTATATATTCTTTATAAATTTCATCTGTAAGAGGATCATAAGGTTGTTCAATAAAATAATTATGTAAATATGCACACGGATGCAATTCAACTTCTTCATTTGCGACAGCCTCATTAAAGTCGTGAATTAAACTAGTATATGATGTAACTTGATATGATGGATGAGTAGTCTCTCTCATACCACTATTAAGAATAGTTTTTACAATCCCATCCTTCCCTTCTACCTTTTCTGCTTTGCTCCATTGTTTCAATTCAACAACAACCGCTGTACTACATTCCTCATTTCTACCGGAAATAATGAAATCTATACGTTTAGAACTTGTCGGAATTTTATACTCAATGGCAATACCGGAATCATACGCAATCTCTTCATCATTCATTACCATATACATACATCTCAAGGAATTTTGCCATGAATTCAACTCGCTACGACTAGTCCTACCAATTTTATTCTGGAAATTAGTGTATATCTTATTTATTAGTAGACCTTGTTCTACATCCTCCATGAATTCACTTTTTATACTCTCATAAATAATCATCTACTCTTCCCCCATCACGCATACTATAATTCAGTATACTTTTTGCTTGTTCCTTTTGCCTTTGAAACCGGATATTTCTTCTCATTCTCATCGATTTTCTTATGCATATTATCAATAACATCGATATTTAATCCGTCTGCTAACAATAAACAATAGTTCATTACATCCGCAAGTTCTTGCTTAACTTTTTCTTCATCAAATTCACTATTCCATTGGAAATTTTCTAGAAGCTCAGCCGCCTCAATAACTATTGATTTAGCAAGATTTTCAGGAGTATGGAATTGCTCCCATTCTCTATCGTCTCTGAATTTTTTGATTCTTTTGATTAATTCTTCCATTTCATGTTACCTCTCTTTTAAATTGTATTCAAAACCAAGATGCTATTTAATCCATTCTTCATGTACTAATTTTTGCATTAAGCAAACAATATATGTATCTCATACACACGTATATAATCAAGAAATTTATACTACCCTTTCATCATCTTATAAAGAGGTTATTGTCATTTTAGACGTTAATAAAGCGGCTCATGTTTTCTTGTGTAATGCTTGTCTTAATGTAGCTTTTTGACGCACCCATCCACATAATTTTTTTACAATCTATAACTATAAAATCCCCTATATTTCCATAAACCTATACTATAAACTCATAGTAAAATACTCACAACTTTATTTTAACCTTAAGGAAAAGTAAATCCTTTTTCCTTAATATCCATAAAAATACGCAAAATCCTCCATCTTTTCACACATTTGTTTATATTCGCATAATAGTGCCCCCCTAAATAACATTCCGTAAACCGTAGTCTCTAGAAACATATTTCTTACTTCAATATTCACCTAAAAACTCCTACCCCACTGATTTATAATTCCCTTCATTCGATCCGCAAGCTTTTCCCAAACCGCAACAACTATCTCAAGACGGGTTAAGTTAATGCCTATGAGATGCTTATTAACCACATTCACTTTACCCTTTAATCCTGTTATCTCTTCACGCTTACAGCCATATCACTTTCTTAATCTCTATTCACCAATTTCAGCAAATAAACACCCTATTGTTTTGAACGTTTCAACAGCCTCATTAAAATTCTGTTTTTCATCTCCATATACTAAATCCCTATGCAAAGCTTCATATCTTGCCTTTACATCATCTGTAAAATATTGCTGCCATGATTCAAATTTATATTTTTCAAGTGAATTATATTTTGAATCTTTGCTGCGTTTTTCTAAATAAATGTGATCTGTTTCTTTAGTTTTAACTATCAACTCCTTAAGAGCTTCCCTATCAGCTATAAAATCTTGTATCTCTTTCATCTTGAACAATTGAGTTACATCATAGATATGTCTTACTTTTTTATCTATTGTCCCGCTTAATGAATGCCTTTTAACAGAAAAAATTTTATCAATAAATGTTATCTCAATACGCAGCACATTAATACGAACATCTTCTAATTCGTATTCTTTTATAACGTTTGTCATTGCCTGTTTTTCTAGGTATTCTTGAATATATGTCTTAAGAGTTTTTTCTTCATATGGATCTGGTTTAACGATGGAACCTATTTCTAATTTAACTCTGCTGTTTTCAATATCATCATCTTCAAACCACACATATGCGCTTTTGTTTCTATTACTACGTTCCTCATTTATTTTTTCGCTTTTTGCATTCCCAATTATAGTTTTTTCGATCTCCTTTAGCTTTTTACTATATTGATTTTCGTTCAATTCTTCTTTTGGAATAAATGTTAAATCAATATCTTCTGAAAATCTATTGATAGATCCGCGATAACATTTACTTAAAGAAGTTCCTCCCTTAAATACACATTCATTTACAAAATCACTTTTTCCCAAATTTTGAAGTAACATTACAATATAATAATCTCTTTTCACAGCACTTACTGGGATTCCAATATCTTGACTTGTTAGTGTACATAAATCATTAAAATCTTCTCTATTTGTATGCAGTTTCATATAATTCCTCCATTTTAGGAAATTTATATTTTGATGTTTTATTCAAGAATTGTGAGAGCGTATTTCTCACATTATTTTGATTTAAAATATTTTCTAAAAAAGCAATAGTTGATTTTTTGTAATTCATATTTTTCACCACTTTTATAAATACTTGATCGCAATAATGTTGCACAATAGTTTTAATAAAAGCTCTAAACCTATTTTTATTAATATCCTCTATATTATTATAATTTTGCAATATCTCCAACTGCTCAATAACTCTTTTGGTTTCAGAATTAATTGATAAGTTTATTTTATTTATTATAATATTTTGTATAACTTTTTTCTTTCCCTGTAAAACATTTGAATAAACCTCAATCGTTTTAGAGACTTGATTGGTAATACCATATTTATTGTATAATCGATACCCTATCACGACACCTGTCATATTTTTCTCTCCAACATAATAGTTTAATATATTTTCTTCGGTGACTGGTATTTTCCCAAATCTAGTAATCTTAGGTCTGCAATATACACCTTTAGAAATTTTTGAAAGCTCACCTTTTTTAACCATTCTTTCAAGACTTTTATAGTAACTATTCGGGGGAACATATTCTAGTTTTTCTTGTAGAAATATATTAGCAACAATCAGTTTTCCGACAGGGTATGCATCAATTTTGCTCTTCACTTCCATCTGATAATTCATAGAATATCACCTTCCTATACTTAATTATATGACTAATAAGTTCAAAACGTCAAGTTTTTTTAATTTTTACTTGACATTTTATTATCCATAGATACTAAATAAAAAATGTATCAATCAATTAGTAAGTCTTTTTGTTAATTTATAAATAAAAAAAGTTGTAGATTGTTTTTAACAACTTTTGCAACCTTTTGAATAACCACGATATCCCCCGTCACTTTCATAAACATTTCGATTTACACCGTACTGATCATCAAGAACGGTTGCCAAGTTATGTATTAAGTCTACTACTTCCTTGGGGCAATGCTTCGCTTTGGATATTTCTTTTACATGAGCAATTTTTATCGTCTTCCTTCTCTCCTTTCAGAAATTAAAAATAGCCTAAGAAAGCATTTATATAACTGCTCCCTTAGGCTTAACATCATGATACTTGATTTCAAAAGATTACTTCTTGATTGTTAATGCTTTAAGCGATGATTCATAATTATGATATATGCTTAATTCTTAAGCTAATACAGAGAAAAATACTAATCATTTTAATTATCAAACAAAGTAAGAGAAGATAACTGTAATGTAATAAATGGAAGTTCCCCCTAATAACAATGCCATTAAAGCACCAACCCAAGAAAAACTCTGAAATCCCAAAACAAAACTCATAAGTAAAAAACCTGGTATTGTCATTAAGAATAATGCTTTTCTTGCAGCAAATATTCTATCTTCGACTTTCCACTGAAATAGGCTAACAAATTCGGAAGCCATAACCGCCTGCCAGTATATACTAACAAATCTAACGAAAATGGCGGAAAATATTACCCATAACACCAACCTCCACCAAAAAGGAAAGCTCCCAACAAATAGCGTGGAAAGAATCATGAATTGCACATAATTTAACAAGTACTTACTATTTCGCAAAACCGTTTTAATGCAAAGTTCAACTAATACATTGATAGTACTGCGTTTTTTGAATATACGGTTTGAATTATAAAATAGCAAAGGACGTTTACGTCTAATTTTTTTCTTTTCAATATTTACACCAGATAATTTGAATAAAAAAATTGAATACTTTAACAGCTGAGCATTCTCTCTTTCCACATCATTAACAAAACTCCCTTTAATATTGATTCTTATTCGAACCAATAAGCCCAAAAACAAAAGCAATAACAGAAAGATGCTCAAAAAAAGGATAAGATTATTTATTACATATAGTGCATTATTTATATAAACAAGACCTGCACAAATGAACAGTGCAATAAAGAAAACGCTTCGTTTATACCCCCTTATACGTAAACCAACAAGTTGTTTAATCAATTGCAAACATACTCCCAAAAGATAGCTTATAAAAAATAGCTTTAATACAAGAATTGCCGTAAAATTAAAACATATTACTAGAAATGGACCTATCAGAAGAAATTGAAAACCTATCATAAACAAATGCCAGATTAAAGAATATGTTATGCTCAATTTAATAATTTTCCGTATCCAGCTTTGTTGTTGCAGTAAAAAGAGCTGGTCTGCTTGCTGTATAAAGATCCTAATATTTCCTGACCATGCAATGCAATAAAAAATTGCCATGATTAAACTTGAAGGAATCAATCCAAGCACAGCAGGCGGATTTCTCCACCACAAAAGATATTGGTAGACTCCAAAGGCAATAAAGGGAATTACTATATATATGGCAACCATCCAATCAATAACTGTACGCCATACGTTATACTGAAACTTCCAATAAGAGATAAAACGTCTATAAAATAGTTTATTTGTTGTAATCATGCTTCATTCTCCAAAATTAAGTTAAAACAATCAAATAACGACCCATCAGGTAAATTACAATATTTACGAAACTGTTCAATATTCCCGGAGGCTACCATTTTTCCGTTATTTACCAAAACAATGGAATCACAAATTCTTTCTGCAATATCCAATTGGTGAGTTGACAAAAGGATTCCTACCCCCCGTGCTTTTTCTGTATTTAATAAACTCATAAATTCCTTTGTCCCCTGGGGATCAAGCCCGATAAAGGGCTCATCCACTATATATACATCCGGTTGAATTAAAAAACCTAAAATAAGCATGACCTTTTGCTGCATGCCTTTGGAAAAATTTGAAGGGAAGTGATGCTTTACTTCTTGCAAATGGAATTTTTTTAATAATTCTTCACTGCGTTCCATAAATATTTGCCTTCCCATCTGGAATGCAGCAGCGGCAATCTCTAAATGCTCCCATAATGTTAATTCATTATATAGAATTGGTTGTTCAGGAACATATCCATAGTTTTTATTTTGTTCCCCCAGTTGTATGTCTCCTTCAATTACTGGCAACAAACCTAAAATCGCTTTAATGGTTGTGCTTTTTCCTGCTCCGTTAGGTCCAATGATTCCAACCATTTCACCGTTATTAAGGGTGAAGTAAATATCTTCAATGATTCTACTTCTATCCAAGTAACCAGCATACTTTATATCAACGTTTAATACTTCCATTAACTTTGCTCCTTCTACAACAAAATAATTTTAAAATTGAGTTAATACACCATTATAGCACATATTTTGATTTAAGCTGTTATTGAACATAAAAAAACCGTACTGGCTAACCAGTACGGTAGGTGGGTTTCATTGGTGGAGGTGAACCATATCAGTTTATATCCACAATACCCATTAATAAATATCGTCATCAAAGTAAAAATTAAATTGTTTCTTCTATTATATATGCAATAAATATCCCGGGCAACCTACTCTCGGGATTATTTCTCTGTATCTTCAAAAAAGTAATTAAAATCGCATTTATAAAAATCGCACAACCTTTTTAGAGTGTGTATTTTGATTTCTGTTTTATCTTTTTCATAGCTGGATAAAGTAGCAGGATGAATTCCTCCAAAACTAGCTGATTCTTTTAATGACGATCCTGCTTTTTTTCTACACTCATACAGTTTCTCCCCTACAGATTTGATAGCCATTATACATCCATCTCCTTTGCAAAATCATTGATACTTCTACAATCAACTGTTTATATCCTACCACTTATATTTTACCACTTATACATAAAAATGGAATAGGGAGATAAAAGAAAAACCCAGGAGTAATTTCCTAGGCTTTATGTGCTATAGAACATATTTTATATTGATAGTAATAGTTCCTTCTGATGTTACTGAAGAAACAATTACCGTTAGTGGATCTAATTCTCCAATAGACCCTTTAGCCGTTACAAAATATACACCTGGTCTTTCATAAACATGAGTTACAACACTTCCAATAACAATAGTACCATCACCAAAATTCCATGTAAATGTTGTTCCTGTAACTGAAGGATAAAAAGTTATCAGTTCACCCACTTTAGGCTTAAGGGGTTCATAACGGAAATGAGGCATTATTATCACTCCATTAATATGATATAGAATTATCTTATTCATCCTGGGATTCTTCTTCTAGTAGTCGCGAATATTTTTATCGCATCACCTGTTAGAAAAATTTTGGTTTTTTATCAAAAAAACCATAAGATTTTTTGATAAATATCGGCTTAATTTCAACTTCTTTAGTTACGTTACTTTTCTTATCAGTAATAAGGATTTTTGTTATAGTGTTGGCTTTCTCAATAGGAAAATTGCTTTTTCTCATTTCAAATGAAATTACATTACTGTTGCTTTTGAAGTTCAAAAGACGATTATTTAAATGATGAATTCCTACTTCATCAACAACATCTATCTTGATATGGTTACAACCATCAGTACCTTCTCCAATAAAACTGTCCGATACTAACTTGCCTTTTAATTTTACAGTCTGCAATTCATTGTTAAAATCATATGGCTTACTATAAAAATGGCATATTTTAAAATAAGGCATTACCAAAGGTTCAGGCAAATATTCAATTATTTTATATCTTAATTTATCTTGTCCAAATCCAGGAAATTTTGCTGTAAAATTTTCAATGTTAATTTTTTCAATATTTATTGTGATGTCTCTTAAGATAACTTGTTTACCTATAACATGTTGCCTAATAGTAATATAGTGCTGCATATAAAAATATGCTGATATCGCAAGCCATATTATTAGTATAGTAATTATTCCTTTTAACCATTTTTTATTATTCATCTTCAACACCACCAAATATTTTGGATTCAATAAGTCTTAATGAAAACCGCAGTATGTATTATATTAAAACCTATTGTTTAATTTTATTTTATGAATGCAGTCCTGACATATGTTCTTACCATTATATTTCATTACCTTTTCTACGCTTCCACAGAAAATGCACTTAGGCTCATCCTTTTGCAGAATGATCATATCACCTTCAATACATATTTCTAAGCCATCATTATGCTTAATATCAAACTGCTTTCTTAGTTCCATTGGCAGGACAACACGCCCTAATTGATCTACCTGCCTTACAATACCTGTAGCTTTCATGATATCGCCTCCTACTTATATTTTACCACTTATGTATAAAAATGGAATAGGAGAGCAAAAGAAAAACCCAGGAATTACTCCTGGGAAATCATCATATTAAAGCCAAACTTTTTATATCCTTTTCTGTAATCATTATGCTGATCTTCTTCATCCGGCTCCAAAAACTCCAAAATTACTAATACTCTTCCTTCACCATATTTAATAGAATACTCACGCAAATTCCATTTCCTTTTGCTCTCATCGACTAGCTTCAAATCACACCAGTAATGTAATGGCATTCTTTCCTCAAAAGAAGTAATTCCTTCATTTAATATTTTATGAACTCCAGTATAATCCGGATAATGCTCTCCATAATTTGGTAAGCATGAATAATTTAAAGGAAACGATTTTGAAAACCTTCGTAATGTACATATATCGTTTTCAAATCTAAACAAAACAGTAGGAATACTTTCAATTAATGCAACCATTCTTGATGCTAATGCTATAATTGAAACACAGTACTTATCTTTAAGTTCACTTATTCTATCCCAAGACCCTACTCCATATTTGCAATCATTAACAATATCTTTTGAAGGCATAAGTAAACTTGCAGCAAATTCATCTGCTTCTCTCTCTAATTTGTATGTTGAATTTTCCTCAATCCACTCTGATATTAAGCAAATATCAATATCATTCTTACCATAATGGTAGATGTAATGACCTACTTCATGAGCAATAGTAAATCTTCTTCTTTCATTACTTTGAATATCATTATTTATTATAATTAATGGAAATAAAAGTTCTTCTGTTTTCAATAAACAACCGTCAAACCCTTTATCACTAATTTCATCAATATAATTTAATGATAAACCAAATTTATTAGCAATTTTTTCAGGATTAATAGGTAATTCTTTTTCATTAGTGACTCGTCTTACTGCATAAGTATAATCTTCAATACTAAAAGTATCTTTTATCTCTAAATCATCAATTAATAAAACATCAAAACTAATATCCTTATTACGTACTTCTTTATACATTTCAACCAATTTATACTTTGTTGAATCACTAAGATGACTCACCTTACTCCTTGCTGCTAATTGGATTTCTTGTAGGTCTAGTTTTGAACTAGAAGCAATGTTTCTAAGCCATACTTTTGAATCACTATCACTAGCTCTAACATAAATCGGTCTTAAAATATCTTGAGTGGCATAACCAAATTCTAGGCAAAAATCTCTATATAAAGCTGGACTATCTAAAACTAACACTATAAATTCACTAAATTCTTTAATACTTTTACTTTCTAATGCAATATTTTTTATTAAAGCCAACAAATTTTTCTTTTCATTTAAAGTGGTACTTTCACTGTAGTAAACTGCAAAAAATTCATCAGAAATTCTAGAACTCAAAACTTCTCGAGGCTTATTATTTAAGAAATATTTAAATAAATTAAGTTTTTGAATATCGTTTGTAGATGCATATTCTTGCAAAAATTCTCTATATGGAATATTAATGTATTTTTTAAATTCATCATAATACTTTTTAAATTCTATATCCTCAGCCATATACTGCAAAAACTTTTTTTCTTTTTCTAAATTTCTGCCTGATATGATATATGAATAAACGTCTTCCTTTAAAAAAAAATTTCCATTTTCACGGCAAGAAAAAAGAATCCTCTCCAATATATCATCGTTAATATCAATTTCAAAATTTGATAAAAGAATAAAAGCACCTAGAGCTTTTATTCTTTCGTTATCTTGACTCATAGTTATAAGACTTTGTTTAACTTGCTCTAACCTTTCTGATCCAATTAATAATTTAGACTTTCGGAATCCTAGCACCCATGGCTCAACATTCTGATTCTTATATGTTTCAACTGCAATATATTCTAATCCATTGTACCAATCAGTATCATTTAATACTTCGCTTATCTGTTTGGCCAACATATCAGAACAATCTTTATCATATCTAGACATTTTATTTCGAAAGTCTTGCATTATTATCACCTCATAAAAGGAATCCACTCAGATTCAGACTCATTCCATCTTTCTATCCTTATTACTTCAGCTTCTGAAATATCAAAAGCAATTAAATTATACCTAGTTAATTCGCATTCAACTGAAGGTTGGCTCCTAACTACTCCACCAGTCCTTCTAAACTTCCTAAAAACTTGGGGGCGTTTGATTCTTACTACAGCTCTATAAATGCGTTCATTAAAAGAAATACCATGTGCCCTAACAATAGATATAGGATTTCGCGTATCATCAGGATAAAAAAGTGGGTTTGCAGTACCATATGCTCCATCACCATAATGAGGTTCCTCAGAAAACATACTTCTGTTAATACAATTTTCGCACATACAATACGTCCTAGATTTTATTACTTTTGTTGTAATTATCTTATTTAATATATTATCATCTGCCACAAAATAATGATAAAATTTGTTTATTTGTTCAATTCCAAAATTTTCAAAACATTCATGTTCTCCCCTTAATAAATCTTCGTCAGTAGCTTGTCCAATTGGAGAAGTCTCATACGGTATACTTATGGGGTTTTCTCTACAATTGTCGCAAAACTTATCTGTCATAAGATACCCCCTTTTTTCATAAGGTTATAATATATTTATTAATACAAAATATTTTCCAGTGTATTACTTCTCCAAATTCTTTCAATATCCTTCAATATATTTACATTTATTCCAATGCACATAAAATATATATTAAACTAAAAAAACAGGGCAGGAAATTAATCCTACCCCTTCATAACATCCGCCCACTGCTCCCCAAATTCAGCTTTAAGCCCTTTCAAGCTTGCTTCAATTAATCCTTTTATCTCTTCCTCTCCAATACTCAATCCATGTTTCCCCGCCTCTTGTGCCAACCATTGAGCTGCTTGCTCATATTTCTGTGACCCTTCAAACCCCCTGTAAAACTGCTGCACAAACTGTACTGCCAACCTAGCCAATTCCTGCTTTGCTTCCAACTCTTTCTGAATTCGCTGCATCTTCTCTACTCCAAGCTTACGTCTCAATAACTCCACTAAAAAACCTGCCAGTATCGGTATAATAACCACTAGCAGGTCAGTCCCCAATTTTATTAACTTTGCTTCCATGCCACTATTTCACCCCTTTCAGAATACGTAAAACATTCAGCGCAACAGCTAACACAAACCATTTAGTAGCTGGTTCATCCGGGTTATGATCATCAGTAATTATCCCAGCTTTCTTAGCATTTTTAATAATGTTTAATTTCCATTGTTCGGGCATCTTTTTCTCTTCCTCCTTTTTGGCACTCCTGTAATGCTGAATAAATGCATCAGGAGTCTTCCAATTCCTAATCAATGTTTTAACGCTCTTTCCTACAACATACTTAGGATCCTCAAAATGAGGATAGTCAACAAAGCTTTTAAAATCACCACCCCAGAAAAGGCCAATGCTTTTCCCTAAAGCACCTACTTTTTTGTAAAGGTCAATGCGGTTCCAGTTTACCTTACCATTTACTTTAACAGCAATATCAAAAGCTACTCCCCAACAGTGAGGGGAATATGGGTATCTCGCATTTGTAACCTTCCTACCAGGCTTGGTTCGTCCTTTGGCATATATATCTTCTTGCTCCTTTTTAGTTCGGAGTGTTTGGGTAATAATGATTTCTATCCCATTCTCCTTACAAAGTTCAATTAACTTACGGCAACTATCTGCTATTTCTGGATGCAACAGACTAATATCACGCATTATATTACACCTCCAATATCATCATTATCACTATTCTTTCTACTTCTTACCCACCCTGTTCCAACCTTTTGGCCAGCTGCTCCAAGCACTGCAGCAACCACAATGTCAGCAAAATTAGAATCCATGGATCCATATCGCCAATAAAGAAATAAACTACCCAATCCCAACATGATGGCCAGTATATCCACGACTGTGAGGCCATCATTGTCATTCCAAAAAGCTTTCATATAATCATCTCCCTATCTAATTCCTAAAACCGCATATACAATTAACGCTCCAATTACCGTACCTGATACTGCCCAAATTAGGGATGATGGGCGTCTTTCTATTTCATCAAATTTATTTACCAATGTATTGATTGAACCTTTGATCTCATTAAGAATGTTGAATATCATCTTAATCTGCTCATCGCTTACTGCAGATCTTTTTTCAACTGCAGTTAATCTAATCTCAAATTCCTTTTGAACCTTATTTAGTTCAGCTATATTTTCTTTGATCATTTCATGATTAGAGCAGTATGTATCTCCCATGACACACCTCCATGATTAATATTTTTGGGCATAAAAATAACGCCTAGTGGCGTTTAGTTAATACTTCATACTATATTATTCTGGATACGACATAGAGAATAATTGCCCATAACGGAATGCTAAATAAAACACCGTTTATAATCCCCCGTACTGCGCTTAAGTTTTCTTCCATGGTTTCACCTCCAATAATTAGCATTCCTTCTATCACAATTTTCTATGTACTCCCCCAATAATAAAAATAACACCTCAATGGGTGTTTACTTCTTTAATGCCCTATCACATAACCGCGAACCATTTTCAACTTGTCCGTCGTATTGACGAATTTAATCCTTACTTTGTCTGTCGGGGCTGCTGTGGTTACAGCTTCATTTAACGCTAAAAGCATCTCATTTAAGTAAATTTCTACCCCGTCCGGCGCGTCAAATTCCAAAAGGGTGAAGGTATCGGCTGCGGCTGCTAGGGTGATTTCCTTCGTAACGCATTGGCCCTGGGGTAAAAGCTGTACCATGTTTATGCCTGTGTTCGCGCTGTGGCCTGGTGCTGTTAGGTCTAGATCACTCTCGTTTAAGAATACGTCTGCTACAACGTGCTGCAAGCCTGCCGCTCCTGTTAAACCCTTGCATTTTTTAATTAATACTTCTTCCGCTGTGAATACTTCGGGCCTGTCCTTTATGGTTACATACTTATTTACAATGTTTGGTATCATAACAGGCTCTAATTCTTCCCAGGCTATAGGTGCGTTTATCGTTACCGTTTCGCTGTGTTTTACGCCTTCTTCATCTACCCACTTATTCGTTACCTGGCGTTCTTCCCATTCTGTGGCTTTTTTAGCTTCCGTAACTTCGTCGTATGTTTCGTTTCCTTCTGCGTCAACTATTACGTTGCCTTTATAAAGTAGCTGCCCCTGGTCGTTCGTTTTCTGCTTTTCGGGCTGTACTTCGCTAACTTCTTGAATGGTTTTACCTAATGTGAAATCTTCGGGTACATCAATACTAATTTGAAAAGGGTTGGCAGGGGAATTAACCCCTGCTACTTTGTTTGTGGTTTTATCAATAAGAATATTCATTCGCTTATACCTCCTTTACTAATGGTCTGCCTTGTAAATCAAACGCCAATGTAACTGTACTACCACCTATTCCTATCTTATTTACATAAGTATTGTTGCTTGTGCGGATATAGAGAACCCCTTTTAATTCACCATCAACAACCTTTAAAAACAATAATACACCTAAATAATTCACACCTTTTACTAAGTCAGATGGAACTACACAATACACGCCTGGGTTATTATATTGATTACGCACATGCGTTAAGTCCATTTGTACTTTCCTCATGCCAATTAAGTATTGTGGCAACTCTATATTTGGTGTCAATATATCACAAGTAAAATCATAAGCTTTAAGATTATCAATATCTTTAGTATCTATAATCTTATTTACTGCATTTAGATATTTTGTATCATAAGCCCTACTTCTTGCTGCCCCACTTCCTTCTGTTAAGAGATATACATAGTCATTAACTAAGTATTTATAACTATCCCAATTTGAGGGGTAATCATATAATTGCCAAGGCATATAACCCCCATATGTTACTACCTTGTCATTCTCGTCAAGGTTAGGGAAGTAAGTTTCAATTTCCTTTGTTTCTTTCCGCACAAGCAGGATAGCACTTCTTCCGTCGTCCCTTCTTGTGTTTTCGGGTACAAGCATATCGTAGCCGTCTTTGCCTTTTAGCTTGACTTCGATATTAACGTAATCAGTATAGATAGCAGAAGCGGTTACACCATCACTTGCATCTGTATAGATTAAAGCATGAACAAACCCATCAGATCCTACACAATTATCTACCGTAGTGTAAGAATTTATAGGTTTTATTGTGCGATTTAAATATATAACACTAGGCGAACTATTTGTAAGTTTAGTTTCTGTAACCCACTTATTACTAATTGCCCCCCATAAAACCAAAGTTACAGAATTTCCACTTGGACAAGAACCATAACAATAGCAATTAATTTGTGCTACTTCTATATTATCCTTCAACCATTGTACTTTTCCTGCGGTGTCAAGTGCAGGGATAGTGCCATATTTATCCTCTACTATTCTAATAAGGTCAAAACTAAATAACTGTTGTGCTATTCCTCCATCTGTATATGATCCTCTTGATACTAAATTACCATCCAAACATTCTAAATTATTATAATAATTTACTCCTGCATCACCAAATTTAACCCAATCTCCGTCAACAGGACTTTGTAAGGTCTTGTCATTTGTATTACCTACAACGTACGCTATATTAGGATTAACAGTCGTACTTCCATTTACTTTCCCTGCAAAGTCGTCTGTTACTGCCACATCACCTACTATTAATTTCTTACCACTATATTCCCCTGCTAGTGTTTCGGTTAATACCTCGGGGATACCTCCCTGTCCTGCAATACAGTTAAGAGAATATTCCACTGAAACATCACTTGTACTTAGCTCACTTCCGCTGTCACTTCCAACTGTAAATGTTGCTTCATTTGTACCTAATCCACTCCATGTACCGTCCATAACCTTATTAGTTATATCAAATACCGAAGTAGCATTAGGTGGTGAAGTTGCCCAATCATCCCAACCACTATTTAAGGTGGCTATTTTGTTTGACCCTGTATAGTTAATTATTGTACGGGATTGTCCTACTCCGTTGCCTGCTTTTATGGTTATAGTACAACCGTTATAATAATCATCAATACTACTGGCTCCTTCATCCAAAGTAATTGATATTGATGTACCGCTGCTTTGAGCATTTTTATTTAAACGTGGGTTGAATTTAACCACAGGGGAAGAAGTATCTGCGGTGGTTTCTATTAAAGTAGAATATTGATAATCATTTTCTCCTATAATCTGAGTATTACAAGTAACTTTTTTAGTTTCTGTATCTATAGCAAGTATTGTAGCTTCTGAGGATGATGTCATATTCGTTGGTGCATACCAATTTCTAACAATATCATTAACAGACAATTTAGTTATATCATCTACAATGTAATTTACACTATCAACCCAACCAACAACTTTGGCTAAAGCAGTATCCGTATCAATAACACCCGAAATAATCTCTCCACCTTTTCCTTTTACTTTGATAGTATCACTTGTTGCCCATTGTCCTCCTGTTACTTGGGTTGCTGTAATTCCTTCTGTATGCCCTGTTCCTGCTCCTTTTGCAATTCCTAATGTGTATTGACTTGTTAATGGGTCAGCGTACTGCTTCCTCTGTCCTGTAAAAGCATTTTCAATACGGGCGTATCCGTCAATGAAGTCTTGTGGTAATGTAGCAAATACGTCGCCCCTGTCAATGTCGGAAATCATTAGGTCAGAAATAGAACAACCCAATGACGGTGGATACGTTATTACACCATTCAAATCTCCTACTACTATATTTAATTCTGAAACATCTCCATACCAAGGATTTATGTCATTATACTCTCCTAGCTTTACTCCATTTATATAAACAATAGCTTTATGGGTATTATTGTTTAATACAATTCTAACATGTGTTTCTACTCCTATTTCTCTAAGAGGGTTGTCTGCTGGTAAATCTTTCGAGTTCCAATCACCTGCACTAAAATACGTTCTTAAATAAGCAGAACTAAGATATATTAAAGGTTCTTTATTTTTATTTAAAAGAACCACGCTCCCAGTTCCAAATGCCCAATGATCTATTGTTAGTATATCGTTATATGGAATAGCGTAAAACATTTTATTACCACTTGTTGACTTCAATCCTATTCCAGTTGAAACTGGTAAGTATGTAGCTATTCCATATAGAACAGGCTCTCCCCCTACCTCTGCAGTAGTCGTACCATCAAAACTAGCATAAAATACTGTATTACTGTCAATAGGGGTCTTTCTAATCCCGTGATACGTTTTCAACATTTTGGTTTTCTCTTTCGTTTGCAGTTCCCCTCTTAATAGCTTATCAAAGTTTTCCTCTAATAACTGTTGATAGTTAAATCCTGTTAAGCTAACTTTGTGGCGAAGGTCAATGATGTCACGTTCTGCTATGATGTTAGCAAAAAGGTTGTCAGGTCTTGAATACTTAAATAACCCAAATAAGAATGCCCCATCATCATTAAAATAGCGTGTAGGTATGGTACAACAATTTTGTATAATAACTTTGTTATCAATAGTTTTTGAAATAATTTTTATCCTATATATACTATCACTAGGTAATATAAATATATCTCCTTGTTCAATTTTATTATAATTCTCTTCTGTGTCTACAGTCCATTCTTGAGTTTCCCCAAAACTTAATTTAACTAAAGGTAAAGGTGCTTGTAGCTTAACCGTAAAATACTCTCTTGCACCATTCCCATTCTCTACTGAATACCCTCCGCTGTTCCTGCGGTGAACTCGAAAAAGAGGAATAGCATAACAGTAACCGTCTACTGTTTTAAGTATATCAGCACTTGCTTGGTCGCCTATTCCTGCAACATATAACCCAACATCAGTTAAGCAAACTTGACTTCCAAGTGTTGCCCAACCAGTATCGTTTCTCTTTACACAATCAAAAAATGCCCAATACTTTCTATCAGTAATATTATCATATGATAATGGTTGACTATTACCACCTTGTGCTTGAACTGTATAATCATACCTTTGCTCAGTAGTATAAAAACCTAATCCTTCTTCTAAGCCTTCAAAATCTACCCCTGCTACTGTTCTAATTCTCCACTTCGTTTCCGTCTTTCCGTTTTCATCTTTCTCTTTCCAGGCTTCCAGGAATACCAGGTCGTCGCGTTCTCCTTCGGTTGGCGGGTCGGGTAGGTCTACGTCTAATGCATTTAACCACGCAGCGGACACACCCGAAAAACCTTCGCTCCCACTTACATGTATAATGTCACCGTTAACGTGTACGTCAAACGCAGCTAATGCTATTTTATTTAAATATGACGGCACGTTAACCGAATACCCATCTATCTTGTTAATGTCCCTTATCGTGTCGTGCTTTATTACCCCGCTATGTATCGCTGCCCGCAACGCGTCTTTATTGTTTGCCATTCCTAACACACCCAGGCTAATAGCTTCCTCCATATGGTTAAAATTACCCGCGCTCTGTGGTGTCCCCTGCTGTATTACCTCCTGGGTTTCGCTATCTATAATATGGTCTTTCCATTTGATAGGGCTATAATCTTCTGTCATTTCTTATACCTCCTTCACGTTGAATGTAAAGATAACTAAAATACCTTTAGTTTCCGGCTTCGATACGCTGTCTGGCCGTTCCGCTAAGACTTTACCACTTGTACCAATCAGCTTAAAATTTGTTACCGTCCCGCTGTAGCTGTCGTCGATATACAGCTTAACTGTAATATTTTCGCCGTCTAGCTGTGTTTCGTAAAGATCAACATCGTAATTTGTGCCGTCCATTGTAAACTGTCCGTGTCCGATTAAGTCTAAAACTGCACTTGAAATCTCGTTAATTCCGTCTGTTGTTAACATTTCTATACCCCCTCGCCTGTTATTTTAGTGCCGCATAGCGGTATAAGGTAATCAACATCATGCAGCGCAAAACCTGGTGTAATATCTAATTCTGTGGCTGCAAATACTGTTTGTTGGGTTTTGATATCCATATAAACGGTTCCGCATATCGTAGTCCCACACATTGGCCAATCGGTCAATCCCAGATTATAGCTTCCTGCAATATTTAATACGCTGTCCTCTTGTATCGTTTCCCCGGTTAATTCTCTACTGGATTGTACGATAATATCAATGTTGTTGCGCTCTTTCAAAACATCAACCGACATATTGACGGTTCCGCAAAGAGGAATAATGTAATCCGTTAACATAATATCAGATCCGGTTTCTATGCCTATGCCGCCTCTGCTAATCTTGCCAATAACTTGTTCCTCAACATACGTCCCCGTATACCTGGTTTCGCTCGTAAATGGAAAATCATAAACGTACTTCTCGGACGCGGTCTCTACCCCAATTTCTCCGCTTTTCTGAACGCCGAAATAATAATCCAAATGGGACGTATTAACCTCCTCAAAAACGCTCATAAAGTCTGGTAATATTAATGGCTGCGTGGAGTCTTTGAAAATAATAAGGATTTTACCGTCGAATTTTACCTCAACTTCTCCGTCTGTAAATGCTGCTGCAATACCCTCTATGAGCTGCCTGTCAAGTTTGCCTCTAAGCCTCATTTTTGACTTTATCATCGAGCGTCTTTCTTCGTATGGTTTGCTAAGATCCGTTGTAATCTCTAATAGCTTTTCATACTTTTCTAGGCCCCAGGTTGCGGTATCAATAAAAAACTGATCCAAAACGTCTGCTGTCGCTGTGTCTATCTTGTCAAATTGTGGCCCTTCTGCTGCTGTAATTGCGTCCATTTCTACTATGTCCGTATATATCTCCAGGAGGTAGCTCTTAAGCTCGTCCGTATTATTCACTCAATATCACCGTCCCTCTTACGGGAACTTCCGTCTCCTGCAATTCAATATTGGCTGTTCCTTCGTTCATAAGGAGATCCGAATAGTCAAGAACGCTGTCAGCTAAAAGAAGAATATTTCCTATTTGAGCTATCCGAACAACATTGTCCTCAAATGCAAGCTCTTGGTAATATGCGTCTAATGCCGGGGTAATCTCTGCGGTGGCATTCTCTATTGTTCTGCCTGTTTTAAGTACCAATGTAACTGATATGTTAATAGCTTTCCCTGCTGCGCTCTCTACTGTGCAAAATGCCCCAATAGGAGCTACCCCATCCCCCAGGCCCGTAATCCCTGGGTCAATATAATCCTGTACCATTTCAACCAACCCCGATGAAGCAGGCCCTTTCGTTGAGTCGATAATAACAACTTTAACTGTATTCGGGCCGTTCCAAAGTGGAAACACCTTCGCGTCTCCAACCCCTTCAACGTCTGTCGCCCATTTTTTGTACTGCGCCCGGTTTCCGTTTTCTGCGGGAGGTTGTAAACTCTCCTGATAACGCTCAAATAATTCCTCGTCCGTTTCTTCTGCGGCTCCTGGGACAACAATGTTTCCGATTGTTGAGGTTGTTAATCCGTTAATGTTATCAACGGGTATTAATGTGCTGCCTGTTATGACGTTATTGCCCGCTTCTCCTGCTGTCTCACATTCTACTCTTTGGTTTTCTACTACCACAAAATAGAGATCATCTACAAAGAATCTGGCCCCTTCCGGTACCGGAATATTGAATGTCGCTTCTCTAATTGCTTTTACTGCCGGGTTCCTGGTAATGTCCTTTTCTCCCACACGCTTATCAAGCCATTCACCGTTAGAAGTCTCCGCAAATCCGAGCAATAGAACGCTATTTAAATCAATATATTCCTGGGCCATCTTTGCCGCTGCCGGAGCAAGCGCGTCATAAATAATTGATCCTTCCCGCTTGTCTACATCATCCGGTACAGTATCAAGCATTTCCTGCAGAATGTTCTCAAACGTCCTATCCTCAAACACCATATTTCACCCCCTCTACTTTTAAATAGCCTTCTGTTGTATCAACTTCAAAGCTAACAAATACCTCGTCCCCTATAAAGTCAAAAACAAACCCGTCAACCTTTAAAACCCTTTCATCATAAATAATGGCTTCTGTTACCATGCGAGGTAATTCTGCCTCAATATACTCCTGGGTTATGTCCTGGCCCTTAAGGTCTAAGGCTTCGTTCCCGTACTGGCTGCTGTAAATCAAATACCTAAACCTCGCCGTACTAATTACTTTTAAAACAAACTGTTCAATGGCCTTAAGCCCGTCAACTTTCCCGATGATCCGCTTGCTTTCCAGGTCTAACTTATACGTCCTGGAAGTTTGCGGCTGCTGCTTTTGTATCTCCGGCATAGTAAAATCAGGTTCTAACCCCAATTAAATCACCATCCTGTCAACAATCAAATATCTTTGGCCCTGGTCAAAAATAATAACCATAACCTTGTCCCCGACTTTCAAAACGTCCTCAAATTGCATTTCAACATAGCTCTGCTTAAAATGTGTGTAGGGCTTTTCGTCGTTATCCGTGTCCAAAAGATCCTTTTCAGTTCCATCCCCTAAATCCCTAACTGTACTTTCGTCATGCGTAATGGTTACAATACGCTTATGCCGGGTTAAATGCTCTGCGGTTACAATTAAATCTTTCTTGATAATGTCTTTGGGATTGCCCCCGATCATAATTTCTATTTCCGGTGGTGCTTTCGTAACAGTCGCCTCCATAATGGAAATACTGTTAGCTCTGAATACTTCTAGGGCTATCTCCTGGATCAATGCTTTCACTCTATACCACCCCCGGTAATTCGTTCGTCTGCGTTAGGGTTAGTTTCATGGTGTGGCTATTCCCCTTAAACGTGTGCTTATCCGCATCAATATAATATCCGCGTTCAATGCCATGCTCCGGGATAATTAAATGTATCGCTGATCCGCTTATAACGTCCGGTAATCCCAGGGCCGTAACTTTAATCGTTTCTCCGGTTTTCCCATTCTCCTTAAGGGCTGTATCTGTACGCTGTTGTAGCTGCGCCTGGTTAATCTCGTCATGTACCCTTTCGTAATATTGGAGTACACCAAATGCATTCATAAGCTCACTATTCTCTGCTGTTGCTATGATGGTTTCCTTACCTTCTCCGGTAATCATTTTCACCCTGGTTGCTGTCTTTTCAATGGACGTTTGGTAATCGTAATCAATTAAATTAACACCGTTTTCTATAACCCATTTTTTTACTTGTTCAACCCGCTTTATTAGCTCTAATTTCCCGCCTAAAGAACGAAGGTAATACCTAACCCCTGTTTGCTTATACGTTGTGTTAATAGCTGCCATAATAATGTCATAGAGCAATTTATCTCTTTTGGGGTGGTGCGGTATCTTATACCCGGTATCTGCTATGGTTCCTATAGGTATTTGAAAGTCGCTGCATATCCGAGTTGTAATCTCGCTCGCCGTCTTATCGTCAAATACATATGTATCTTTGTTGCTTACAAAATAAAATAAATTGTCATGCGCTGTAAGGGTTGCTTTTGCTTTCTTACTGTGGGCCTGGTTAAATATAATCCCTCTAAAAAGTTCAACCCCGTTCCATAAAAACGTGAGTCCTTCACCCTCTTTCGCATTGGCCCTAGCATGATAGCCTTTTGCTGTATCGACAAATGTTATATCTATTGACCTGGGAGCGCGGTACTTCTGCCCCTTCCAAACGATTTTGTCAATGGTATTTGAAATGTCTACCACACCGAAAGCATTTACCTTTAATAGTTGTAACATCTTACCACCACCTTATAGTACAAGCATCTGCCCTGGGTGTATTACATAATTGGGCTTAATCCTGTTTGCTGCTGCAACCGTTTTGTACTGTGATCCATCCCCTAATTGCGCTTTTGCAATCTTCCACAAGCTGTCACCGGGCTTAACAACATAGTTTTTCGGCTTCTCCCGTTCATCCGGCCTTTGGCTTGCTTTTGCTCCAATATTGATAGTGCCGCTTTTAACTTCTATTTGCCTAATCTGAATGAACTTATATTCCTTAAGCTCTAAGTCGTAATAAATGGTTCCTACGTCGCCGGCTTTTTCCTCCGGCGTAAATGTCTCAATAGACACGGCAAAATTTATATTTGTATTGGTAACAATAAACCGTATAGGCTTCCCGCTCTGTATCCAATCGTCAATAATTTCAACCGCGCGCTCCGGGCTTGGTATATCCTCATATTCGCAATATGGCCCGTACACGGCAGGGAATTGGCTGCTAAAGGAAAATGTTTTCGCCTGCGGGTCTTGAATAACGGTTATCTCGCCCAGGCCCAATACGTCTATACTTTCATTAGCAAAATTACGCGGCATTTTAAGCCTGGAAGGATTAACGGGGAGCTGTAATCGCTGCTCCCCGTTGTTAAAACTAAGCCAAAACTGATATTTAGACCTCATACAACTCCTCGCCTCCTGTGTTAATATCTTCTGTCAATTGGCCTTTAATCTCGCTCATAACATCTTCAATATCCCGCATAGTTTTAATTACACGATCCCCAAACCTAAATTCATACTTCCGGTTGTCCTGGTGTATCTCTTGTTTATTATTTGTCGTGGTACTTTCTAATAGCTCCTGGGCCTTCTCTTCTTTAAGCGGCTGTGGTTGCTTACTATCCGAGTCAAGTTTAAAGCCGGTTTTCGCTTCTAAGTCAACTTCAAGGGGAGTTTTAGGGATTTTGTCAAGCGTATCGCTAACTGAATTATCCTTTATAACCTTTTGCGTAATGTTTTGGGTGAGATTGTTTAACCGTTCAAACTTGGCCGGGATAATTTTCTGAATGATATCTTGGGTAATGCCTCCTAATTCTCTCAATTTAGCCGGGATAACCTTTTGGAATATGTTTTGTGTAAGATTCTCCGGCCCTGGTGCTGCTGCTTTTGCAACTTTTTGTACGATGCTTTGCTGCATATATTCAGGCTGAACGATTCTAGCAGGGATAACGTTTTGAACAATGCTTTGAGTAATATCGTCTAAATGTTTTATTTTAGCTTCTGCTACAGTTTGGATGATCTCCTGACTTAATCCTTGGGGCTGTCTCACTTCTGCCTCTTTGATATGCTGCAAAACATTCTGGGTAGTATCCTGAGGTTTCTTTACTTCTGCAGCAACGAATTTCTGAATAATGCATTGTGTTGCATCTTTTATAGGTTGGATTTTGGCTTTAATTAATTTCTGAATAACATTTTGGGTCCCATCCTCCGGTGCTTTTATTTCTGCTTGTATAAGTTGCTGCTGTATAGATTGTGTCATGGCTTCCGGTTGTACTGCTTTGGTTGGTAAGATCCTTTGCATAATGCTTTGGGTTATATCCTGCGGCTGTTCAATGTTGGCCTGTTTAGCCTTCTGCAATATATTTTGGTTCATGGATCCTGGCTGTGGAATACTAGCTTCAACAAATTCCTGCTTAACCATATGCGTTAATTCTTCCGGTTGCTTAATGTTTGCTGTGTTTACTACCTGGTTAATCTCCTGCGCTGCGCCCTCTATTTGCTGCATTTCACCTTGAACAAAGTTTTGCGTAATCGTTTGGGTAAGATCCTCGACATCATCTATTTTTGCAGGCATAACCTTTTGTATAACGCTCTGCCCAACGTCCTGCGGTTGCTTGATATTAGCCGGAATTACCTCTTGATCTACTTTTGCTTCCGGCTGTGGAATTGGCGCGGCTTTTGGTGGGATAATCTTTTGTGCAACATTCTGTGTAAGCTCCTCAACCCGTTCATCTTTCGCTGGAATAACATTTTGCGTAATATCCTGGGTCAAGGGTTCCAATGGTGCTATTTCCGGCTGCAATAATTGTCTCGTTTCCTCTGCGGGTGTAACCTGGCTCCCTCTCGGAAGATTAATAAGCTCCGGTCCTTTTTCTCCTACGATTGCCGGACCACCTGGGTGAAAGTCTGTCCCGGTTGCATATTGTGGCATATCCCCTAGTATAGGTTGTGCTTCCTTCGGTGTGTCAAATTTAACTTCCTGGACGGCTTTAATATTAACTCCTTTACCGCCGATACCAGGAATCCAATCGGGAATTTTAATCTTGTTCAAAACACCTATAACCTCGTTGACTTTCCCGATAATAAAGTTTAATGACGTTTCCGCACCACTCTTCATACCTTCCCACATAGCGTTCATAATCCTCCGGGCTGTCTCACTCTTGTTATAAAGCAGTACCAACCCGGCTACTAATGCTAATATTCCTATTATGATCCACGTTGTCGGAGACAATAGCATAACCGCATTGAGCGCGCCCTGTGCTGCTGCAACTGTCCATAAAGCTGCGCCCCTTGCATAATCTGCTCCGTATAGTGCAATAATTGCTATGGTCTCCGCTATGTCTGCCGCTTTTGCTATCCCGGAAGCTATAATATGACCGTATTGTGCTAATGCAAGGCCAACTAACACGCCCTTCTGTACGATCCATGCGGTTGTAAGTCCAACTATAGCTGCTTTAATGAGCTGCGCGTTGTCTCTTATCCACTCTAGCCCGGTTATAACTAAGTCCAACCCATTTTCTGTTAAACTTGCAAAATTAACTTCCGTATCCTGGGCCGCTTTTGAAAGATTAGGGAAAAATACTTCGTAAATTTCTCTTGTTACTTGCCCTATTTCTTTGAATTTGCTTGTTACCATCTGAATGAAATCTTCAAATGCGCTATCCCCTTCGACTAATTCTCCTCTTACTAATATCTTTCTAGGGGCAAATATTTTGTCAAAATATTCATCAAACGCGCTTTCACCCTCAACCATTTCCCCGCGTACTAATATCTTTCTAGGAGCAAACATTTTATCAAACTTCTCATTAATCTTATCCGCTGCTTTACTGACGTATGGAGCAAATTTTTCTCCAATATTGAGCTTAAGGACTTTAATATTAGCCTTGATTCGGTCAATGGAACGTCCAACGCCCTTCTGCATTCGCTCATATGCTGCGTCGGTTGCTCCTGCTGCGTCCTCCATTTCTAAAAGTGCCTGGGTGAACTTTTCTGTCCCTTTTCCTGTAAGGCCCAATGCTGCGTTCCCTGCTTCTACGGAACCAAAGAGATCGTTTATTCCTACTCCGCCTCTCTTTGCTCTTTTTTCCAGGAGCTGTAACGCGTCCTGGACGTCCCCACCATCCTTAATGAATTGCTTAAACGACTTACCGGATAGTGCTTCAAATGTCTCTGCTGTGTCTCCTCCGGCTTTTGATAGCTCAACGAACATTTGTCTAAGCTGTGTTGTTGCAACGCTTGTGGGCGTACCCTGGGCCGTAATAGCTGCCAACCCTGCTGATACGTCGCCAAACTCAACGCCTAATGCGGCCGCGCTTGGTATGACGTTAAACAAACTAGCCGATAATTCCTCAAAGTTTGTTTTCCCTAGCTTAACCGCCGTAAACATATAATCGCTCGCCTGGGCTGCGGAAATAACGTCTGCCCCGTAAGCGTTTACGATTGATGAAATACCGTCAACCGCTGTTTCAAGCTCTGCAACGCCGCCGATGGCTGCCTTCTGTGCTACAGCTAAAAAGTCAAATACATTGTCAGGAGGAACCCCCGCCGATAATGATTGATACAGGGCCGGAACAACCTTTTCGGGGAGAACGGCAAACTCACGGCTAAAGTCCTTAACCTGGTCTGTCATTTCCCCCATAGCTTGATCCGTTATGCCGGGCATTAGCGTAAATACTTCGTTCATTCGGCCTTCAAACTGAATGAAATCCGCTGTTGCTGATACTGCGAACCCACTAACAGCGGTTACTATCGCTGCAATAGCAATTAATGCAACCTTTTGGAGTCGTTTAAATGCCTTCTGCATTTTCTCGGTTCTCCTAGTTACATTGTCGAGCCTGTTTGAGATCCGGTCATTCATGTTGAATATAGCTCTTACCGAAGCTGCCACTCCCTCACCCCCTCTCTATTGCTTTTCTCTCGCTTTCTTTTCAGCTTCCATTTGAACATCATCAGAAGCAATCATAACCGCCTTATGGTACTTGTCCATAAAATAAAATTCATGAGGCGGTATGTTATGCCGTTGATATGTGCGGTGCGCTTGAACGGCCCAATAATCGCCCCGCTCAATTAGTTTTTTGCCTCTTCAACCAAATCCTCGAATTTATCATCAAACCCGTTAATGTCAAGAACCGCATCTATAAGCTCGGCGTATTCCCCCGGTAGGTTAAATATTTTTTCGATTACCTCGCAAGGATCTATTAACCCATAGGAATCAAGCAGCTCTTTATCTTTAAAATTAGGATAAACCGTACATTCCACGGCGAGTTTCGCGGCAAACTTCTCATTATTTAGTATCTTTTGTTTGCTGCCACGCTTCCCTTTCCAATCGGTACAGTTCTTTTGTAATTGATTAACCTTCGCTGTGGTTGTTGGCTTAAGAATACATGGTACGGGGTTCCCTTCCGTGTCTTTAAACCGCTCACTAATTACTTTTTCTACTTCGATGTTTTGTACTTCTTCCGCGTTTCCATTCATAAATACGTCCATACTTCTCATTTGCTTTTGCTCTTCCATGTTGTTCCCTCCTGTTAGATAAAAGACGCTGCGTTAAACAGCGTCTTATTGAATTTAACCAATCGCGTCTATAATATCAAAATCTTCAAATGTAAATGAAATTTCGTCTTTTACTGAATCTTCTGTCTCAATGTCGATGTTCATAAGCACCGCACCGTCGATGTTACACCCTTTGACAACAATCCTTTCAGCTCCTAAACCGCTGCTAGGATCATCCTGGACACCTTGCATATCAAAATACACATCAATCCCGGTTTCCTTGTACTCTTTGATCATTTGAGCGAATGTACTCGTTGCTCTGTACTCCACAATAGTCCCTTTGTACTTAAGCCCGGATGTCTTATTGCTCTTGGAACGTCTCCCGATAATAGGCAGCTCATTCTTGATTTTCTCAACTTCGATTTTGAACTTAATCATATTCAAAACCTCGTCACCGTCTCTAAAGCCCTTACCCTCTTTGGCTAATATGGTATTCCTGCCGTCGTACATAATTTACGCCCCCTTTCTTATCTTACCTTCACAGTGAAATAGAATTTTTCTGTTGCGTCTACTGGCTCCGCGCCAATATCTGCGTACATTTCATCATCAACCGATAACGTCTCATTAACAATAAAATCGTTATCCGGGTCAACGTTTTTAACTGCGCCAATGTCCTGCAACGTAAGCATATAATCCATGACTAGCGTTCTTGCAATTCCCCAACCATCGGGGTTATTGTCAAGTTTCCCGATATGCTGACTTGTAAACGCTTTTAGTAAATCGTTGTTGATCCCGTCTAAGCAGCGTAATACTCGGTTCTTAGTGAATTTCTTGGTCTTGGTTGGGGTTAAAGTGGTTAGACTGTTTTGGTCTTTTTCCACAATAACCTTCTCGCCGTCATTGGTAAAAATGAAAAATCCACCTTTAAGTCCTGCAACAATGTCCGTATGCTTCATCCGAGGATTAGCGTCAACCGCTGCGTCATATGGCATATAAGTGAGCGATTTGTTCACGTTCGCTGCCGCTTCCGCTCCGGCTACCCAGGCGGTAGCGTCTTTTGCTGTAAGGGTTGTTCCGTCTGCCAAAATAACGCCATTCTTAACAACTGTAACGCCTTCATAATCTGCGCTAAGGCCCGGTCTAATACCTAAGATCCGCTTCCCAATATCCTCTCTGAAATACTTAATCTTCGTATCAAATGAGGAATGAAGTGTTGCGTCGTCTGTAGGGAATGCAATCGTATCAAAGAATTGCGTTTCGCAAGCCTCCAGGAATGTTGTAACTTGGAGCGGTGTTTGTGTTCCGTCTGCTCCTCCGGCGAGTACAATCCCGGCACTATCTGCTAAATCACCTGTCCCGGAGAATACTGCAAACGCATTATTTGTAAGATCCTCGACAGTAGTAACCCCGATTTGCTCGTCAACCTTGTTAAGCCCCACATAGGTTGTAACGTCCTTGCCTGCTACCGGGTTGGCTGCGATAACCACCTTAATGTCGTTGCCCCTGGTTCCGCTTTGTGCTGCGGTTACTGTTAATGGTGCTGCTGTTTTAGTCGCTTTCGTTCCATCGGTAGGCCGATAAACAATAACCTTTTTCGCGTTCTTGAATGCCTCTTTTACTAGCAGCATTTCCAACTCATTAATGTCATAACCTAAAATATTAAATGTATCCGGGGTGTCAAGTGCAATAAACTCCTCGGCAGGCCCCCACTTAGCTCCAAACAAAGGTAACATGACTGTCCCTCTGTCCTTTGCTTTAATTCTATCCTGGGTAACAGCCTCAAAATTCATATAAAGTCCTGCTCTTACTTTCCCAACCATCGGGTCAAATGTTCCACCAGGCATTATTTAGCCCCCTTTCTAAGCCAATCATTGATTTTTCTTACTGCTTCCGCTTTCGCTATTGGCCCTTTTACGCCTGTCATAGCCCCGTCAAATACATAGGGCTGTACACCGAATAGCTCACCGCAATACTTCCTAAGCGTTTCAATCTTGTATAATCTCGCTTTTGTTTCTTCTTTTTTAGCTGCCAATTTCTTACCCCTCCTTTAAGAAAGTATTGAAATTGAAATTCATAATCTTGTCAAATACTTCTTCCTCATACCCATAAATAGAGTTCCAATCAATTTCAAGCTGACAAACACCATCGTCTAATTCCCTCGCATGGGCTTTTGTAAGTCGAATGTACCCACCTGTTTCAGCTCCGGTAATGTCAATCTCCGGTACTAACAGCCGCTTTTTCATAAGTGCTGTTTGTAAAGTTGACGCGGTACTGAATGCTGCTTCGCTGTCCTTGTCAAAAACCTTCACAAACCACAAATAAATATTCTTGTAACTCGCTACCGTGGCCGGGAATGAACGGATTATAGGCGGCGGGAAATACATAGAAGGTCTCTCAAAATCCTGCTTAAGCCGCTTTTGATAAAGCTGAACATTATTCCGGTCATAAAGGAACTTCATAATACTTGCCATTTCCTGCTCGATCATCATAACCACCACCTAAAAATAATCATCAATCCATTGTTGTAACCGCCGTTCTAAATTTCTACCAAAATGCTCTTTAAAAATTCCAGCAGCAAGTTCCCAGTAGTGAGTCCCTTCAACCCATTTACGATATAAAACCATCCCGGTATCTGCGTTGGGGTCATAAACAAACTTTTCCTCTCCTCTTGGGCCTGTTATAAAGTATCCCGGAACCCAACGTTTTCTAACGCCTTCGCGGGTTGTCCAATGCCCGTCATTAACGTATGCAGCATAATTGACGTTCGTTCCAACGCCCAAGGTGAGCCCGCCATTCGATACTTCCCAATAGTTTTCCTGGTGTCCCCTATTGAACGAACTAAGGAGGAGCCGATATTCAACCGTCTCCGTCCCTATAATTTCGTCTTGGACAATATCTAAAAAATCCTCGCCCATACTTTCAAGCCACAAAGCTACTTGTGCTTCAAACCCACCATGCGCTGCCCGTCTAAGTTTGTCTAAAAACTCGTCTAGCCCTTCAACGGTGATCTCAATGTCTGCCATTATAATTCGTCCTTTCGCCTTACGATAACGGTCTTATGGTGGTCCCTAATATTCCTGGGGACTTGTGCGTAATATACAATGCCCGTCTCCCGGTGAACCACCTTGTCATTGAGCCGGATATCTGCATTTATTGGTAAGGTCAATTTAACTTCAAGGGTAATCTCATTACCTGGCACTCCCTGGGTAATCTGCGGCTGCTCTTTTGCGCCAAAATGACAAGGTATGTTTTCCTCGTCCGGGACCTCTGGATAACTATGGCCCACCTCATTCGGCAGGCCATAACCTCTTTCCCTGGGGCTTTGCAATATGTGATATATATCGCAAGTATGATCCAATAATGCTTCCAAACTCATACTTATAACCCCCTAATCCTAAGTGTTACCTTACGCTCACCGGAGCTGCCATCTTCGATATAGGTCCTTAAAAGACTATCGGTATCCGGTTCCTTCATGCTGCCATTGGTGTAACTATAATCGTCAAAAGCCTCTGCCTTCTTGCCCGTTTTGTTCCCGGTGTCCGTAGCAATAATTGCGTAATACTCGGCCCATAAAATCAATGCGAGCTTTGCCTTCTCGGGTAGATCAGGGTATTTCTCTAAATTAGAAAAATCGTGGCCAACTATCTCAAATACCTTTGCCTCTGCCTGCATGATATCATTTGATAGTTTGCTACCACGATTTTTTACTGCTTCAATTTCCGTATATTCAATTACATCCTGGGGATTTATAAGAGACATATGAACGCCTCCTAATTAGTACCCGATAGTGATTTCCGGCATAACTGCAACGTGTTTATATGTCGCTTTCGGGGCCGTCTTGGAAGTCTTAAAAGTAACCTGGGCCTTTTCAACGTCATTATCATAAGCATACTCAATGCTTTCAATGTCGCTCTCTTCAATGGCTGCTTCCTCATTGGTCTTAAAGCTTGCTGTACCCGCAACAACATTGTCATTTGCAAACGTCCAAACCTTATCGTCAGCGGTAGCGGTTAATACCTCATCCGTTACCTGGGTGGCTCCGGCTTTAACTGTATTGTGAAATGAATCAACAACCGCCTTAAGTAATTTCTCTGTGTGGGTGTTCAGATGCATACCGCCTTGACCCATGCCTGTTGGAATTAAAATCTTACTCATTGCCTAACACCTCTGCTTCCTTTTCCAGAATAATAGCAATTCTAGCTTCCTCATTCGGATAATCTTCCGGGTCAAGGCCAAACTCCTTGATTAGTGCCTCCTGGCCTTCTCGTTTCATGGCCCGAATAGCGGTCTTGGTGAGCTTTTCAACTTGTGTTCCCTCGTCTGCTCCCGTCTCTTCGGTTTTTGCCTGTTCCTGGCTCGTCCCTGCGGTTTTTGGGGTGTTATCCCCTTCCTCGTTCTCCTTCGACGCTCCTGGCAGTTCCTGGGTGGGTTCAAAATATTTATCTCTGTAATATTCGGGTACGTCCTTCTCGTCATACTCAATGCCACTACGAAAGATTACCCCGCCGCCGATATGCAGGGTAGTCTTTTCGCATAATTTTAAAGTTGCCATTATAAGTTATCCCCGATCATGTATGCAACCGCGTCTATCTCTCTAATAACGCAATCTAAGTATGCGTGTAAGATATGATATGTCGCGTCTTTCTTTGCACACAATGGCCCTACACCTGTTCTGACGTATTTCAATTCGCGGGTAAATACAGGCTTTAAGTTTGACATCGGCGTTAAACTTGCAAACCCACTTTGAAGATCGGCAACCACTTCTACTTTGTAACCACCAATCTTTTTCAAATCTCCATCCACTAAAATAGCGTCGCCGCCTGGTGTTTGTCTAGCTGAAAGTTCAGCTACTAATTTGTCGTATGTCCCCTGGGATAAGAACCAAGTAATATCTGTTCGGTACCGGTTCTTGTATTTCTCCGGCAATAACTGAAGATGCTGCATAAAATGATTAATTGTTGGTGCCTCAACTCCAATGTCTGTAACATGGCTAGAGGCCTTCATCTTCTTAACAAACCCGTCTAAAATCTTTAAGAAGTCTTGATCCGGACCTGCTCCGGCTTCTGTATCCCCATTGAAAATAAGGTCCTGCAAGTCTACTCCGAATTGCTCCTGGATCATATCAATAAGAGCTGTTTCAACATCCTGCCCTCTTGATTGTAGCGTATACCAAACATCATCATTCTTAATCCATTCATCCCAAAATACCTTATGTACGGAATATGAGATTTGACCTTTGCCTGTCCCATCGGTTACGTTATCAACGTCAGTGGAAGTAATATCCGCGTCAACTTCGCGTATCTTTCTCCGGCCAACATTCAATGTATCAATCTTTCCGGCGGGAGTTTTACGGAATATTGGTTTTAATTTTGGCAGCGTACTAGACTTGCCAATGGTATCCCGCAAAAACGCCTCTGAATCGCCGCTCGGCATTTGAACGCTAACGTCTTTTTGGATAAAAACCAATGCGTCACTTTTGTTAATAATCTCTTCGTTTGTAAATGGCATTTCTCTTCTCCTCCTTTTCTTTCAGCCCTATTGTTGAGCTGCTTTTTGAATGGTCTGAATGTAACTCTTAGTGGTTACTTGGCCCGGCGTTCCTTCCGGTGGCGTTTGCTGCTTTGATACGTTGCGGGATTGCTCCATTTTCTCAATCCGCTCCGTAAGTGGTGCAACCGCTTTTTCAACAGCTTCTGTAATAATTTCCGCATCTGTTTTCTCAACTTCGCCTGCCGGATCTCCTTCTGTTCCTGGCTCGTTCGCTTTCTCTAATGCATCAAGCCGCTTAGTAACAGGTTCCAATGCTGCTTCTACTGCTTTGGTAATGTCCTCTGCCTTCATAGTCTCCTCACCCTCCTCTTCTGTGTTAGCTTCTATCAACCCGCCTAAAGTCTCATAAGCGGTTTGTATAGCTTTCATATTAATTGCTGAAATGGTTTTCCCAGCTTTTTCAACATATGCTTTTTGCACTTCTTCCGGTGGTTTCCCGATGGATTTCAAAACCTCATCCGCTAATAAAAGGTCTGTAACAATCTTGTTAAAATCCTCTAATGCAGCTTTGATTTTTTCCTCATCAGTCTCCCATTTTGCCTCCCAATCCCATGAGTCCCACTTTTCAAGTAGATCGGCTAACGTGTAAAAAGCTGTCCAAAAGTTACTGCCTTTAATCCGGCGTTTGTATTCATCCTCCATCTCGCCTTTCGCAACAGGTGCAATCCCAAACGCTTTTTGTATAGCGGTAATGATCTTTTGACTCATGCTTTTTTCCACTTCATCCAGATCAACGTCCTCTTCAGAACGCTGCGCTATACCGCCCATACTGTACCCGGTGAGCTCTCCTTTCTTGATGTCGTCCCAAATATCGTCGTTGTCAACTTTAGAGGACATCATCCAGGTACCTTTCTTAATCTCCTGGTCGCCAATTGTTTCATCGGACTTCGTGACCCAACTTTCAACGACACTTACGCCTTCTGCCGCCTGAAAATTATGCTGTATATCATTCTCGCCTTTGTTAATCATGAACTGATGAGCCGCCTTCTCAATACATTCCTCAGTCATATAATCACCCTGGCTATCCTCTACCATTGGCTCATAAACAACCGCTGTAACAATCCGCTGTTCTTCGTCTACCTTGACAATAGGAGCATACGTCCCAAAGTTGGATCCGTTCTCGCTCTTAATAATGGCGAATTGCTTTCCATTGGCTGCCTTATCAACCAGTGAGACAAATGTTATATTTGCATTGGTAAGCTCAGTTGCTTTCCTAATTTTTGGCATTTTTAAATTCACCTCCTTTCACCAAAAGCATATAAAAACAGCACCCTTATTTTAAAAGGTGCTACTTTCTACCAAATGTATTTTTATTAAGAAAGACCGGCCAAAACTTCCTGCCTAATTTGTTCTTTCTCCTCGGGTGTAAGCTTTATTATATCTGGATCCACAACAGGACCCATGGTGCAGTGACACTTAATACGCTCACCAGCTGGTAAGGTCGTATCCCTGGGATAATCACAATAGTAGGTTCCTCCATCTGCTCCTACTAATGCAAATTGTTCCTCAACCTCAACTTCCTGCCCATCCATATCCATATGGTTCTCACGTGGTTCAATCGCTTTTGTACCGCTGTGCTTCCATTTCTTTTTCTTAACTGCCGGCGATTGCAAAAAGCCTTCATACTGTGCTACCGAATGAGCGGTTAGTATCTCGGTTATAGCTGTTGTCCTGGCTCGCTGCCGATCAAACTGTGGCAGGTCCTTAATGTTATTTATAACTGTATCTATTCCGTCCCCTGCTTCAATTGCCCGTGTAAATTCTTTCTCAATAGCTTCATGGCTGTGAAGCTGCATAAGATTACCTAACTCTTCGGACCATTGCTCAATCCATATTATCGTTCTACCTGATAGTTCCTCAAAAACCACCTCCTCGTCAATGTCATCCATAACTATACCCGCTATCTGCCCTACTGTAAGCTCAAGTATATCCTGTGTATCAATACTTAGCTCTTCCGAAAACTCATCTGCTGCAAATAAATCCTGCTTAACGTAATTGAAAATATCTTTAATGCTTGAATCATCATCTTTGCCTATGTAATCCTTTATCCCATCTGCAAAGCGCTTTTTCTGGGCTCTAAGGCGCTTTGCTACCTTCTTCTCATACTCGTTTATCGCATTGATAGTCTCATCAGGTGCAATAAAATCTTCTAAAAGCTCTTCTAATTCCTCATCATCGGCTTTTGTAATTTCGTTGATTGCAGCAATAACCTGGTCTATCTTACTCATGGTCACTGCCCCCAATTTCTTCAAGCACATCCCTGGTGTCCTTCATAACATTAACCATAGCTTTCATAATTCCAACTAACTCAATGCCCTGACTGCTTGGTTCCTCCTGGGCCTTACTGATAACCGTTTCGGCTGCCTTAATCAGTCCCTCCGGTGTCTGTGGCTGCTGGGGTTGGCTTAATAACCGCTGCATTTCAAGCGGTATATCGCCCCATTCTTCCGGGAAATTATCAAGTGTTTTCTTAAGTATCCATGAAAGGATTTCCCGCGCATCATTAGGTGTAACGCCTCCGGCCTTTATAACTACTGAAAGTATCTTATACATATCATCGGGGTTAGAAAGGTCCGGTCCTTTGATGTGCGCTTCAACATGCTTAAATTCATATTCTGCTAAAAGGACGTTGTTGATAATCCATTGCAGCTTTTTACGCTCCGGAATAAATACTTGCTTTTCCGTTATTTCAATTGCCGCTTCTGCTGTGGCCCTGTTAAAATCTCTCGTATAACCAACATACAAATCCGGAAGGTTAAAAGCTGATTGTGTTTTCTGCCTGCTCTTGTCTTGGTATTCTAAAAACAAGGCATCATTCTGCAGCATAGCAGCTAAGTCCTTAATTTCAATATCAGCCCGGTTTGCTTTGCTGTTTACGTCAATTTCTTCTTCATCCTCGCTGCCTTCAACCTCAAATAAGAGGAATTGATGTGCGTTGTCAGCTCCTTTTACGCTGTTCATATACGCCTGCAAATCTGCAAATGAAGCATCTGATAACGTCCCATTCTTCACCATAATCGCCATTGGAACGTGCCGCCCGTTAATGAAGTAATTAAAGTTTAAATTCTCTGCCAGCCTGGATCCTTCAACGTGTATAGATTGGCCTATCCAACGCGGTACACCATATGCGCCCTCACCAATCTTAAGCTGCAATATCTCATTCGCTTGTTCTTCTGGCAGCGTGTTATCGTCGTACTTACCTGTCTTATAATTCATAATCCTGGGGTCGCCAAACTGTTTAAAATATACTTTTTTACTGCTGGTCCCATTTATCTCCTGAACAAAATATCGGAACCGTTTATGTATTGTTCGGTGCTGTCCGTACCTAACCACCTCAACAGGGATCCTATCCCCAAGCTTTGACACCTTAATGTATTCCGGGTCAACGTACTCACCACCCACAACTTCCCCAGCTGCATTGCGAATAATTTCTAAATACCCTGCTGCTGTTTTTTCCCGGTCTTTGATAACCTTCTCTAAAAGCTCCGAGAATGGCATATCAAAGTTAAAGTATTTAATAATCTCGTCTAATCTATCCCATTCAGCTTTCATTTCCGGTGTCTCTTCTCCGGCTGTATCATCATCCTTATACCGAACCTCAATACCGAACCCCGGTATATTGCTTTCGTAGGCCCTAATACATTGTGGCAGGATGGTTGAATGGTCCACTACTTGCCTAACTGCTGCAACTGGATATATCGGCTCAATAATATCTCTGTACCCTGTTTGTTTTTCCTGCTCTGCTGTTGCATGTTCCGCTTTTGATATTAACGCTTCCCGCCTTACTCCTCCATCGGCTTTTATAACCCTGGTTGTAATCTTATTTGCCAAAATCACTCACCCCCATATAGGCTTTTGTGTCTCTTTTTACCCTGCTGCTTTTTCTTCTTTAATATCTGTTCAACCAATGCTGCAAGGCCAGTACAGGCATCCGGAGCATCGTCATGTTCATTCTTACCCATGGCCGTGTACGATGTCAGCTGTTTCATAAACATATCGTAATGACTACCGGGTTGATACTCACCCTTTTCCAAAAATACAAAATGCTTCTTAATGAACCCGGCTTTCATAATGATCCGGGTTTCTTTGTTCTGCATATTGGGTATCCATTTGATGCTGCTATATCCCCCTTCATCAACAAGCTTTTTCACATTCCTGGCATAACCCTTACCACCATTATTACTCTCAAACACACACAATTCGCACTCTGTATCTAAGATGTTTTGTGCAACTAACCCTTCCGTAACTTCTGCAGGTTGTTGAGAAAACACAATGTCTGTAATATAAATCTTCTCTGTAAAGAGCTTACCTATAGGATTGGCCAAAAAGTCTGTTCCCTCATCTGCAACGTCCGTATAACCAACTATAGCTGCAGGTTTCTTCCCCTCTATCTCTGCTGGCTTAAAGTATTGCAGCTCTTTGGGTGGGTACAATAGCCCCTTGATATCAACCGGTTCCTGATGATAATTTGCTCTAAAAATCTCTGGGACCATATTCGATTCCAAACTTTTATATGATCGATAGGAAAGCAGCTCATTACAAAGCATTTTCCCATCCTGGTATGCTTCAAGCTTTAATACATACCACTCATCTGCTTCCTCACCATCCAGGATCCTACCACATATATCTTTACTGGCCCACCTGGTCATATTAACAATCTGTATCCCGCCTTCTTCAAGTCGAGAAAGAAAGGTGCCCGTATACCAGCGCCATATTTTCTCTAGGGCCAGTTCATTGAGTGCTGTTTCCGCATCTTTTACCGGGTCATCAACTATTGAGCAGTTGCAGCCCTTTCCAGTAATACTCCCCCCAACACCTGCGCCCTTATAGCTGAAGAACTGTCCATCGAGTGCCCATTGATGATAACTGGCATTCCCTTGTTTAACCTTTGAATCAGGGAAAATATCAGTATACACAATTTCATGAGGATATGTTTTATCATCCATAATCCCATCGCGCGTATACCTTGAAAAATCAGTTGCCAGATCATCATTATAGCTACAGGTGATAATTCTGTTTTCAGCGCTTACTCCCAAACACCACTCACAAAATAAAATAAGCGTTCGTGATTTACCGTGTCTTGGCGGCATATTAATCATCAAACGCTTATAAGGTGTGTTATCCGGTTTTAACAGCTTTCCTTCATACAAAGCCTGCAGGGTCTTGCATAAATGTTTTAGATGAACCCTGCTTTCTTTATAAAAGTCCGGAGCAAGTGTTGTGCAAAACTGCCAAAATGATTCTCTCGCCCTCCGGATCCTTTTTTCTCTTTTAAGTGCAAGTACCCTTTCTTTTTGCTGCCTATCATTTTTCATATTTACTCAACTCTTTTTCGAGTTCATCATCTGTCATATACGATAGATTGATATTATTATCCACCGAACCACTATGCTCAATATTTTTTTGGTCTTTCCATTTGCCAGGCCGCAGGTTTTTAAGCGCAAATATCAATGCTGTTGTATCCGGTGCTAGGAATTTTGTTATTTTCTCTACCCGCTTTTTCTTTTTCCCATCTTTATCTTCTTCGATATAGGTTTTTACTTCTTCGTATTCAAAGCCCATACCACGCTTATAAAGTGATTCTTCCATCTCTTGTACTAAATCTTCCTGTCCCTTTTTTAAGGCTGCCGAAAACGCCGAAAACTCATCTTTATACTTACGAAAAGATGAGTAAGCTACCTTTAATTTCTTTGCAATTTGCTCTTCCGTCAGGCCATCTTTACGCCAATAAGGTATCTTATCTAAATACGGCTCCACATGGGTATAATATTTACTCCTCCTTCCTCCTTTCCCCACTGCTCATCACCACCTCTGTTACAATTCTTTCAAAAGCTTTTCAAGTTCATCAAAGCTAGTGCTGCTAAATATAAGCTGCAGTTTCTTGATTTCCGACTCAAATATTTTCTCTATCTCTTCAAAATCAGTTTCGGGGTCAGATTCGCATCCCTGATTTACTATCTCCCACTTTTTTGTCCACCTCCCCCTAAAGGACCTTTACATTCTAGCCACTAACGTCCTTATAACAATACTTCTTGCCATCTCTTAAGAGAAATACTTCTTTATCACTAGAAGTTTTCTCAATATACCTTTTTACAATCACATCTACATACCTTTCATCCAGCTCCATCATCCTGCAAACCCTATTAGTTTCCTCACAAGCAATCAGTGTGCTACCGCTTCCTCCAAACAAATCAAGTACCACATCATCCATTTTACTACTGTTCTTTATCGGATAAGCAACAAGTGGTACTGGTTTCATAGTAGGGTGAATATCATTTCTAAACGGCTTATCAAACTGCCATAGTGTTGTTTGTTTTCGATCCGCATTCCAATAATGCGCTGCTGTTGGTTTCCAACCATAAAGTACAGGTTCATGCTGCCAATGATAATCTTGCCTTCCCATTACCATTGATTGCTTGGCCCATATGCAGCATTGAGCCAGCTTAAATCCTGCTTCAGTAAAAGCCTTCCTAAAATTTAAGCCCTCACTATCTGCATGAAAGACATAAATTGCTGCACCATCTGCAGCTGCTTCATACATTCTCGTGAAGGCTTCAAGTAAGAATTTATAGAAATTTGCATTGTCCATCTTATCATTTTCAATCTTTAAGGCATCCTTAGTTTTACCTGTATAGTCTACGTTGTATGGCGGATCCGTTACAATCAGATTCACTTTCTTTCCATCCATAAGCATCAAAGTATTATCTTTATTCGTACTATCTCCACACATAAGCCTGTGCCTGCCAAGCAGCCAGATATCACCTTTCTGTGTAATGGGCTCTGTTATTTCCTCAAGCGCTTCATCAATATCAAAATCATCATCTTCTACTTCCTGAGGATGATACTCTTCCATCATATCTTCAAACTCTTTCATATCAAACCCAGTAAGCTCTAAATCATAATCACTCAATTTCAGTTCTTCCAGTTCATTTATGAGCTGTTCATAATCCCACTCAGCTATCTCTCCTGTTTTATTATCTGCTATCCGATACGCTTTTGCTTTCTCTGGTGTAAGGTCGCTTGCAACAATCACGGGAATTTGGGTAAGACCTAGCTTCTTCGCTGCTTTGTATCGTGTATGGCCAACAATGATCAAATTGTCTTTATCTACAATTACCGGGTTTTTAAAGCCAAACTCTTTAATGCTCTCAGCCACTTTATCTACTGCTTTATCATTCTTTCTCGGATTATTCTCATATGGTTTTATTTGAGTTATATCCACAAGCTGTATCTGTTGCATTTTAATTTCACTCCTTTTGGGTAAAAGAAAAAGAGCCGGGTTGGCTCTTAAAATACAGTCATTCTATTGTGTAACTGCATCTGTTATTTGATCATTTACTGCTGTTGGAAAAGCTCCACCAGAAACGTTATCCAAATCTTTTTCAGTTAATTCTTTTTCATTTTCCTTTTTTATTTGTTCATATTTCTCTAGTTCATCAGTCATGATACAACCCCCTTCCTCTTTTTCTCGAATTCATTTATATACTTTGACAAAAGGAAGAGATTTCCTGCTTACAAAACAAAAACCACCCTTTGGATGGTTCATACACTAATTCTCTTTCATTTGCCGAGATAAGCAATTATATTCATTTAATGCAAACCCTAACTGCTTATAAGCATCTACGAATTCTCGAACAGAGAACTCTTTTATCTTTTTCAGTTGAATCAGATTGTTATGTAATAATTGAATCTTTTCAAATCTTTCTTTTAATTCTTGCAACCTATTTCCCTCCCCTCTTATAAACAATACGATTATTTGTCATATTTTACGGTTATTTGACGTATTTTATCGAGAGGCGGGCATCCGGGATAACCCCGAACTCTAATTTCTATTCATCTATGTTAATATCATATCATAATTACTCGTCAATACTCGGGAACAATTCGGGAAAAACTCGGGAATTATTTTTGAATCCTCAAACTCTTTGCAACCTTCTGTACAAAAGCATTCCTACGGTATCGGACTGTACTTTCATCCATCCCCAATGCTATCCCGACCTGAATATTGCTCCGCTTATATAAATACTTTTGCTCTGCTATGTTTCTTTCTTCCTCATCCAACAATCCCAAGGCAAACTCAATCCCATCCATCTCAGCTTCCAACTTCATGATCCGCATCTTAAGTTTAATCTTTCTTCTTATTAGCCTAGCCAATTCATCCTGCAAGTCCTCAATCGACTTATGATGCTCATCGAATCTTCTTACTGTTGGATCCCCAGTTATTCCTTTGCCGGTACCACCTACCATACACATATAATTACCAATAACACCGAATGAGGGGATAAGTTCATCCGCATCCATCAAAATAAGTCGTATATCCTGTATATGTTTCTCTGTAGTTTCCAAAGCCTTTTTATTCCTCAAAAGCCCCTCTTTTTTTCGATAGTAATTATACAGCATACGTTCTGTCTTTTTGAAAACTGTTCCTTCCAAGTCCATCCCCTCCTGATGTCTAACTCAAACATGTCAAAAGGGAACTGTATTACACAGTCCCTTTTCTAGTTCATCTTCACCACTCTAAATGATCTGTCATTTAGCCTTAACTTTTTCTTTCGTAAATTTTTTGATACAAGCTTGCCATAATAACCGCTGTCTTTGTTAAGTCCGTATCGTTTTGTATTAGCTTTTTTCTGTTTAATATCAAAAGCTGTTGCCTTGATACAAGGATCAGGTTATCGATGTCAAAATTACGTCGATTTCCATCACCAAAGATAACAACATACCCCTTTGGCACAGGACCGTTATGCTCTTCCCAAACTAAGATGTGCTTACCTTTCCATTTGTTAGGATCTGCGATTTTAATATCTACGTAACCATCACCATTAACCCGCTCGCTGCCAACAGACATATAATTATGAGATTTCTGCCCTTTTTTAAACTGTGTAGGCTCCCAACCTCCTGTTCCCTTTTTACCTTTATTAGCAGGAACATGGCCAGACTTGAAGCGGCAATCTAAACAGCTTTTTAAACCGTGATTTTTTAAAAAGGCTCTGATTTGGGAAACCTTGAGATTTAATCCAAAATGACTGTTAAACATTTGTGTCAGTTCATCAGTCTTTGTTCCTTTTATGTTTTTTGCGATAAAATCAGCTTGTGCTTGTGTATATTTGTGAGCCACATCTATCCCTCCAGCATTTTCGGCAATTCAGCATCGGCATCTATTCTGTCATCCATCATCTTTTTCGCTTCAAGAACTAACGACCCGTTAGCGATAATCTGTGTGGCAACCGCATTTATTGATTTTGCTCTAGTGATTTCTTCTTGAAGTTTTTCGCCTTTTAAATCTTCATCGTTTAGTCGCTCTAATTGAGCAAATAAATGGTTGTTTAAATCACCCAGTGTGTTTTTCATCAAAATCAGCTCCTTAACTTCAATACCATCATGCAACATGATCTAAATCAAGCATTACTGGCATTTAATTAAAATCTTTCTCAAAAAAAATTTCATTTCCACATATAGGGCATTCATATTTATACCTCTCACACTGAAATCCTATTTCCTCACAATCAACAATTTCCATTGTATATCCACAAACTGGACATCCCATAACAAATACCTCCAATCATGTGTTAACCTATAACCTTAGATAATACCAGGGGGGAATTTCACCCCCGGCTATAGCATCTTATTTAAGCATATTGGGGCTAACATACTTCTCTTGCTTTTCATGCCAGACTAGATCAATATCTGCTTTGCAAAATTTGCACGGTATTTGTTCTAGCCCATCTACAACAAACAAGTAAGAGCTAGCGTTACATTTTGGGCATACATATGCAGCTGGTTTAATATTTTTGAACTCCTGCTCGTAATCGCAATTTATACACCGTTTGCTCTCATCTGCTTTAGCAAAGCTGTATTGAACACGGCCACACTCAGGACATTTCCAAAATATCAAATTGTTATTTTTTACGTATTCTCTAACTTGATCAATGTTTTTTGCAATTTCAACTACTCCCTTTTCAGTATCCATATTAGGCTTGATTGCTGGAATAGTATTCACAATGGTATCCCTAGTAGATACAAACCCCTTTGCCATATGTAAATCACGTACTACCTTCAAAAACGTATCGATTGCTTTTTCCTCAGGGATATCAACCATAGTTTCAGCTTGGTCCCCCAATTTCACAGTAATTTTCATTGTTTGTCCGCTCCTCCCAGTTATACAGCATCCAAAAAATCAAGAACTACTCTACCGCCTTCCCGTATCATCGACGCATTCTCCCGGAACCAACTAATAGGTATTGATTTTCTCCCACCTTCTTGAGCCTGCTGGTGCCACTGTTGATATGCATCAAATGGCAAAAGATAAAACTCATTCAACTTCCAAAATGCAATAAGATAAAATTTCAATCCATTCCACCGCTGCAGAAATTCACGTTGATGCTGCTCTCTATCCCATGGGTCCAACGGGTAACGAGTAGTATTTTCCGTCTTTTTTGCTTCCATAGCAAAAGGCCTTCCCTGATATTCTCCTATGTAATCAACCGTACTTTGCTCATCAGGTACAACCATCAGACAATGGCGGCGTGGATCCTGGCCAATAATTTTAAAAGGCGTCGGAACCTTCTGTATGTTGGCCAAGCCCATGGCCGCGTATTGGCGGCAGGACCAATTAATTAACTCTTCTAGCCCTGCCCCCAGGTTACTCTTGCGGCTCATTCTTTCACTTCCTCTCCCATCTTAATTAGCAACTTTTAACTTACGCTGTTTCTCCAATTCCTCAAAATCCATCTGATATGGAGCATTACGAACAGCAACAGCAAATTTCTCAATCCCTTTTTCCCAAAGGCCATGTCTATTTACTACATCCGAGAATTCCTCAATATCATGATCCCTTGTGGACCAACTTTCCGGTTCATCCGCAATTGCCCAATCTTGTATAACTTCATTTGTAGTTGAATCAATTCTAGGTGAACTTGCCCTCTTTATATGGCAAAGCTCATGGTCCACTAATGCTTCTCTTTGGGTCAGATCCATATGACTCCATGCGTCTTTATTGACAAATATAAGAAACATTTTACCCGTAATCTCCCGCTCAAATGCTGTACATTTCTTACACTTTCCGGCCCAATCACTGGATCCATATTTAAAGAAATAGCCAACCTTGTCTTTTGCATCCTGCAAATGAGGATGATGCTGATCAATAATCCGTTCAGCAAATTCTTGAACCTCATCAGCTATCTCAAAACTTGTAGAACTCATCCATATCCCCTCCTATACCACCTCAGCCAATATTACTAACCGCCCAGGACTAATACCATCAAGCCGCTCTTTCCTTCTCGGGTACCGCACAACTACTTTCTGCTGCCGCTGAACAATCCGCACTTTGCGTTCCAACTTTGCTTTTCGTCCTGCTCTCTTATGTTGTGCTGCCATTTCTTTTCAACTCCTTCAGGCACTTTGAGCAAATATTCCGTCCCTTGAATGTCTCTACATCATCAGCGTTACCGCAAAAAACACAAGCTGGTTCATACTTTTTCAAAATGATGTTGCCCCCATCTGTGAAAATCTCTAAGCCATCATTCTGATCAATTTCCATCGTTCTTCTTAGTTCAATTGGGATAACTACCCGTCCTAATTCATCTATTTTTCTCACAATTCCAGTTGCTTTCATGATGTATTCCCCTCTCTTTTTAAGCCTCCAGTTTTCTTAATCGGTAATCAGTAGCCTCAATTACAACCCCATCATTCGCATGTATCATTCGTGAATATATCCGCCCATCAAGCCTCTTCTCCAAAACATCTAGAGAATAATTTGTCGTGTAAATCACCGGTTTCATTTCGTTATACCTATTGTTAATAATCAAATACAAAATACCTTGAGCCCATGTCATACTGTCATCCATCTGCTTTTTCTGGTATTCTGCTCCAATGTCATCAAGAACTAAACAGCTTGCTTCTGTCAGCGCATTAATCAACTCATATTCACTTTCCTCCGAACCTCGGTTATACGTCGCTCTAATCCTACTTAATAGGTCAGGTACTACTTGAAATATCGCTGACTTCCCTTTTGTCACAAGTTCCCTTGTAATCGCTGCTGCTAAGTGCGTTTTCCCACATCCGAAATTACCAAAAAATATTAACCCTGTTCCTGTCTGCGCGAAAGATCCAAAATTTTCAACGAACTTCTGTGCCCTAGTTAATGCGCTTTCCGTTCCAGGCATCACATGAAAATTGTCAAACGTGCATCCGCGATAGCGTTTACCAAGGTAACTACTATCAAAAAGCCTTGCAATTTTGTTTTTCCGTTTCTCTTCATCCATAGCCATCTGCTTTTTAAGCTCTTCTTCCTTCTGCTGCTGATTTTTTACTGCAATGCATTCATCACACAAGCTCAAATATTCATATTGATTCATAATCGGGTTCCAAAAAGGCTTAACTTCAGCTCGGCACTTATCACAAAGATGCTTTTCAGGAGAAGAATTTTTTATTTTTTCCATTCTGCCCATAGTCTTTGGCAGGACTTCCTTTGTTGCTATCAGCATTCTTTTGCTCACCTCTTTCCAAGATCACCACGTTATTTTTAACTTTCTTTTTCTCAAAAAGCTCTAGTATCTTTGGCCTACAATATGAAATTGAATTAATTCGATCCCCTTCAAACTGTGGCTTATGCTTTTTAATTGAAAGTTCAATCCCTTGCTTGATTACATCTGGTGGAATGCCTTTCTCTAAAAGCTCCTTGACTAACTGAAAATCCGTACTTGAGATGTTTATCTGAATCCGTCCAGTTTTCTCACAAAAGAAATTAATTATATCCTCGAATAGGTTTGGCTTTTCTTCTGGAAGTTCTTCATGGATTTCTTCTTCATCATCAATATCTTTAAAATTATCTTTAAAGATTTCTTTCTTGGGGGTACAATCGTTCCCCTGTGGAGGGGTGCTTTTATTCCCCTGTGTGGGGGTCAATTGTTCCCCACTATCCTTTTCGTTCCCCTGTATACTTTTTTCGATTTTCCACTGATCATAATCTTTATTGAAAGCTAAGATTCTTGAATGATTAAACCCAGCTTCTTTAATTACATGGATGATTTTATTATCAATCAATTTGCTAAGCTGAGTTTTAACCTGCTTATAACTAATACCAGTTGCTTCTTTTAAAAACGTAACCGATATGGCATGTTCTTTACGCTTAAACCCATAAGTGTAACGCCATATAACCATGACTATCCTAAGTTGAGTACCATTAAATTTATACTTTGGTATTTCTTCTAGTAGCTCATTTGCTATTTTTGTAAACTCATCAGGTTGAACATTAGCCATGCTTACACCTCATTTATCCTTTATAACCTAAATTTACCATAATAAATAGTTTTTTAGAGGGAGAGGTCCATAGTAGACCTCTCCTATTGGAAGTTGGGGGAAAGCTTAATCATTAAGTGTTACTGAAAATGACGGTTCCTGTTCTAAAATCGAAACCCCTTCCACTACATTTTCAGCACAGCCAATTACAGCTTGTACACCCCTTGCAATGATAAGTTTTTTAAGTTTTACTTTATCCACCTTTTCTTCAACTTTCACCTTCCGGTTGATTAAAGGTGTATAATGCTTATCCTTAAGGAATTGAAGTAGTTTGTCATCGTCACAAATCAGCTTAGGTTTCTGTTTACGTAACTGCAGCTTCCCGTGGATCAACTTAAGCGACTTCACTTTTGGATCCTCCATATTCACCTTTCTCATGTAAACTTCTAATGCTGCTTCAAAGAACTGCATATCCCTGTTGATTGCCGCAGTCTCATTTTCCAGCCATTCATCTACCCTACGCATTTCAGCATCTGCAATTTCTCTTTTTTGCCGCTCTTTCTCATTTAAAAATGCAAGCTTTCTCATTACCCAATTTGCTGTTTGTTCGTTATCTATCACAAAGCCTTTACGCTGCTCTTCCTCCTGGGGAAGCTCTTGATCCAAGTACTCATGAAGTTCCATTATTCATTCTCCTCCTTTATGTTTATCCATAATTTATAGCTCTTCATCATCTGGGAACATTTCGTTATATGCCTCATTAAATGCTGTGTTTGGTTCATCTGGTGGAATTAATTCTCCCTGAACCGGTTCTGCTGCAGCTTGTCTTGCTTCTTTTAGAGCTGTCATCTCGTCAATCAACTCATGTGCTTGCTGCTTGGTCATTTCTTTGCTGCTATTAACACCATATTTCGTATGAATGGTACTTTTCATATTTTCAGGTGAAAAGCCAAGCTCATTTGCTAAAGCGAATATTTTACTTAATTGAGGTTGTGTTGCAAAATTAATTTCCTGCTTTATTTCATGCTGTTGCTCCGCTGTATCTATCTCTTCCGGTGAATACAAACCTGAAATATCAAATGCCCTTCTTAGCGCCTGTGATTCGGCCACCTTCTGGATCATGGTTCGCGGCTTCTTATTCCATAAGTTTTGACCGGTCGAATATTCGCTCAAAGCAACCTCTACATAAAATGGATGGTCCATATCATTTCTATATACTTTACACCAGCCAATAATCTCTTTGCCTTCTTGCCTTACCCCACTGTCCATGCCATTGAATTTACCTGAACGATGTGCAATAGAAAGAAATCCATCACGACCAGTAAATATCTGTGCCGCATTATTTTTGTATTTTACACACCAAATCTGCTTAATTAAGGGGTCTAGTTGGTATTTGCTTGCCGTGTATAAAAAAAGTTTAAATTCGCTTGATGTTGTATCTTTTGCTACAGTATCTTGAATGAGTTTTATATCGTCCTCTGACCATGTTGGAGCAGAATTTACAGGTGCTGCCACTTGATTTCCACCGTCCATTACTGCTAAGTTATTACCCATCTAACACACCTTCTTTCCCCGGAAGCACGCCCATCTAGGCTCCTGCTCCGCTTCCTTTACGCTCATTTTCCTATCTATACATAGGCCTGTCCCAATGCCAACCAGGTAGATTACTATTGCTATGAAACTTACGCCCCAAAAATTAGTAATACTCATGCCAGCACCTCCCTGATCTTCTCCCATCTGTTGAGTTTGCAAATGTAAGAATCACGCATCCGAGTTTTCACGCCTTCTGCTGGTTCCCATCCTGGCTTTCCTTCTCTGTTCATGCATCTACGGCAAGCTTTTTTATTTAGTCCGCCATTATACTTACAATTGGAGCATCTTGCGCCTTCGTTACGCATCATGCCACCTCCCGCATAAGCTTGTATTTAATCTGAAGCAATAAATTAAACCGCTTTCTACTTCTATCTTCCATTTCTTTTAAACCATTATGCTCATATAAAGCTATGTCAAAAGCTAGTTCATGAATACGCTTGCTGAGCCAAAATAGCTTGTCCACTTTTGCAGCTAATGGCTCTTCCCACTCTTTAAAAAGATATCCGCATTCATCACATTCGTTTATCTCAACATAACCATGGCCGCCAACATGATCCGGATAAGATTTCATTATCTGTCCACAAATTGGGCAATCCATTGCATGCTCGCTCCTTCCTGTGGTAAAATAAATACAAATCAGATTTTTTTATTTCTTTAATGCCCTTGTTGCACCAAGGGCATTTTTCTTTACCTCATGCTCTTTGGTTCTTTTAACCCTACGATAAACACTAGTCTCTGATATTCCATAAATCTTACCTATCTGCTTATAAGTAAAGCCCTGGTTTTTCATCAAGTACATATCAACTTCATCTTCTTTGGTTATAGTAGGATTTGAATTATTAATTTTCTTTTTTATTTGCTTTGCTTTCTCAAAAGCATAAAACGCTTTCTCAGGTGTACATTCACCAAATACTGCAATCATTAATGCATAGTAATTTGGTTTAAGACCAATAGCCTCCACTTCTTTCACCTCCCTCCTCTCTAGGTATTGGTGTTAGTGGTTAACCTGCTTCTTTCGTACCATTAACTTTTTTCCAATGCTCTCTTACACGATTATTAAAACCTGTTGGATCACTCCTTATTTCCTCCATCATTCCATATGAAAGTACTTCAATCTGTTCGTTTCTTTTTGCTTCTGCATCACCTTCATATGCATGCTGTTTAACCTTGATACGCTGACCAGTCTTTCTATCAATGGTAATAATAACGGTTTTCATTTTTCACTCTCACCTCCCTTCATCCCTGGCATTGGTACCTACCTCAAGAAATCAGTCTTCCTACAAGTCAATTCTTGTTATCCCAAACTTATTTTCAGGCTCTGGCTTTTGTACACTTGCCTGTTCCATTTCATCCATCCATTTTTGCAGTGTATGCTTTCTGCATAAAATCCGCTGGCCATTTCTTATTACTGGAATTTCATGCTTTCTTACACGTTCATAGAATGTTCGAAGTGGTATCCCTAGAAATGCGGCACCTTCCTTTGCTGTCATTGTTTGACGTTCCATTCTTTCACCTCCCATCTATTACCTAAAGGCTTCCAAATATTTAACAGGATTTTCTTCACTATCATCGAATTAGTAAGTGTCCAATTTACCAATAAAATACCATTTGATGGTATAATACATTTGTATGGCTAACACTCAATAATAATCAAAGGAGGCTTTTTCATGCGATTAAATCCAGATTGTATAAGAGATATCTTATTAACTGTTGAAAGTAATGACTTCGGTATTCATATGACTCTAGATAAACTATGCGAAAAACTCCCGAACTACAGCCGCAAAGAAATTCATTATTGCTGCCTTAAATTAGATCAAGGCGACCTTTTGGAAGTAATGTCATTACCGATAATGGGACAACCTATGCGAGATATCAAAACTATCAAAGACTTAACTTTTGAAGGCCATGAATTTCTAGCTAATATTAAATCTGATAATACATGGAACAAAACAAAGTCCATTGCTAAACAAGTTGGTTCTTATTCTATTTACGCACTTAGAGATATTGCAGGTGGCGTTATAAGCCAGTTAGTTAAAGAACATCTCTGATTTTTAATAAAGCGGCTTTTTGTTCATCTATATAACTGTTTATTATCTTTTTTGATTTTTCCGTCATATCATCTATTATTTGACCAGCCGTTTCGTCGTCGGAATATAATAAGTCAGAATATAAGCTAATCATGGCATTGGATATCTCACTAAAAACATTAGTGCAAATTATATTGTTGAATCCTCGACCTATTTCCATCTCTCTTCCCTCCTTTCATAATCCAACCTCCCATCTATTACCTCACTTCCCACTAACCCACTAATGTATGAAATAACTGCATAGGGTAGAATTAAGATAGGTTGTACTATTTTTTCTCAGGGTGAATTCACCCCATTTTTGTTGTCTCTTTGGCAACACGGTGGTTAAAAAAAATATCGACAGGGTTTTCTTGTAATACTTGTGCTATCCTTTCACATTCTGAAACAGTAAATTCGGTAATACCATTTTCTTTTCTTACATAAGTTGTTAATGCTATCCCAGACTTTCTAGCAAGTTCTTCTTGTTTTAACCCGCTCTCCATCCTGAGTGCTTTTAATTTATAATTGGGTTTCTTTTTTGCCATTGTTTTCACTCCTTTCGTTCCCGATTGGCAACTTAATTATATTATCGTTTTGGCAACTTGTCAACCATTAAAGAGATATTTATTGTATTTTTGGCAACAAATATTTCATATATGGCAACTATTTTATATAATATTTACCAAGGAGGTGCAATTATGGCAACTTTCTCGGATCGATTAAATATTTTGAGAAAAGAAAAAGGTATTACATTAGATGCATTAGCTAAAGAATTAGAAACTACTAAGTCTACTCTTTCAAGATATGAAAATAATTTAAGAGAACCAAAAGCTGAGTTTGTAAATAAACTTGCCAGTTTTTTTAACTGTAGTGTTGACTATCTCCTTGGAAAAACTGACATTCCTAATACAGAACATAAAGAACCTGAACTTACCACTAAAGATCACAAAGAAATCGAAACAATATTATCAGACACAGAAAAAGCCCTTCTCTCTCAGGAAGGACTTATGTTCAATGGCGAACCTGCATCAGAGGAAACAAGAAGAAAAATAATTGATGCTATGAGAATCGGTATGGAAATGGCTAAAAAGGAAGCCAAAGAAAAATATACACCAAAAAAATATAAAAAAGGTGACTAGCAAATGAGTATTAGAGACATCGTAGATAAACACATCAAGAAATATAATACTAATGACCCTTTTGAAATTGCTCAACATAAGAACATTGAGATTATCAAGCAAGACTTAGGTGATGTCAAAGGTTTTTATCAATATTTCAAAAGAAAGAAAATGATTTATTTAAATTACTCTCTCTCTGATCATGAACAAAGAATAGTTTGCAGTCATGAGCTTGGACATGCTATTTTGCATCCCAGGCTTAATGTTGTTTTCTTGGAGCTAAATACCTACTTTACTAAAAACAAATTTGAAATTGAAGCCAATAAGTTTGCCGCTGAATTGCTTATTAATGAAGATTATATTGATAAGTTTGTGCTTGAAAATATGAGTATTGAACAAATTAGTAATTATTTTGAGGTACCGAAAGAATTGGTGCTGTATAAGTTCAGTTAGGCTTATTTTTTTACCCTTATGGGTAATTTTTTACTTTTATGGAATATGTCGTAAGTCGTCTGCTTTTGTCGAACCTGTGTTCGTTTTTTAATGTTTATTACGGAGGTGATATATGAAAATATTTTTCAGTTAACAAAATAATTACAAAATTAAAAAAGGAGGAGATTTCTATGAGAAAGTTTTTAATTATTTTTTTATGTTTATCATTAATGATTGCATTTGTGGGTTGTGGCAGTGAACAAACAGCGGCACCTGACAACACTAATAATGAACCTACAATCACAAATGAAAATGTTTCTTTGCTTGTTTCAGAAGGGGATGAGCATAAAAATGCCAAAGTTGAATTAACTGGCCATGTTTTTTTGACACCTGAAAAAGATAGCAATGGGATTTATTTTCAAATGTATTCTGACGTAAAAAATGATGATATTAATACTTTAGTTGGCTATGAAGATCCAAACTTTGAATTGAATGATGGAGACTATGTAGTAGTCAAAGGAATTTTTAAAGAAACTCAAACAGCAGAAAATGCATTTGGAGGACAATTAACATTACCTGTTGTAATTGCTGACAGCGTAGAAATAAAAAGCTATATGGATGTAGTCGCACCTGCTATTCATACTATAGATGTTAATGAGACACAAGATCATTCAGGTTATGTTCTAACGGTAGATAAAATAGAATTTACTGAATCAGAAAGTCGAGTATACGTTACCATAAAAAATAATACATCTGAAAAAATTCACTTCTATACTTTTAATTCAAAAGGTATTCAAGGAAATAAGCAACTTGAAGAACAAGAGAATTATGATGCTGACTATGAAGAACCACAATCTGAAATATTACCAGGCATTGAAACCAGCGGGATTATTGCGTTTGAACCATTTGACTATGAAGCAAAGCAATTAAAACTAATTTTTGAGGGTTCTTGCCAGTATTATGACTTAGAAATTAATCCATTTAATTTCGATCTATCATGGGAATAAGTTACTAGAATACTATAAATACCCGCTCACCCGGGTATTTATTTTTTTGGTTCCCTCTCCCCTTCCAATTATTGAAATATGGCTATATGTGGTATATAATACCAATGGGATATGAGACAATTCAAGAATTTGCAGCACGAATGAAACTACCACTGGAGATTGTTGAGATTTGAGCTAGGTATAATTACTAGCCTTGTTTTATTGAGGTTCAGGGGAAATATTTTACATGTTTGGGATATGTAACAAATTATTTGGAGTTAATTATAGAGTTGAAAACTAAAGTGACACTTCTCATAACTGAAATATTATTTTTCTCAAAGTAATTTATGTATTAGTTAAAGTTGAGGTGATTATATGAAAGAGGTAACAGAATTAACAAGAGAGAATGTTTTAGAAATCCTTTTCAATTCATTTAACTACGGTAATTTAGGCTTGTTTATTGGTGCGGGCTTTTCAAAAGCTGTTATAAATGATAGTTTTAACACCGCTTTATCCTGGGGAGAATTAATTGAAACAGCATGCAAAGAAATAGGGGTTTGCGAACCACAAGATGAAATAGTAATAGGTATGTCATTCCCAGAAATATCTACTAAAATTTGTGATACAATCTCTAATGAAAAACATGTCCCGTATGAAGATGCAAAAACGATGTTCAAAAAAACATTATGTAATTTAACTAATTGGCTTCCGGACGAAGAAAACACAAGTATTTTTAGCGAATTATTAAAACAAATAAATCCTTCTTGGATTATTACAACTAATTATGATTTAGTAATAGAAAGACTTTTAACAGGAAAATGTGTGACATTAGGTCCTAATGATTATTTAACAACTCCTAGAGGTGTAATCCCTATTTATCATTTACATGGTATTCGACTTGATCCAGACTCAATTATCATTAATCAGGAAGATTATGTGCAGTTATTTAGACCGAATGAATATAGACAAATTAAACTAGCATTGACAATTAAAGAGTCCACTACTTTAGTTCTTGGATACGGTTTAGGAGATGTAAATGTACTTTCTGCCGTAGATTGGTCAAAAAACATATTTAAAGAATCTAACGAATATCCACACGAAATTATTCAGGCTATAAGGACTGAAAATCCTTCAAACGAACCATATAAAGATAAAAACGGAAACATAATAATTGAAATAAAAGAGATAGAAGATTTCTTGCAAGAGTTTGTAGAGTTTCTGGATATTCGTAATAAAGAATACGATAAACGATTAGAAAGACTCTATGAAATAATTGGGGATTTAACGGATAATAGAGCAGAACAAGTTAATATTTTTATTAACAATCAAGATAAAAGATTAAGTTTATTAGCCTTATTATCAGAATTTGAGCTACATATGGTTTCTCCTTATATTGATTTTATATCAGCGTGTATTGACAAAACATGGGAAGATTCATCTAAGGATGGTAATTTTAATGCTTACGACCAGTATTTAAAAATATTACTTGATATAGTTATTAATTATAAATACAATAAAATGCCACCAGCATTATTTGAATTTGTTGCTTATTCACTTGACAAGGTTTTTAGATATATTGGTGACAGCGAAAAGCATTTATATTATGGCGATAGTTGGGATGCTACAAGAACATGGCATAATAACAAAAAATATATTCCAGATAAAATGATTAAAGAGCTATACCATTACTCTAAACAAAACTATATGCTACAACTTCATAAGAAAGTCAAAAAATTAATTGAGTGTCCTTCATAAAATTACTATGAATAGTTAGTAACAATTTGATATGTATGATATAGTAAAATATTGTTATTACACATCGTCTGAAATTTAAAATTTCTCCTTCAATTATTTAATGACCTCTCCCCTTCTATCACAACCTAATAACAACTAAAGATACATCCTATGGGTGTATCTTTTTAACTTTTATGGAATTTTAAGGAGGTAATTATCTATTTTTGTCAAATATATATTTGTAACAATAAAAATATAAGTTATCTTTTCAAGAAGAATATTGAATGCTTTAAGTATATATAAATTTCACTTATATAGTTGATTAATTATTTTTTATTTGATAGACTTTACTTTTTTTGGGGGTATGTATATGAATAAACTAAGGAAAAGCCCATTTAAGCTGGACAAAATAGAAAAAAACCCAACTGGGTTTGGACTAAGAATAAAACAAATAACTGAATGCTTTCAAAATTTATATAATAATCGAAGCTTAATTATATCTGGTCCAAGAGGTATTGGAAAATCTTCTTTAGGAGTACAATTACAAAATGTTTTTGCAGGTGATAATACATTACTTAAAAGGTGTTATATAAACGAAGAATTCCCTAACTCAGTATGCATCTATAAAGCCTGTTCCAAACAAGATACACTTGATCAAATAACTTTAGACATTTTATCAGACTTAGAAAATGAAGTAAAAAACCTTCAATTAAATTTTAATTGTAAATTAAATGCTTGTTTAGAATTTAATTTTGGCCCAATTAAAGCACAAATAAACGCTGAAAAAGACAAAAAGGAATATTTACCTTCTACAATGGCAAATATTTTAGCAAATAGCTTAATAAAAACTATTTGTACATTTAACAAAGATAATCTTAATTTAGGAATAAATATAATGCTAGACGAAATGGATCAACTTAATAGAGATATTAATTTTGGACACTTCATTAAAGTTGTAAATGAAACACTTAACAATAAAGGTGTGGAAAATATCACCTTTATTGTTGCTGGTCAAACTGGTATATTTAATAGATTTAATAATGAAGATAGATCATTTGAAAGAATTGTTAAACATATACCTATTTCACCTCTAGATGAAGAGGCATGTGAATATATATTACTCTATGCACAAGATAAAGCTAAACCACCCTTTACAATACAACAAAATGCTAAAAAAATGATTCTTTCATTAGCTTCAGGATATCCCTATGTAATACATTTAATTGGAGATGCTGCTTTTTTTAAAATGAAGAATGAAAAAACAATGACATCCATTGATGTACTTAGTGGAATTGAAAATATTTTACAAAGCAATAAAAAAGAAAAATATATTGAAAAATTAAAACATATTAATCCTTTTGAAAGAAAAGTTATTATTACTTTATCCCAGTACCACAGTAATGAAATTCCAGTTAAAATACCCATTAACTGGATACTTGATAGACTACTTAATAAAAATAATTCAATTGACAAAATTCAATCCTGTTTAGAATGTTTAGTTGAAAAGGGATATCTTAAAGTAAAAAGTACCCCACCAAATAATAATAAACTATATTATTTTGCCGAAGAATTATTTAGAGTTTTTGTTTCTCTTAAAAGAATTGAAAAATATGAAGTAGATGTTAATAGAAGATACAAAGACAACGAAAACTATTATCAAGCAAACATTGATCGCCCATACCAATTGGACGAAAATTCATATAATGATCAATACTTTTTTGAGCATGAAATTGATAATGAACTAACTTATGAAATTAATAGTACAAGAATTGACGAAGTAATGAATGAGCTTGAAGAAGCAGAATACGATCCGGATTTTGAAGATACCGAACTAGACATTCTATATTATGATGAATAAATGATGTCTAATTAACCTATTAGAGGTATATGATTCTGATACCATGGAAATGAGCATTGAAACAACATAATAATACGTATGATCTTTCTGAACACTTAACCGTTACTGAAAGATTAATTAAAAAACGGTTAGTAATAAAATGAAAATTAAACAAGAATTATGAAAAGATACATCCTAGCGGTGTAGCTTTTTAACTTTTATGGGATTTTAAGGAGGAATTTGTTAATTTTTGTGGAAATATGTTAATTGTATGTTATTAATATGTGTCTTAATCCACTCTCTATGAATTTGGGAGGTCTATTATGGAAGATTTTTTTGGAATAGTTGAAGCCTTTTATGCTCGATTTATTTTAAGAGATTTATTGGCAAAAATAACTCCAGGGTCAATAGTTTTACTAGCAATGGCAAAGAATATTGCTATAAATGATGTATTGATTTCATTAATAAGTAATTTTTCTTTTGTTTTTGGAGTCTTAATTATATCTATTTCATGGATAGTTGGCTTTGGGATACAAGGACTGGGAGAAAAATTAAAACTAATAAAATATCACGAAAATGAAGAAGCTCAAGAAAATTATAGTAAATTTCTTAAATATGGTGATAAAGACCAACAGAAAGATGTCGAAAGAGTTGTTGTAATAAAAGAAACATGCGGTAATTCATATATTGCTTTGATAATAATGTTTATAATCAATTTATGTTATATGGTTATGGATGAAAACTATGTATCTCTAAAAGAAATACTATTTAAAAATTTTCCTAATCTCATTATATTAATTATTTTGATATACTCTTTAAGGTATATGCATTTTGAACATGTAAAAAGGCAGAACAAAGTAGTTATAAATAAATTAGAAATAATAAATTAGTCGGGATGTAGCTTTTTATACAAGCATATCATTATTAGCATACTTATAATTTATAAAAAAATAAACTAATTAAAAATGCAGAGATTTATGTAATAAAATTATGGTTACCCCATATTGTATATTAATACTACATGGGAAGGTTGATATTTAATGGAGAAAATATTTAAAGACATTGATGATAGCTTCTGGAAACAATTTAGGTCATATCTAACTAGCAAACAACAAATAAATAGTAAATTAGCTAATAAATATCAAACTATAATTGAACATGCCTCATTATCGATTTTTATTAGCTTTTTGAAATCAAAAAATTGGAATTATACTTTATCTGGATACTCAGATACTTGGAGATCAGGCGACAAAAATATTCAAAAAATTAATAATATTTTCGATATGTTTGAAACATTTATCCAACACAATAATTATGATCATTTAACAGAGAATGATACAGATTGTTTTTGGGACAAATTCAAAGAATATTTACAGGAAAAAAAGAAGCTAAAAAATAAAACTGCTAATGAATATAAAGCTACTATGAGACGCGCTTCAATATTAATCTTCTTTAGTTTATGTGATAACCCTTATATATTATCGGGTTATAAAAATCTTAAAGGATCAAAAGAAATACATAAATCATCAAAATATTTTTATGATTTTATTTCTACTCAATGGACTGAAATACAAAAATATGATATTAATGGTCAACTTAATTTATTTTAATATTATTGTTCCATGATTCACAATCCTATTCTTTTTTTACTTGCTTTTAATCAAATGATTATTTCACGCCATCAGCACCACCAGTACACCGTTTAGCACCGGGCGTTCACGCTTGAGCACTATTTGGTAATTCACACTTCAACACCATCTATTCACCAATCAACACCAACGCTATATAATGTATATTAAGGAATAATTATTCCTTAATATACATTATATAGCAACCCAAATATATCCAAAAATTGCTGTAACCATCATTATAAAGTTTTGTGCTAATGGGTTTTTCCAATCTGCAATCCTGAATACACTTTGTACAAAGTGTATTCAGGATTGCAGATGAAAGAAATAGTTACTATCTTCTGCACTCAACTAAAGATAGAAGATTGGCACATAAAACTAGGTGATGGTGTTCTGGCTGATTCAATTCTAGATAGAATAGTACATCGTTCACTGCGTATTAATGCAAGTAGCATAAATATGCGTGAAATTGAATCTGACTTATAATTTGTTTCAGCACTGCTTCTGAAAATACGAAGCGGTACTGATGCATGAATTGCTAGTGCTAATACCGTGAATTCAAAGTGCTGCTACTATGAACTACCGGTGCTATTGTTGTGAAATAACCAATCAAACAGGCAACACTGATTTTATTACTACATTATGGAAGATTAAGTATGTTCGATTATTACCTTTCCTATCCTCTATAGATAAATTAAATAATACATAAAGCTAAAAGCTGCACCCATATTTTTAGGTACAGCTTTTAGCTTTATGTATTTAAATCAAATACTATAAAAAATAACTTTTGAAATACTCTCTTGTTTTTATATCTTTAAACCAAACATAACATCCTTTTCTACCTCTTGTTAAGAGTATACGATAAATATTACTAAACAACATTAAGATATCTTTGTTATTACGTTTAGGGCTATAATTTTGAACAAGTGACACTAGTTCGTCCGCTTCTTTTGTTACAAGCCATTGTTTACGTTGCTGGTCATATCTCAAACGCTCCTGTTCTATTCCATATAATTTAGCAATAAACCCCTTATCCTGACTATTATTAATATCAAAGCACCATTTTTGCCCATCCCAATAAAAATCATCACCAAAAATAACACCTACATACTCAAAATCAAAGCCTTGTACTGTATATACACAACCCACTTCATCGAATAAAGGATCCATATTACTATACCATTCATAAATTACATTTCGTTCAGGAAAAACCCTAGGATTTTTATTCCATGGCTTTTTCCAAATTCCTAAAGGCGTCTCGATAACAATGTCATCAATCAGTTTTTTGCTCTTATCTGGATCTGTCCATGGCCAACAAAACCCTGCAACAATTCTAGTTCTTATTCCTGTATGTTTTCTTTTATCTTGTAGTAATTTCTCCATCTCAAAGGGAGTATCACAAACCTTAATGTCATATTTATTCTTAGCTTCCTGGCTTGCGAAAGAATCTCCCCCCTCAAAAAGCTTATATAATTTTTCCAAATAATCTTGATTGTAACCACAACGATGTTGGGTTTTTAACTTTTTCATAACTTTCTTTTCAACAGTAATTTTTCCTTTACTGTTAATAATATGTATACACTTATTAATATTATCTAAAGTCCCTTTTTCCGAAGGACCAATAATTTGATTTTCATCTAAAAGAAAAATCGTAACCTTTGAACGCTTAATTAATTCTATAATATTATTCTCATTTGTGATCCTATGGGCTTCATCCACAATGGAAAGACAAGTAACAGTATTATCGTTTTTCAAGTGTGTTACTACATTATATGTATTTGGAAAAAGATTCTTAGAATTTATTGAATTGCTTTTACCATTATCATCACCCAAATAACCGCCTATGACATGGCAAATTGCCCTTGAAGGTGATGAAATAGATACAGATTCCAAAGACCAATTATATTTTTTTGCCTGTGTATGATACCATGCAAACAATTCTAATCCTACAGCAGTTTTCCCAGAACCTGGTGTACCTTGAATAATAATTACGGAATGTTTTTGAGAATAGTTCTTAAAATTAATTACCTCTCTTATTATTTTACAAGCTTCCATATATACATTTTGTTGTTCCTCGACCATTGTCAAAAGATGTTCACCATTTTTATATTTAGCATAATTTTCAAACAAATCGTTATCAGGTATATATTCACCATCTGTAATTAATTTATAATCACTTTTATTATTCTCACTTTCAAATAGTGAGCATAAATAATCTCTAAATTCTTCCTTATTACGAGCACAAAACAAAATATTATCCCTCTTATATTTACCAACTTCATATTTACCAGAAATTAATATGTGTTCGTCAAGTAAATTATGCAAAAACGCACAAGCCTCTATGGTTATGTTCTCTTTACGTACAATTGAATGGTTCATTTCTAAGTATTTTTTATATGTAAGTACTTGTGCCAAAGGATGTTCCCTTTGTTCTTCGAACTGCTCTTGAACCATAATAACTGTGCTAATCTCTTTACCTTCAGTTGGTTTAACCGTGGTCCATTGTTTTAACTCTACTAATAAAGCAACAGGTAATTTTGTTCTTTTACTTATTCCAACTAAAATTGCGTCCACTCTTTTGTTATTAAAGGGTAAGCTATATTCTAATATTATATCAAGATTACTTAAGCCAGCCTCTTTTAAGATATTAATAAGCTCCGGTAATGAATTTTCCCATGACAATCGTTCATTTTCTTTAACACTATACCCTGAAGCATTTTCTAACATACTTGCAATTTCCTCTCCACTTTTATCTAAAAGTGGAGAGACTGAACCAGCATACAGATACATTGTGTTTTCACCTCTAGATCTACAAATGATAATTTATAGTTATTGATTCTACATAACCATTTGAATAGCATACTTCCTTCTTTTTTCGATCAAATTTCCCCTTTGCTTTATGAATTAGCCGATGATGGTTAGGACAGAGTATCATAATATTTTCAGGGGAATTATTTTGAGTCAAGGCAAACTCCTGAATATGATGTGCTTCTACAACAGATACTCCATAATCATCCAAGCCACTATGACCACAAATTTGGCAGCAATGGTTATACTTTTCCTTCAATTCATCAATTATCTTTTTATTATATTTCCGAACCTTTTTCAGTCCTTCTTTAACTTCGACCGAGGCTTCTTGATCCAAAGATTGAAGATACGAACTAAATTGCTCATCTGTCATATCTAATACACTATTTTCTAACTCTCTCTCTCCTTTGGTTTCCAGTTCACCTTTAAATCTAATCAAGGTATCTTTCAGTTTCGAGTTCGTAAGAAAGCTAATTGCATCATTTATACTACCATAGTTATTAATGATTTCATCAAGAGTATTTGAATTTATTCTATTAAATCCTTGAGGAACAAAATTTTGCTTATATCCAAAAAAACTTGCGAATTCAGTACGATCTAAATTGATTGACTGTAAATCTGTGATGAAATATATATATTCCCATGTCTTCCCATCATTATCTTTATCCCAGACAATTTCAGCTAATTTCCTATTATGGGTTTTAGTTAGAATAGTACCGTAGTAAAGAAACGTACCTTTAGAATAAACAAGAACTTTATCCCCCTTTTCCATCTTTGCCCATCTTGGTATATTCTGATCCCCTGGTACAGCACCCCACATATTTACTTCTTCAGCCTGGCCAGCTCTTTTCAATTCTTGTAGTACATCTTCATCCAACAAGTCACTATAACGACCAATTGGGGATTTATTTTCTATTGTGTCTTCCAAATGTTTTTGAGCTATTTTATTACTGGCTGTAAAATAAAATAAATTCACCTTAAATTCACATCCTTCTTATCTAAATTATTTATTACTCTAATTCGTTATATTTTTTATTTGAACCAAATGCTTTTTCAACAGGATATTTGTTCTCGTTTTTAAGCAACTTTTCTTCAATTGTCTGTTTCAAATTAATGTCTAATTCATGTGATAATAATAAAAGATAAATCGCAATATCAGCAATTTCTTCTTTCATATTTTCTAGTTTCATACTTACCGCTTCTTCATTGCTTTTCCATTGAAAACATTCTAATAACTCACTCGATTCAATAGACAATGAAATTGCTAAATCTTTTGGATTATGATATTGCTTCCAATTACGCTCATCTCTAAATTGAATTATTTTTTCCATTAAATCTTTCATTTCTATTCCTCCATTTAAAGTTAAAGAAAATCCCTTGTTATGTTGTGTAATGTAAATAAATCATCTGTTATTCACCAAACGAATTATCTTCTTATTTTCTAAATCTATTTCACAGTGATTAGTAAATCCTATTGCATACGCCGTAGTATCATTAATTCTAATTATATTAAAATACACTTCTTCAAAATATTTAAGATTTTTTTCTTTAGAATAGTTATTTAATAATTCTTCAATCTTCCACAAAATTTCACCATTATAACTTCTAGCTAATAAATTGTTTATGTTATACGAACCAGGTTTGCCTTCTTCTCCTTCGCGTAGTTCTAAAACACATGATTTAAATTGGAATTTTTTGATCATACTATCACCTCAAATTCATAAATCTATGTATACTTCTACCACAAAACTCCAAATCCTTGCAAAAATAATATTATTTGTTATAAATTACAAGGATATTTGTGATTTATATTGAGTGATTATCGAACACACGTTCTTGATAGTATAATCAAGTACATTGCTCATCTGATATAATTTATTCAAGCACAAGTATGAAAGGATGATTGCTTTGAAAGCAGCAGCATATGTAAGATATTCAAGTGATAACCAAAGAGAAGAATCGATTGAAGCACAGTCGCGCGCAATCAAGGAATATGCAGAGCGTAACAATATGACAATCGTAAGAATATACGCTGATGAAGCAAAGTCAGCAACTACTGATGATCGGCCACAATTTCTTCAAATGATTAAGGATAGTGGACTTGGTATATTTGACGTTATCATTGTCCACAAATTGGACAGGTTTGCTAGAAATCGATATGACTCTGCCTTTTATAAGCGCGAACTGCGTAAAAATGGCATAAAGCTTATGTCCGTACTGGAAAACCTGGATGATAGCCCAGAAAGCATTATCCTGGAATCTGTACTCGAGGGAATGGCTGAATACTATTCTAAAAACCTTGCCCGGGAAGTTATGAAAGGGATGAAAGAAACTGCTCTTCAATGCAAGCATAATGGAGGCATACCGGCCCTAGGATACGATGTAAAAGAGGACAAAACTTATACCATTAATGAAGAGGAAGCACGCATTGTACAGCTTATTTTCGAACTGTATGCACAAGGAAAAAGCTACAACTATATCATTAATACACTAAATGAAAAAGGATATAAAACCAAACGCGCTAATCCATTCGGCAAAAATAGCATTCACGATATTTTAGTTAATGAAAAATACGTTGGAACTTATGTTTTTAATCGCACGATTTCTAAAGTAAATGGGAAAAGGAATCACCATCATTCAAAAGATGAATCAGAAATAATTAGAGTTGAAAATGGTATTCCTGCGATAGTTAGCAAAGAAGTTTTCGAAGCAGTAAAAATGCGAATGAATAAAAACAAGCGGGGCACCGGAGAACGTAAAGCTAAAGAAGTATATCTGCTCTCTGGGAAAATATTCTGTGGCAAGTGTGAAGGTGCATTGGTAGGTAATAGACGCTATGCAGGCAGAAATAAAACATTATACCTTACGTATGAATGCTCTACTCGTAAGCGAAATAAAACTTGCGATGCAAAAGGAATAAATAAAGAGTATATTGAAAATGATGTTATTGAGGAACTAAAAAACAGATTATTCTCACCTGAAGCTATTGAAACCATTACAGATAAATTATATAAATTTACTCAAAACCAAAATAAAGAAATAACCGGAAGCATCAAACAATTTGAAAAGGAACTGAATTCTACACAAAAAGAAATAGATAACTTGATCAATGCTATTGCTGCAGGAATGTTTCATCCATCTATGAAAGATAAAATGGATCAGCTTGAATCCAAGAAAACAGAATTAACGATCATGCTCAATGAAGCAAAAATGCAAAAGCAGATTAACTCACCTACTAAAGAAATGATCACAGGATATTTTATGAAAGATATTAATATAAAAGAAAAAAGCCTGGAAGATCAAAAACAGATCATCCAAGCTTATGTAACGCGTGTAATAGTATATGAAAACAACATCGATATTGAGTTGATTGTGGATATTGATGGTGGAGGTGAGGGGAATCGAACCCCTGTCCGAAAGCGTTTTCATTCAAGCTTCTACGAGTGTAGCCTTTGATTTAAGTTTCGCACCTCAGTCTCCCAAAGGCGGGATACTTTAGCACTAGGTCAGATTGATGTCCCACTGTTCCTACTGACCTGAAGGACCAGTGGCAAGCCTGTAAAGTTGACGTCCTAGTCTAGCCACACAGGCTTAGGCTAGCAGGACGTTAGCAGAACTAAGCTGCTAAAGCGTAATTTTCTTCTGCGTTTAATTAAAGGTCCACCGTTTAACGAGACCAGGTGGGATCTCGACTCGCAACTCAAACTTCAACTGCCCCCGTCGAAGCCAAAACACCCCCAAATTAGGTTTATCCCTTTGGGATAATAATTCTACTCTTTCACTCTTAAACTTCTTTCCATATCACGCTTTGCATCTTTGGCTGCCATATCCTGGCGTTTATCATAAAGGTTCTTACCTTTACCTACCGCTAATGACAATTTAACCTTCCCTTTTTCGTTAAAATAGAGACTGATCGGGATAAGAGCTAGCCCTTTTTCTTGGATTTTACCAATTAAACGGTTAATTTCATATTTGTGCATTAAGAGCTTACGAGATCGCAACGGATCATGATTGAAACGATTGCCCTCTTCATAAGGGCTAATATGCACTTTATACAGTATAATCTCCCCGTTTTCAATCTTTGCATAGCTATCTTTAAGATTAACCTTGCCTCTGCGAATGGATTTTACCTCAGTACCGGTTAAAGCAATTCCTGCCTCAAAGGTTTCTAAAATGTGGTATTCATGAAATGCCTTCTTGTTTTTAGTAATAGCCTTAAACTCTCCCATGGCAAAAATCCTTCCCAACTTATTTCGAAGTATAAATCCATCGTAAACTTTATTATATACAAAAAATAAGTATTTGTCAAACAGCTTACCTGTTATCTTATACCAATGAAGAATCCTCTACATTTTAAACTATAGAGGATTTTTATCTTACCAGCATATAGTTTTCATAAAATAACTAAAGAATTATTATCTTTACGCTTTGCAATAAAGATTTTGCATTTAAAATTGCTCTTGCAACATGGGTACACACCACTCGTACCTCGTGGAATGTCCCCGATCTTGTCTTCGCTTTTCCTGCAAAACCGCAATGTAAGTTCTTTATTGCATTATATATAGCAAACTCTTTTACAATAGTACAAAATCTAATTTCCGTTCATCTAAATTAATGCGTTCTAAACGAACTTTAACCATATCACCAATGCGATAGGTCTTTCCAGTACGTTCCCCAATTAAAGCAAACTTTTTATCATGATAATGATAATAATCATCTAACATCGTGCTGACATGCACCAATCCTTCTACTAAATTTTCCAACTCAACATACATCCCGTAATTGGCCAGCCCACTGATAATTCCCTCAAATTCTTCGCCAATTTGATCTTGCATAAACTCCATCTGTTTCAACTCAACCGTCTCCCGTTCCGCTTCTACTGCACGACGTTCTCTTTCAGAAGACACCTGAGCAATAACTGGTAAATGATTTTCCCAGTACTCTGCTTTCTTTTTCGAAAGCCTTCCTTTCTTTTTCCATTCTCGAATAATGCGATGGATCATTAAATCAGGATATCGTCGAATGGGGGAGGTGAAATGCGAATAATAAACAGCAGCTAAACCAAAATGGCCTTCATGACTGGCTGAATACTTTGCTTGCTTGAGAGAACGAAGCATAACCGTATTGATCAATTTCTCTTCCTGTTGTCCTTCTACCTTTTGAAGCAACTCTTGCAACGCTTTGGGATGAATGTCATGCGTACCCTTAAGATGATATCCCAACCCATGCAGGAAGTCATTAAATTCCGTAACTCTCGTTTCATCCGGATTCTCATGGATGCGATAAATAAACGGCACTTGCTGCCAGAACATACTTTCTGCTACCACTTCATTAGCAATTAACATAAATTCCTCAATAATTTGGCTGGAAATCGTACGACCGTATTTTAATAAGTCTAATACTTCGCCCTTATCATTTAAAACAACTTTTGCTTCAGGAAAGTCAAAGTCAATACTGCCCCGATTTATACGCCGTTTAAATAGAACTTTTGCCAGTTCATTTGAGGTTAATATTTCTTCTTTAAGATGCTGATATCGCTCCCAAAGCGCTTGATCGTCTTCTTCCAGCATCTTAGTTACATCTTCATATGTTAATCGTTCATCTACACAAATAACACTTTCAAAGATTTCATGCTCTACTACTTTTCCTTGAGGCGTTATTTCCATAAATACCGACATGGATAAGCGATCTTCACCCGCGTTCAGACTACAAATACCATTAGACAATCGTTTAGGTAACATGGGAATAACGCGATCTACCAGATAAACACTTGTTGCCCGTTCCAATGCTTCCCGATTTAACGCACTACCTTCTTTGACATAAAAGCTCACATCCGCAATATGAACCCCCAACTTATAATGACCATTTTGCAAACGTTCTATAGAAACTGCATCATCTAAATCCTTAGCATCTGCACCATCAATGGTAACCATTTTAACATCTCTTAAATCCTGACGCCTCTTAATTTCTTCAGGGGGAATCGACTGTGAAATCGCCTCTGCTTCATCAATAACATCTTGCGAAAATTCCTGAGGTAAATCATATTTTCTAATAATCACTTCAATATCGGTACCTGGATCTCCTTGGTTACCGATAATTTCCACAATTTTGCCTTCGGGATTCCGCCTTTTCTCCGGCCAATGCATAATTTCCACTTCTACAACTTGCCCATCTTTAGCCCCATTACTATCCGATTGGTCAATATAGATATCCTGAACGATTCGTTTATTTGCCGGAATAACAAACCCAAACTTCCGACTTCGTTCGTACACACCGACGATCCGCTGATTGGCTCGCTTTAAAATACGGATAACTTCTCCTTCACGTCGTTTGTCTGGTGACGTTTGAGCATAAACGCGTACGACGACATAATCATCATGCATCGCACCATTCAAATCCTGACGGGTAATATAAACATCGGAAGTATCACGATCATCCGGAAGTAAAAAAGCAAACCCTTTTGGGTGCCCTTGAATCTTGCCCACTGCAAGGTTCATTCTTTCCGGTACACCATAGCGCTTCATTCGAGTCTTAACCACTTTACCTTCCAATTCCATTTGGCGCAAAAATCCCTCAAAGATTTCCTTTTCATGAAAAGAAATGTCAAACGCTTCCATCAAATCCTTTAACGTCATGGGCCTATAGGCTTCTTCACGCATAAATGCAATGACTTCATTTTTTCCAGGCATATATTCATCAATCCTTTCAGTTCTACATTTGGCTTTAGCTTTTAGCATTCAGCCTTTAGCCTATAGCCATTTTTATCTTCTAATTGTCAATTTATCTATATTCTACACCATTTTAGTAAAATTATCCTTACTATAGGCAAAATGGTTAACAGCAGGAAGTGGAAAGATCGCAGCCTGTAACTGTTGGGGAGAGAAGTCAAAAGAAATTTTAAAAAACCGACTGATTGCCAGTCGGTTTTTTATATTATCAAAACACATATGCTTTTTTACTTGTTTTTTATATCTTTTAACTGTCAACTTTCCACTATCAACTGTCCACTGAATTATGTAATCACTCCTTTAAATAATTATATTTGAGGTTCAATCAAACCATAATTCCCATCTTTACGCGCATAAACCACATTCATCTGTTCTGTTAGATCATTGGTGAATACAAAGAAGTTATGACCCAGCAGATTCATTTGCAAAATCGCCTCATCGACATTCATTGGCTTAAAATTAAACCGCTTATTACGCACAATCTTAAATTCGTCATCTTGATTTTGAGTAACTAGCCTAGCTGTTACTGGTTCATCGTTACTGGATTTCCGTAATTTTCGATTAATTTTGGTCTTATATTTTCTGATTTGTCTCTCAATTTTCTCCAAGACTAGATCTACTGATGAATACATATCTTCAGTTTCTTCTTCTCCCCTCAGAGTAATTCCATTGATAAAAGCAGTAACTTCTACCATTCGCCTTTCTTTTTCCACGCTTAGGGTTACCTGAATCTCCCTCATTTCCGTCTCAAAATATTTCTCAAGTTTACCCACCTTTTTTTCAACGTAGTCTCGAAGTGCATTGGTTACTTCAACGTTTTTCCCTTTTACAATAATGTTCATACACTACATCTCCCTTCTAGCGTGCTATTACTATATATTATTCCCCTCTGAGGAATAATTAACCCAAAAAAAGAAAAAAACCTCGATAAATTTATCGAGGTTTAGGTTACCCAATTATAAAAAAGATCGTAATCTATTTTAAGCAAATAGCTGTCTGTTTTTATAATTTTGTTACGTTAGCAGCTTGAGGGCCTCTAGCGCCTTCAACAATATCAAATTGAACTTCTGAACCTTCTGCTAAAGTTTTGAAACCTTCTTCTTGAATTGCTGAATAATGTACAAATACATCATTACCATCTTCTCTTTCGATGAATCCAAAACCTTTTTCTTGGTTAAACCATTTTACTTTACCTTGCATTAAAACATTCCCCCTAAAATAATTATATCTGTATTATATGCTTTTAAATAATAAATGTCAATCCGTTTTTACAGTATTTTCCCAAGAAAAGCCTTGGTCCGTTCATTGTAAGGATTTGTAAAAATCTCATCCGGAATATTCTCTTCACAGATTCGACCATCATCCATAAAAATCACCCGATCCCCCACTTCCCGGGCAAATCCCATTTCGTGCGTTACAACAACCATGGTCATCCCTTCCTCAGCTAGCTTCTTCATAACATCCAATACTTCTCCAACCAGTTCTGGATCTAAAGCGGAAGTCGGTTCATCAAAAAGCATAATTTTAGGATGCATTGCCAAAGCTCGGGCAATTGCCACACGCTGCTGCTGCCCACCGGAGAGTTGGCCGGGATAAGCTTCTGCTTTATCGCTGAGGCCTACTTTCTTTAATAATTCCATCCCTTCCTTACGTGCAATATCATGACTTTTTTGACGCACTTTAATGGGTGCCAGGGTAATATTTTCAATCACTTTCATATGAGGGAACAAGTTAAACCGTTGAAATACCATCCCTACTTCCGCACGTATTTGATTAATATGCGCTTCAGATTTATCTAATAGGATACCGTCAATCACGATTTCTCCTGACGTCGCATCTTCTAGTTTATTGAGACAGCGCAAGAAGGTACTTTTACCCGACCCGCTGGGACCAATAACGACCACAACTTCCCCTTCGTCTATATGGGTTGTAATACCTTTTAGAACTTGCAAACTACCAAAATTCTTTTTGAGGTCTTGGACATTAATCACTCGTCTTCAGCCTCCTTTCTACTATAGCCAAAATACGTGAAAAGGTAAAAGTCATAATAAAGTAAATGATTGCCACACCTATCAAAACTTCAACAACTGCCCAGTTGCGATTATAAATATCCTGACCATTTTTAAACATTTCCTGTACAGAAATGGTTGAAGCTAAAGAAGAATCCTTTAAGAGGATAATAAATTCATTCCCCAGTGGCGGTAAAATCTGCTTAAAGGCCTGAGGTAAAATGATATACCGCATCGCCTTAGCATGAGACATACCTAAAGAACGCGCTGCTTCCATCTGCCCTTTATCAATGGCTTGAATACCAGCACGGACAATTTCTGCAACGTAGGCCCCACTATTAAGCCCCATTGCAAGTACTGCTGCCACGTAACGGTAAAAATCAGAAGAATTAAAACCAAATAAGGGCGGAAAAATTAAATAAACAATGAAGATCTGTACAAGAAGTGGGGTCCCACGCACAATATCAATATAAACCGTTGCAACAAGTCTAAATATTTTTGTGTTAGATAATTTAGCCAACCCCAGAAGTGTTCCTAAAATGATACCTATAACAACCGCTAAAATTGTAATTGTGATGGTTACCTTTACCCCCGTTAACAAAAAAGGTAAGGCTTCTACAAAGTTTTTCCAAACAAACAAATTACTCACATAAGCCACTCCTAACTATTTGCAAAGTACCTGGAAACGGCGATAGCCGTTTTAATTGATAATTCACAATTCACAATTCATAATTGATACAAACAAGTTTAATATAAAAAGTGCGTTATGCGCTTGGCGCATAACGCACTTTTTTCACATCTTATTCACCCATAAACCATTTTTCATAAATGTTATCATACGTACCATTTTCCTCAATTGTATCTAATGCTGCATTTAAACTGTCTAACAACTCTGCATTATCCTTTTTAACAGCCATACCATACTCTTCTTCACTTAATGTATCACCAACTATTTTGATATCTGGATGCTGTTGTGCATATCTTTGTACAACACCAATATCCGTTACAATCGCATCAACAACACCATTTCCCATATCCATAAAGCATTGTGCAATATTAGGATAGTCACGAACCGTTACATCTAACTCGCCTTTTTCCTTCATTTCTTGCATCATGATAATGCCGGTCGTACCACTTTGACCAGAGACAATTTTACCGTTTAGGTCATCTAATCCTGCAATTTCATTATTATCTTTCATAACAGCAATGGCTTGTCCAGCATTAAAATATGGATCTGTAAAATCAGCTTTTTCTTTACGGTCGTCTCTGATGGTCATAGCAGATGCAATCACATCAAATTCGCCATTATTTAATGCAGTAATTAAAGCACCGAAGTCCATATCCTTGTATTCCACTTTCATATTCATTTCTTGAGCCATGGCTTCGATGATATCAATATCAAATCCTACGATTTCGTTATTTTCATCTTTAAATTCAAATGGTTGGAATCCAGCATTCATTCCTACTCTTAAAACTTCCTGCTCATCACCAGCTGGCGCAGCCTGCTCGCTGCCGCATCCTACCAAACTCACAGTTAAAGCAGCTACCATCATAACCGCAAGTAAAATACTTAACATTTTTTTCATAAGAAATTCCCCCTCGTATGTAATTGCCTATCCTTAATAATTATACATAACTATACAAAGAGAGTCAATACAATTACGTCTACTTCTTCTTATCAAAATAAAATGCATCGGGTGAATACGTCTGTCCATATGAGTTCATAGCCCGTTTTCCGACCTGTACATGATTAATTTCTTTCTTCACTTTTTCCATTTGTCCGCGCAAGAGTGCTTCGTTTTGATTTTCCATGGTCATAAGACCTTCCATCAGTGCCTGTAACTGTTTTAAGATATGCTTCAATGCAATTAACTCGCCTTCAGGCATGATCTTCTCTAAAACGCTTAATGATACCGATTGAACCCCCAATGCCCTGGACAACACTTGTTTTTTCTCCTCTATGAGGGCTTGTTTGATATCAATGATACGAATCAATTGCTGTTTATCCTCAATCAACTTCTCCAGATGATCGATATCATTTTTTTCAATCGCATCTTGCTGCAGTATCGTCAACTGCTGTAACCGCTTATAATTTTCATACTGCTCCCGAAAACAACTTTCCAATTGCTGTAATTGTTCCATTTTCTCACTCCATTTTATTCTATTCCTCTTCACATAAGCTCTTAGGCGTTAGGATAATTATTTTCATACCTTTATGAGTGAAAGATACTTCAAATTTTTTATCTTTTCCTAACTGCTAAGAGCATCCTGCCAACTATTTATCTTTTATCTTTAATCTTTTAACTGTCAACTGTCTTTTCCCCTCACTTCATGATCATCTTAATTCCCAATAACATTAACACTAAACCACCAATCCGATAAAAATCAATGGGAATTCTCACCGCACCAAACCAACCAAAATGATCAACTACCATCGCCACTATCAATTGCACAGCAACAAGAATCGTTAGCGATGCTGCAGAACCAATCGCAGAAACCGTAAAAATCAACGATGTCACAACAATTGCCCCTAAAACTCCGGCTAAGAAATAGGGCTTGGGTACTACGGTAATTTTAGAAAAATCACCACTTCCAAAAAAAGTAACAATCCCTAGCAAAATAAAGAAGCCAACGCCAAAACTGACCAAGGCTCCTTCTAAACTGCCAATAATTTTGCCGACACCAGCATTTATACCCGGCTGAATCCCTGCACAAATACCAGCTAAAACCGCCAAAAGAATAGCAACAAAAGTACTCAATATATTCACCTCATGTATTATATTTTGATCCCTAGTAGGTATTATGTGCAATTTTTAATGGCTTATAATATAGATATCCAATGTCAAGATAAAATTATTATTGAGAACGCATTAACTATTTTTTGTTGGTTTTAATATCAGAGGGCAGTTTGTTAGTTGGTTAGTTGGTTAGTTGGTTAGTTGGTTAGTTGGTTAGTTGGTTAGTTGGAAATCTATATTATATTGCTGAAGGCTTAAAGCCTTCAGCTTTTATCTTTTCAATTGTGAATTATGAATTGTCAATTGTCAATTATTTCTGCCATCCCGTTCCATTCTTTCGTGTCAGCTTTAAAGCTTCATTCCAAGTATTCCGTAGATCCGTCACAAGTTCTAATACCTCTTCTAACATCGCTTTATCTTTCTTAGCATTAGCTTCTGCCAAATGATTTTTCATAAACTCATAAATCTGCATCAAATTTTGAGAAACATCATAGTCCATATTGAGCGTAGACATAAATTCCATAATAATATCCTGCGCGCGAACAATGTTATTATGAGTTTGCTCAATATCCTTTTTATCAATTGAAATCATCGCTTGCTTAATAAACTTGATACACCCGTTATAAAGCATTAGCGTCAGTTCTCCCGGACTGGCTGTCATAACAGAATTCTGCTGATATTGCTGATATGAACGATTCACTGCCATTATTTACACATCCTCCTTTTACATACTGCTAAATTGTTGTGACAACCATGAACTCTGGTTGTTCATCTCCGCAATCGCCTTTTCCATAGCGGTAAATCGTTGATAGTAACGTTCTTCTCTTTGACTCATAAGATCCAGTAAAGAATCTATCTTATCATCATATTGAATTAACTGGTCTGTTAAGGTATTCTTATATTCGGTTATATCCCCTTTGACCCCTGCTTTTTCCAACAACGTACCCTTTTTCCCATCGTTGTCCCGGCTGGTGCGAATATTATCCTGCAAAATATCATAAATACGCGTGGCAAGACCCGAATTGTTATACCGCTCTTGCCGTTCGGTACTAGTAGCATTACAGTCATAAGCACCTTCTTCTATCGTAAATAGTTTAGCAATTTTTTCTCCATCACTGGCTATTTTCTCTCGCAACTTGCTTTCATCCATAACCAGCTTACCATGATCTTTATAATCACTGGACGTTTTAATTCCTATTTCCGCAAGACTAATCCCTGCTCCGGCCACCGAATCCGAAAGCGCTCGCCTCATATCTAAAAGCATATTCTCCAGCATATTATCATTACGCAATAAGCCGCTTTTTGCTTTTGCTTCCCATTTTTCAACTTGATCATCATCCAGTCCCTCACGCTGTTCATCGGTTAATGGACGATAATCCCGATTTACTTTTTCTGATAGTTTACCATGAATGTTTTTTATAATTTCATTATATTTATCGACAAAACCCTTAACGGTATCAAACGTGGCATCAACATCCTTATCTACCGTAAGAGAAACAAAATCTGTCGTTTCGGCCTTTAAATTAAACCCCACACCCATAATGGTTGGATCATTGTTATCCACTTCAATGTTTTCACCCACTGTAACACCATTAATCTCCAAATCAATCTGCGCCTGTTGCCCAGTGATCACATCGCCATCCGTAGGTAAATGAAGGGCATCTAAAATATCAGTATAGGACGAATCGGAAGTATCAAAGGAAATCTGCTGATCTACTCCTGTTTCTTCACTCCAGATCAGCAATTTATCCAACGTGGTATCATATTTTGCCTTAACCCCGTCCAGTGAATTAATGGTGTTAACAACTTCACTGATGGTGGTATCCGCAGTAACCTCCAATTCAGCACTGATTGTATCCGCATCCCCATTTTTATAATTAATCTTAAATGTCCCCGTAGTTTCGTCTGCTAAAAACTTTTTCTCAGAATCCACGCCAATCGCATCAGAGGATAGCACAGAAGCACTTTTAGCCAGCTGATCAACTTTAACCCTGTATTCCCCTTCAATCGCATCAGAGTTAGCTGTTCCCAATACTGCATTCTCATTCGCAGAACTCATGCTAAATTTTTTAAAGGTAGCCTCGGAACGGATATTATTTTGCGGCTTTAAATAATCAAAGTAATCATCCTTAAAAACCCGCAGATCGTTGGTAATATCTCGATACGCTTCCTGCTTCCACTCGACAATTTGTCGATCCTGCTTAACCGAGTCGACCTTCATTTGTTCGACTTTCATTAAATCTGTAACAATACTCTCTGTATCTATACCAGTCGCCAGACCAGAAATACGCAAATCGCCCATAAAATCACCACCCTGCTCTTATCTCTTCTCGTCCACAACCAATCCCGCTAGTTCCAGCATATTGGCAACCATATCAAGAATCTTTTCCGGCGGAAGTTCCTTGATCACCTCATCTGTTTCTTTGTTAATGATTTTGACCATGATTTGATGTGTTTTTTCATGAATTGAATATTTGACATAGTTATTGGTCCCTTCGATCGCCTTATTGGCTTTTTCTATGGCATCAATGACTTCGTTCTCACTCACCTGTCTTTTTTCACTATTAGGAATATTTTTATCTTGAACATGGCTTTGTTTTTCCTGCTGCTGAGTACCGGATTTAACACTTTCCCCGCCTGCCTGATGCGGACTAAAATCCTGTACACTACTTGTCGGTAAAGACCCGCTCATACCCTCCACGCGCATATTATTCAACCTCCGTGTCATGTATTCTACTCCTATTATTTATTATCGGAAAATATAATGATTTCTTTAAGAATAGGGCAAAATTAATAAAAACTTCTAGCTTTACTTTTAACCTGATTAATCATTAAATCATTAATCCTGCAAAATTGTTTAAAATACTCATCCAGTATATTACTATTAATCTAAAAATATGGTAACATTATGATAGATATTAAGAAAGATAACTTTAACCCTTTTTCAGACATAAGTAAAAGAGGATAATAATGAGGTTAATAACATGGACACCATTCATATTAACGAAGAAAAACTTAGAGGAATCATAACAAAATACAATATCACACTATTGGTTTATTTCGGGAGCTACGCCCGCAAGGAAGATTTTAATCCTTTAACGAGTGATATTGATATGGCATATATTTCTGATGACAATTTGTCTTCTAGCCAAGTATACGGCCTCCTAACTGATCTAATCATCCTGCACCGCAAAAGTGAAATGGATCTGGTTAATTTAAAAACCGCCAGCGGCCTGCTAAAATACGAAATTGCCAATGACGGTATTATCCTTTATGAAAAGGAAATCGGGTATTTTGCAAACTTACAACCCTATCTTTACAAAAGCTATTACGAAACTAAAAAATTCAGACAAATAAAGAATGATATTTTTCAGAAAAAGCTTGCGGAGGAATTAAAAAATGTCAGAAAAAGATAAGATGTGTGATAAATTACATAAGCTTTATACTTATTATGAAGAACTAAAAACAAATTCACAAATAACACTGGAAGAATACCAAACCAACACCCTTTACAAACGGGCTATTGAAAGAACCCTGCAACTCATTGTAGAATGTGCTACCGATATCAATAACATGCTGTTAAAATATTATAGCAAAAAAGGCTCAACAGACTATTTTAATTCGTTTATCGATCTTGCAGAAGAACATATCATCCCTATGGATTTTGCGTTAAAAATAGCCCCTTCAACAGGCCTCAGAAACATTTTGGTGCACGAATATGAAAAGATTGATGATACCATTGTTTACTGTTCAATCACCAGTTGCCTTCAATACTACTTAGAATATATTAATTTGATTAATAACTACTTGAACTGTAAGTAACATTTTAACAACTGGCAATGGGCAACAAAAGCAAATGGACAATGCATAATTGATAATTAAGGAAGTTTTGCTTACGCAAAACCTATCTTGTAAAAGAATTAAATATAGATTTTTATGCTTGCATAAAAATCAACCATAATTGTCAATTGTGCATTGTGAATTGTCAATTAAAAAAAAGACCACACCCGCAGCCTTCTCTAAACTCATCTATATAATGGTTAACCCTCAATCCAAATAATTATGAATTGTGAATTACGCATTATGAATTAAATTACCTCATGACATCAATAAGCCACCCGATATGCTGCTGGCGGGCCCGCTCCGCAACCTCAACCACAGCCGGCGGAGGAAGATCGACAATACGCTTTCCTGTTTCACCGTCACTAATCCGTACCTGCTGCAAACCCAAACGCACATCCATATTAACCGAAACATTAATATTCTTATGATGCAATAATTTGGTAAGCTGACTCAACGCTGCATCATAGGCCTTCTCACCAACAGCTTTTCTCGCCTGCGGTATCAGCTCATTGTCAATTTTCTGCAGCATGGGTGTCAATACTTTAGGTTGAGGTGAAAGCTGCATCGCCGGATAAGATTCACCGGATACCGTTCCCAGAGATACCATAGCCATATTTTTTCTTCCTTTCTCAGCAAAGCAATTCCTTATAATAACATATTAACAAACTTTTCTTTTATTGGCAATGAGGAACAAAAAACTAATTTACAATTGAAAATGGACAATTAAGGACGTTTTGCTTACGCAAAACTATATCAATAAAAGAATAAAATGGATTTTTATGCTTGCATAAAAATCTACCATAATTGTCAATTGTACATTGTAAATTGTCAATTATAAAGAATGTTTCCCCCAAAAGTACGGCTGCACAGACTGCGTCATCGCTCAGCTCAGTCTATTTTTTCAATAAGCCCATTTGCATACTCAATGGTTTTTTCAATATCCTGGATAAGATAAGCTGTCATACTAAGTACTTCTTTAAAAATTTCACTCACAACTTCCGGCACATACTCATGTGCAATATCATTTCTAAGATGTCTTATTTTCTTTAACACTTCCGCATTTGCTACTATATTCCTTTTTTCAGCTCTATTTATTCTATCGATGACGGTGCCTCTTCCTTCTAGTTCTATTATATCAATAAGCCTGAATACCTTTTGGATCAATATATCGCTTGCTCTTGAAAAACGACTTGTAAGAGCTTCAAATCTATCCAATTCGTCAAAAGTATATTCAGTCTTTATTCCTATTTCACGACACCGATCATATGAATATTTCAATATTTCATTTGCATCCTTCAATAGCTTTACCTGTTCAATCAAAAGCTCATGTTCATTTTTTTTCATATCAAAACTCCCTTTTCAAGAACCATACTTACAAAAGGATACGAATCATCCTTTGCTATTACAATATCTATTTTCTGCTCACCCAGTTTATCATAAAGATTATACTTTATCCTTCTGGAATCCTTTTGTAATAATTTTTGAGATATGACCAATATATCAATATCGCCACCCTTAGCATCATCATCTACTCTTGAGCCAAATATATATATATCCGCATTTTCATCTTCTAAATATACAGCTTCCTTGATCGCTCTTATTTCAAATTCTGCAAGCCTCATCCATTCACTTCCTTAATAACAAATTATCTAAAAAGCCCCTATATCATACCCTATTTTAATTATAGCATACCCATACTCATTCTAACAAAGAGTTACAAGATTGATTGATAAAAACAAACATGAGCAAATAGAAAAAGACCGCCATCAAAAGACGATCTTTACCTACAATTGAATATCTAAATTAGCTCCCAAATGCGGCTGCACAGACTGCGTCATCGCTTTCGTGACATCATCGATCTGCTGGGTCAGCATCTCACCGTCGCTTTTGCCCCCATCCATTGCCATCTTCATCACCGAAACACTCGCCTGCTGCTGCACCTTAGCCTGACTCAGTGCCATTGACATGGCTGCAATATCCATCGAATCATCTCCTTTATGTCATATTACTGACAATCCAACCAGCACGTCCTGCTTTTTTCATCCAGCGCCTTTACTTCTTTTTCTAAACCACGAATCTTTGTATTCATGGTTTCTTTTTCGCCATCACTCCGCTCATTTCCTGCTGCATCAATGGCAATTATCTTCATTTCATTCAGCTTCGCTTCCATTTCCTCCAGCACTGCCAAACGATATTTCACCCACTCCAGCTTTTGCTGCAAGTATTCTTCGTCAACAGTTTTGTCGATCAATTTGTTCACCTCAATGATTTATTGGCGCAATCCTATTAAAATTAATTATTCTTAATCAGAATCGCCATATAGGCCATAGTAGTAAACTCATTTTCTTTAAGCAGATCAAGTATCTGTTTCAAGAACGCATTGTTATGCTCCACGGTCTTTCCAAACGACTGAATGAGTTTGATAATATGATCCG